>RECC01000042.1 GCA_007692455.1 Alkalibacterium sp. | reverse complement strand
CCATCATTTTCATTGGGGCAGGAATAATATTTATTTGATTTGTCCAGACCGTTTTAGGGATTTGAAAGCCAATAAATGAGAGTTGCGAACTCGCTTTATTTGTATACACATCATGCAATTTTATAAGAAACATTCGTTTGGCTGCCATTGCCTGTTTTATCCCTGCCTCATATCCCCACTTGTTTTCCATCTGTAAATCGTCCCAATTAATTTTTCCGCCTTCTGTGACGTTGAAAATGACTCTTCCGCCACTTTGGGATTTTTCCAGTAAATCCAGTAAGTTTAAGGTCAGCATAAAATGAGATAAATAATTGACTTGGAAATGCGGATCCATGCTATCTTCAGTCTCGACTCTTTCGGAAGCATAGCCTAAACCTGCATTGATAAATATGCCATCCAAGTAAGTGTGTTGGGTGTGAATCTCATCAATAGCATGTTTAACATCGCTTAATTTTGTGAGGTCGCATAGAACGATTGATACTTTTTCATTAAGCGTCTTTTCAATAATTTCTTCTCTAACTTTCATTCCAAGCATTTCAGACCTGCATAATATAATAACCTCATGGGCCTGGTTATCAGCACCTGCCAGTACTTCCGCAACGCCTTTTCCCATTCCGTTCGTGCCACCAGTTATGAGTATTTTCATAGTTTTTTCTCCTTTTTCATGAGACCTATGACGGTTCTGCTGCTAGTCATTTTACTACCGACGCTGCACCAATTATCTCTTATGTTGAGTATAATAAAACTTATCTAATAGTGTTCACTATACGCCTTACTCATCACTAAAATAGAGGTGCTCCCAAATAAAAAAGAATGCCCAAAATAAATGAGCATCCTTTCTTTCTGTATATATAAGGAAACCTTAGCCTCACAATTTTTTACCAAGCGTAAGCTTCTGGCGCACGTCCGCCCGGGCCGGGGAAAATTCTGTCGAGTTCTTTCAACACGTCTTCTGATAAATCTATTTCGACAGCTTTAAGTGCCTGCTCCAGCTGATCCATTGTTCTTGGACCAATGATAGGGGCTGTCACAGCCGGGTTAGCCAGCAGCCATGCCAAAGCGACATTCGGTTCTGTTTCACCAATATCTTTGCATAACTTGGCATAATCTTCTAACTGTTTTCGTTCGTGATCAGACAGTTCAGCTGCGCGCTTTTCACTTCGTGAGCCTGGTTCTGGATCGAGAATCTTTCCACTGAGGAGACCGCCACCTAATGGACTCCAGGGAATGACGCCAATGCCTAAATCCTCTGAAGCGGGAAGTACCTCTAATTCTGGTAGTCTGCATAGCAAATGGTATTTGTGCTGTTCGGATACCAATCCAAGAAAATTACGTTTTTCAGCTGCAGCTTGAGCAAGGGCAAGGTCATATCCCGCAAAATTACTGGATCCTATATAGTAGGTTTTTCCTTGATTAACGAGTGATTCAAAGACACCCCATATTTCTTCCCATGGTGCATGGCGATCAATATGATGCATCTGATAAAGCTCAACATGGTCCGTCTGCAGACGTTTCAGTGACGCTTCCAGATGTCTGCGGATTTTAAACGCAGAGAGTCCGTTAGCCTGATTAGGTCCATCTGTTTCATCTTCCATGCCACCGTAAACTTTAGTGGCCAGAACAACTTTTTCTCGTCGGCCGCCACCCTGCGCAAACCAGCGTCCGATGATTTCTTCTGTTCGCCCTCTTTGCCCACTGCCGCCGTAAACGTTTGCGGTATCAAAGAAGTTGATTCCTACATCCAGAGCTCTGTCCATAATGGCAAAGGCATCCTCTTCGCTGGTATAGGTACCGAAATTCATTGTTCCTAAACAAAGCCTGCTCACTTTCAGTCCTGTGCGTCCTAAATAAGTATATTCCATTAAACTTTTTCCTCCCCGTATCTTTTAGTTTTTAGCACCATATCAGTTCAATCCTATCATTATTCAATTTATTTCACAACGATAATGTATCCGCTATCATGCCTTTACTATCAATAATTTCTTACAAAAATAGGGGTGAGTATGTGTTTTGGCAAATGTACCTAAGTGGTGAGGGAGGTGAGTGACTACATTATAAAGAGGAAAAGGAAATGAGCTGGTTTCCTGAAAAAAATTTCGATTAAAATAACAATTACTTAATTTATAAAATTTATGTAGCTTCTGCTGGCATTATATAGTGGTTGCAGCATAAGTGAATAGTCCGGAAAACCCTGAGTAACGCCAAGGTTTACCGGACTATTTTTATTTGCCGTTTATGATTTTATAGAAAGTTAGTGTCTATGCATGATTGACTGTGTTAGGTTCGGGAGCGTTAGCCGGGTAGAGAATACTGGTCACATCTTTAATTCGAATTCTTTCTTCGTTTTCTCGCTTCTGTGTCAGCATTTTTTCTAAGGCCTTTTTCTGATCTTCATTCATTATTCTCTCACTCCCTTTTTTGTTATTATTATATAACAGAGAGTATACAACATAAATGTAAGCGTTTCAACTGTTTTGATTAATTATTCAAAATAGTCAAACTTTTGTAATAATACTCGTTACGAAATGTATGATTTCCAAACCGAACATTTTTGCTGGAGTGCAAAAAGAGAACCCTTATTAAAAGGGCTCTCTAATGGGCTATTCCAAATTATCTATCGCGTAATCTGCTTCTTCAGAAGTAAATTGTTCACCGTAGTCAGAAGTGAGCTGGTCTCTGATAGCCGCAGGGGACATATCCATCATGTCCTGATAGTTACGTGCTGTAATGAGTGCGTTCTCTTTCCAGTCTGCTTCAATATTATCGATAGCAAATTGTGCCTCTTCGGCAGTAAATTGTTCACCATATTCTGATACTAATTGATCATACAAACCAGCCTTGGACATGTTCATCAAGTTGTTATAGTCTTCAGCTTTCTTCAACGCATTTTCCTTCCAATTTGCTTCTACATTATCAATTGCATAGTGTCCTGCTTCTTCAGAAAATTGTTCGCCGTACTCAGAAGTGAGCTGATCGTACAATCCTGCTTTAGACATATGCATCATATCGGAGTATGTTTGAGCTTTGCTGAGAGCAGAGCGGTATTCAGTTGGGACATCTTCTTCTGGTTCGGTTTCCTCTTCTTCAACTGCTTCCTCTATATCTTCTTCGACTTCCTCGTTGGCTTCAGATTCTTCTTCTAAAGCTGCATCAATGTCCTCTTCGTCCTCTTCAACATCCTCATCTTCTTCTGGTTCTGGTTCGACCTCAACCTCTTCTTCTAAATCCGATTCGTCCTGATCATCCGTTTCTTCTGCTTCGACGGTCTCAACTGTATTCTCTGTTGCAGTTTCTTCACTTTCTGCAACCTGATCAGTCTCTTCCGCTTCACAAGCAGATAATATTCCGATGGTTAGCAGTAAAATAATGCTTAATTTTTTATACATTTTGCCCTCCTTTAGATTTTATGTACTATGTTAATTAATATGTCCCTGGTTAAAGCTAATAATACACTATTAAACAATAATTATAAAGCGCTTTCAATTTGTTTTGCTTTTCTTTTTAATTTATGAGCAAAATCGTAAATTACTGTAAAAAAAGCACCTCCTAGACTAAAGTTGTCTCAGGAGGTGCTTGCTTTAATTAGTGTTTTACTGGTTCAACGTAACATCTCTTAGTTGCAGGATGCCTGTTGGGTGCTGCCATAGACCTTCAACATCTTCGCTGACGGCTAGTAGGAATTCTTGGTGGTGAACATAAATCATAGGTGCTTCTTCAACAAGGATTTCCTGAGCCTGGCTGTAAAGTTCTAGACGCTCATCTTCGTCAGAGCTCTGACGTGCTTCTTCAAGCAGTGCGTCGAGTTCATCTGTAGCAAAGAATGTACGGTTACCGGCTTCACCAAAGTTACTTGAGTGGAACAGTGGGTACATTCCGTAGTCTGCATCACCAGTTACTGTGCTCCAGCCTAGGATAAACATATCGTGTTCTCCAGCTGCAGTATCAGCAAGGTAAGCACCCCACTCAACAATTTCAACTTCTACATCAATACCAATTTCTTCCAGTTGAGACTGTACAACTGTTGCTGTGTCGATACGGTCCTGGTTATCGTTTGTCCATAGAGTAGTAGAGAAACCATCTTCAAATCCAGCTTCTGCAAGTAATTCTCTTGCCAAGTCCAGATCGTGTTCTAGACCAGATACGCTATCGTCAAAGCCGAAGACATCTGGTGCAAGTGAGCTGATTGCTGGAATACCAATGCCGTCATAGATTCCGTCAATGATTGCTTGCTGGTCGACAGCATGTGAAATGGCACGGCGTACCAAAGGATCATTGAATGGTTCTTTTTCTGCATTAAATCCAATGTAAGATAGTGAGACAGATGGCTGCTGGTTGACAAACACACCGTCTGTTCCTTCAATACGGCTAATGTCAGATGGGCTGATTGGATCTGAAATATGCACGGATCCAGTTTCCAGGTCTGCCAGACGAGTAGAGCCTTCTGGTACCACTCGGAAAGTGATGGAGTCTAGTGCAGGTGCGCCATCCCAATACTCTTCGTTACGAACGAGGACAACTTCTTCACCCGGATCCCAGCTTTCGAAAGCGAAAGGTCCAGTACCGACAGGGTTCTCGTTAATGACGGTTCCTGGGTCAGATCCTTCTTCCATTGCTGCATAGTCTTCCTCGATTAGTTCAGCTGAAATCATTCCGCCACCATTGTGTGCAATGTGTGATGGAAGTGGGGAGAATGGAAACTCAGTTACAAATTCAACAGTGTAGTCATCGATAACATTGACTTCTTCTACCATTTCGTAAAGGAAAGCACGTGGTGATGCAACGGCTTCATCTAATACGCGGTCAAAGTTAGCTTGAACAACTTCTGCGTTAAAGTCTGATCCATCGTGGAAAGTAACGCCTTCACGAAGGGTAAACTGCCAGGTCAAATCGTCGACCATTTCCCATTCAGTAGCCAGACCAGGCTGAAGTTCCATGTCTTCGTCCTGCACCAGTAGAGCCTCGTAAATGTTGAAGGCTACGTTACTGGACGGGGTGTCATTAGAACCGTGTGGGTCAAGAGAAACCGCATCGGACAGTTGAGCAATAACTAAATCGCCACCTGCGACAGCTTCAGTATCATCGCCTTCTCCGTTTGCATCATCGACTGGATCGCTGTCGTCTGTTCCACAAGCTGTCAGCAGTAATGCAGCGGCTGTGAATGAAGATAGCCAAAGTAGCTTTTTATTCATTTTCATCATTATTAATACACTCCTTCTTATGCGTTAGTCATTTTTTTATTTTAAATATAATTAATACTATATCTGAGTTATGAAAAAAGTCAAGCGTTATTTTAATCTAAACTTAATATTTTTATCATACTAAATCCTTTCATATAGATTAAAGATTTTAGTTTTCACATTATATTGCAGAAATATTTCTTAAAAATGAAAAAATTAAAATAATTAATTATATTCTAGTCCTTGATATAATTTAGTTGTTATATAAATGGTTCTATTTTTTTGAAAGTGCTTTCAAATAGACGATTTTAATATTACTGAACTCATTTATAACTAATTTTAATATTGCAAAATTCTAATAAATGTGTAAGAATATAAAAAACAATCTATGTTGTATTACTTTATGCGCCTTTGATGTTTATTTATACTTATTATGTATAAAATAAGGTCGTGCTACTTCATATAGAAAGGATAAAACATTATGCAAGAAGAAGTGAATATAAATGCTGGAGGTATTTCTGGACAGCCGCCTTCAAATCCGAATGTTGTAAGGTTTAAAGACTTTATGAGAAAGTTCTTTAGAAATAAATCAGCGCTTATCGGTGCCATCATGATTCTATTTCTCATTTTACTTGCGATTTTTGGTCCTATGCTGACGACAGTGAGTCCGAATGCACAGGATTTAACGAATCGATTGGCCACACCAAATGCAGATAACTGGTTTGGTACAGATCATTTGGGGAGGGACATCTTTACCCGAATCGTTCACGGAATGAGTATTACATTGAGAGTTGGGTTTTTCTCCGTACTCATAGGGATGACCACAGGTGTTACGCTTGGAATTATTTCAGGCTATTACGGAGGTTGGGTCGATACCATTATCATGCGTCTGATGGATATTCTACTTGCATTCCCAGGTATTCTTCTAGCATTGGCCGTTGTTGCAGTGCTGGGAGGCAGCTTGAATAACGTGATTATCTCCGTTGCAGTGTTCTCTATTCCGGTATTCGCCCGAATTTCCAGAGGATCCACTCTGGAAGTAAGGCAATTGGAATACATTGAGGCCGTTCAAGCATTAGGAGCCGGCGATTTTCGTATAATATCCGGTCACGTTTTGCCGAACATTTTATCACCGATTATTGTTCAGGCTACATTAAATATCGCAACATCTGTGCTTACTGCCAGCGGTCTGTCATTTCTGGGTATGGGGGCACAACCTCCGACACCCGAATGGGGAGCTATGCTTAGTGATGGAAGAAACTATATGTGGGACGCTCCTCATGTGGCGACCATACCTGGCCTAGCCATTGTTGTCGTTGTACTGGCATTCAACATATTCGGAGACGGTTTACGGGATGCACTAGATCCTAAAACCAAAAATTAGGAAAGAGGGAATAATAGTGCTTAAATTTTTAACGAAACGTTTAATTCAGACGATTCCTGTTTTGATTGGTGTGACCGTTTTAACCTTCAGCATGATTCTGCTTATCCCGGGTGACCCGGCGCAGATTATTGCGGGCGAAGCCGCTTCTCCGGCACAGCTGGAACTGGTAAGAGAACGTCTGGGATTGAATGATCCAATTCCAGTCCAGTATTGGGACTATGTCACGGGTATTCTCCGTGGAGACATGGGGACATCGGTTCGAAGTGGACGGGCTGTCTCAACTGAAGTTTTCGGAAGACTCGCACCAACGATTGAACTTGCTTTTTACAGTACGCTGTTGTCGGTATTTATGGGCTTGATTGCCGGAGTAATCTCCGCAGTCAAAAGGTATTCTCTTACCGACTCCGTCATTATGTTCGGAGCGCTGTTTGGTCTATCCATGCCGAACTTCTGGCTCGGACTGATGCTCATCCAGTGGCTCGTTATTGGTCAAGGCTGGTTCCAGGCGTCTGGCTGGGGAAGTCCTCAGCAGATGATCTTGCCGGTTATCACGCTCGGAACAGCCGGCTCGGCAATCATCGCCAGGATGACTCGTTCGAGTATGCTCGAAGTCATTGATATGGACTATATCCAGACTGCCCGCGCAAAAGGGGTCAATGAACGGATGGTTATTTATCGTCACGCATTAAAAAATGCCATGGTTCCCGTTGTAACAGTCGTTGGGCTGCAATTCGGATCCCTTTTAGGCGGAGCCGTTTTGACAGAAACGGTTTTTGCCATCAACGGACTGGGTCGACTGATTATCAATGCAATCAGAGCCCGCGATTTTCCAATTGTACAGGGCGGCGTCTTGGTCTTTTCTTTCATGTTCGTTTTCGTCAATATTTTAGTGGACGTATTATACCGCTTCTTGAATAAGCGAATAGACTTAAATTAAACAGATTATACAGCTTGATTGAGTGGGCCTGGCCTGCATCACGAAGAATGAGAGTGAAAGGAATGAATGACATTGGCGGAAAAATTACTTCAAGTTGAAAATCTGAAGATATCTTTTTCTACTGGAGATGGCCTATCAGAGGTTGTATCTGATGTATCTTTTGATATTGAGCAAGGTAAGACGCTTGGTATTGTTGGTGAATCTGGAAGTGGGAAAAGTGTCTCAGCGCGATCAATCATGAGGCTGCTGGAGAAAAATGCAGTGATTGATGAAGACAGTCGGATTATGTTCGACGGACAGAATATTTTAGAGAAATCAGACAGAGAAATGAGAAAGATTCGAGGAAAGGACATCGGAATGATCTTCCAGGATCCGATGACCTCTTTGAATCCGACGATGAAAATTGGAAGGCAGATATCAGAAACCATTCTGATTCACCAGGATGTTAATAAAAAAGAAGCTGCCAGACAGGCAAAGGAGATCATGAACTTAGTTGGTATACCGGACGTTGATACGAGATATGACCAGTATCCCTTTGAGTTTTCCGGCGGCATGCGTCAGCGGATTATTATTGCCATCGCTCTAGCATGTAAACCGAAACTATTGATTGCCGATGAACCGACAACGGCTTTGGATGTAACAATTCAAGCTCAAATCCTGGATTTGCTGAAAGACATCCAGGAGAAGACGGGGACATCCATCCTTTTGATTACCCACGACTTTGGTGTGGTTGCCAATATGTGTGAGAAAATTATAGTCATGAATAAAGGACGCGTGGTTGAACACGGGACAACGAAAGACATCTTCAGTGCACCTAAAGAAGACTATACGAAAAAACTTCTAGCCGCTATTCCGAATCTTCATGCTGAAAAAAGTGAAGAGTCAAAAGCCAAGTTGAAAGAAATTTACACCGGCAAGCGAGAAAAGCTCATCGAAGTTAAAGAGCTGGCAAAGCATTTTCCTCTGGGCAGAAAAGAGATACTCAAGGCCGTGAACAGTGTGTCCTTTGATATCTACAAAGGCGAAACACTGGGACTAGTTGGAGAGTCCGGTTCAGGAAAATCCACTACTGGACGAACGCTTTTAAGGCTGCATGAAGCAACCAGCGGAGAAACGGTTTATGAAGGGTCCGATTTGAACACCTATAAGAAAAAGCAAATGAAAGAGATGCGCAAGCGCGTGCAGTTCGTCTTTCAAGATCCCTACTCATCTTTGAATCCGCGTAAAAAAGTTGAGGATATTATTGGTGAAGCACTTGATATTCATAAGCTGTCTAAATCGAAGAAAGATCGGAGAAAACGTGTTGAAGACCTGCTGGAACTGGTCGACCTGGAGAAGTCATTCAGTCAGCGTTTCCCTCATGAATTTTCAGGTGGTCAGCGCCAGCGTATCGGTATCGCCCGAGCTTTGGCAGTTGAACCGGAATTCATTGTACTGGATGAACCGCTATCCGCTTTGGATGCTTCTGTTCAGGCTCAAATTGTCGATTTGCTGGAAGATCTGCAGAAAAAACTGAATTTGACGTACCTCTTTATTGCGCATGATTTGGCAACAGTCAAACAGCTTTCTGACAGAGTAGCAGTAATGTATAAGGGGAACATTGTGGAGCTGGCTGATTCGGAAGAATTATTCCAAAACCCGGTTCATACTTACACGAAGCGTCTCTTATCAGCGATTCCTGTTCCAGATCCGCATTATGAAGCAACGGCTAAGGCAGTCAATCAAGATGCCGAGCCCGAAGTGATTACCATTGGTACCCAGTTCAAGGAAATTAAACCAAATCATTGGGTCATGCAGTAAACTAACGTTGATAAAAATCCTCTCACTGTGCTTTAGAGCATGTGAGAGGATTTTTGTATTGTTTTATAATAACAGCGCCGGTATATTTTCCAGAATTATTGCGACTTCGGCAGACTGAAATGGTCAAAAGGGCTGAGTCTGCCGAACAGTGGGGGCCTTAGGTAAACTCGGCGTATCCTTTCTGTTGAGCATGCCGAAGTGAGAGGGCCTTAGGTAAAGTGACCCACCTGTTTGCTTT
>RECC01000080.1 GCA_007692455.1 Alkalibacterium sp. | reverse complement strand
GTGCTCTTTTTGCTGGGTGTTTTTTCCTTATCCATGAAATACAAACGCTACTTTCTGGTTTTCCTGCTGCTTAGTTTTGTTGCAGAGTACAGTGTTTACGGTTTTTTATTTGGCTGGGCGATTTACTGGATGAAAAATAAGGACAAGGTTCAGGGAGTTGTTTGGGCACTTGCGGTCCAGTTTCTGATTGGATTGAGTACGCAGGCTTTGTCAGTTCTGGCTGTTCCACTCTTTTGGATGAAAAAAGGCATCAGACTGCCTCAGCTGCCGAGATACTTTTTTTACTGGTTTTACCCATTACACCAGGCTGCACTCATATTGATAGCTATACTTATACAGTAGGAAAAATTGTAGAAAAGGGCTCCTGCCTGTGTTATGCTGATTGAGTAAAATGATAGATAAATATTAATATTATAGAGAGGAAGTTAATATCTGATATGTGGAACTCGATCTTACTGTTGTTGATTAGTAGCCTTTTCTTAATGGTGTCCAGTCTTGCGTTCAAGGTAAAAGAGCTGGAAAGAAAAGTAGAAGAGCAGATTGAAAATAAGTAAGCTTTCTTAAAATGACTGAAACGTTTAGAAAGGATAATGGTCAACATATGCGTAAAGAAAAAATTGAAACCCTATCAAGCCTCTCGGGTATCCTAGTTATGACTATCCTTTTAGTCGTGTTCTGGGAGGAACCTCTGTGGACTAAAGTTGTTATTGGAGGTCTTTCTGGCGTCATTAGTATGGCATTTAGAGAAGGTATGATGAAGATTATCACTCCACCCACATCCGCTAAATCAAAACCTAAACAATTTCCCACTAACGAGTATATTATCGCTCCATCTTTTCTGTTGATGATTCAATTTTTAACAGAGCAGGCGCGAACCGGGTCTGTTACATTTCAGACAGTAATAAGCGCATTGGGAGCGGTAGGACTATATTACATATTACTGCACAGTTATCAGTATTTCTTTCAAGACTTTGTCGATCAAAACGTACCACTGAAAAAACAGCAAGCTATTAATGCAGGCATTGTCCTTTTATTTCTTTTTGCTGGACTAATCTTTACAGTTTTTGCATAAACAATGTAGACAATTAAAAAAGGCATCAAAAAAGTCTGTCCTGATATAGGGCAGACTTTTTTGATGATTTATCGTATTATCCGGCAGCGGCTAATACGATAAAGCCTATCAAATTGTTGACAAAGTGGAAGAAAATTGCGGCTTCCACAGATTGTGTACGCTTGGCTGCGTAACCGAATAATAGGCCCATGCCGATATACGTATAGGCAGCGACAACCGTCGTCGGTATGTGCACAAGTCCGAACAGGATGGAGGTGACGATTAAAGTTGTCCAGCTGATTTCATTGTGCTCATTCCTGAAAAATATTACGCCGCGAAACAGCCATTCTTCGGCAAGGGGGGCAGCTATGACAATGATGATGAACAGCATCCAAAGAGGGGTATCGACCACCAGCGCTTCGACAGCTTCCTGGTTGACCAGTTCGCCTCCGCCCATCACAATTTCCAGAATTGTTCCACCAATATTAAAAAGGACATAGGACACCGGAACAAACCAGGCTAAAAACTTCCAGTCTTCCTTAGTCAGCCCGCGTACTCCGGCGGAATCATTTCTGCTCAACTGCTTCCGATTCATTAGCGGTATTTTTTTGACGGTGATGATCAACGCCATCACTAGAAGGCTGCCGGTAAAGCCGATAAAGCTAATCAGCCCGTCAAGACTGCCAATGCCTTCCAAAAGTTCATCTGGTGACTGCCCAGTATTCATTACACCATAAATAATGCCGACCAGTACCGATGTGATAAGCGGAAAAAGAACAGGCGAGGCCAGCCACATCAGCAGCTGTTCACCAATCGTTATTTTTCTCAAGGGGTAACCTTCTGTCATCTTCACAATATTTCCTCCTAAAAAAAGCCTTATGCATTCCAGTATATTAAATATGCTTCCAGCATGCCAATAAAGAGTGTTTTCCAGTTAATAATGGCTTCAATCAGTAGCTGGAAATATTTTTAAAAATAAAAGCGTTTTCTATTGACAATAAAAAAAGTCATGTTAAACTAAATGTGTAATCGGTTACAGATTGAGGGTGGAAAAAATGGTGACTATCAAACAGGTGGCAGAATATGCTGGTGTGTCTGTAGCGACAGTTTCGCGGACGCTAAATGACAGCGGCTATGTAGGGAAAGAATCACGCAAAAAAGTGGAAAAGGCTATCGAAGATTTGGGTTACATTCCAAACGAAGTGGCACGGTCACTCTATCAGAAGACATCTAAAATGATTGGGTTGCTTTTACCTGATATCTCTAACCCGTATTTCCCGTTACTGGCCAAAGGCGTAGAAGATTATGCCCAGCAGAATGGCTACATGGTTTTATTGGGAAATGTAGAAGACAATTCAGACAAGGAAGATATGTACGTCAAGTTTTTTTCTCAGTATAATATCAGCGGAATTTTGTCCGCAGCTTCCGGCCAGCGAAAGTATAACGACAGTGTTCCGTTTGTACTTTTGGACAGGGCCAAAGAAGATGAGATATATTCCATATCAACCGATGACCGTTTAGGTGGAGAACTGGCAGGTCAGGCTATCTTGAATGCCGGCGGGAAAAAAATAATCGTCATGGCGGGACCACAGAGTGTTTCCGGAGCAAAGGATCGCTTGTCCGGCATACTAGCTGAACTCAATAAGGCGGATGCAGACTACCGGATTTTTGAAACAGATACCTATCAAGTTGATAAGGCTGAAGAAACAGCCCAGAACCTGTTTCAGACCTTCCAATCCTTCGACAGTGTCATTGCGAGTAACGATGTGTATGCATTGGCTGTGATGAAAGAAGCGATAAAAAAAGGCTACCGTATCCCTGAAGACATTCAAATTATTGGTTACGATGACATGCTGTTCAGTAGACTGATGTATCCGGGTCTGACAACAATTGCTCAACCGGCTTACCAACTCGGTTACAAGGGCGCCAAGATGCTGGTGGATCTAATTGAGAAAAATTATGTAGAGAATAAGAAAGTGAAACTGAAACCGAAATTAATTGAAAGAGATTCATTAAGATAAAAGACAGGAGAGATTGTATGGCAAAGATTACAGTAGTAGGAAGCATATCGACTGATTTTGTCGTTGAAACAGACAGACGGCCCCTGATGGGAGAGACGGTTGAAGGAAAAGCATTCAGTACAAGCTTTGGTGGAAAAGGAGCCAATCAGGCCGTTGCCTCTGCCAGACTAGGTGCAGCGACGACTATGCTCGGAGCCGTTGGTGTGGATTCTTTCGGAGAAGAACTGCTTGGCAATCTAGAGGATAATGGTATTTCTGTAAACAATGTGGAACGGGTTACACATTCGTCGGGTTCTGCATTTATCACTCTCGTTGATGGTGACAATTCCATCATTTATGTCCCGGGAGCTAACGGTGCCTATGCGCCAGAAATGCTGGAAAGTGTTATTGAACAGGGAACGATAATCCAAAGCAGTGACCTTGTAATGGTTCAGAACGAAACACCTGTTGAGACAGTGAATTTTCTGATAAGCAAATGCAGCGAACTAAACGTACCACTGCTTTTAAATCCGGCTCCGGCTCGTGAAATCGACCGTGAACTTTTGGAAAAAGTGACCTTCCTTACACCTAACGAGACAGAATGTGATGTGCTTTTTCCGGGCGAAGACCGCAGCACACTACTTGAAAGATACCCAAACAAGCTGATTGTGACATTAGGAAGCAAGGGCGCCGTTTTTCATGACGGTGAAAGAATTCAGACCGTTCCGTCACTCACTGTTGATAAGGTAGTTGACACGACTGGAGCGGGGGATACATTTAATGGCGCCTTCGCCTTTGCGCATGCATCAGGATTAACTATGAAAGACAGCATCCGCTTTGGTAATCTGGCTGCCGGCTTGTCAATTCAAAAGCCCGGAGCTCAGACAGGCGCACCGACTTTAGAACAGATGAAGGAGCATGAAGACTTTGAAAAAGAATGGAATTTTAAATAGTGACATAAGCAAAGTGCTGGCGGATTTAGGGCATACAGATGAAGTAATCATTGCAGACTGCGGTCTGCCCGTACCTGACAGTGTCAAAAAAATCGATTTGGCATTAAGGCAGGGAACACCTGGCTTTATCGAGGTGCTAGATGTAGTCGTGGCTGACATGAAGGTTGAACACATAGTGCTCGCAGAAGAGATAAAAGAGCAGAACCATTCAGTATACGAAAAAGTTCTGATAAGACTAGAGAAGGAAGGAGCGGAAGCCTCGTATCTGTCTCATGAAGAGTTTAAAGAACGGTCAAAACAGGCGAAAGCGATTATCCGGACCGGAGAAGTCACACCGTACGCAAATGTGATTTTACAGGCAGGGGTACTTTTTTAGGAGGAATGCATAGTGCAAGTTGAAATGAAAGGCATTACAAAGGCGTTTGGAGAAAACAAAGTATTGAGAGGTGTCGACTTTACGCTTCAGTCAGGGGAAGTTCACGCCTTAATGGGCGAAAATGGTGCCGGTAAATCGACACTGATGAACATCCTGACGGGTCTTCATAAAAAAGACAGCGGAGAGGTTTTCATTAATAACAAAGAAACAGTCTACGCTAATCCAAAAGAAGCAGAAGAACACGGTGTCAGTTTCATTCATCAGGAAATGATCACCTGGCCGGATATGACCGTTCTGGAAAACATGTTCATGGGCAAGGAAATGAAAAACAAGCTAGGCTGGGTCCAGACTAGAGACATGGAAAAGAAAGCCGAAGAAGTCTTTAAAGAACTTGGAATTGATATTTCCTTCGGGCGTACAATGAAAACGCTTAGTGTCGGCCAACAGCAACTGGTGGAAATTGCTAAAACGCTTCTGAACGATGCGGAAGTCATTATTATGGATGAACCGACAGCCGCTTTGACGGACAGAGAAATCCGGACTCTGTTCAAGATTATCAGACAGCTCCAGGAAAAGAATGTGGCGCTGGTCTACATTTCACATCGAATGGAAGAAATCTTTGAAATCAGCGACCGCGTGACCGTCATGAGAGACGGGGTATCCATCAGTACAAAACCGACAAGTGAAACGAACTATGATGAAATTGTCAAGCACATGGTCGGTCGCGACCTCGAAGACTACTATCCGGAAATGGACAACAAGCAGGGCGAGCCGGTACTTGAGGTGAAAAACCTTACGCATATGCCTGATTACGACAATATATCCTTTACTCTGCACGCCGGCGAAATTTTAGGGTTTTCAGGCTTAATGGGTGCCGGACGTACAGAAATCATGCGAGGCATTTTCGGAATTGACGGTATTGATAGTGGCGAGCTTTATCTGGATGGTGAAAGAATTGAAATCAAAACACCAACCGATGCAGTCAAAAGAGGCATGGGCTTTCTGACAGAGGACAGAAAATCAGAAGGACTGATTCTTGATTTTTCAGTCAGGGATAACATCAGCATGACTGCCTTTGAAGAGTTTTCAAAAAACGGCTGGATTAATGACAAGGAAGAAGAAGAGTTTGTCGATCTGCTCATTAAACGGCTGACCGTCAAAACGGCCCATATGGAGTTGCCTGTCGGGACATTATCTGGAGGGAATCAGCAGAAAGTGGTTCTGGCTAAATGGATTGGTGCCGGTTCTCGTGTGCTTATTCTTGATGAGCCGACCAGAGGAGTTGACGTAGGAGCTAAACGTGAAATATATAATCTGATGAAAGAACTGGCAGAAAGAGGAGTCGGCATCATTATGGTCTCAAGTGACTTGCCTGAAGTTATTGGCGTGAGCAACCGGGTACTGGTTGTCCATGAAGGCACACTATCAGGTGAGCTGAACCGTGATGAGTTATCAGAGGAACGAATTATGACCCTAGCTACAGGAGGAAAATAATGGAAACTAAAAGTGCAGCAATTACAAGAAAGAAAGAAAAACGAAGTGAACTGTATCGAAAGCTTGGTCCGCTGATTGCGCTGATTGTGCTTATACTGATCGTGACAGTTCTGAACGTCAACTTTATCAGACCGAACAACCTGCTTAATCTGTTAAGACAAGTATCGGTCAACGCGCTGATTGCTTTCGGCATGACATTTGTCATCATTACCGGGGGCATTGACCTGTCAGTCGGTTCGACATTAGCCTTATCCAGTGCATTGACAGCAGGCATCATTGCCTTAGGTGTGCCTTCTGTTATAGCAATAGCAGCCGGACTGCTCATAGGAGCATTTCTGGGAATGATTAACGGACTGTTGATTACCAAAGGAAACGTAGCGCCGTTTATCGGAACACTGGCAACCATGACCATTTACCGGGGGCTGACACTCGTTTATACAGAAGGAAATCCAATTACCGGCTTTGGTGGAGGCTTTGCCTTTCAGTTTTTCGGAAGAGGGTATCTATTCGGGATTCCGTTCCCTGTCATCATTACAACAGCAGCTTTCATGATACTGTTTATCGTCCTTCATAAAATGACCTTTGGCCGCAAGACCTTTGCTATCGGAGGGAATGAGCAGGCAGCATACATTGCCGGGATAAAATCGGACCGTGTAAAAACCATGGTCTATGCGATATCCGGAATGATGTCGGCATTAGCCGGTTTGATTTTAACCTCTCGTTTGAACTCAGCACAGCCCACTGCAGGAACAGCTTATGAACTGGATGCCATTGCAGCGGTGGTCATCGGGGGTACCAGTTTAGCAGGTGGTAAAGGCCGAATCGTTGGTACGCTAATCGGTGCATTAATTATCGGAACATTGAACAATGGACTTAACTTACTCGGTGTTTCCAGCTTTTATCAGCAGGTGGTCCGAGGCGTGGTCATTATTATAGCGGTATTATTGGATAGAAAAAAATAAAAAAAGAAAAATGGAGGAATTATCAATGAAAAAACTAATCAGTCTTTTATCACTATCAGCAGTACTGGCGTTAAGTGCATGTGGAGCAGCGACCCTCGAAGGGGATCAGGCTGGAGACAACGGAGAAGTAGAAGAAAAAGCAGCAGATGAGATTACCATTGGCTTGTCCATTTCCACATTAAATAACCCATTCTTCGGAGACCTTCAGCGTGGTGTTGTTGAATCGGCAGAAGAAAATGGTTCCACTGTCCGCTCCGTTGACGCACAGGACGACACGGCTACTCAAATTAACGGCATTGACGACTTGATTCAACAGGGTGTGGATATTCTTCTAATTAACCCGGTTGATTCCGACGCCATTACACCGGCTATCGAATCGGCAAACTCAGCAGGAATTCCAGTTATTACCATTGACCGTTCAAGTGAAGGTGGAGACGTACTGACCTTCATTGCTTCTGATAACGTAGAAGGCGGGGAAATGGCCGCTGAATTTATCATTGATTTAGTAGGAGAAGATGCCAGCGTTGCTCAGCTTGAAGGCGTTCCGGGAGCGTCTGCGACCAATGAACGTGGAGAAGGATTCCGTAATGTGGCAGATGAACGACTAAATGTTGTCGAGAGCCAATCAGCAAACTTTAACCGTTCTGAAGGCCTGAGCGTTATGGAAAACATCATTCAATCTTATTCAGACATTGAAGCAGTTTTTGCACAAAATGACGAGATGGCGTTAGGTGCACTTGAGGCTCTTGAAGGCGCAGGAATGAGTGATGTTGTCGTTGTTGGTTTTGACGGAAACGATGATGCACTTGCTGAAATTGAAGCAGGACGCCTGCATGCAACCATAGCTCAGCAGCCATATGAAATGGGATCCATTGCTGTTGAGACAGTCTACGAGTATTTCTCAGGTGGAACAATTGAAGACGAAATTGCAGCTCCACTTGAACTAATTAGTGCAGAATAATAAAAGATAACAAACAAAAAAACTCACTCGCATGCGGGTGAGTTTTTTCGTCTTAAGGTGTTCGTTGTTCAGTAAAGAGAAAAGCAGCGGGCTGCTTTTTCATTAATAAGCATATTGAGGGGCGAGTACATCTGAACTTTAGCCTTTGCTGTGTTCGTATAGTTTATCAGACTTCTTATTCGAGTACTTTAGCCTGAATGGAGTTTGCGACGAAAAATAATGGTGAACTGAACCGTATTCATAGAATAAGACTAAAAGGTAGAGTTCAGAAAACTGAACTCCATTAATCAAGTACCCGAGTAAAGTTTAGGTGGGAAAGTCTATACTACATCAACAAATATTTGCTCAATCAGTAATCGGGCAGCATAATAGATTCTCCTATATTATGTTACAATAATTAAGAATGTTATTTTACGTCAGGAGGCAAACCATGACAGCAGTAATGTGGTTTAGAAGAGATTTACGACTTGAGGACAATACAGCCCTTAAAGAAGCACTGGAGAGTTCAGACGAACTGCTGCTATTATTTCATGTGAATACAGACCAGTTCCTGGAAGAAGGATCACTGAATCAGGCTGGATTTTTTAAGAGTGTCCGGACACTGCAGAAAGAAATTGAGAGTAATGGTGGCAGGCTGCAGATACTATACGGCAAACTGGAAGAGTCCTTCCAAAAATTAAAAGACCGCTGCCCGGACTGGACGGATATTTACGTTAATCGGGATGAAAAAGGCTACGGGCTGAAACGGGACAAGCAGGCAGGAAAGCTGCTTAATGAAATGGGCGTCACCGCACACGGCTACCATGACCATCACCTGCATTCGGCGCAGGAAATCCTGACCAATTCAGGCACTCCCTATAAAGTGTTTACGCCCTACTTTAATAAATGGAAAGAAAAGCAGAAGCCGGACAAAATAACGGTAAACTGGAACGCTGAGAAAATTATCAAAGACCAGCTCTTCGAAGAGGATCAGAAGCAGTTTGAGGAGTTTTTGTCTCAACAGCCTAACCTTGAATCGGTAGAACTTGGTACTGAAGCTGCTCATGAGCGTCTATCGGAATTTATCGAGAGTCACTTGAGTGAGTATGATGATGCCAGAGATATTCCGCATAAAGACGCGACAAGTCGGCTCTCCAAACATCTTCGGGCGGGAGAGATTTCCATTCGCACAGTGTACAGGGAAGTGATGAAAGCAGAGGCGTCTAAAAGCAGAGAGACGTTCGTGCAAGAACTGGCCTGGCGGGATTTTTATAATATGATTTATGCGACACATCCCAACCAGAAGGAACAGTCGATAAAAGAAGACTTTAGACAAATTGACTGGGATAATAATGAAGACAATTTCAGAAAATGGGCAGAAGGGAAAACCGGCTTCCCCATTGTTGATGCGGCGATGCGTCAGATGAACGAAACAGGCTGGATGCATAACCGCCTGAGAATGATAACCGCATCTTTTCTCGTGAAAGACCTGCTGATTAACTGGAGCTGGGGCGAAAAATACTTCCAGAAAATGCTGATTGATTATGATGCAGCCAGCAATATCGGCGGCTGGCAGTGGGCCGCTTCTACAGGAACGGACGGGGTTCCCTATTTCAGAGTGTTTAATCCGACCACACAGTCTGAACGATTCGACAAGGATGGTTCATTTATCCGAGAGTATGTGCCTGAGTTGAAAGGCATTGAAGGTAAAAAAATTCACGAACCATCGAAGCTGACGGAAGAAGAACAAGAAGAAGCCGGTGTCGTGATTGGTCAGGATTATCCGGAACCGATTGTCAATCATAAAAGAAGTCGGGAACTGGCTATTCAGGCTTTTGAGAACAGCAAGAAG
>RECC01000044.1 GCA_007692455.1 Alkalibacterium sp. | reverse complement strand
CTTGGGGTAGAGTGGTACCCACGAATGGTGGAAGAAACGAAAGCGATTCATGAAGATTTGCCGGAATTTACAGGAGACTACTTCTCAACAAAAGATGCTAACGCATTTGAAAAATGGCTGGCTGCGCGTATGGAGTTCGTTATACAGTATCAAGTAGATCATTACCAGACTATGCATCCAATCAGTTTCACAAACTGGCCGACAACTGATTTGCTTGATCACCCTGCAGAACCGTCAGTTGATGAAGATTTAGTAAGTGTAGATCCCAATACGATTTATGAGAGCGATCAGTTAAAAACAGGCTACTTTGCAAGTTATCATATTTATCCATATTATCCTGATTTCCTGAATTACGAAGAAGACTATATAAACTTCATCGACCACAGAGGCGAAGAGAATAATTACGCAGGCTATTTAGATGAGTTGATTCAAGCACATCGTATGCCATTAGTTGTTGCGGAATTTGGTATTCCTGCATCCAGAGGTATGACACATAGGAATCCTTTCGGATGGAATCAAGGCTTTATGTCTGAGAAGGAGCAAGGAGAGACTGTTGTCCGCTTGTTCGAGGATATTTTCGAACAGGGAGCTGCAGGAGGTATTATGTTTACCTGGCAGGACGAATGGTTTAAGCGCACGTGGAATACGATGGAGCTGGATAATCCAGACCGTAGACCTTACTGGTCAAATGTACAAACAAATGAGCAGCGTTTTGGAATTTTAGGTTTTGAAACGCATTCAAAACCACTTGATGGCAGCTTGGAAAAGTGGGAAGAAACAGAGCAGTTAGCGACTCAAGAAGAGGGGATACTCAAGGCTCTCTCTGTTGACCATGATGAAGCGTATCTTTATTTCATGCTGGAATTTGATGAGAGTCAGTGGGATGAAGAGATGAAGTTTTCCATCATGCTGAATACCATTGCTGATCAGGGAAATCAGTCGGTACCTTTTGTTGAGGACCTTACTTTTGAAGAAGGCATTGATTTTGTGATTGACATATCCGCGGAAAATGAGAACAGAGTCTGGGTGGACAGCTATTACGATCCATTTTATTTCCAGTATGGCTATGAACTGGAGATGTTAGATGATGCTGAAGCTGTAGAAAACAATGATGGGCAATTTAACGGGATTCATTTTGCTTTGTCTAAGCCTATGACTATCCCTTCTACCGGAGAATTCATTCCGTTTGATTATTATGAGACAGGGCTGCTGAGAGAAGGTATTGGTAATCCCGAAAGTGAGTCGTTTGATTCACTTGCAGATTATACAATCAATAATGAAAGTGGTTTACTGGAAATTCGCATTCCGTGGCTATTGCTGAACGTTAAAGACCCTAGTCAAAAAGAAATTCTTGGCGACATATGGCCAGAAGGACTGGAAGCATCTGAATTCATCGAGCAAATTTATGTGAATGCCGTTGCATCAAAAGATCAGAAGCTGATTGACCAGTTACCAGAGGACAGTGAAATGCTGCCATATAGCTGGGACAAATGGGAAGAGCCAGAATATGAAGAACGACTGAAAGAATCGTATGACGTGATACAGGATTACCTATTGACGATAACGGGGGAATAAGTAAATGAAAAATGTATTAGTAGTAGACGATGAGATGGTTTTGAGAATGCTCATAGTGGACAGTTTAGAAGACTTAGATTGTACGGTTGATGAAGCAGAGAATGGCATGGAGGCTATCAAGAAAATCAATGAGACTAACTATGACGTCATGATACTGGATTACATGATGCCCGAACTGACAGGGATTGAGCTGCTGGGGGAAATTGATTCAGACCGGATTAAAGAAACGTATGTGTTAATGCTGACAGCAAAAACTCAAGAAAAAGATCAGGTGCAAGCCAAAGAAGCTGGTGTGGATTATTTCATGAAAAAACCTTTCAGTCCCATGGAGCTGTATCAAATAGTGGAGGAACTGATCAATGATTGAAAAGGGGAAACAGCGAGTTAAAATCAAACATAAATTTTACAAATTTGCTGCACTACTGCTGGCACTCATTATTTTTATCATGTCTGTAGGCATTTTTACACTGGTGCGTGCACAATCTGAAATTACTGATCAGTACGAGGAAAGCACCTTGAAGTACAATGCGATTAATAATCTCGATGAAAGTTTAACTCAGGTACTGTTTAGAGCAAGAGGGTATTATGCATTTCAAGATCAGGGTGAATTGGAACTGCTGGATGAAAATTTAGATATTTTCAGAAATGACATCGATTATTTTCAAACCCTTTCTCTTTCAGCTGAGGAAGAAGAGTTAAACACAATTTTATCGAATTTTTACATCAACTACACTGAAAACCTTCTTCCGCTTGCTATCAGTTTTGTTGATGATGATGACTATGAATCGCTCAGGGATCTATCAAGTGGGGGAACAAACACTGAAATCAATCGATTCCTAGACTATACTCAGTCGTTTAATGAAGAGGCAAACATTGAAAGAGAAGCGATTTTCGATCAGGGAATCAGTTTAATTAATGGCTTTACCACTGGCTTCATTGTACTGGGCCTGACAAGTTTCGCTCTATTCTTTCTCATCATAAAAAGTTTACTTAAAGAAATTATTGACCCACTTGATTCAATGATTTTAGCTACAAATGATTTGAGAAGAGGTAGAAGTACACACTTAGACTCAAATTATCAGTTAGCAGAGCTGAGTGAATTGGCCTATTCATTTAATGAAATGGCTGTAGAGGTTCAAGATAAAGAAGAAGAATTGACGGCACAGAATGAAGAGCTGTTGTCACAGCAAGATGAATTGGAGTTTAATCAAAAGCAGCTTCAGGAATACGTAACGGAAGTCGAACACATAAATAAAGCATTAAATCAGTCAGCACTATTGTGTATCACTGATGAAAAAGGGATCATTCTAAACGTCAATGATATGTTCAGTAAAATATCGCAATTTTCAAAAGAAGAACTGATAGGGCATACTACTCGCATTTTAAAGAGTGGCAAGCATGATCAGACATTTTATGAGAATTTGTGGCAAACGATTACGAAAGGCAAAATCTGGACGGGTAAAATGCAAAACGAAACAAAATTCGGTGAGTGCTATTGGCTCAATGCAACTATCGTTCCTTTTTTAGATGACCGAGGAAAAGCCTACCGCTTTATCCTCATTGGGATTGATATTACTGAAAATAAACGAAACGAATTAACCTTGAAGACATTGTTGAGTGAAACACAGAAAGCTAAGGAAAAAACCGAAAGCTATAGCAATTTGAATAAAGAATTGACAGCAACAGTAGATAGAGATGAATTTTTAGACAGTGTATTTGATTATTTCAAATTAGCATTCGCTTTCGATAAAGGGATGTTAGTCAGTATCAAGCAGAAACAGTTTGCGCTGAAGGGTGTGGCTGAAAGCCATGCAGAGCGCTTTTTAACAGATGACTATCTGGAAGATATACTTGAGCGGCTGAAATCGGAGAGCTATATTGTCATAAAAAGAGAAGCGTACAAGACTGAAAAAGGCATCTCGCTGGACACTGTCTACAGTTATGATTTATATGCAGCAGTAAAAAATGATCAGGGAGAAATTGAGTTAGTTCTTGCATTAACTAGAATTGGCCATCCATTTACTGAGGAAGAAATATCAGAAATGCTTATCCTATTAGGGCAATTGAGTATAGCTTTGAGTAGAATAAACATTTATGAAGATGTACAAAAAGAGCGAAGTTTAAACGAAAGCATTGTTCAGAATGTTACCGAAGGACTGCAGCTGGTTTCACTTGAAGGCGATATGCTTCAGGCAAACGATAAATTACTGAAATTGGTAGATATTGAGAGTTATAAAATAAATAAAACGATACCCAAAGATACTTGGATAAATGATTTCACGGACAAATGCAAGGATACCAGTAAAATTAAAACATTTTTCACGGAGAGTATTGCCCCTGATGCTATAGAATTGAATTCTATTCGTTGTCAGATGAACGATGATAAATCGCGCTATTTCCAAATTTATACATCTCCTGTTTTCATCGAAGGCATTAAAACAGGGACGATTTTCATGTACCGTGACATCACTAAGGAATATGAAGTAGATGCCATGAAATCAGAATTAGTGAGCACCGTCAGTCACGAGCTGAGAACACCTCTATCGAGTGTGCTCGGTTTCACAGAAATGTTGTTAATGAAAGACTTGAAGCCAGAGAAACAGAAGAAATATTTGGAAACAATTTTCAAAGAGGCTAAACGATTAACTAATTTAATTAATGATTTTCTAGATGTTCAGCGGATTGAGTCTGGCAAACAAGAATATGACATGGAAGAATTGACCTTAAATAAGATTCTGATTGAAGTCATTGATACATTTAAACACGAAAAGAATCATCCGATTTATTTGGAGGATTCAGCAAATCTGTCAACAGTGTTAGCAGACAAAGGTCGTCTCATTCAACTTTTTACTAATTTAATCAGTAATGCCATCAAATTTTCACCTTCAGGTGGAAAAATTGCAATTCAGATAAAAAACAAGAATAACCAGATTGTGATTAATGTGAAAGATAAGGGGATTGGCATACCTGAGTCAGAATTATCAGATATCTTTACGAAATTTAAACGTATAGATAACAGTGCCAGCAAAAAGATAGGTGGGACCGGATTAGGGCTGGCAATTAGTAAAGGAATTGTCGAGGCGCATCAAGGTCAAATTTGGATGGAATCTAAAGAGCATAAAGGTACAAAGGTAACTGTGACGTTCCCAGTATTGGAGTCAACAATAGAAGATGACCTGTTAAAGAAAGAGTTTAGTCATGGATTCGAATCAAGAGGAAATGTTTTGCTTGTAGAAGATGATATCAGTATGGCTATGATGCTTTCTGAGTCACTTAAGTCATATGGTTTCAATGTGATTCATTATCTTAACAACGAAAATATAGTGGAAATTGTCAAAGAACGTAAATTATTAGGGATAGTAGTTGATCTCATGTTGGAAGATGGCATATCCGGTTGGGATTTAATTCATACGCTTCAGAAAAACGAAGAGACGAAAAATATTCCAATAATTGTGTCATCTGCCATCGAAAAAAATTCGGATATAATAACGGTAAAACCAGTATATGATTATCTCGTTAAACCCTATTCTCCAGAAGTCTTGTCTAAATTATTGATTGAATTGTCTGAAAAGAATGAACAATAAGCACTGCAACTATTGTTTGCATAAAGGCAGTCAAAAACTGCTTGAAGTAATCACAGGAGGGGTATTTTGAATAAAGAAAAGCTGTATAATATGATAAAAAAAAGCCAGCAGTCGTTCTTAGTTGAAAACAATGAACAGATTACACATGTTAGTCGCCGCTTGCTTACGTATTTAAATAAAGAGAGAGAAGATGACTACGATGCTTTGTACCAATTCTATCATCGAATTAAGGGGACATCGGGCACATTGGAGTTATCAGATATCTCTGCAGCAGCAGCGGATATTGAAGAGCTAATGGCAAAGGAAAAAGGGCAGTTAACCAGTAACCATAAACACATCACTGCTCTTGTCAAAGGAACTGGGAAATTACTGGAGCTAATTGAAGAACAATTGAGTGACATGTTGATTGATGAAAAAGAGATGGCATTTACTAACAGCATGGAAGAGGAGAGAGTGTTGCAGGCCGGAAAAATTCTGGTAGTAGACGACGATATTACAATGCTCGATTTTGTAGCTGAACTACTGAAAAATCAAGGCTATGAAGTCTTCATTACTAATGAGCCAAGCGAGGCGGTTGATTATATTAGAACAGGTACGATAGATCTTGCTTTAATAGACATTGTCATGCCGGAAAAATCCGGCTTTGACATCTATGAAGAAATCAGCCGCTTTAATAACAAGGTGCCCATACTCTTTATGACCGGTTTGAATAACACTGATGTACGGATAGAAGCGCTGAGAAAAGGAGCAGAAATTTACCTGCAAAAACCGCTTGACCCCGATGAATTAATTGCTCGGGTAAACGGCTCGATAAAAAAATACAAGATGAATGAAGAGCGCGACAATAAAGACGAATTAACTAAAGCCTTCACTCGAAAGCATTTCATTAAACAATTTGAAAAAGAAAAACAAAAGTACTTGTCAACAGGTGAGCCTTTTTCGGTAGCTTTTCTTGATTTAGATAATTTCAAGTCTATCAATGATAATTATGGTCATCTTTTTGGGGATCATATACTAATAAGTTTTGTAGACACGGTTGCCGACCATCTGAAATCGGAAAGTAAAGTGTTTCGATTCGGTGGAGATGAATTTTTAGTTTTATTTCCCAACACCACGGGAGATGAAGCTCAGGCCGTAATGGAAAACATTCGTGCAGATGTGAATGCGAAGCGTTTCAAACTGATGGCAGACGACCAGGAATGTGCAATTTCATTCAGTTCAGGTGTAGCTGAATTCAATGAATCCATCCAAACTAAATCCGCTTTGCTGGAAAAAGCCGATCAGGCATTGTATGTGGCTAAAGAAAACGGAAAAGATCAGAGTGTTTTACAAAATGAATTAGCTGGGGCGTCAAGAAATAAGATACTTGTCGTAGATGATGAGTTGCTGCTGGCTAATATTATTAAAACCAGGTTGGGGTATTTAGGATACGAAGTGGATTATGCAAAAGACGGGCAGGAAGCCTTAGTGATGTTGAAGCAGCAAGCGTACGATCTTGTGTTACTCGACATTATGCTTCCGAAAGTCACCGGCATAGAAGTATTGAAAACTTTTAAAAGTGGAAACTTTGGCAGTGATCCTAAAATAGTCATGATATCAGGAAAGCATAGTGAAACCGCAGTATTAGAAAGTCTGAGACTGGGAGCAGATGACTTCTTTGAAAAGCCATTTTCTCTTGATGTTCTGGAACATAAGATTAAAAAAATACTAACGTCTTAAAGGTTGGGTCTAAATGATTACAGGGTATGTATGGCTGATTTTAATCAGTTTACTAAGCATAAACATGGGCATTTTTATTTTTGTCTTAATAAAGAAAATGACAATGAATAGTATCAATAAGAAGAAAGCTGCCATCAAGAGTGAATATGAAGATGAATTTGTGCGGTTTATTACCAGTCCGGACGATGAAATAAAAGTTGAACCCAAAACATATTTGGAGAAAAAAGTGTGCCAGTCCCTTATTTTAGATTACAATGCTTATATACCAGAGTCTAAGCGTAAAGTTCTGTTGGAGCGTACAGGAACAGATGAGACACTTAATAAAGTAACCCGTAATCTGTCAAGCAGTAATGTTTGGAAAAAGAAAACGGGCACTTTTCTGGCTGGAGAATATGAGTTTGATACACTTGCACCGGTTTTACTTAAGCAGCTTCAAACAAAGGACAACCAACTCTTATTCGTCACTGCAAAAAGTCTGATTAAAATGTGTGACAGGCAGTTTCTCAAAGAGGTATTACAGGAAGCTGCTAAAGATAATCGAATGGAAAAGAATCAGGTTCTCTCCCTGCTTGAACTGGTAGAAGAGGACATTGAGGACATACTGGAAGAATGCATGCTGTCAGATGACTTGTTTCTTCAGGTTATTGCACTGGAAGAACTAGGGAAGAGGCATTACTCCAATAGTGTGAAGTGGATAAGAACATCTGTGCTACATTCCCAGAAGGAAATCAGAATAGCTGCCTTGAAAGCAAGCTACAACATTGGGAACAGCGGAGACGATCTTTATTTAAACGATATTGTGTCGGTGAAAGATGATTCAGAGTGGGAAGTAAGATCCTTTCTGGCTAAGGTGCTTCGAAAAATAAATACAGAAAAGTCAATGGATATCCTGATAGACTACATGAGTGATCAAAACTGGTATGTCAGGCATCATGCAGCTGACTCCCTTTATGCACATGGAGACAGAGGGATAAATGCGCTGAATCACTTATTATACTCTGATGACCGATTTGCAAAAGATGCGGCCGGAGCAGTTTTACAGAAAGTAGCCTTAAATAAATAGAAAATAACTAGTTAGGTTTAACAACTATGCAAAGGAGTCTCTTATGGATATTTTAGTGAACGTACTGACAGAAAGCATAGTCTGGTTCAACTATTTTGTATTGTACTATGTATTAACGGTAAACACATTTTATGCATTACTTTTTATCGTAGCGATGCGGGCGCTCTACATCGATAGAAAGAAGAAGCGATACTGGTCTTATGAGGATATGGCTTCTTCAAGTTATACACCGCCCTTATCTATAATTGTACCGTGCTATAACGAGGCTGAAACGGTAGTCGATAATGTCAAAGCGCTGTTGAGTCTTGAATACAGTGAGTTTCAACTGATCATTGTTAACGATGGTTCAAAGGATTCAACACTGCATGAACTGACTAAAGAATTTAAACTGACTAAGATAGATATGCCATACAGACGAAACATTAATACCCAGGAAGTCAAAGGCCTATACTTATCTTCACTTTTTGAAAATATTATCATAGTTGATAAAGAGAATGGGGGAAAGGCAGACGCCTTGAATGCGGGGATTAACCTCTCAAAATATCCTATTGTAACTTCCATTGATGCAGACTCTATAATCGAAAGAGACTCTTTAATTAAGGTCATTAGACCATTTGTAGAAGATCCGGAAGTCGTTGTCTCAGGTGGGGTAGTGAGGCCGGTAAATGACTGCACTGTTGACAAGGGCTTTATCGAAAAAGTGCGTTTAGGTAAAAAGAGTATTGTCCGCTATCAAACTGTCGAATACCTCAGAGCCTTCTTATTCGGCCGCTTAGGTCTGGGAAAATTGAACGCTTTACTCATCGTTTCGGGCGCATTTGGGGTGTTTAAAAAAAGTACAGTGATTGAAGCGGGTGGCTATACTGAAGATACAATTGGTGAAGATATGGAACTCATTGTCAAGATTCACCGAAAAATGAGAGAAAGTAAAAAAAAGTATAAAATAGTATTTGTTCCTGATCCCGTGTGCTGGACACAAGTTCCAGAACAGTATAAGATTTTGAAAAGTCAGAGAAAACGCTGGCACAGCGGACTGATGGACAGCTTACTTAATCACAAAAAAATGCTGTTTAATCCCAAATACGGCACAGTTGGCCTGATAGCGATGCCTTATTATTTCTTTGTAGAAATGCTGGGAGCTGCAGTTGAAATATTAGGTTACATCTCGTTTATTCTATCCTTTTGGCTCGGCCTGATTAATTTTGAATTCTTTCTTCTCTTTTTGGCTGTTTCTGTTTTATACGGTGTATTTCTATCCAGTAGTGCTATTTTATTGGATGAATATAACTTTTCTAAATACTCTGATATTAAAGAGTATCTATTGCTGATGCTTTATAGTGTTATTGAAAATTTCGGCTACAGACAACTAACGGCTTGGTGGCGATTCACTGCTTTTGTGAAATATAGAAGACAGAACAAAACCTGGGGAGAAATGACACGAACAAAGTTTAGTCCCGAAAAAAATGAAACAACGGAGAATACTTAGATTAATGGAATAGTGGAGGCGAAGAATGATACATCGAATGGGTTTGTATAAGACCTACTTTTCAGATATTAAGAGTGGAAGAAAAGTAGTAGAGATTCGGTTAAATGATTCTAAGAGACAACAGATAAAGGTAGGCGATATAATCGAGTTCGTTTCTGTCCCGTCAGAAGAGGAGTCTATGAGAGTAAAGGTTACCAAACTGGAGCCGTTTGATAGTTTTAAAGAACTCTATGAACAGGTGCCCTTTGAACGAATGGGCTGTACAGGCTGGACAATGGACGAAATGCTGGAAGGGACATACGCTATCTATACAAAAGAGCAAGAGGAATTGTTTGGAGCTTTGGCAATTACTATTGAGGCTATTAAATAATCCCAAACAGACCAGTAAGCATAAAAGCCCTTATACTCTGAATGATAAATGACGTAATCGTGCTATTCAGTATTCAACATCTCCCATAATTTCAAAGTCGTTTTCCAGTTTCTTATTGTGATGGACTGGTAAACGGCTTTTTGTGCCAGACGACTCAATCCACTTTTGGTATAATCCGGATGAGACGGGCCAGGTCTACGGTAGTAAATTGCATGCTTCCCATGCCAGACAGTGTCAATGTTTTCTCGGACCTGAATATCTTTCATCACTTCCTCGACAGAGATGCCCATTGGAAACAGAACATCATAACGGTAATCGATGCCTTCAACAATGCTGCCAAAGTGATCCGGTGTTTCTTCCATAATCCTCTGGTAGACCCCATACTCCAGCGCCAGCACTTTTATTCGAGTACTGTCTATTTCGAAATTATCGATTATAATTCTTTCTGCTAGCCCTTCAATAGTCTTAATGCCTAATTCAGACTCCAGCACTATGTTTCCGCTTTGAATATATGTCTGTACATTCTCAAATCCTTCATCAGTCAGTTTTTCCCGTAGATCAGCCATCCTGATTTTGTTTTTCCCGCCAACATTTATGCCGCGTAGATAAATAACATATTTACTCATAGCTTCACTCCCTGTCAGCTTCACATGTAGTCATTAAACGGTATCTTCTTTTTCATAATATACTATACTTATCAGAAAAATACATAGTATAGTTACTGCAAAAGTTAAAACTTCTCAGCATGTCAGTCTCCATTAAAAGGGTAAAGTCTGATAATGTGTTCAGACGGCTCAGACCAGTACATAATACTGGATTAACCACGTGATTTATGGAAAACTTTAAGATAGGAATACTCATAAAACTAATTAGTGTAGGAGGAAAATCATGACTATTTTTTCATCTGATGTTTTTACTGGGAAACATGCGTTAGTAACAGGTGCCACAGGAGGAATCGGCTACGAAACCGCTAAGGCCCTGGCACAAATGGGGGCCGACGTGACAATCACCGGTAGAAGAGAAGAAGTCTTGAATGAACTGAAAGAAGAGATTCAAGATGATTTCCCTGAAGCGAAAGTATTCATTGTTGTAGCGGACTTGACGAATGCTTCAGACAGAGAAACATTAGTTCAGGAAGCAGAAGATAAAATGGGTCCTGTTTCTTTACTGGTTAATTCAGCCGGTATAACAGGCGGCGGTGTGATGGAAGACTTGACTCAGGAAGAGCTGGAGAAGGTCATGCACGTGAACTTTACTGTTCCCATCCTTCTGACCCAGCAGATTTATGAATCCATGAAGAAAAATAAAGAAGGTGCAATTGTTAACGTCTCGTCCTTGTCAGGACTGAGAGGGACTTATGGCGGAACGGCATATACCGGATCGAAATTTGCACTCAATGCCTTCACCCAGTCATTTGGTCTGGAAGCCATAGAACATAATATCCGTGTCAATGCTGTCTGCCCTGGTTATGTGGATACTAAAATGGGAAGAGACGGCATACGGCGTAAAGGAGAAAGAGAAAACCGTTCATTTGAAGAACAGCTGAAAATTGAGAATGCAAACCTGCCTTCCGGACGCATCTCTACTGCCCGGGAAGTGGCGAATACTATCACCTTCCTGCTGACAGATGCCGCAGAAAACGTTGTAGGAGAAGCGGTCAAAATATCAGGCGGTTCAGTTATGGGATTATAGGAAAATATCAGTCAGTGATTCTGAAAGTTTGGAGAAATCAGACCTGAAATTTGTGTTGTCCAAAATATGACTCATTAAAACCTGCATTAAGTCAGTCTTATGCAGGTTTTTATTGTGCCTTGACTCAGCTTTTAATCTGGTTAGATAAGGAAACTTCGTTATATCTGCAGTTTAAATCATTTAATCTGACAGGGACAATCCATTCTTCAATGCAAAAACGCGATGCTGATTAAAACATCGCGTTAGAGCGTATATAATCATAAAAAAATTCCTTACTCATCAAAGGTGATAAATTCAGTTGCATCTGTAACAACGTCCCCGTTTTGATCGGTGATAATGATGCGGGGCTGGACTTCCCAGTTGGAGTACTCCGAACTGAGATAAAGTTGACGGTAAAAACTGTCTATCACCCAAGCGTACATTCCTGTGGCAAAATCAGCAATTTCGGATTGCTGGTTGTTGATTAAAGTAATTTCAATAGTTTCTCCGTCAAAATCTATATTATCAATATAAACGGTTTGCTCACCGTCTTCACCGGTCTCCACATTCAAATTATCCTGCACATCGTATAGCACGGCGTCAAACTGTGCTCGCGTAAGTCGAATATTTTCCCAGTCAATGTTCTCCCAATCCTGATCCAGCTCGGCCTGTGTCTGTTCATCGAGATCTTCAAATTCAAAGTCCTCAGTATCTTCTGCTTCAACCTCTTCTTCGTTATCATAGTCAGTATCACTGTCTTTATCAGCTTCTTCCGTAGCCATTTCACTGTCATCACCATCGTTGTCGTCCATATTACTATCCATTTCGTCGTTTTCGACACCTGTTTCGTCAGTCTGATCAGCCATTGAAATGTCTTCTGTTTCATCGTTAGGGGTACCATTCTCATCTGTATTACAGGCACCTAAAAACAATGCACTTGCCAGAAGACAACCAAGAATTTTTTTCATGGGGTCACGCTCCTTCCTGACAGGAATTTGTCAGATTGTCAGTTCAGACGTTATCTTTAAATTGATTATAGCTTACTTGATTGAGATTGTAATCTGATAAGATTGGCCAGCGGAAGGGTTCAATACGTTATAAGCGGCAAATTATTTGGTTTATAAAATCGTTTTTTCGTTAATTTAATGATAAACTGAAATAGATAAGATGTATACTGACTTTATATTAAATTATGCGATTATGGGGGCTAATGTATGCTGCATTATAAGGACAAGAATCTGACAGTGTTTAAAAGCGTGTTGTATCAGACAACAACAGCGGTGATTGAATCAGAAGAGGCATTGATCATGACGGACCCAACATGGCTTCCGGAAGAGATTGATATGATTAAAGGTTTTATTGATGAACGGCTGAATGATAGAAAGCTGTATATTATCTATACTCATAGTGATTTTGATCATGTTATAGGGGCCGGTGCTTTTCCGGAGGCTTTCGTCATTGCAACAGAGCGTTTTCAAATGAACAAAAATAAAGAGGCTGTCATTGATGAAATGAAAGCATTTGACCAGCAGTATTATCTTTCACGCTCATATGAGCATACCTACCCAACGGTCGACCGGTTGATAAAAATCGATGGGGATAAGCTCAAATTGGGTTCCCTGACACTGCATTTTTTCCTGGCACCCGGACATACTAAAGACGGTTTGTTTACTGTTATAGAGCCTGCGGGCATTTTACTTTCGGGCGACTACTTGTCCGATGTAGAAATACCTTTTATTACGAGCAGTTACAAGGATTATTGTCAGACGATTGATAAAGCTGAGCAGCTAATCAAAGACTTTGATGTAAAGTGTCACGTGCCCGGTCATGGCTCCGTAACCAACTCCAAGTATGAAATCAATAAACGGCTGACGGCGACTCGTTACTACCTTGAACAACTAAAAGATGAAGGTTCGGATAAAGAGCTGATTGAATACTGCCGAAAGCATTATGCATTTTTTGACGGCATGACAGACAGCCATGATGCAAACATTAAAAAGGTTAGTCAGTATAGATACTGAGTATCCTTAAGTGGTAAAAAAGTATAATCAGGAAAAGAGAGGGAACAGCTATGTTCGAGTATAGTATTAACGATAAACTGACGTTAAAGCTGATTGATTATCAGGATACAGGAGAGTTATTTCAATTAATTAATTCTTCCAGAAGCCATTTAGATGAATGGGGAAACTGGGCTAAAGAGATTCAGAATGAAGCGGACACTGAACGGCTCATCAAGAAATATCTCCTGCATTTTGCGGGAAAAAAAGGGATGCACTTTCTGATAAAATATGAAGGCAAACCGGTTGGATCAATCAGTTTGAAGCAGCTATCATGGGATGTGAACAGTGGCGAAATAGGGTACTGGCTTTCGCCGGATTTTGTAGGCAAGGGGATTGTCACACAGGCAGCAGAAGCGATTTTGGAGTATGGATTTACGTATATTAATCTGCATAAAATTGAGATATGGGCAGCAGAAAAGAATGAAAAAAGCAAAAACGTCCCGGAACGATTAGGTTTTGTTAAAGAGGGAGTAAGAAGGGATAACGAATTTTTGCACGGAAACTACTTTACGATGGCGATATATGGCCTGCTGAAATCGGAATGGGAAGAGAAGCAGACATAATCCAATATCTAGTGGTGTTGTCTAATGAGAACCAAAAGGATAAAGCATCAGTGTGAGCAGTGATAGACTGCCATGCTGATGCTTTTTTTAGTCAAAAGCTGTGTTTGATTATATCGGCATAATCAAAAGGGAATAGGTCGTTCAGCTCTTTTGTACTGACTTCAACGGACACGCCAACTTTACCTGCACTGAAAATGATTGTATTTAATGTTTTAGCTGTATGGTGAAACACGGTCTCAAACTGCTTCTTCATTCCTATGGGTGAACAGCCTCCGTGTACGTAACCAGTAAGTGGCAAAAGATCTTTTTCTTTAATCATTGCGGCGCTTTTTTCATTTACGGCACGAGCTGCTTTTTTTAGGTCAAGTTCCCTATTGACGGGAATGACAAAGACATAGTGTTCACCTGATTTTCCTGAAGTCACAAGTGTTTTAAACTGCTGCTGAGGATTATTGCCCATTTTTTTAGCGACATCCATTCCGCTTTCCACATCGTTACCGAAATAGTGATGTTCTGTATAGGGTACTGAATGCTGTTCAAGAAGTCTCATGACGTTTGTTTTTATTTGTTTAGCCATTTTCCATCCTTCTTCCTAAAATGCTATTTAGTATAATAACTATCTCTTAAATCAGTTGAGAAGACAATAGAAAAAAGCTAAAACAGCTAGATGCTCTGCTTTAGCTTTTATTAATATATTATAACCTTTATTCACACGGTGTTAAGATGGTAATTATTCACCGTCATCCGTGTCTGTATCTGTATCTGTATCTGTGTCTGTATCAGTATCGGTATCTGTGTCCGTATCAGCATCGTCACCGTTATCATTTAGATCAATGTCGACATCTAAATCAGCATCGTCATCACCGTTATCATCGACTTGTTCTTCTGTCTGATCACCGTTATTGGTGTCCATAGGGGAGTCTCCATCTCCGAAGAAGAACATAAATACAACAACCCCGACTATTATAATAAGTGCAATGAAAAATAATGCGAATAATCCGGTTCGTCGGTTTTCTTCTCTTCTACGCGGATCTTCGTCTCTTCTTGGTTCCTCGTCACGTCTGTCTGGCATGTAAAGCACTCCTTTTTGTTTTTTATTAACATCTTAAGAATAGCATATGACTTAATAATTGAGTATTAATATGCTTACAATATTGAAAGGGCGGAGTACAGAGCTATCTGAACAAATAAACCGGACAGCAGGATTTTCCTGCTGTCCGGTTATAGGTACCTAATACGTGAAATCTTTTATCGTCCAATTGGCTGGGACGGTTTAAACTAGAGTGTGGTCAATTTCAACGGCTGCGCGTAGTTCAACAGGTGGAATTCTCGGGATAGACAATGGCGATACAAAGAACGTAAGCGTCATTACCCCGATTAGTACAAGCGAGAATACTTTCCTGTTTTTCTTCATATTGACTCCTCCTTTATTTAGACAGTTTGTTATTGATTTCAGTCAATGCCAATTGGGAGAAAGATAAAAGTTTATGATTGTTTTGGAGTTTAAACAAATGCATAGCCAATTCAAAGTTTTCTTTGGCTTCATTTAAGTTACCTAGCTTGTAGAAAATGTGTCCTTTCGTGTGATGATAGTCACCAAGTAGAAACAGTGAATTGTTTTCTACCAGGGTGTCAATGCCTTCAGAAATGTAAGACAAGGCTTCTTTGTTATAGCCTTGCTGTTCAAGTGTCAGTGAGTAATTCAATATGATTTTGGCTTTAACTTCATAATTAATTGTATCACTTAAGCGGTTGATACCTTTTTTATATGAGGAAAGTGCTTCTTCATATTCTTCTCGTTGATAATATATTAACCCACGAGCATTTAAAATTTCAATAGCCAGATCATCTTTAACTTGCTCTAAATACATTCCGTTGAGAATTTCAAGAGCTTTGTCACTCTGATTATAAAGCTGGTGCTGCAAAGAAGCTTCTATCCAAGAGAAGAAGACTTTATCGTTCAAGTCGCGTGAACTGTTAATCAGTAGCTTGTGATGGTCTAAGAGCAGTTCAATCGTTTTGTAATCACGGGCTATCAAATAACCGCGAATTTGTTTCTTCACGTCATCCAGTTCATTTTTTTTCTGATTATCCTGTTCAGCTTTAATCAGTTCGTTCTTTTCCAAACCTAATCGGGTTTCAAGTTTATCGAGAATCGATTTTTTTGGCACAATATCGCCTTTTTCAACCCGACTGATAAGTGCCTGAGCGCAAATATCTTTAGCCAGCTCTTGCTGGGTTAAGCCAAGCTCTTTTCGCCTAAACTTAATAATTTCCCCTAATTTCATAATAATCCCCACGCTTTCTATATTGGAAGTATAAAATATTCTCGCTCAGATAGCAATCAATATTAATAAATATTATCAAACAGTTGTAATCTTAATAAAAATGCAATAATTTGACAGTGAAAAGAATAAAAGGTATAATTATTTCGAATTCGAGATAAAAATGACGTTTTTGCTCTAAGTGCTTACAGATGCCACAACACTGATGGTTTTGGAGGAAAAGTTTATTTCGGATGAGAAAGAATTAATATGTAAATGTATAATATTTCAGGAGGGAAAATTGTATGAAACAACTAAACGGGATACACCATGTAACAGCAATTACCAGTAGCGCTGAGGAAATTTATGAGTTTTTTACGTATATTTTAGGACTGAGACTGGTTAAAAAAACAGTCAACCAGGACGATATACAGACCTATCATCTGTTTTTCGCAGATGATAAAGGCAGTCCGGGAACAGATATGACCTTTTTTGATTTTCCTGATACGCCAAAGGGTGAGCACGGTAACGATGAAATTTCACGCACATCATTCCGTGTTCCCACAGATAAAGCTTTAGACTATTGGGGCAAGCGTTTTGACCGACACGATGTAACGCATGAGGGAATTGGTGAGCAGTTCGGCAAAAAGGTCCTGCGTTTTCAGGATTTTGACGGGCAGCGGTATCAGCTTATTTCTGACGAATACAACATAGGTGTACAATCTGGAACACCTTGGCAGAAGGGCCCTGTCCCAGTTGAATACGCCTTGACTGGTTTAGGTCCTGTCTTCTTCACCTATCCAGATTTTGACTACATTAAAGCGGTGCTGGAGCAAGTATATGGCATGAAAGAAATTTCTCAGGAGAAGGATGTCCATTTATTTGAAATGGGCGAGGGTGGAAATGGAGCACAAGTAGTAGTGGAGATAGATCCGTCAGCTGCTTCTCACCGTCAAGGGTACGGGACTGTCCATCACGTAGCATTCAGAGTTGACGATAAGGATGCTATCGAGAAATGGATTGAGCACTACAAGTCGTTCCAACTGCCTAATTCAGGTTTTGTTGATCGCTTTTACTTTAAATCACTTTATGCCCGTGTAACTGGAGGGATATTGATTGAACTGGCGACAGATGGTCCGGGATTCATGGAAGACGAGCCGTATGAAACTCTGGGAGAAAAATTATCACTTCCCCCGTTTCTGGAAAATCAGCGTGAATCCATAGAGGAGCAGGTCCGGTATATAGACACCATCAGAAGCACGAAGACCTTTGATAAAAAATAACTTAAATTAATTAAAATGACAACCAAAAAGCATTAATCTGAAAAAGCACAGAAATTCTGTGCTTTTTTTCTATAAAAGGACATGCTTAAAATAATTAATTAGTGTTTATGAGTAGGTTTTATCCTAAACACTGATTAACTGGTAGTTAACCAGTGTTCCGAACAGAAAAGTTAATTGAACAATCATTAACTCAGTTCTTTTTACATATAATCATGCTTCGCATTTTTAAAAAGAAATGAAGAATGATTAATAATTGTTGTTCGCGCGAAAAAACCCGTCAAATCAGAGGAGGAACCTCCCTGGTTTGACGGGTTAACTTTTAAAACGAATAGTCAAATTATAAATACTTGGATTATATCTTTCCAAAAAGGTTTAGAGCCAGTTGATGAGTCCCATCACCAGCACGACAAGAATGGCTAATGGAGCAATGAACTTGGAAACAATAATAAATGATTCAGCCCAAGCAGTTCCTTTTATATCTGTATGGGTCAGAATGTCTTCTTTTTTCCATGACCAAGTAACAAACAAAACAGATAACAGGGCACTGGCAGGTAGTAGCACATTCGCTGTCAGCCCATCTACAAAGTCCAGGAAGCTTTGGTCAAGTACAGTAATTTCCATGGCACCTTGGCTGAGAGACGACAAGACACCTAAAAGAGTAATAGCTAAGCCGACCATCAATGTTACCGGTCTGCGTGACATGTTCAAGCGGCGCATAAAGTAGGCAACAGAAACTTCCAGCAGTGAAATCGCGGATGATAGGGCGGCAATTGAGAAGAGAATAAAGAAGACAAGTCCGACAATATGTCCTATTCCACCCAAGGCTTCAAAAATATTTGGAAGAACGATAAAGACCAGTCCGGCACCTTCAGCTGGATCAAGTCCGAATGCAAATAAAGCAGGGAAGATTATTAGCCCGGATATAATTGCAAATGCGGTATCCAAAACAATGATGATGGCCGCAGAAGACGGAAGTTTTGAACTTGGATCCAAGTAACTGCTGTAAGTCAGCATGATTCCCATACCTAAACTTAAAGTAAAGAAAGCTTGTCCCATAGCTGTTACATAAATAGTAGGATCAGCAAAAGCGCTCCAGTCGGGCATGAACATGAATTCCAACGCTTCAACCGTGCCACCTAAAGTCATGCTGTAAATAGCTAAAGCAATAACTAACAGACTTAAAATCGGCATCATAATTTTACTTGTCAGTTCGATTCCTTTTTGAACTCCGATGAAGACGATGGCTACAGTAAGAGCCATGAAAATAAATTGCCAGAATACTGGGTCAAAGGTACTGGATATGAAACCTCCGAAAAAGTCTGAAGGGTCGCCTGATACTCCGCCGGTCAGATACTCCAGTGTATAGCGCAAGGACCAGCCTCCGATAACACCGTAAAATGAGAGAATCAGGAAGGCGGCAAGGACGCCAAATCCACCAGCTACGAACCAAGGCTTACCAGGAGCTAGTTTTTTAAATGCTTCAACTGCATCAGCCTGTGACCGACGACCAATTGAAAATTCCATCAGCATAACCGGAAACCCTAGGAGAAGAACACTAACAATATAAATAATTAAAAAAGCTGAACCTCCGCCTTCTCCCATAGCGTATGAAAAACGCCAGATATTGCCTAAACCAACTGCTGAACCCATCGTCGCAAGGATAAATCCCCACCGGGACCCCCATTGCTCTCTTTTTTGTTCCATTTCTTTAACACTCCTTCTCTTATAATAAGATGATATTAAAGTAGTATACATGATTTATGAGTGCTTTTGAACCTTTTTCTCATTTTTCTCTAATTAAAACGCATTCATACACACGCACAAATGATGTAAACGCTTTATAAGTTGTATTGTAGGCAATTAAAAGGTATAGCACAATACTCATTTCACAAGACAATCAGCTTTAAAACTGGTGAAAATAATCACATGCTATAGCTAAGCTATGCTCTCTTTAGCTTTGTATATAGAAGAATATAATTAGGTTATAAAAAAAATTGATAGAATAAACTACTTTCTTATTGTTCTGATTAATAAAATCAAGAAAAGCAAGTCGAAAGTAATATAAAATTAATTTATAGTGCTATAGTTTTTAAGTATTTGCACATTTTTAAATATAGGGTACACTTAAATTAAGCGTTTACATACGATGGGGGAATATACTATGCAGACTGTTGCGGTAGCCGGTGGTTCTAGAGAGGAAATACTAGAACTCGTCCGTTTAAGTCGTAAAGAATTTAATAATGAAGTGAAATTCATCATTTTTGATACTGAAGATAATATAGACTCAGAAGAGAGTTGGGAGTATCGCCAGTTTGACTCCGAAAAAGAGATGATGGAGGAAACTGTAAAAAGTGTTGTCAGTAAAGAAGCAGACATCTTGTTAAAGGGTGGCATCAAAACGCATACCTTACTAAAGGAAGTATTGAAAAAAGAATACAACTTAAAGGCACAGGACTTGCTGTCTCATGTGGCCCTGGTGAATTCACCGGCGCTTGACAGGCAAATTTTGCTGACCGACGCGGGTATGAATATCGCACCAAGCGAAGATCAGCTTGTTTCCATTATAGAAAATGTTAAACAAGTCGGTCACTCAATCGGGCTAAATAAGCCAAAGATTGCCTTGTTAAGTTCAGCAGAGAATTTCAATCCGAAGATGCCTTCCTCAGTGACAGCCAAAAACGTGACAGAACGTTTTAGTGAGGCAACGGATGCAATCGTCTACGGTCCGCTGTCCTTGGATCTGGCGTTATCTAAAGAAGCAGTCAAACACAAGCGCTTTGAAGGACCAATCGCTGGCGATGCAGACATACTTGTTGTGCCAAATATTGATGTCGGCAATGTCCTGTACAAATCCATTCTACTGTTTGGAGAGGCAACAATAGGCGGAACGATTGTAGGGACTAAAGTTCCAATTGTTCTGACATCCAGAAGTGACAAAGTACGCAGTAAGCTATATGCGTTAAAGTTTGCGCTAATGCAAATAGGACAGACGATTTAAGATATTTCAGGAGGTCATTTATGAAAAAGAGTATTTTAGCCATTAATCCAGGGTCGACATCCACAAAGCTTTCCTTATATGAGAACAAGCAGGAAGTGGCTACTCAAACGATTCGACACACTGCTGAGGAACTGGCTCAGTTCAAAGGCATCATTGAACAGAAAGAATTCAGAAAAAAAGTTATCATCGATTTTATGGCACAGGAAGGCTTTAAAGCAGAGCATCTAGAGGCTGTTGTTGGCCGTGGGGGCTTACTCAAGCCTATACCAGGGGGAACATACCTTGTTGAAAAAGAGATGCTTCATGACCTGACAGAAGAGAAATATAATACACATGCATCAAATCTGGGCGCTATCCTGGCTCATGAAATCGCCGAACTTGCCGGTGTGGATGCTTATATAGTTGATCCGGTAGTGGTGGATGAAATGATTGATCTGGCTCGCGTATCAGGACTAAAGGGAATTGAACGGAGAAGTGTTGTCCATGCCTTGAATCAGAAAGCAGTCGCTCGAAAAGTTCTTGAGGAGAAAAACAGACGGTATGAAAACAGTAATGTCATCGTCGCTCACCTTGGGGGCGGTTCAAGTATCGCAGCTCATGAAAAAGGTAAGATGATTGATGTTGTTAATGGCCTGGATGGTGAAGGCCCCTTTACACCCGAACGTACTGGAGGTCTACCACTGTATGATTTTGCCAGAATGATACTGAATGAACAGCTCGACTTGGACGAGATTAAAAAAAGACTGGCCGGTAACGGCGGCATCAAGTCCTACTTAAACGAAATTGATTTAAGACGGGTCATTGAACGGATTGATAACGGTGAAGAAGAAGCCAGACTTTATCTCGAAGCCATGACCTACCAGGTTGCTAAAGCAATTGGAGAGATGGCTACCGTTCTGAAAGGCAAAGTGGATTATATCATTCTGACAGGTGGCGCTGCTTATGGTGAATTTGTAGTGAAGCACATTGAAGAACGTGTCAGCTGGATTGCCCCGGTTGAAGTGATGGCCGGTGAAATGGAAATGGACGCCCTGCACGAAGGAGTCATTCGCGTACTTGAAGAAAAAGAAGAAGCGAAGCATTATTAAATGAAAAGTGAGGAGAATTAGATGGCGATTGAAACAGAACTGCTGATCCTAGGTGGTGGAACTGGGGGATATGTAGCCGCCATACGTGCTGCCCAATTAGGGATGGACGTTGTGCTGGTGGAAAAAGATAAACTCGGTGGCACCTGCCTGCACCGTGGATGTATACCGAGCAAAGTGTTACTTAGAAGTGCGGAAGTTATGGATACCTTTAAAATGGCTGATGATTTTGGTCTGGAAATGACCGAGACACCGAAAGTGAATTTTTCAAAAGTCATGAAACGAAAGCAGACTATTGTTGATCAGCTGCATCAGGGCGTTCAAGGACTGGTTAAGAAAAATAAAATTAAAGTGGTTAACGGAAAAGGTGCGGTGTTAGGACCGTCAATCTTTTCACCGGTTTCAGGCGCTGTGGCGGTGACCTTTGAGGATCCGGAGAAAGAAGAAGAAATCTATGTTCCGAAAAAGCTGATTATCGCTACTGGCTCTGTTCCACAGACGCTGCCGCATCTTCCATTAGACGAAGAAACCATTCTGTCATCGGACGGTATGCTGTTGCTGGATGAGCTGCCGAAAACAATGGCCATCATAGGTGGGGGAGTTATAGGCGTGGAGTGGGCCTCGCTGCTCAACAGTCTTGGCGTCGAAATAACACTCTTTGAAGCTTTAGACCGCCTAGTCATTAATGAAAGCAAACAAGTATCCAAAACGCTTCAGAAGCAGTTCAAGAAACGGGGCATATCAGTTGAAGTGGGTCAGCTCGTTGAAAATGCCGAAATAAAAGACGGTTCTGTAACCCTTTCGGTAAAAGGGAAAGATGAGCCGCTGGTCGTTGATAAAGTCATGGTAGCCATCGGACGCAAACCAGTTGTTGAAGGTCTCGGCCTTCAAAATACCTCAGTGAAATACGATGCTAAAGGCATCAAAGTTAACGAGCACTATCAGACTTCAGAAAGTCACATTTACGCAATTGGAGACTGTATCGACACGCTTCAGCTGGCTCATGTGGCTATGAAAGAAGGCGAACTGGCTGTCGACCATATCGCACATGAAACCAGTGAACCCATTAATTATCTTAATGTGCCGAGGTGTACCTATACCTCTCCCGAAATCGCCAGTGTGGGTTATACGAAAGAAACTGTTCCGGAGGGCAGAAAAGTCAAAACAGGTACTTTCCAGTTCAATTCCAACGGAAAAGCGTTGATTCACGGAAAAGCTGACGGCTTTGTGGAAATCATCAAAGATGAAGAAACAGATGACCTTATTGGTGTATCGATTATTGGCCCGCATGCAACGGATCTTATTTCAGAAGTATCGACTGCCATATATATGGATGCCAGTCCGATTGAAATAGGAGAAGCCATTCATCCGCATCCAACTCTGTCAGAAGCCATTCAGGAAGCGGCTTTAGATGTCTACAAATTAGCGATTCATAAATAAGAAAGTGAGTGTTGAGACGATGAAAAAACTGAAAGAATCCGGTTTAACAAAAGAAGAACTGATTCAGGCGTACAAGCACGTACTGCTTGGCCGTCGCTTGGACGAACGCTTATGGCAATTGACGCGTATAGGCAAAACATCCTTTAATATTTCCGGACAGGGGCACGAAGTCGGTCAGGTCGCAATGGCCATGGCTTTTCAGCCGGAAAAAGATTATTTCCTGCCTTATTACCGTGATATGACGGCCTGTATGGTCTGGGGAATGACAGCTAAAGACATTATGCTGGGGTCATTGGGTAAAGAAGACGACCCGTCTTCCCATGGGCGTCAGATGCCGAACCATTATGGTTCAAAAGAACATAATATTGTGTCGCATTCTTCAACCGTAAGTACCCAGTTCCCATTGGCAACCGGTGTAGCTTACGCCGCTCAGCTTAAAAAGTCAGATTATGTCACCCTGACTGCTACAGGAGAAGGCTCAGCAAACCAGGGAGAAGTTCAGGAAGCGATGAACTTCGCCGGAGTAAAAAAACTGCCACTGATTTTTGTTGTTGAAAATAATGGGTACGCTATTTCTGTTGGAACAGATGAGCAGTATGCAAATGAGACAATGGCTGAGCGAGGCCCTGCATATGGCTTCCCAGGCATCCGGGTAAACGGAAATGACTTTGCAGAAACCTACCTGGCATTCAAACAGGTAGTAGAAGAAGCGCGCAAAGGAAATGGACCTGCTTTGATTGAATTGATGGTCACACGTTTGACCTCTCATTCCGCAGACGACGACCATTCCGTTTACCGTACGAAAGAAGACCTGGAAAACATGAAGAAAAATGACGGCCTGCTGCTCTTTGAAAAACAGCTGATAGACGAAGGCTACATGACGCGTGAAGAAATGACTGACATTGATGCTGAACTGAAAAAGGAAATCAACAAAGCAACTGATGAAGCAGAAGCAATGCCGGAACCGACCGCCGATACTATTCTTGATCAGATATATGCAGACTAATAGAATTAGAAAGGATGTAAGAAGCCTATGGCAATGATGACGTATTTAGAAGCCATCCGTAAGGGGATAGAAGAAGAGATGGCCCGAGATGAAAAGGTAGTAATTTTCGGCGAAGATGTCGGAGGAGTAAAAGGAGGCGTATTCGGAGTAACCCAAGGTCTGGCTGAAAAATTCGGTGACGACCGCTGCTTTAACACACCATTGACAGAAGGTCTGATTGGCGGACTGGCTGTTGGTCTGGGTGTAACAGGTTACCGCGCTATCGGTGAATTTCAGTTTGCTGATTATATTCTTCCGGCTGTCAACCAGCTGATTTCAGAAGCATCCCGCATGCGCTACCGCACGAAAGGCGACTGGATTGCACCAATAGTTTACCGTGCACCATATGGTGGTGGCGTTCGTGGCGGACTGTATCACTCACAGTCGACTGAGAAAGTTCTATTCGGACAGCCGGGTTTGAGAATTGTCACCCCGTCTTCTCCACATGATGCAAAAGGGCTGATTAAAGCTGCCATTCGTTCGGATGATCCAGTTTTGTTTTATGAACACAAGCGCCTGTACCGTCTACTTAAAGAAGATGTCTCTGATGAAGATTACGTTGTCCCGCTGGATAAAGCAAATGTGGTCAGAGAAGGCGATGATATTACAGTAATCGGCTATGGAATGGTCCTGAATCATGCCCTTAAAGCTGCGGAAACACTAAGTAAGGAAGGTTACGAAGCAGAAGTAGTCGATGTGCGTTCACTCTATCCTCTTGATAAAGAAACACTGGTTAAGGCAGCCAAGAAAACAGGTAAGGTGCTGCTTGTTACTGAAGATAATCTGGAGGGAAGCATCATGAGTGAAATCTCTGCGATTATTGCAGAGGATGCATTATTCGACTTGGATGCACCGATTAAACGCCTTGCCGGTCCGGACTCTCCGAGCATGCCGTATTCCATTGCACTCGAACGGGAATTCCTTGTGGATGAAGAAAAAGTGCTGAATGCCATGCGCGAACTTGCAGAATTTTAAGGAGGATGAATGAATGAGTATTAGAATCATAGAAATGCCTCACTTGGGAGAAAGTGTCACAGAAGCCTCCATTGCAGTATGGCTGGTAGCTGAAGGCGATAAAATTGAAAAATATGATCCCATAGCTGAAGCAGTGTCGGATAAAGTCACAACGGAAATTCCATCAAATTATTCAGGTATTGTCAAAGAATTTTTGATAGAAGTGGATACGGATGTCCCAATCGGTACACCGATTGTAAAAATTGAAACAGAAGAAGACGGTGAAGATGAGACCGTAGAGGTTTCTGCCGATTCAGAAGACGTACAGGAAGAAAAAAGTGAAGAATTCATCAATCATATCAACAAGGAAATAGACAAAGAAGCTGAAGAACAGCCGCAGGAACGAGAAACAAAAAGTGACGCGAAGCAGTCTTCAGAACCCAAAGAGTCCTCAGAGAAAAGTTCAGCACGCTACTCTCCAGCCGTTGTGCGGATTGCTCAGGAACGGGACATTGATTTAAAACAGGTTGAAGGTACAGGCAAGCACGGGCGCATTACGCGTAAAGATGTTGAAAACTTTGATGTCTCCAGTCAAAGCCAGCCTAGAGCTGAAAAAGCTCCTGAACAAACTGAATCACATACTCAGTCGGAACAGAAGCCAAAGTCAGAATCAAGACCATCATCACCTGTATCACATACGTCTGCGGGGGATGAAATTGTACCGGCTGACGGTATCCGTAAAGCGATAGCGAAGAAAATGGTTCAGAGCACCACTGAAATTCCGCATGCCTGGTTGATGGTGGAAGCCGATGTGACCAACATTGTCAAGCTCAGAGAAAAGACCAAAGAACAATTCAAGAAACAAGAGGGCATTTCGCTTTCCTTCTTCCCGTTCTTTGTCAAAGCAGTGGTCCAGGCACTGAAAAAACACCCGATTATCAATACGTCTTGGGATAACGGAAATATTGTCTACCATAAAGACATCAACATGTCGATTGCAGTAGCTACCGATGAACACTTATTTGTTCCTGTGATTCACAATGCAGATCACTACTCTTTAAGTGGGTTGTCCAAGGAAATCAGTCGTCTGGCCGGCCTGGCTCGTGACGGCAAACTAAGCAGCAGTGACATATCAGGGGGCACCATGACAGTCAACAATACAGGCAGCTTCGGCTCTGTTCAGTCTATGGGAATCATCAATCACCCGCAGGCAGCTATTTTACAGGTTGAAAGCATCAACAAACGCTTCCTGCCGACTGAAGACGGTGGTTTCAAGACAGCTGATATGGTTAACTTATGTCTGTCAATTGATCACCGGATTATCGATGGCCTTCAGGCTGGACGTTTCCTGCAGGACGTCAAAGAAAACTTGAGCAAGTTTACTGACGAATCCAACCTATATTAAAAAAGCTTTACCCTGATTAAGAGTAAAGCTGAAAAAAGTAATCAGTTTTTCTTGATTTCATCTATTAGTTCGTTAATGGCTTTTGTGGGTGCTTTCCCTTTCTTTAAAGCAACGCCGATAGAGAAATAATCGTTTTTGTCTTTAAGAGGAACCCATTTAAGTCCATTTAATTCACCAATCGACTTGTATTCAATAGGGAGAAGACAGATGGAGTCGAGAGTCTGCAGACTGTATAAGAGCACTTGCAGATCATCGTGATACATGACGATATTGGGTTCGAAGCCAAGATGTCTGCTTCGGTCAAGGAGCATTTGGCCGACCATGAAGTTTTCATTTAAGGTGGAGAAACGCTGGTCTTTTAAATCTTCAAATTTCAATTCGGCTTTCTGAGACAGCGGGTTGCTTTCGGGTATCACCACATGAACGTTGTAGCCTTTAGTCGAGGTATTAAGTGCCTCGATGGAAATGGAATTGGACTGAGTATTCGGAAAGGATACCAGTCCGATATCCAGTTCATTATTGGCCAGCATCTGCTGAATTTTACGGGACCCGTTTTGAGTAATGATTAAATCTACATTTTGATGCGTAGCGATAAAGTTGGAAATTTGCTGCATGTACTGTACGGCAAACAAAATGGTTAGTCCTAGTCGGATAGTCTCTTTTGTATCCGATTTCATATGTTGGATTTTATGAACCATATCATCGAATTCTTCTACAATATGCATTCCTTTTTTATATAAGAGTTTGCCCGAGCGAGTCAGAGCAAAGGATTTTTCATGAGGATGAAACAGTTTAGTATTGAGTTCAGACTCCAGTTTTTTGATGGTGAATGATAAGGTCGGCTGCGTAACAAAAAGATTACGGGCTGCTTGAGAAAGATTTTTAGTGTTAGCGATTTCAATGAAGTATTTCAGTTGTTTAATATCCATTTACACCATCCTTAGTTTTATGTGCTAATTCTTTAATTATACACGAGGAAACACTTCCTGCAGTAACTATTTTAGACTTATTACCCTCTTCTCATCAATTAATCAGAAAATGACTTATTGTACTTATTTAACTAAAAAAAATTAAAACGGAAAGGGCGTTAATGGAATGGATTTATTTAAAGCTTTAGGAGATCACAATTACGAGCAGCTTATCTTAATGAATGACAAGGAGACTGGATTAAAAGCCATCACCTGTATTCACGATACAACTCTGGGCCCTGGTCTTGGAGGTACACGGTACTGGACATATGAGAACGAAGAGGATGCCATTGAGGATGCTATGCGTCTGGCCAGAGGGATGACATACAAGAGTGCGGCCAGTGGCTTGTCACTGGGCGGAGCCAAGACTGTCATTATCAAAGATACTGAGAAAAAAGTCAGTGAGGAAGCAATGTTTAGAGCTTTCGGACGCTTTGTGGAAGGATTGAATGGCCGTTACATTACAGCTGCAGATGTCGGCACTACTGAAATTATCATGGATCATATTTATCAGGAAACAAACTATGTGGCTGGAACCGGCTTGAAACCCGGCACCTCCGGTAACCCTTCTCCATCAACTGCTCACGGTGTCTATGTAGGGATGAAAGCGGCCGCTAAAAAAGCATTCGGTTCCGACTCTCTTGAAGGCCGACGCATCCTCATTGAAGGGGTTGGAAAAGTAGGATTCCTCTTGGCTGAAAAAGTTATGGCTGAAGGAGCCCATGTTATAGCCTCAGACATTTTTGAAGGGCCACGCAAACGGGCTCAAGAAGCAGGCTGTCAAATTGTTGATGCAGATGACATGTTCTCTGTACAGGCAGACATTTATGCACCGTGTGCCCTGGGAGCAACAGTAAATGATGATACAATTGATCAGATCAAAGCAGCGGGAATTAAAGTTATAGCTGGAGCGGCTAATAATCAACTGGCTGAACCACGTCACGGGGACAAGATTGATGAACTCGGTATGGTTTATGCACCGGATTACATCCTGAATGCAGGCGGACTGATTCAGGTAGCAGACGAATTCAATGGGGGCTACAGCGCTAAACGTGCACGCATGTCCGTTGACAGAATATATGACCAGATAGAAAAAGTGTTTGAAATAGCTGAAAGAGACGGCATTCCAACCTATATGGCAGCAGACAGACTGGCAGAAGAACGTATCGCCGCAGTAAGGGGTACACGTCGAATCTTTGCACGGGATGCAAAATCTATTATCAACCGCTAATGAATACTATACGCTAACAAGAGAACACGCCTGCTCGGCTGACTAATCAAGAGCAGGTGTGTTTTTGTGTGTCTTTGAAACTGAGTGGTCTGTGGTATACTGAGAAAAAATTAAAAAGGATGAATCAGTAATGCATTCAGAACTATTAAACAGATACGGTATTAAACATCTGATAGCCGGTTCGGATTATAATTTCCGCTACCAGACTGCCGGAGATAAAGTGAAAAAGGATATTGAGCAGATAATGGACGTGCTGGAGGTTGAACCGGATGAAATTTATACTGGTCAGCAGACACACAGCGCAAATGTAGCCTATGCTGACGGTGAAAATGGGGAAGCTTTTGTGTTCGGCCGGACATTTAAGGATACTGATGGTCTCTTGACAGATCAAAGGAAGGTGGGGCTGTTAATTAAATATGCCGACTGCACACCCATTGTCCTTTATGACCCGGTTAACAAAGTACTGGCCGCTGTTCATTCAGGCTGGAGAGGGACCGTTCAGCGCATATCGGAAGAAGCCATAGCCCGCATGGAGATGGACTTCAAATCGAAACGTGAAAATCTTGTGGCCTTTCTCGGTCCGTCAATCGATCAGGCTAATTACGAAGTGGGAGCAGAAGTGTATGAGGCTTTTAGAGGCTTTAAAGAGCGTGATACTTTCTTCCAGCCAGATGGTGAAAAATACAGATTGAGCATGACGGATGCAAATCTGACTAGTCTAATCCAGTCGGGCATTAAGGCAGAAAATATAGAAGTGGACAGAACGTCCACGTTCAGCGATTCACGCCTGCATTCTTCGCGCGAGGAAGGCAAGGATTATCAGCTGAACGGTCTGTTTGTGATGATGGTCTAAAGTGTACCAAAAAAGAGTGTCTCTTTCGGGAGACACTCTTTTTTTGATGTGTAAGTAAAGTAAACCGTATTGCCATAGTAGACTAGTTTATCCCTCTGGCCTCGGATGAATTAGCGCGTGAGTGCAGTTTAGCAAATTTTCAAGAGGTAAACTGCATGCCATCGTTTAAAAACCAGCAACGGATGCAGTTCAGAAAACTGAACTGCATTATTCTAAGCAACCAGTTAAGTTTAGCGACTAATTCTGCGCCCTAATAGATAAAGAGGGAAATACTCAGCTGCTTTCCTTAATGCCGGAGCATAAGTATGGCAGTAGAGAATTAACATAGTCTAGTGGTGAGGTGTCTGTAAAATGATTATGGTAGTCCCTGCTCATGCCTGTAATAGAATGAGTCAACAGTCTCGATAGACGCTGAGTATGTGCAGGATCACAGTCCGGACACTCTCTTACTAATTGCTTGTGAAATAAGGAGGTGAGTTCGATATGGATAATGGACTCAATCGTATGATGTTCCTCCTGCGAACGGACGACAGCAGGGATATTTTCTACAAAACGGATGAGAGCCAAAAAAACCTCTTTTATCGTATCTTCGAGTGAAAGTGGCTTAGGATGGCTGCTGCAACCTAAATTTAGGGACAGTTTTTCGCTGACCACTTTTTCAAGTAAATCGTATTTATCTAGGAAGTGATTATAAAATGTTGCCCGGTTGATCTGAGCAGTCTCGGTAATATCTTTAACGGTTATTTGTGAAAATTCTTTATTATACGACAATTGAATGAACGCTTCGATGATGGACTGTCGCGTTCGAACTAAGCGAGGATCTTGTTTTAGCTCTTTCATATCAAGCACCCTTTCTGATTAACTCTTTAAACAACAGTTCAGTTAGACTGTCAACTAAACAACACTTCTACTATACTGTTGGTTTATCTCGAAGTCAAGATACCTTATACTGAGTAATGTAGCTGACTTACAAAAAGTTAGCAATATACACAAACAGTTATAGGAGGAAATGAATTATGGTTAAGATAGGTATTGTAACAGGAAGCACTCGTGATTCACGTGTAAACGGGCAAGTAGCGGAGTATATTTTGGAAAAATCAAAGGAAGTTGAAGGGGCAAACTTTGAAATAGTCGACATTAAAGACTATGACTTGCCGCTGTTCAATGAAGCTATGCCGCCTGCAATGGCTAACAAGCAGTACGATAAAGAAGCAAACAATAAGTGGTCACAGAAAGTTGATTCTCTTGATGGCTTTGTCTTTGTGACGCCTGAGTATAACAAGGCAGTCTCACCATCTTTGAAAAATGCAATTGACTACTTGGGACCTGAGTGGGGGAACAAAGCGGCTGGAATCGTCGGTTATGGATCAACACTAGGAGTAGCTGCAACACTTAACCTGCGTACAATTCTCTCTAATGCTAATGTCGCAACAGTTGGACCATTTGGCGCATTCAGTCTATTTACGGACTTCGAAGAAATGTCTACTTTCCGACCTGCAGAAGTGCACAATGCCACTGTTCAAGCTGTACTCGATACAGTTGTATCCTGGAGTAAGGGCTTGAAAAGCATTAGAGCTTAGTACAGTAGTAAAATGAAAATAAAGTAGACTGAAAGAACTTCAATTCATCTTGAGGTTCTTTCAGTTTTTTTGTATGCTTAACCTTAAAAATGGACCGGCTGGATGAATAGGCCCTATGAGGAGAGAGAGTATGACAAAAATAGATAAATGGCTACTGATTGGGTTATCACTGAGTATTATAGCGATGGTATCAGGTTATTTATTATGGGTAGGGTTTACTCCTGCAGAAAATATGAGCCACTTGTCTGAGTCCAATCTATCTGAAATACAGCGTGAACTGGCAGTGAATTATGAATTAGGTGATTTTTTACTGAATGCCGGTTTTACCGTTTTTTCTACACTATTGCTCGCATTGCTGGTCAGGAAAGTTTTAAAGGTTATAAAAAAGTAAGCAGCCAGTTTACAGCTTTCTAACAAAGCATCAATCTGTATTCGATTTCATTTGAATTATGGTTTAAATGCTATACACTAGTAGTAACCTAATCAAAGGAGTGAAGTGAATGGAACAGACAGTGTATACCAATTATTGGCAGAATCGATTGAGTAACGTGAAGAAGGAACACGGCAGTTACGAAAATGAAGAAGAAGCGATTAAAGGGATTAAAGCCTGGTGGGAACTTCACAATGAAGAATATCCGAATGCAGAATTCAATCGGACGAACTCAGGCGCTCTGGAAATTATCTATCAAGACGACAATCACTTTTACCGAATCGAAAAACGGACGATAGAGGGAGCCTTACCTACGCGAAAATACACGTTACGAAAGCCAGGAGAAGTTGAAGCACTGCGTTCTAAACACAACCTGCACGAAGAAGCCTATCTGTTCGAAGAATTGGCTGAACCTTACCGCGACAGACTCTCGCAGGCAATGGCAGACAGTACAAAATTGCGCAACTATGTATATGACAACGAAGGTCGGCCGATCAGAAAACTAAAGGAAAAATAAAAAATGAAGGACTCCAGGAAAAAGTCCTGGGGTCCTTTTGAAAGAGAAGGATGAGGCACATGAGTAAAAAACTGGAAAAAGAGTTTACCGTAAAAGAATCTGAAACAGCTCAGGCGGTGGGGTCTGGTGGACTACCCGTCTTATCGACCCCACATATGATTGCCTATATGGAAAACACAGCAATGACGCTGATGCAGAAAGAGTTGGAGGAAGGTGAAACTTCAGTTGGTATGGAAATCAATGTCAACCATCTGGCTCCGACCGCTCTTAAAAAAAAAGTAGCTGTAAAGGCTGAGCAAACAGATCAAAATAAAGGAATTTATACCTATAAAATCGAGGCATTCGTAGACAATCAGTTAATTGGTAAAGCAACTCATAAGCGTGCTGTGGTGAACGAAGAAAAATTCATGAACCGATTAAACTAAGCTGATAATATGATCAGTTGCATTCAAAAAAATGGAATAATAGAGAGCAAACCGTCAGCAGTTTCTGGCGGTTTTGCTTTATACTGACTGTATCGATATACCAAAAAATTAAGTCAGCCGGGAGGTTCTTATGCGTAATAATTACAGGCGTTTCATGCATGCATTCAATGAACTGCAGAAAGTTATTGCTGAAAAAGTCGGGCGAGCTCCGGATACTCACTTCGGAGAATTGCTGGGAGTTGCCCGCAAGGAAAAAGATAAAGTGATTGAAACCTACCTTACTCAAATAGATTTCTACCGGGAGCTAAGAAATATTCTGGCTCATCATACGATGGAGGGCGGTGAAGTCGCTGCCTATCCAAGCGATGCCTTGATACGAGAAGTGGAATCAGTAACTGAAAAAATTAAATACAATAAAAAAGTGAGGGATCTGTTTTTAAAACGGGTCCGCACATTTGATGTCACCGATCCTCTGGAAAAAGTACTGGCGATTGTCAATCGGGTCCGCTATACACAGTTTCCGGTATTTGACGGCAATGAACTGGTTGGGATGCTTTCTTCGATTGGGGTAACAAAATTTTTCGCTAAAGCAATGAGCTCGGAAAGTCTATCTATCAGCGCAGCAACCGTCAGAGACATACTGGAAGTGGAATCAGATCAGGACTTTTATGCTGTCATCCCTTCCGACAAATCAATTTTTGATATCGAAGAACTCTTTTTGAAAAAAATGAAAGAAGGCCATATTGCCTATACGCTGCTGATAACTGAAACTGGAGAAGTTGACGGACGAGACGACTTGATTGGCATTATTACACCTTGGGATATTCCAAAAGTGGTGGCCAATAAATAACAGCACAAAAGAAAGCACACTATTAAATAAAACGGTTATCCCCACAAGATGGGGATAACCGTTTTATTAATACCTGTGTAAACTAAAGGACGTATCAGTCTAATTGAACTTTTCGTCCATCGCTTTATTCAATTCTTCCGTAGTCTTAGTTTCATAGACTTCATGGAGCATCCACTGATATCCATACGGATCTTTTATAACCGCATTCTTCACACCAAATTCCGGAATGTCAGTTAATGGCTGTAGTAGTGAAAAGCCGCTGGTGTCTGCTCTCTTCAGTGTTTCATTTATATCGGATACAGTCACATTCACCCAGATTGGAAAAAGCTGATCTTTTTTCGGTGCATACATCTCGTAATCAGGGTTTTCATCGAGGATGTGCATCTTCATTCCATGCAGACTGAAACGGACCTCATTAAGTCCTTTTTCATATTGTGTCGCTTCGACATTGGTCACTTCAAACACTGACTGATAAAGAGTGACAGCTTCTAGAGAATTCGGAACGATAAAATCCAACTCGGCAGTTTTCATAATCAGCTCTCCTTTAGTATATTATCAGGTATAACATTATTCCAGATGGTATTTATAATGTCTATTATCTCTTCCGGAAGTTCAGAAAACTGTCCAGTCAATTCTGAATAATTTGCTGCAAGACGTTTTCTTTTTCCGCGCTCAGTTTTTAGCTGGCTTGCGCTTTCAATTGACGCCTGAAAATGACGATGGAGGAACTGCTTAATGATTGCCTCTTTTTCATCAAGAAACTGATGATAAGCTACAATGACATCATTATCTTCCTTGACCAGAAAAGAGTAACAGCGTGTAAAATAAGCCGCTTTGGATAATGACTCCTCAGCTTCAGATAAATTAGAGAAAAAGACGTCAGCATTGACCGTTTCGGAAGCATGACGCAGAGATTGTTTAAAACGACTGAGGCTTTCATTAGCTTCCTTTTGAATATCTTCCATCTCACGATAACTATACTGCTCAGTAATCACTGTCTCTTGAATAATTTTCTTATCAGGAGCCTCTTTACGCATTAATTTTCTAAACCATCTTTCAATGGGATTGTTTACAGCTACTTCTTTTTCAATTTGTTCCTTTTTTGTATAACCAATAGCATTTGCCTGCAATGGATTGAGCTGACTAGAGGAAGAGGAATGACCTGATGAGCGCTTACTCATTGGATTCACACCAATTGTGGTACGCTGGTAAACTTTATTATACACAGCTTTTCTAGGGTTCCTAGCTACTCCCATACCTTTTTTGCCATATAGTGGATTAACTGATGACTTGACTGTGCGTTTAACTCTCCCTGTTGTTCTGGCCTTAATCGATTTTTTTAGATTAGGCTTGCGTACGCCGAATTTCAATCCATCACCTCTATTGATTAATTTGTATTAAATTAACTTTATCATATGAAATGAGTGAAGTCATCTATAATTTGTAAATAAATGAGCATTGTATTGCAGGAAACAACTATATTTAGCGTATAATTAATATGAAATGTAACAATGGAGGTGTGAGTTTATGTTTACCCAAAAAAGGCTTACAGAGGCATATGACAGAGCAAAAACACTGTATTTTGATGATTACTCACGCATCGTTTTCATGAGTGATGCGCATAGGGGAGACGGCAGTGTCTCGGACGAATTTTTAAAAAGCCGTAACTTATTTGAACACGCACTGACAGAGTATTATGAAAACGGCTATACCTTTATAGAAGTAGGAGACGGAGAAGAGCTGCTTGAGTATTCAGAAATGGAACACATTAAAAACGCTCATGTTGATACGTATAAAGAGATCAAGCGTTTTTATGATGTCGGCCGGTATTATCGCATTTATGGCAATCATGATATATATCTGGATAACCCCAAATACGTAAGAAAAAATTTGGATATAAACTACGATGAGTACACTGAAGAATTTTTTGACTTTTTAAGAGGAATTGAACCACTGGAATCTATCATTTTGAAGCATCGGTATACGAGTCAGGAATTATTTGTGATACACGGGCATCAGGGCGATGCACCAAATGATCAGTTCTGGTTCTTTACAATGCTTTCAATTAAGTATTTCTGGCGCTTTTTCCACAGAGTAGGAATAAAAAATCCAGCGAGTCCTGTAAAAAATGTATCTAAACGTCATAAAATTGAGCGGAACTACAGTAAATGGATAGAGGAAAACAGACGGGCCTTAATATGTGGACATACACACCGGTTTAAATTCCCTAAAAATAAAGCCATTCCTTATTTTAATACCGGTTGCGGCATTTATCCTGCCAGTATTACTGCACTGGAACTGTCTGAAGGAATGATTCGCCTTGTCAGATGGAAAGAGAAAGTCGATGAAAACGGCAAACTCTTTATCAAGAGAGAGACGATGAGAGGACCTGAACCGGTTGAAGCTTTTGATATCAGAAAACCGAAAGAAGTCGTCGACTATTTATCAGAGAAGAAAATGAGACGGACGAAAAAAGAAAGGGAAGAACGTGCCTCTTTCAGAGAAAATGATATGAAATAATAATGAATTAAATAGTGAATGAAACCGCGCAGCTTATACATTGCGTGGTTTTTTTTGGAGAAGGTCGTATAGTTGTTGAACGTGTTCTGTCACAACTTTTTGAACTGTAATCGTTCACAAAAATCCGAAAGATTGTCATAAAATGTACAATCTATTATAATTATATATTATGATTCATAGTTACACTTGTTTAATTGCATAGGAGGAATGTAGTATGTCCCCAAATATGGTGGGATTTAGTTTTATTATGATAGGAGTCTTTCTGATAATAGGGAAGGTGGTCAGACTTCATACAAAATGGTTGAGAAATTTGTTTCTACCCAGCTCAATCATTGCCGGATTTATTGCTCTATTTTTAGGTCCAGATGCTCTCGGACGATTGACATCACAATTTTTGGCTGAGGGATCACTGTTTTACAACGGTCTCATACCGGAATTTATCTTGGATGTCTGGCGACCGCTTCCCGGAATGTTCATCAATATTGTTTTTGCTGCTTTATTTTTAGGGAAGAAAGTTCCCAGCATCAAAAAAATATGGAACATAGCTGGACCTCAAATTGTCATGGGGCAGACCGTGTCCTGGGGACAATATGTCATAGGCCTACTGCTGACGATGTTTGTTCTGACTCCGTTTTTCGATGTCAACCCGTTGGCTGGCGCGCTGATTGAAATCAGTTTTGTAGGTGGTCACGGAACTGCTGCCGGTTTGGCAAGTACATTCGAAAGTCTAGGGTTTGCGGAAGGTGCAGATTTAGCACTTGGACTAGCCACTATCGGGATACTTGTTGGAGTGGTAGCCGGTATTATTATCATTAACATAGGCCACCGAAAAGGATTCGCCAAGCACGTCGGAGGTACAGATTACTTTACTGAAGAAGAAAAAGAACGATTAGGTGAATCGTATGGTTTTGAAATGGAACAGCAGGTAAAAGAAGCTAAGGCAATTGAGCCGCTGGCTTTTCACCTTTCCTTAATCGCTGTGGCAATCGCCATCGGCTATCTGCTGCAACAGGGACTGATACTGCTTGAAGCAGCAACATGGGGTGCCTGGACGGATGTCTACTTGTTCCCGTTTGTACCTTTATTCCCGCTAGCCATGATTGGCGGCGTTATCGTACAGATTGTCTTTGATAGATTCGATATCCACATGTACATTGATCAGAGTCTGATCAGCAAGATTTCCGGTTTTGCACTGGATGTACTCCTTGTATCAGCACTTGCAACCCTTTCCCTTCAGGTCATTGGAGAAAACATTATTCCGTTTCTGCTGCTCGCTTTTGTGGCTACTGTCTGGAATATCTTTGCGTTTCTTTATCTGGGACCACGTATGATTCCCGAATACTGGTTTGAAAGAGGTCTGGGAGACTTCGGTCAGGCGACAGGAATGACGGCAACAGGTCTGCTGCTGATGAAAGTGGCTGATCCGGAATACCGCACACCTGCTCTAATGGGATTCGGCTACAAGCAAATCTTGTTTGAACCCTTTGTAGGAGGCGGACTGGTAACGGCAGCATCACTTCCGTTTATTTTTCAGTTTGGGCCCGTTGTCTTCTTGATTATTTCTACCGTCATTACGGTGTTCTTCCTGATTTTCGGTTTGGTCAAGTTTAATCCGAAACGAAAACTGGCGAAAAACGAAAACCAGTAATTTAGTATAAAAAATGCTCTGTAAGAGTGGAAACTGTATTGAACACAATACAGATGATCCTACTCTTGCAGAGCTTTTTTAATTTAATCAAGCAAGTCAGCTACTGATCCACGGTAAAGGAAAAAGCTGATTTCCTTCTTTAAAAAAGGCATTTTCCGAGTGATGACACCTGTCCGCTTCAGCCCTTTATGCTCATAAAAGGAATACGTGCAGCTGGTATCCGAAAAGAGATAAAACGTACGGGCTCCCTGAGAGCGCAGATATTTCAGGAAATCTTCAAATAACTGTGACCCAACGCCCATACTCTGTGTCTCAGGAGCGACAGCGAATAAGACGAGTTCGCCATCATAGGTTTCATATGTCTGCTTCAACAGTGATTTATTGACATGAAAGTTTCGTCTGAATGACTGGAATGCCTTTCTTCCATCTGCTGTAAACTGCAAGGCAATTAAGTTGAAAAAGAGCGGCAGAAGAAAAAGTTTGTGGCTGATGGGCACTTCTTCAGTCCGTCCCATAGCGACACCCACTGGTTTATTATTTTTAACTGCTACCTGAGTAAAACTTTGGTGAGCCAGGCTGGAAAAGAGAAAAGCATAAGACATCTGTTTGGCGTTGAATGAAGAAGTCAACTCGCTGTAGTTCCATGACGTGTCTATCAGGGCAGCAAGTGCACTGTAATCAGAACGTCTGATTGGCCGGTAAGTAATGGATTCGTTAGTCATTAAAATCATCCTTTTTTACTGATGTTAAATAGTATAACATAGTCATCAACTAAGATAGAATAGGAAGAAGACAGCAGTATATTCAATAGGGATTACATTTAATGAAAGGAGAATCCGAGAATGATTACCGAAAAGATGAAGCCGGATGAATGCGAAGCAGTATCAGCTCTTATTGCCGATGCTTTTTACTCTAAGTTCAGGCCAAAGGTTAAACTTTCAAAAAGGGAACTGCAGACAATTATCAGCAGAATCTGGCTGGGGGAAGCGGATAATTTAGGTCTGAGTTTGTGGACAGTCAAAAAAAACGGACACATCGTTGGAGCATATGGCTTATCAGAATATGTTAAAACGCAAATCACTCCGAGCATGCTAGGGAAGTTAACAGCCGTCATCAGACATTTGGGATTATTGAGATTCTTTAAGTTCATTAAAATACTGATCGAAACGAACCACAGGCTTGGTAGGAACGAACTTTACATTGATTTTATTGCTGTAAAAGAAGGCAATCGCAATCAGAACATTGGGCACTTTATTATGGAGAACATTATAGAGCGCTCTGCAGAAATAGAAACCATTCAAACAGTCTCCTTATTTGTCTTAAAAGAAAATGACCATGCCAGACATCTGTATGAGAAATTTGGTTTTACACAGAGTCAGGATGTAAAGTCACGCAAGTACGATTTTCTGGTGCGTAAATTAAAAAAATAATTCGATTTAACCGCACGGGCAGAGGGCCCCATTTTGCAGAAAAATATCAGATTTACGCTGAGCTCCTTCCAGTCCTTTAGCAGGCACTTTTCATTGAGAACGTATACATGAAAAACAAGTGTTGTCTCTCTTTATTTTGATTTGCCTTTTTGCTATAGTGATAGAATGGATTTTTTTAAAATTAGCCAATAAGGCATAGAAGGAGGGAGTCATGATGAAAGAAAGAGAACATTACGGTCTGGGAACAGCGATTTCCATGATTGTCGGTATAAGTATTGGGTCAGGAATTTTCTTCAAGTCAGACGAAATTTTAAGCTTAACAGGAGGCAGCGTCTGGTTGGGGGTTCTCGTATTCATAATAGGTGCGCTCTGTGTTATTTTTGGCAGCATAACCTTATCACAGCTTGCCGGACGCTCAACCATGAGAGGGGGAGTGGTATCGTATTATGAAGAATTCGTATCTGAGAAAGCGGCCAATGCATTCGGCTGGTTCCAGATGTTTGTTTATTTCCCTACAATAACAGCCATTGTAAGTTGGGTATCAGGTATTTATACGATTCAATTATTTAACCTGACTTCTTCTTTGGAATTACAGACATTCCTGGGCTTTATATATATGACGTTTTTCTTTACGATGAATTACTTTTCATATAAAAGTGGTGGACGTTTTCAGAATGTCACGACTATCATTAAAATGATTCCTCTTATAGGTATCGGACTAATGGGGATTTTCTGGACACAGTCCGCCCCCGGTTTACCTGAGGGAATAGAATTGGTGGAACGGAGTAATGTCGGCTGGGCATGGCTTGGAGCCTTGGCACCCGTAGCCTTCTCATTTGATGGATGGATTGTTTCAACAACGATCACACAGGAAGTGAGAAATCACCGCCGCACCATGCCACTTGCTCTTACCGTAGGACCGCTAATCGTTTTAGCTGTATACCTGGCATTTTTCCTCGGATTAATTGCCATTGTTGGAGTGGAATTTATCCTTTCAGCAGGCGATCAGGCGATTGCTCAAGTCGGTCAGTCGGTGTTCGGATTGTATGGTGAGCGTATTCTACTGAGCTTCGTACTGATATCCATACTGGGTGTCGTCAACGGTATTAGTCTGGGTTATATCCGCCTGCCGCATACATTGGCGGTTAAAGGAATGGTGCCGCTGAGTTCTAAAATAAGCAGGCTTGATGAAGAAAAAGGCTTGTCTCCCTTTGCTGCTATCACAGCATACAGCATAACAGTGTTCTGGCTAGCGATGCATTACGTGACGCAGAGATGGGACATTCTGGCTGGAGGAGACATCAGTGAGATAGCTATCGTCTTCAGTTATGTGCTGTACATTATACTTTACGTAAAAGTTATCCAGCTTCAGAGAAAAGGTGTTATTAAAAGCAAGTTCTTAGGCCTGGTCGCACCAGTTTTAGGTACATTGGGTTCATTGACGATACTGCTGGGCGGCTGGTTTTCAAATCCGGTCTACATGCCAGTATTTATTGGCTTTTCTGCTTTAGTATGCTTGTTCGGATACCTGTACAGCGGAAGTAAAAATAGATTAATTCCAAACGAGGGATAAACGTGATTAAAGAATTTTGTGCTGAAAATTTTTCCCGAGTGCCTGAAGCTATTCAGGCCGGGATAGACAGAATAGAATTGTGTGATCGGCTCGATTTGGGCGGAACTACTCCATCTCCTGAGGTTCAGCTTCAGACGAATCAGTTTGCGCACAAACATGATGTGACGGTTGTCTGCATGATTCGTTCAAGAGGCGGAGACTTTATCTATACGCCTGAAGAAAAAGCAGTCATGCAAAAACAGGCCGCAGAAGCCATCAAAAATGGTGCGGACGGCCTTGTATTCGGAGCACTGACACCAGAGAATCAAGTGGACTGGGAGTTTGTTGAGTCGCTTATAACTTGTGCTGGTAACAAGGAAACGGTCTTTCATATGGCCTTTGACCAGCTGCCAAAAAGTAAACAGCTTGACGCACTTGACGGGCTGATTGCCCGAAATGTTACCCGTTTGCTTACTAGAGGAGCGAAGTCGGGATCAGCTTTATCTAACAGCGACTGGATTAACGAACTGGTAAATAGAGCAGACGGAAAGATTGAGATACTTGCTGGTGGGGGCCTGACCTTTGAAAATTTGGATGAAGCGGCAGCTTCTATCCATACCGATCAGTTTCACGGCACGCAAATTGTGTCGATGTAAATAGCTATTTGAAAAGAATAAAAGCCAAAACAGGAGTCAGTGACTTTCCTGTTTTGGCTTTTATTGTATTCATTTTCTGAATTTCTATTCTTTGAGACAAGTTCAGTTGCACAGGCTAAGAGGAAGTGTCTTCAAAATGCGTTTTGAGGGCAGTTTAACTGAAAAAGAAGATTAAAGTAGTCTCAATAGCCGTTTAGTGACCAGTTAATCGGCGATTTAAAAATCAACTAGCTTCAATAGCGTTATAGAGACCAGTTCTGTGGTGATTTTGCTGAGAAGTGTCTTCAAAATGGTTTTAGTGACTAGTTCTTAAAGGAGCTCTCCAGGAACTGACCTCTAAAGCGATATAGAGACCAATTAGTATCTTAATTTACGGTGAACGGGTCTCTAATTTAGGCAAAAGAATATTGCGTATAAACTATAAGGAAAATGAATAAACAGCATGATAGGAGTTAAGGAAAAGCCGTTGGAATGGTACTCTTTCTCAACGAATATAGCAAAGGTCAAAGAAAAACTAATAGGTGGTATAACAAAGTACTTATTGTAAGGATTTAGAAGTATGCTAAACTGATAATGTATGCGCTTTAATTTTCGAAATTTTAAAAAGAAAAAGGAGACTGTTAAAATGAGCAAAACAATGGCAATCAATGCTGGAAGTTCAAGTCTGAAATGGAAACTCTATGCAATGCCTGAAGAAGAGGTATTGGCTTCAGGAATCGTTGAGCGTATCGGTCTGGATAATGCTCTATTTTCAATTGACTACAATGACGGCGAGTCTGTTGAACGGACTGCGGATATTAGTAACCATGAAGTCGCAGTCGAAATGCTTTTGAAAGAACTGATTGATTTATCTATTCTAAACAGTTTTGACGAAATAACAGGAGTGGGTCACCGAGTTGCAGCGGGAGGCGAATCCTTCTCCGATTCTGCAGTAGTGACAGACGAGGTACTGAAGGAAATCGAGCGTCTGGGAGAACTGGCTCCACTTCATAATCCGGCTAATGCCATGGGAATCAGAGCATTCAAGAAAATTCTACCGGATATCACTAGTGTGGCAGTATTCGACACGTCTTTTCATCAGACAATGGACAAGGTCAATTACCTATACAGCATTCCAATGGAGTATTACGAAAAGCACAATGCGCGAAAATATGGCTATCATGGAACCAGCCATAAATACGTTTCCCAGCGTGCCAGTGAAATGCTCGGCAAGCCACTGGAAGACTTGAAAATTGTTTCCTGCCATCTAGGAAACGGAGCGTCTCTATGTGCGATAGAAGGCGGTAAATCAGTGGATACGTCCATGGGCTTCACACCACTGGCAGGCCTGACAATGGGCACACGCTCAGGGGATATCGATGTTTCTCTGCTGCCGTTTTTAATGGAAAAAGAAGGTATTGCCGATATCAATGAGATGATTGACATTCTGAATAAACAGTCCGGCTTGAAAGGATTATCCGGAATCTCCAGTGATATGCGAGATCTGCACGAGCAGGCAGCTGAAAATGAACAGGCAGCTGTTGCCCTGCGTATTTTTGAAAACCGGGTCATTAAGTATATTGGTGCTTATGCGGCAACGATGAACGGTGTGGATGCGGTTATATTCACTGCGGGAATTGGCGAAAATGACATTCAGACGAGACAAAATATTATTGAGGGAATCAGTTTCCTGGGCGCACAAATAGACAATGAGAAAAATGACTGTCGCGGTAAGGAACGCGTGATTTCAACGGATGGTTCAAAAGTAGCTGTTTTACTCGTGCCAACCGATGAAGAAGTCATGATTGCCAGAGATATTGAGCGCTTGAGCTAACAAGTCTTCGACTCGGCTTTCTTGATTTATCTTTAAAGAATCCGCTCTCAATATAACAGTTTATATTTTTCCTTAAAAAAAGTGTTGACATTGAATTCTACAGTCTGATACACTACTAATCAATCGATATAATAATGACTTCAAATATGAACAGTAAAAGCGTTGAAAAGATAAGTACAAGCTAGAGAATCATCTCAGAGAGCTTCCGTCGGGTGAAAGGGAGCATGAGGATCGGCTTGGAAAATGGTCTTTGAGCTGAAATGGTGAGTGTCTGCATGAGCCATTTCCGGTTGCACCCGGTACAGTGCCGCAGTATGCAAGAGGTTAATTATACCTTTTAAGTACTGAATGAGACTGCATCAGTGATGAGGCAGTGAACAAAGGTGGAACCGCGAATAGACCTATTCGCCCTTTTTGAGTTTAAGTACTCGAAAAGGGCGTTTTTTTTTGACTGAAATGAGACGAATTACGTAAACACTAAGAAGTTAAGGCATCTGAAGTAAAGCAAGGGAGTGTATGACATGATAACACTGAAGAATGTAACGAAAACATTTATTAATAATAAAGAACTCTTTGAAGCGGTCAAGGACACCAGTATTGAAATAGAAAAAGGAGAAATTTACGGTATCGTTGGTTATTCAGGGGCGGGGAAAAGTACCTTGCTTAGATTACTCAACGGACTGGAAAGGCCCTCTTCCGGGAAAATACTGATAGATTCAAAAGAATTGACCCCGCTCAGTCAGAGAGAATTGAGAAAAGAACGGCAGTCCATCGGGATGATATTCCAGCACTTCAACCTTTTATGGAGCCGGACTGTACTGGAAAATGTCTGCTTTCCACTGGAACTGGCAGGAGTCAACAAAGAAGAGCGGGTCGAACGGGCAAGAGAACTGATAGCCCTAGTTGGTCTGGCTGACAAGGAAAAAGCCTATCCATCACAACTCTCAGGTGGGGAAAAGCAGCGGGTCGGTATTGCCAGAGCTTTGGCAAATGAACCGAAAGTGCTCTTATGTGATGAAGCAACAAGTGCACTCGATCCTCAGACAACGGATGAAGTACTGGAACTCCTTTCCAAAATCAACCGTGAACTGAACGTAACGATTGTACTGATTACCCATGAAATGGAAGTGGTCAGAAAAATCTGTGACCGCGTTGCAGTAATGAACAAAGGTGTCATAGTAGAAGAAGGGCCGGTTCTTCAGGTCTTTAAACAGCCACAAGAAGACATTACCAAGCGCTTCATCAAGCAGGACAGAGAAGTGGACTCTAAAGAAACGCGTCAAGCTTTGAAGGGGCTGAAGAAAGCCTATCCGGAAGGTCAAATCTTACAACTGCTGTTTCAAGGTGACAATGTCGGTGCGCCGGTTATTACACAGGTCAGCCGACAATGTGACTGTGACATTAATATTATTCAGGGAAGCATACAGTCGACACACAACACACCAATGGGGACACTAATTGTTCAAGTATTAGGAAATAAAGAAACCCAGCAAAAGGCGCTGGAACAGTTTAAAACCTATCCAATTGAAGTAGAGGTGGTTGAAGATGAATAGATTACTAACAGTTGGTTCAATATTGACGGAATACACTAATTTTGAGGATGTGTCATGGGACAGATTATGGACTGCAACGCTGCAGACACTTTATATGACGGCGATATCAGTCGTGTTAGTCTTTCTACTGGGATTGATACTGGGACTGATTTTATATGAAACGCGTCATCATCAAACGATTTGGTCTGTTGCTTTGTACAAAGCGGTTTCGGTATTTGTTAATATATTCAGGTCTATCCCTTTCATCATACTAATTGTACTGCTCATCCCCTTTACTAGAGCAATCGTTCAGAGCATGACTGGACCAACAGCAGCATTGCCTGCACTAATTTTATCAGCTGCACCATTTTATGCCAGACTAGTTGAAACGAGCCTTAGGGAAGTCGATAAAGGTGTGATTGAAGCTGCTGAGGCAATGGGTGCATCAAAATGGGAACTGATTTTTAAAGTCTATATTCCAGAAAGTCTTCCTTCCATCATAGCGGGCATAACAGTAACAGCTATCAGTCTGGTCGGCTACACTGCAATGGCCGGTGTGATTGGGGCCGGGGGACTGGGTAATCTCGCCTATCTGGAAGGTTTTCAAAGAAGACAGGCAACTGTAACACTTGTCGCAACAGCAGTAATACTGGTCATCGTATTCGTGATTCAATTCATAGGAGACCGATGGGTCAGTGCAATAGACAAACGGTAATAAACCTTAAAAAGATTACAAATATACTAAAAAAGACAGGGGAGAATTAAAATGAAAAAATTTATTAAACTAGGTGTATTAAGCAGTGCAGTAGTTCTAGCAGCTTGTGGAAATGGTGAAGGTGACAGTGATGAAGAAAGTCAAGTACTGACAGTCGGTGCGACGAACGTGCCTCACGCTGAAATTCTTGAATTTGTTCAGCCGACACTGGAAGAAGAAGGAATTGAACTTGACATTGTAACCTATAACGATTACGTCATCCCGAACATGGCACTTTCTGATGGAGACATTGATGCCAACTACTTCCAGCATGTGCCGTATTTCGAAGCACAGGTAGCTGAAAATGACTATGACTTTGCGAATGCCGGTGGAATTCATATCGAACCAATGGGTGCCTATTCCAATCGTCACGATGATCTAAGCGACTTGCCTGACGGCGCAACAATCTTAGCTTCAAGCAGTGTAGCGGATCACGGACGCATACTGGGGATTCTTCAGGATGCAGGTCTGATAGAAGTGGATGATTCAGTGGACCTCGTGGATGCAACCTTTGACGACATTGTAGAAAACGAACGCAACCTGGAATTTGAATATGAATATGATGCAGCCCTTCTGACGACCTTATACGCCGAAGATGAAGGGGATGTATTCTTCATCAACTCCAATTTTGCAGTAGACCAGGGCATCAGCCCAATTGACGAGTCAATAGCCTTGGAAGACAGCTCTTCTCCTTATGCAAATATTGTAGCGGTCAGAAGTGAAGATGAGGATAATGAGCTTGTGCAAAGACTGGTTGAAGTCCTGCGGTCTGAAGAAACTCAGGAGTATATCCTAGACACATGGGACGGAGCTGTTCTGCCGGTTGATGAATAACATGTCTGTTACTGCTTGTAAGAAGAATATAAGTGAAATGATATAACTCCAAATATTTTTTGATTGACATTTTCTCATTTTCAATTTATTCTTAAGTTACAAGTTAATAGTCTTCAGGGCAGGGTGAAAGTCCCTACCGGTGGTAAAGCCCACGAGCCGCAAGGCAGATTCGGTTAGATTCCGAAGCCGACAGTATAGTCTGGATGAAAGAAGACAAATGACACAACAAGACTCTTAAAATTAGAGAATGGTGGCTCTTTGGGCCGTAGTCATGTTTATTTATGCCCTGGAATTCTTTATTCCAGGGTATTTTCATGCAACTTTTTCTAATGCATATAAGCAGTCTCATTCTTTGTGTAAAGTTTATCAAACTATTCAGCCCTGAATCGATTCGGATTCAGGGCTGTTTTTTTGAGGTGAAAGCATGACAACAGACGAGTTTTACATGAAAAGAGCACTTGAACTGGCTGTCAAAGCCAAAGGCCATACCTCTCCAAATCCAATGGTCGGTGCGGTCATAGTCAAAGACAATAGAATCATTGGAGAAGGATACCATCAAAAAGCAGGCGAGCCACACGCTGAAGTAAATGCAGTTCAGTCAGCTGAGGAATCAGTCAAAGGCGCAACAATTTACGTAACCTTGGAACCCTGTTCGCATTTTGGGAAAACACCGCCCTGCTCGGATCTTATTATCCGAAGCGAGTTCAAAAAGGTTGTTGTAGCGACTCTGGACCCTAATCCATTAGTAGCAGGTCGCGGCTTAAAGCGGATTGAAGAGGCGGGTATCGAAGTGGAAGTGGGTGTCTGTGAAAAAGAAAGTGTCCAAATGAACGAGGTCTTTAATTACTTCATTACGACAAAGCAGCCATTTACTGTCATGAAATATGCCATGACCCTGGACGGTAAGATTGCAACCGAAACAGGACAGTCAAAATGGATATCTTCGAAAGAATCCAGAGAGCATGCACACAGGCTGCGAGGAGAACTGAGCGGAATCATGGCGGGCATAGGGACAGTACTCAAGGACAATCCCCAACTGACTTGCCGAGTCCCGGGTTACGGCAACCCTATACGGATAGTCGTCGACAGCCAGCTCCGAATTCCTTTGGATGCAGCTGTATTAGCTGATCAGAACGAGGCGAAAACAGTGATACTGACCACTCAATATGCTTCAGAGGAAAAGCTGAAAGCTCTAGAGGCAATGAGTATTGAGGTAATCAAGGTCAGGGATACTGATAAACGAGTCGATTTATCCGAGGCTATGCAAGTGCTCGGCGAAAAAGGCATTGACAGCATTCTTCTGGAAGGCGGCGGAAAGCTTAATGCCTCAGCTCTGGAAGCAGGTATTGTCAATAAAGTGACGATTTACATTGCTCCAAAACTGGTGGGAGGCGAAAATGCCATATCACCGGTGATGGGTAGAGGCGTAAAAACCATGTCAGAAGCTTATTTGTTCAAAGACACGCAGACTTTTCGGATTGGTGAAGATATAGTAATTGAAGCATTAATAGACAGGAGTGAATGAAACATGTTTACGGGAATCGTTGAAGAAATTGGAGAAATTAAAAGCATAAAAAAAGGGTCAAAGTCCAGTGTACTGACTATCCGAGCCAATAAGGTGCTGGAGGATACGGCAATTGGCGACAGCATTATGACTAATGGAGTCTGTCTGACAGTCACGGACATGAGTTCAGCTGACTTTAAAGCAGATGTCATGTCTGAAACGCTTGACCGTTCGGCACTCGGCTCGCTGACTCAAGGCAGCCGGTTAAATCTGGAGCGTGCACTGAACCTTCAGACGCGCCTAGGCGGCCACATGGTCAGTGGACACATTGACGGAACAGGTGTCATCAAGAATTTCAGGAAAGATGACAATGCTGTCTGGGTTACGATTGAAGCAGAAGAAAAATTACTGCGCTATATTATTGAAAAAGGGTCTATAGCAATAGACGGCATTAGCCTAACAGTTGCATCAGTATCGGACACAGACTTTCAAGTTTCAATTATTCCGCATACAGCTGATGAAACGACACTGCTTAGTCACAAAGTAGGTGACCAAGTTAACCTCGAGGTCGATCTGATTGGTAAGTATGTAGAGAAGCTATTGGGACTTTCTTCGGATACAGACAATAAAGAAAAAATAACACAGGCCTATTTAAAAAATAACGGCTTTGTGTAGACAGGAGTGCTGGCATGTTTGATAAAATTGAAGACTTGCTTGAAGATTTAAAGCAAGGGAAGAACGTTATTATAGTGGATGATGAGGACCGTGAAAATGAGGGAGACATTGTGTGTGCAGCAGAGTTTGCTACTCCGGAAAATGTCAACTTCATGGCGAAGTATGCTAGAGGTCTCATTTGTATCCCGATGACCAAAGACTACACTAAAAAACTGGGGCTTTCTCAGATGAGCTTGTACAATACTGATGATCATACGACAGCTTTCACAGTCTCCATTGATCACCATAGTACTACTACCGGTATATCGGCAGATGAACGCTCACTTACAGCAATGAAGACAGTAGAAGAAGGCAGTAAGCCGGAAGATTTTAAACGACCCGGGCACATGTTTCCTCTAGAAGCAGTTGACGGTGGCGTGTTGTCCAGAAATGGGCATACTGAAGCAACTGTGGACCTGATGCGTTTGGCAGGATTGAAACCAGTGGGTCTCTGTTGTGAAATTATGAATGATGACGGCACGATGGCTAGACGAGATGACTTGATTAAGTTTTCAAAAGAACATGATATGAAAATGGCTACCATAACCGAACTCATCGAGTACCGCAAGGCGAATGAACAGGTCATCTTTAGAGAATCCAAAGCTAAACTCCCTACGAAATACGGCGAATTTGACATCTATGCCTATGAACATAAATATACGGGAGAACATCACATTGCTCTGGTAAAAGGAGACGTGTCTGATGGGGAGCCTGTACTGGCGCGCATTCATTCCGAATGTCTGACAGGTGACGTTTTCGGTTCAAAGAAATGCGACTGCGGTCAGCAGCTGGATTCTGCTCTAGAAAAAATTGCGGACGAAGGACGAGGAGTTCTGCTTTACATGAGACAGGAAGGTCGCGGGATAGGTCTCGTCAACAAAATCAGAGCTTATGCCTTACAGGAACAGGGACATGACACAATCAAGGCTAATCTTCTGCTTGGCTTCCCGGTCGATTCTCGAGAATACTATGAATGCAAGCAGATGTTTGACGATTTAGGGGTCAGCCGCCTGAATCTCATGACCAATAATCCGCTAAAAGTGTCCAGCTTGGATCAGTATGGCCTCGTTATTGAAAATCGCATACCGATTCAAATGGAGGCAAATGAAGAAGACCTGGCCTATCTGAATACTAAGAAAGATCAGATGGGACATTATCTGGAATATTAAGATTTAACTATAAAAAAATCAAACAAACAAATGGAGGAAATAAAGTATGAATACAATTGAAGGAAATTTAGTTGCAACAGATTTAAAGTTTGGTATCGTGGTCGGTCGCTTTAACGACTTTATCGGATCGCGTTTACTGGATGGAGCGGTAGATGCATTAAAAAGACACGGTGCGAATGATGCAGACATCACTACAGCCTGGGTGCCCGGAGCATTTGAAATTCCTCTAGTTGCTAAGAAAATGGCAGCTTCTGGCAAGTACGATGCGGTCATCACACTCGGCGCAGTTATCAGAGGCGCTACTTCTCACTATGATATTGTCTGCTCTGAAGCTGCAAAAGGTGTTACCTCAGCAGCCGACAGTACAGGTGTTCCAGTCATGTTTGGCGTGCTGACGGTTGATACCATTGAACAGGCAATCGAACGTGCCGGAACGAAGGCAGGAAACAAAGGGGCTGAAGTGGCAGTCGGTGCGGTAGAAATGGCAAACCTTGTAAAGCAGCTGGGATAATGACAGACTTCCAATCCGTTAAGACAATTATTTTTGACTATGACGGCACGCTTCATGACAGCAGCAGAATTTACATCCCGGCTTTTTTGAAGGCCTATGACTTTCTAATCAAGTCAGGTCAGGCAGAGGAAAAAAGCTGGTCTGAAGAAAGCATTACAAAATGGCTAGGCTACAGCAAAAAACAGATGTGGCAGGAATTCATGCCAGCGCTGGATGCTGAGTATCAGGAACAAGCGTCTAAAATCATCGGTCAGACGATGCAGCAAAAGATAGACAACGATGAAGCAGTGCTCTACCCGCATGCTATCGAGACATTGAAGTATTTAAAAGAACAAGGGTACACCCTTTTGTTTTTGAGTAACTGCTCTATAGATTATATGGAAATGCACGCAGAAAAATTCAATTTGAAGAAGTACTTCTCTAAGCTATATTGTACCGAACAGTATGACTTCAAAAAGTCCAAGAAAGAAATTGTTCAGCTGATTAGAGAGAATTATAAAAAAGACTTTCTCGTTATAGGGGACAGATTCCAGGATATTGAAGTGGCCGAGCTTGAGCATACCTATTCGATAGGGTGCACATATGGTTACGGTAGAGAAAGTGAGCTGGAGCAGTCGGACGTCACTATTAATGATATCAGAGAGCTGACAGAGTACCTTTAATTTAATCGAGAAAGAACCCGCTGAACACCGTAAAAAGTGTCCAGCGGGTTCTTCTGTTTTATATGAAAATAAATAACAGACCTGAACTGACTAGTCCAATTAAAAAGCCTTCCAGATTGCCTTCTCTTTCAGACGGCAGCTCGTGCTTGATGACGTTTAAGGTCATGGCCCCGGTAACGAAAGCCTCGACGCTTCCAATGGCATACTCCGGGAAATCAGAGAACACGCCAAGGGCATAGCCGGCTAAAATAGAGAGTGACAGGATATAACGGCCGTATTTATCGTAGACAACTTCATGATGATGTCGAAGGCCCCAGTCATTGGTAATGAAATGCAGGGAAAAGGCAATGAAAAAGATCAGGAGAGTGGAACCGGAATCTTCCCGGTCAAACAGGAGATACCCAATCATGGCATTATACAAGGCAAAAAAACTCATATGAGACCAGAATAGTTTAGACTCAACGAGGTTCGGATCGGTTTTATCTTCGTTCTCATACGCCCGGGCAATTAGTCGGTCCATCGAATAAAATACTGCCAGGCCGACCAGTGCCATAATGTAGAAAGCATAATGCAGAAAATGACTTTCCAGCCAGGGGATAGATTCCTCGGCAAGAGACTGTGCATGAGCAACTTGAGGCCAAAGATGAACAAAGACATAACTGACACCGACGCCGGCTGTAAACGAGATAAATTTACGCAGAATGGATTTGGGCATCCGAAGATACACGGAGAAAAAATGAATGATGACAAAAGCAGTTACCAGAGCTCCTGATAATAACATAGTATCGTGCCAGACTTCCTGACACGTCACCTCTCTTTCTATGAATAAGCTGTTAATTGGAGTGTACCTCATTTCTTTCGATAATACGACTATAGTCTGTTTAAAACATTATGTGCAGGTAAAAGGTGACGTATTTCCTTTAAAGGAGTACACTGGAACTAGATAAGAAACTGAGGAAAGCGAGGAGCGGAGGATGCTGACAGAAGGTCGACATTTAAAGGATCACTATACAGATAAGTGGATTGTTTTGAGTAACCCATCAACGGCAGAAAAAGAGACACTATTCAATTCATTCGGCTTGCCTTCTACTTTCTATAACTTAAAGAAAGAAAAAACAATGGCCAGTATGCAGTCTTGTCATACCCCCTTGGATGAGGAAGGATTTCTTCTGCATATTCCCTTATGGACCAAAGACGATTTTTCCAGAATGAAAGACCCTTCCCATTCATTGACTGCTTATGTTGCGCCTGACATAACGCTGATTTGGACAGATGAAGCGAAGCATGAAAATACTGCCGCTGAAATGGAAGGGTCCCTCTCTGGCATCGACTTTATTTACAAAAAAATAATGGCAGAGTATGCCAACCTTTCTTCTGTTTTAGATGAGCTGCAGGTGCGGATTGTTGAAACGGAAAATCAGACAAAGGACAGCGCGAACCGGGATGTCCTTCTTCAGCTGACTAATCTGGAACAGGAAGTTGTCATTGCGTCCAGTCGACTAGATGATTATGAGGAAAGTCTAAATCGTCTTTTAAGCTATCGGCTCGTCGAAACGCGTTTAAGTGTCAACAATCGGGAAGAGATACGTTTAGCTATAAAAAAAGCGCATTACCGAATACATTTGTACAGAGACCTTCTGGGATCGACCAGCGGCCTGCTCTCAGACAGTATCGACAACAAACTGAATAACATCATGCAGTATCTGCAGACCTGGGCACTGGTGATTTCTGTCCCCACCCTTATTTTCAGTTTGTTTGGTATCAACACCAGCGGCATGATTGGAAGAGAAACGTCTTTCAGCTCGTGGATTGTCATCATTGTAGCTGTTCTTCTGGGGGCTGTGACTGCCTGGTGGTTGAGGAAGAAAGAGTTTAAGTAAAGTTAATTTTAGGAAAAACACACGATTTAAGGTAAAATTAGAATGTTAAATCACATAAGGAGGCTAAAAAATGGATAGAAAAAAACTAACCCGTTCAAGTACTGACCGCGTGCTTGCTGGTGTCTGTGGCGGAATCGCAGAATTCTTTGGTATTTCTTCGCTAGCTGTGAGGGTGTTATTCGTTATCCTCGGACCGGTGGATTTCCTGCTTTATATTATCCTCGCAATAATCATGCCGAAAGAAAAATAAGAAAAGAGCATAGTAGTCACTATGTCACTGTATAAAGGCTCTTTCGCAAGGGTAGAGTCCATTCTAAAAAACATTCCGCGACTGAATCTAATCCAGTCACGGAATGTTTTTTGTGATTAACATAAATTCAGGTCAGGTGACGTTACGAAGTTTTCTTGAACAGGCCATTCATGATGAATTTATCAATCCGTAATTGATTGAGCGAGTGGTGGAAAGGTGCACGAGTGGTTATGGCTATGCCTTACCTTCTGGGAATTGGAATGACCATATAATTAAGAATAGGTGTAAAAGGGTCTTTAGTATATAGGATTCATGGAGTGTGATAAACTAAAATGGAGAAAATTAAAAGGAGGAAACAACATGAACGGAAATAAGTTAAGAAAATCATCAACCGACAGAGTCATCTCAGGCGTGTGTGGAGGGCTGGCAGAATTTTTCGGTATATCATCATTAGCGGTTAGAATTTTATTTGTTATCCTGCCTTCAAATCTACTGTTGTACATTGTTCTAGCTTTAATCATGCCAGAAGAATACGAGTAAGTGTTATTTTAAGCAAAAAAATGTCTCTCTCTGCCAGATCTGATTCAATGGCGGAGGGGGATTTTTTTAATGGGGTCTCATTTTTTTTAAAGAGCATCATATTATTGAGGAGATTTAAGTAGAAAACATTAATTACAACTGACTTCACTTTTCTCAGTCAGCTGTATCGATTATGAGGTATTGAATGCAGGTCGCCGATTAAATTAAATCGAGTAGCACCTAGTCGGCCTTTCTGGATACAACTCATAGAAGGCAAAAGTAATCAGTTGTCTTTAGTTATTTATCCTAGGTACAACTCCCTCAAAATAGAGAAGACGACTAATACCTTAAAGGCATTCCAAAATACAACTGGATGGGTTCAAACAAAAGAGTTGTACCAAAACTTCTTTTTTTAATGCTACTGAAAAACTATAAGGAGGTGAGCTGTACCTTGACAGCTCACTACCCCTTGATATACAAGAAAGTAGAATAAAGAGCAAAAAGATTATCCAAAGACATTAAGGCTGTCTTCGGATAATCTTTTTTCTAACCGTAAATATCGCCGTCAGGTTTGGCTAATGAAGAAATGGTGGTCATTTCTTTGTCACTTAGCTCAAAATCAAAGACATTCAAGTTGTCACTCTGACGCACAGGGGAGCTGGACCGTGGGATTGGCATGTAGCCTAACTGCAGGTGCCACCTTAATATAATTTGTCCGATTGATTTGCTATGCTGCTGAGCTATATCTGAAAGTGTGGCATTCTCGAGCAAATCATCTGCCATGCGGCTGCCCAGCGGACTCCAGGATTGAGTTAGGATGTTATGTTCTTCATTCGCTCTAATCAGTTCCTCCTGCACATAGTAGGGATGGGTCTGAATCTGATTGATGACAGGCAGGACACCCGTTTCCTCTTTTAGTCGGTCAAGTTGATCAGGATGAAAATTAGACACACCGATGGAACGGACCAGTCCCCATTTTTGTGCATCGATGAGGGCCTGCCAGGCTTCTACATATTTATCCTGCTCAGGATCAGGCCAGTGAATCAGGTAGATATCAAAATAGTCCAGTCCTGAACGGTATAAAGACTCCTGAATCGCAGGGACCGCTGAATCGTAAGGATGATGAACTTCCGGTAATTTTGAGGACACAATAATTTCTTCTCGAGATACGTGACTTTCCTTAATGGCCTTTCCAACTGTAGCCTCGTTTTCGTAGGCGTACGCCGTATCCAGAAAGCGGTAACCATTGTTAAGGGCCTGTTTAATAGTCAAAGTGCCTTCAGCCCCTTTAAAACGATCAGTACCAAAGCCGACGGTAGGGACGCGCATGCCGTCATTCAAAGTGTAGGTGGGTATCATTTCTTTCATTCTCTCAATCCTCTCACTCGTGATGAGTTCAGTTTAATTGAAAATGAAAGCGAAAACAAATAGTAATGTGATTGCTATAGAATTAATAGTAACGCGCCGGTCATCAGCAGTAGTGAAATTATAATACTAACGGACGACAGAAAACTGGATAGCGCCCGACTGTTCCCATAAACAATCATATTAATGGTGGACACCGTCCCAATGGGTGCCAGGGCTACTAACACAAGAGAAATACGCACCAGGTCCGGCAACGGTAAAGTCAGGTAAAAGAATGAGGCCACCAGGATACCCAATGTGTAACGTGTAATGAGAAGCTGTTTAACACGCTTGAAAGATACCGAATCGATGCTGATTTCCAGATAAAGCCCGACCATGAACATCGACAGAAAGGCATTGCCGCTTGAGAACAGTTCAAATACACTCAGAACCGGAGCCGGCATAACAATACCTATTAACGCCAATAGAAACATAATGATATAGGTGGTGAAAGACGGTGACTTGAACAGACGCAGCAGCCGTTTCAGGTAGCCGTCATTATTGTGATTCTGCTTAGTCATTTTATCAACAATCATAGGAGAACCGCCAAACAGCATTAAAGCATTACCCATATCGAAGCTCCCTATATAGGGGATAGCTGCTGGAAAGAAACCTTGAACAAAGGGGATGGTAAAATTTCCTATGTTATAACCACCCTGACTGAACATCATTAAAGACTGCACAGGTGCTTCTTTATTTTTCCAGATTAAGCCTCCGAGAGTCACAAGAATAATATTTGACAATAATCCCAGAGAAATCATGAGGAACAGGATGGGGTTCACTTCGACGCCGTTAAAGCCCACCACAATAGTTGCAGGAAGAGTCAGGTTCAAAATGATTTTCTGCAGGGATACGCCATCGGTCGAACGAAGGATGTTTAAATGTTTAAATAAGTAGGCCGCTAAAATAACGAGCAAAAATTGCAGAGATTGAATAAGAACCGCAAGCAAGCAAATCACACCTTTCTTTTGATAAATAGTATACCATTAACATATTGTTGGTGTATAAGGGAATGAATAGTGACAATGAAAAAATAGTTTGAATATCAAAATAAAAATCTGATATAATAAACCGAGGAAAAGGGGAGAATGAGATGAAGAAATCTACTAAAAGATGGAAAGTTCTATTGGGTGGCGTCCTGATGCAGCTATGCATAGGCGGCATTTACACGTGGAGTCTGTTCAATCAGCCACTGGCAGAAAAGTTCGGCTGGAGCAGAACAGAAGTTTATACTGCGTATTCACTGATTGTATTTATATTTGCATTTGTGACCATTTTTTCAGGTCGGCTCCAGGATAAAATTGGACCGAGAAAAGTAGCAACAGCTGGGATAATCTGCTTCAGTCTGGGACTGCTGATAGCCTCTCAAGCAACATCGCTGATGACGCTGTATTTAGGATACAGCCTGCTTGGTGGTATTGGAGTAGGGATGGTCTATGTCTGCCCACTCTCCACAAGTTTAAAATGGTACCCTAAAAAGAAAGGAATGGTCACGGGAATTACTATAGGGGCTTTCGGTATGGGGGGCTTCCTGTTTAATTTTATTCTCTCATATTTAATCAACACAGTAGGGGTTTCCGCCACTTTTATGGTTCAGGGGTTGGTGTATGGAGTGATCGGTCTGTTCGGAGCGAGCCTTCTCCGCGTGCCGGAAACCGATGAGAAGAGTCAGATGATTGTGAATGAAAACGACTTGTCTACATTAAAAATGTTGAAGACAAAGGCGTTCTACTTGTTGTGGGTAATGTATTTCTTCGGTAGCCTGAGTGGTCTACTTGTTATCGGCATGGCACAGGACATCGCGAGAGACACAGTAGGGTTGAATCCTCAAACTGCTGGCATGGCAGTGGCGGTTGCTGCAGTATTCAACGCTGTCGGCCGATTGGGCTGGGGTGCTTTGTCTGATATCATTGGACGCCTTCGTGTGTTCGCGGCACTCTTCCTGCTTACTGCTCTGGGAATGACGTCACTAAGTATGTTCCCACTTAATGCCTTCACTTATTTTGCTCTGCTTGGGATTATAGTCAGCTGCTTTGGAGGCTTTCTGGCCACCTTTCCAGCAGTCTGCAGTGATTACTTCGGTTCCTATTACTTCGGATCAAATTATGGCATTCTTTATCAGGCTTACGGAATTTCGGCACTTGTTGGACCGTTTCTACTGACACTTTTTGAAGTTGAAACGACTGTCTTTTTCATTGCCGGTTTGCTGGCACTTGTTGGGTTTGGATTGACATTCCTAGTAACCATCCCCAGGCCCTATCATGCAGAAAAAAATTCATAAGATGCATAAAAGGGCCGTTTTGTGTCTGATTCTTCTCTACTGAACTATTAAATATTCAAATGAAAATAGCTGCTTCTGTTCAAACGCTTACATTCGTGTTATACTAATAATGACAAATAGGTAGTGGAACTGTAAAGGAGGAGCTGACATGTTATTTACAGACATTCATGATGAAAGACTGAAAGATAAAAAACCGGCGGAAATTTTGGCTATTGTAACAGGAATTGACCGTGCAATTATTCAAGCAGGTGTTCAGGAATATGGCTATGAAATGATTCTTGAAAACCCGGCACTGTTGAAAATTACTGAAGAAGATCAGGAGCGTGTAAAAGAAGCTCGCAAGTTGGGGTATCTGGATGCCACATTACTCTAAATCGGGTTTTAAGAGAAGAGCTGTTCATGCCTAATGAACAGCTCTTTTTGTGTCAATAAATGAGGATGTGCAAAAATATGAAGATTCTATGTCTTCACTACGTAACATATATAGTTGAAGTTATAAGTATGTTACTATTAAATATACTTATTTAATGACAAGTGTTACAGAGGTTGTGCGCCAATTGACACCCCTCTTAACCACCTCAAAACGTGGAGGAGGAATAGTAATGGAAAAAGAACGAATCTATTCTTCAAGTATTGAGCAGGATTATGCCTACTGCGAAGAAATTATAAAAGAACATTCAAAAAGTTTTTATTTTGCCTTTTCAAAACTTCCTAAAGAAAAGGCCCAGGCAGTTTATGCCATCTATGCCTTTTGCCGTCTAGCTGATGACAGTATAGATGAAGCAGAAACTAAAGCTGAACAGGCCGAAGCCCTGGACATACTTAATCATCAGCTGAAACAGTTTGAATTGGGTAATGAAATGAACCATCCTATCTGGCGGGCTTTAAGAGACGTATTTGACAGATATGATATGTCTATTGAACCGTTCTATGACCAGCTTCAAGGGCAGGCAATGGATTATCACTTTGAACAGCCCCATACAATGAAGGAAGTTGAAGACTACAGCTATTATGTGGCGGGTTCAGTAGGTTTGATGCTCCTGCCGATTATTGCTACTAAAAATCATCATCAGCTGGAAGAGCCGGCTGTAGCTCTTGGTGTTGCCATGCAGCTGACAAATATCTTAAGAGATATAGGGGAAGACTGTAAAGAGATTAACCGGGTCTATTTACCTGCTAGCCTGATGGAAAAAGTCGGTTATTCAGTCGAGTATTTGAGACAAGGTCGGGTAAACGAGCCGTTTATAGTCATCTGGGAAAGCATTGCAGTAAGGGCTGAACAGCTCTTTCTGGATTTCAGACACGTGCTTCATCTATTTGATGCAGACAGTCAATTTCCTGTTGCGTTGTCTTCAAAAATATATGCCGGCATTTTAGATGCAGTCAGAGAAAATAATTATGACTGCTTTAATAGAAGAAATAAAACTTCTTTTCTTAAAAAAATGTGTATTCTTAGTGAAGTGAAACGAGAGTTTTCGAAAATTTAAAGTCTAAAAGAGTGAGGCAATGAGAATGAATAATTCCAGCAAGCAGAAAAAATCAAAAATTGTTGTCATTGGCGGTGGACTTGGTGGGGTGTCGTCAGCTATTTCACTGGCACAAAAAGGTTATACAGTCTCTCTGTATGAAAAAAACAGTCATATCGGCGGAAAGCTGAATAGACTTGAAACTGACGGTTTCGGCTTCGACTTAGGACCGTCTATTTTAACCATGCCCCATATTTTCAACCGCTTGTTCGAACAAAGCGGCAAACAGCTAGGTGATTATGTTCCGATTGAGAAGCTGACACATGAGTGGCGATCCTTTTTTACTGATGGAACGGTGCTCGACTTGTACAATGATTTGGATGAAATGAAGATGAAAAATCCGCAGTTAAGTGAAAAGGATATGCAAGAATACCGCAACTATCTCGATTACACCAAAAAATTATACGAGGCAACAGAAGAAGGATATTTCGATAAAGGGTTGGATGATTTACCGTCCATTTTCAGATTTCATGGTGTCCTGTCTTCCCTGAGAAATTTTGATTACTTCCATACAATGGCTCAAGGGATTGAAAAGCGGGTATCCAATCCTTATATGCAGGATATGCTGAAGTATTACATTAAATATGTCGGCTCGTCTGCTGAGTCTGCACCGGCAATTCTAAATGTGCTGGCGTATGTTCAGAAAGCACAGGGCTTGTGGTATGTCCAGGGCGGCATGCACAAATTGGCAGAAGGACTGGTAAAGCTGGCGGAAGAAGAAGGGGTAACTTTTCATACGAACACGGAAGTGACGGAAATTACCTATGACAGTAGAAAAACTGTAACCGGCATAAAATTGTCTACGGGCGAGTCTGTCAAGGCTGACCGCATTGTATCCAATATGGAAGTTGTTCCAACCTACAACCGCCTACTGAACATGAAATCCGAGTTTACAAAAAAACTGGAGGAGAAATTTGAACCGGCTGCTTCGGGACTAGTATTGCACTTAGGTGTGAATCGTCAGTACCCACAGCTGGCGCACCACAATTTTTTCTTTTCTGAAGATTCTACGGCTAACTATAATACAGTTTTTAAAGAAAAGCAGCTGCCTGACGATCCGACCATTTATCTGGTCAATAGCAACAAGTCTGACGAGAGCCAGGCACCGTCTGGATATGAGAACATCAAAGTCCTGCCTCATATTCCTTATATTCAAGACGAACCGTTTACTGATGAACAGTATGCAAAATTACGCGAACGGGTGTTGATTAAACTGGAAAAAATGGGACTCACGGATTTGAGAAAGCATATTGTTGTAGAAGATAAATGGACCCCAGTCGATATCGAACAGACTTATTACTCGACACGCGGGGCTATTTACGGAGTTGTTTCTGACCGCAAAAAGAATAAAGGATTTAAATTTCCCAAAATCAGTGCTGAATTCAGTCGACTCTATTTTGTGGGTGGGTCAGTCAACCCAGGTGGTGGCATGCCAATGGTGACATTGAGCGGCCAGCAAGTATCGGATATTATCAGTAAAGAAGACGACATATAAAACATTTGAATCAACCGAGAGAAAGGTAGAAGCTAAAAAGTCTGGTTTTAATCAGCCTTTTCCTTTTTCTCGGTATTTTTGTATTGTACTATTCATGACATTCTCTACGAGTAGTCATATTAATCTATGCTGTTCCAGCTAAATTATTTTTAATTAGCCAGTCTTATACTCACTTCAGACGTGTCTAGCTTATTAGATAGTTAAAATTAGGCAGCTGATTTTATTACGAATTCATGATACTATCTAATAGTAAGCAAGAGACAGGAGGATATGGATATGTACACTATTGATAAAAATATGAGTTTAGGGCCAGCAACATTAATCGTTAAGGATTTAAGATTAATGAAAGATTTTTATCTAGATAAGGTCGGTCTGACTGAACTGAATAAGACCAGTCAGACAATTGTTCTGGGGGTCAAAAATCGACCACTGATTATTTTGAAGGAAAGAACGGAAGAGTCATCATCAGAACAGAAAGCCGGTTTGTTCCACACTGCTTTTCTTCTCCCTGAACGAAGTGATTTGGGGAACATACTATATAAGCTGCTGACGGAGGAGACGCCAGTATCAGGGGCATCGGATCATGGCTACAGTGAGGCTATTTATCTTCAGGACCCTGAAGGAAATGGCATAGAAATTTACCGTGACAAACCCAAAGAGAAGTGGACGATACAGTCTGACGGCAGAATTCCTGGAGTCACAAAAGAAATGGATGGGGAAGGGGTCTTGAACAGCCGGAAGAATGACACGACTCAACAGATGCCAGAAGGGACGGTTATTGGGCACATGCACCTTTCTGTTAGAAATCTTGATGAGACACAACAGTTTTACTCGGATGTACTGGGCATGTCTCTCAAAGATTACTTCGGTTCACAGGCACGTTTCTTAGCCGGCGGAGGTTATCATCATCATATTGGCTCCAATACCTGGGCTGGTTCCGGTTTGACTGTTCGCAACAAAGAGGATTTAGGACTCCAGTCATTAACTATTCATCTCTCGTCAGCTGAGAAAATAAACGAGTTGAGAACACACTTGGAAACTAATCAAATAGAGTTTAATGAAATAGAAGAGGCGATAGAACTTAAAGATCCAAATGGCATAATCGTACGGATAACAGTAGAATAAACAAGACACGTCTTTTCTTTACAGAATTACTGCATTAATAAGGAAAAGGCGTTTTTTTATCGGAAACCCCTGGACAGCGAAGCAATTAAATCATATTATCAAACCATTCATTTTCATTTCCTGGTTTGATAATATTTAAGTGGACGATTCTGAAATGCATCTCAAAAATTAAGCAAAAGTGATGTAATAAACATGTAAAAAATCTGCAATAATATCCGCTTACCACATAAGTTAGTGAAAAAATCACATTATAAAATAGCATGAAAATGCCTTTATTAAAGTGTTTTATACAAATAAAATTATAAATTAGAGAATTCTTCTCAAAATATAATTGACATCTTTTTGAAACGTGTTATGATTAATGTGAATTAAATCACAACAAAAAATGGTAGGAGGAACAAACATGATTAAATGGAACAAACTGTTGTTAATCACTGCAAGCATGGGGTTATTGGCTGCATGTGGTAACGATGAAGAAGCAGATGAAACAGTCGATGATTCTGGTGAAGTAGTAGAGGAAGCAGAGGAAACAGAGGAAACAGAAGAAAATTCTGATGTAACCACTGGAGCTACACAAGTACGTGTTAGTGACGAAGATTCACTTCTAGAAGGTGTTTCGGATGCTGGCGCATGGATTATTATTTTTGAAGACAACGTATCATCTGACGAAGATCTTGTTCTTACAGGTGGATTCGAAAATAACAATGGAGACGCTGAACGTAAACTGGCATTATACGAGCAGGATGCAGACCGTAATGTTACAGATACATTTACTCTAAGTGCTCCTATGATTACTATTGAACAGGAAAGCACACGTCTACAGTACGGTACATTTGAAGGTGACGTTTACGTTGACGCAGAAAACTTCCGTTTAGTTGGCGGAACAATTGATGGCGATTTAATCTTTGCAAGTGAAGAATATGAAGAATCAGCTGAAATTGATGATGAGTCAACAATCACTGGTGAAATCAGAGTAGACTAATTTATTTAAGCAAACCCGACCTTTACTCAGGTCGGGTTTTTCATTATACAACTTTATAAAGTATGGATAGCAGAGAAAAAAAGTGCAAAAGTGTAGAAAGTTAAAGGGGATTTTATTATAGTAAAGTTAGGGTAGTTTAAAATGTGGAAGGTTGCCACTGAAACAACGGTAATTATGAGAAAAAGATGAGTAATAGTTTAAATAATTCTATAATGTTCTATTGTTGACTACTTCACAAATCTAGTCTATAGTATACTATAGAAGTGAAAGGGAGAAGAACTGTCCGGATGTATTCTCTCCATCTTCTCCTTTCATTCTATGAACTTAAAAAAAAATTTCCATCAGGAAAGGTAAGGGATAATTATGGAATTTTTGAAAAAGAAATTAGCAGCAGGTGCTGCAGTAATCGCCTTAGGCGGATTTTTAGCAGCATGTGATACAGACGACGACGCAGCAGACGATATGGAAGTTGTGGACGAAGGCGAAGAAACTGAAGATGAAGATGCAGTAACAGCTGCTTCTATCACAGACGATGCAGATCAAGTAGTTGCTTCATTAAGTACTGACGGTAACTGGATTACTGCTATTACAGATGATGTTGATGTTAGCGATGACATTACAGTTGCAGGAACTTTCCACAACCAGGATGACGAAGATCAGGAAGAGTACCGTAAATTAGCGTTATACGCTCAGGACGAAGACCGTAACGTAACTGATGAGTTTACTTTATCAGTGGGTACAATGACTGTTGAATCACCAAACTTCCGTATTCAGGAAGGAACACTTGACGGAGACGTATACGTTGACGCAGAAGGATTCGAATTATATAACGCTACTGTAACAGGTAACGTAACTTTTGCTTCAGAAGACTTACACGAAGCAGCAATGCTTGATGAAGGTACTGTTGAAGGCGAAGTAAGCGTAGACGAATAATCATTTCTCAGTTTTTATAAGTTACTATACCACCTACGGACATGGGAGAGAAAGGTATAAACTATAAAAATCAGACAAAAAGGGGGCAGCTCTTTGTGAATTATCACATAGAGCTGCTTTTTTGTATGCAGAACTTCCCGTAATGTCGGTAGTTCATTACATAAAAAAGCACATACATGACTGCAGTCGTGTGTGGACCACTTTGTAAAGGGTTAAAGAGGTGTAATCAGCAATGCAGCTGCTTATTTCGTCCATATAAGGTATGACTCATGGAAACTAATCTGATCGGTTGTATCAATTATGACTCTTTCGATACAAGTGGCTTCATATATATATTTGAGTTGTGTTTAGAATGCGTTTCTAAATGCAACTCAATCTTTTTGAACTTCATCAGCTGTATTCTAACAGCAGTTCTGAATACAACTCGTTCAATTCCAACTTAACTAGTGGTATCTAGTAGGCCTTACAGGATACAACTCAAACATCACACTTTATTCACTTGTATAAATTTGGCATTATTTAAGGCAACTGACTTATTTCTGCACATCAAGTTGCATGCAGAAGCTGCCAAATTATATCACACCTTGGAAAAAGTTAGTTGTTTCGATTCATTCTTTTAATAACATTAGACCAATACTTTTAAATCTGGAGCGAAGCAGTCCTTCTTCGTTAATTACACTATACAGAGGATAAGTAAACTAGATGACGCCTAATATAATATTAGTGTATTCTAGTGTGTCACTGTTTTCTCATATGTAGTATACTGTGAATAACTAAAAGCAAATTGTTTACGAAAGCGTAAAAAGGGGGTGTACCAGTTGAATCGAAAAGATCGTGTCTATGCATTTGTTAAACAGACCAGTTCTCAATTTTCGCCCAAAGAAATTGAAATGGGCATGGGAGTCACAACAAAAGAAGTGTCGGAAGAGCTGGATATTCTGAGAAGCAACGTTTCCAAGGATTTAAATCAGCTGGTCAGAGAAGATAAACTTAGAAAGCTGGAAGGGCGACCGGTTCGGTTTGTAACAGTTGAAACGCTGAGACACAAGCCATTAACAGAGCACGTTCCCAGTTATAAAGAAGAAAAGAAAGAAAATAAAGGTGTGACTCAGGAAGTATTTGACTATTCCTACAAGGAATCAAAAGACATTTTCCAGTCCATTATCGGCGCAAATGGCAGTATGAAAAATGCAGTAGATCAGGCAAAAGCGGCTGTGATGTATCCGCCGAAAGGATTAAACACACTGATCACTGGCCCGACTGGTTCCGGAAAATCCTTCTTTGCTCATGCCATGTTTCGCTTTGCGCAATCAAGAGAACTAATCGATCTTGAAAAAGAGTTGATTGTATTTAACTGCGCAGACTATGCCAACAATCCTGAACTTTTGATGAGCTATTTATTCGGCTATTCTAAAGGCGCCTTTACCGGTGCAGCGAACTCCAAAGATGGCTTGATACAAAAAGCTGATCAGGGGATGATGTTTCTTGATGAAATTCACCGTCTTCCTCCAGAAGGTCAGGAAATGATTTTTTATTTTATGGATACTGGAAAATACAGCAGACTTGGAGAAACGGATAAAAACAGAGAAGCGAATGTTCGAATCGTCTGTGCCACGACTGAAGATCCTAAATCAACTTTTCTGGATACCTTTATGCGACGAATTCCCATAACGATTCACATGCCGTCATTCAAGGAAAGACCGGTCATAGAACAGCTGGATTTGCTGAAGCTGCTAACCGGCCTGGAAGCTAATCGGATCCAAAGAAAAATCACCTTAACAGAAGACGTAGTGAAAGGCCTCATCGCCAGTGTGGGTTACGGGAACATCGGGCAATTAAAATCGACTATCCAACTGGTCTGTGCAAGAGGATTTATGAACCAGTTGAACCGGGATGAGATTAACTTAACAGTGAAAGATATTCCAGATACGGTTCAGTCTCAGCTAGTCGGCTTATCTTCCAGTCGATTGGAACAGAAAGAATTATCCAATTACCTTGAGGCTAAAATAACAGTCAGTCCCAATGAACCATTTTACAAGATGGAAATGGATTCATACGAGCTGCCTTATAATATCTATAATATTATTGGAGATAAAGCTGCTCTGCTTGAAGCGGAAGGGCTTGACCAGCACTCCATCAACCAGTACATTTCTACGGATATCAATGTTCATTTAAAATCGTTTTATCGTAATCATGGCTTTTCACTTCAGACTGAATCTAAGCTGGCGGATGTTGTCACAAAAGAAGTGATTGAATTTGCCAGAGAGGTTTCTTCTTTAGTTGAAAAGACGTTGGCATACAAGGTGAAGCAGAATTTTCTCTATGCCGTCAGTCTCCATATTAGCTCACTTCTTAATAAAATATACAGCGGCAAGGAACGGAAAATGAATGACCGTATTCGTGAAATGGCCATGAATTACTCGAAAGAGTACGAAGTGGCAGCTGTAATTAAAGACAAAATTGGAGACCATTTCAAAGTGAGCATTCCTGAAAGCGAAGTGTATTACCTTACTGTCCTGCTGGTTTCGCTTAAAGAAGAGGAAGCTGCCGGCCAGGTAGGGGTCGTAATTGCAACACACGGGAAATCGACTGCGAGCAGCATGGCTAAAGTAGCTGAGGAATTACTGGACAGGACAGGGATTGAAGCAATAGACATGCCACTGGATATGTCACCGACAACTGCTTATGACCGCATCAAACAGGCCGTTTTAAAGGTCAATCAAGGAAGTGGTGTATTGCTGCTAGTTGATATGGGATCGCTGGCTACATTCGAATCTTCCCTTGAAAAAGAAACCGGTGTATTAGTCCGATCGGTTGATATGGTTTCGACACCGATGGTCCTTGAAGCCGTAAGAAAGGCGTCATTAATGGATGTAGACATTGATATGCTTCATGAATCTCTCCAAAAGTTCAGCGGCTATTCAAATGAAATAAAAAATTCATATGAAGCAGGCTTTACTATCTCGAGAAAACCACAAATTATTCTGGCTATTTGTGCAAGTGGTGAAGGGACAGCCAGAAAAATTAAGGAAATTATAGAGAAGCCGTTAAACCAGAGCGAACACGCCTCAATTGAAGTTAAAACCTGTTCAGTGGCAGATATGTCTGAAAAAATACATGTGTGGCAGGAGCGGTATGATATTATCGCCGCAACGGGTATAGCCAATCCGAAAATTTCAGCTCCATTTATACCATTGGAAAGATTTATTGAAGATGACCCGCTCTCACTGATTGAAAAATTAGTCCAAAAAAATGGAACTGACCTGTCAGTTTTAACGGATGCACAAGGTGCCAGAGACACAGTCCTGTCTTTTCTTGAAGAAAACTATACCTTCTTAAATCCCAAGAAAGTCATACGGCCGTTATGGCAGTTTGCTGACGAGTGTGCTCTATTAAGAGCAAAGCCCGTTGCTGATTATGCTTTCCACATTAATCTGATTCTTCACATGGCCGGTGTCATTGAACGTCTAATTCACAAGGATAGTCTGGCAGAAAATAATCTTGAAGAAAACAAGCTTGACGAGGATACTGTCAAGAAAGTGAAGGCGCAGATTGAAAAACTTGAACGTGATTTGTCAATCAGCATTCCCATTAAGGAATATAGTTACATTAATTACTATATTAGTAATGACGAAGGTGAAATAGAAGAAATAGATACACTGTTTGAATAGATCGACACAGATAAACACACTAACGGACACAGTCTGTTAGTGTGTTTTTTAGTGTGTTGATAGAAAGCCTTTTAACATAGGGTTTTTAAAAAAAAAAGTTGGCACGCTTCTTGCTTATGTATAGTAGAGGGGATAAATTTGACTGAGTATCAATTTTTCCCGATATTAATCAGGAAAGGAGAGGACATTAAAAGGAGGGATGTAATATAGATGGATATTCGACTGCTGCGCATCGATGATCGTCTGATACACGGACAAGTGGCTACCACTTGGGCAAAAGTGACAGGCATCAGCCGCATAATTGTCGTGAGTGATGAAGTGGCGGCTAATCCACTTCAGAAAGCATTATTAAAGCAGGCGGCACCGCCTGAAATCAAGGCGAATGTCATATCAGTTGCGAAACTGATAGAGATAGCCTCTCATGCTCTTTTGAAAGACGTTAAAGTTATGCTCTTATTTACCAATCCAACTGATGTAATGAACTGTTACAGACAGGGGATTAATTTTGACAGCGTCAACATTGGAGGCATGAAATTTACTGAAGGAAAGGAAATGGTCACTCACTTTGTTTCAGTTAATCAGCAGGACATCGATTCATTTGTCTATCTGGATTCTATTGGAATCGAACTCGAGATAAGGAAAGTTCCCGGAGACCGTAAGCAGTTGATGATGGATGTATTAAAAAAAGGGAATTTTCTGTAAGTGTTAACTATAAAAAGCGAATTATCGCTAGTAGTAGGAGGGAAATAAATGGTAGGAATTATACTGGCAAGCCACGGCGAATTTGCTGAAGGCATTCTGCAGTCAGGAACAATGATTGTAGGAGAACAGGAAAATGTAAAAGCTGTCACGCTTCTTCCAAGTGAAGGTCCCGATGATATTCGGAGAAAAATGGAAAAAGCCGTTGCATCATTTGATTCAGATGAAGTGCTATTTTTAGTTGATTTATGGGGAGGTACTCCGTTCAACCAGGCCAATACACTATTTGAAGAAAACAAGGATAAATGGGCAATTGTTGCGGGACTCAATCTCCCAATGCTGATTGAATCCTTTACTGCACGTTTCTCAATGGACAAGGCACACGACATTGCTGCTTCCTTGATTGAGGTGGCCAAAGACAGTGTCAAAGTCAGACCTGAAGAACTGCAGCCTGCAGAAACAAAAGCGGCAGGAGCTTCTGAAGAACCGTCTAAACCACTTCCTGAAGGAACGGTAGTTGGAGATGGGCAAATTGATATCCGTCTGGCACGAATTGATTCACGTCTGCTTCATGGTCAAGTAGCAACTGCCTGGTCAAAAGATGTCAATCCAACCCGAATTATTGTTGTATCAGATCACGTTGCACAAGACGATCTGCGTAAATCGTTGATTACTCAGGCTTCTCCACCGGGAATCAAAGCCAATGTTGTTCCAGTTGATAAAATGATTGAGGTCTGGAATGATCCGCGCTTTGGAAAAACAAGTGCACTGCTTCTTTTCGAAAATCCGACCGATGCCTGGCGCGTGATTGATGGTGGAGTAGAAATCGAAGAAGTTAATGTCGGTTCCATGGCTCACTCAGAAGGTAAAGTCATGATTAACAATGTACTGTCAGTAGACGAAAAAGACGTGGAAGCGTTCAGAAAAATGAAAGATCACGGAGTCAAGTTCGACGTCAGAAAAGTACCATCTGATCAGCGAAAAGATATGTGGAACTTATTGAAGAAAACGAAATATGTTAATTAATATATCTATCAAGGAGGGCAAATAAATATGGACTTTATATCAATTATACTGGTTGTTTTCGTTGCATTCTTAGCAGGAATGGAAGGTATTTTAGACCAGTTTCAATTCCACCAGCCAATTGTAGCATGTACGTTAATTGGACTGGCAACAGGAAATCCAACTGAAGGATTAATGCTTGGAGGATCACTTCAATTAATCGCACTGGGCTGGATGAATATCGGAGCAGCAGTGGCTCCCGATGCGGCACTTGCATCCGTAGCATCAGCTATTTTAGTCACTTACCACGGCGCAGGTGTTTCAGAAGGTATTGCACTGGCTATTCCGCTGGCAATTGCAGGTCAGGTACTGACTATTTTCATACGTACGTTGACAGTTGGTATCGCCCACGCAGCCGACAGAAAAGCTACAGAAGGATCATTTAGAGCAGTAGAATTTTATCATATTGGAGCCTTGATGATACAAGGCCTGCGTATTGCTATTCCGGCAGCTATAATATTGGCTGTTTCACCAGTAGTAGTGACAGATGCATTAAATGCTATTCCTGAATGGTTAACGGGTGGACTGGCAGTAGCCGGTGGAATGATCGTTGCCGTTGGTTATGCGATGGTTATCAACATGATGGCGACTGCAAAATTGTGGTTATTCTTCGCACTTGGCTTTGCTTTATCAGCAATTGGCGAATTGAACCTGATTGCAATGGGTATTATCGGAGTGGTACTCGCTCTGCTTTACCTGCAATTTGCACCTGAATTCAATCAAGGCGGAGGCGGTGGAGGAAATTCCTCTAACGGTGACCCACTTGATGATATCTTGAATGACTACTAAAAAGGAGCGTTGATTAAACATGGCTGAAGAAAATAAATACAAATTATCGAAAAAAGATCGTTTAAATGTATTCTGGAGAAGTCAGTTCCTGCAGGCTTCATGGAACTTTGAACGTATGCAGAATATCGGCTGGGCATATGCTATGATTCCAGCTCTTAAAAAGATGTACACAACTAAAGAAGACCGTTCGCTCGCATTAAAGCGACACCTGGAATTCTTTAACACACACCCTTATCTTGCAGCACCTGTTTTAGGTGTAACGCTGACGCTTGAAGAACAGCGTGCAGGTGGTAAGGAAATTGATAATGCGGCGATTCAAGGGGTCAAAATCGGTATGATGGGACCTCTGGCTGGTGTTGGGGATCCGATATTCTGGGGAACTCTGCGACCAGTATTAGGTGCGTTTGCAGCGTCACTTGCTTTAAGTGGCAGCTGGTTAGGGCCTATTATCTTCTTTGTGGCATGGAACATTATTCGTATGGCATTCCTATGGTACACTCAGGAATTAGGATATGTACAGGGATCAAATATCACACAAAATCTGGCTGGCGGTCTGATGCAGAAGCTGACACAAGGTGCTTCTGTTCTGGGTATGTTCATACTAGGGGTCCTGGTTCCAAGATGGACCAATATAAACTTCCCTATGGTCATCAGCCGGGTCGAAAATGATCCTTCTGAAATGGTTAATTTTCAACCTGCTGTTGATGCTGCCAATGAAGGCGGGCTTTCTGTAGACATGCTTAGAGGTTTGGTTCAGGAAGTTCAATCTGGTTTGGCAATCGAACCGGTAGAAGTGACTACACTGCAAAATACACTGGATGAGCTGTTACCAGGAATTGCACCACTTATCCTGACACTTGCCTGTGTCTGGTTACTTCGTAAGAAGGTCAGCCCAATTACCATTATTGCTGCACTGTTTGTTTTAGGAACTATTGGTTATGTATTAGGTATTCTTGGGTAAAACACTTTAAATTAAACAGCCCGCAAGCTCATTTACACATGAGCTTGCGGGCTGTTTTTTACTTTTATAAAAGTATCAGTAAATAGACGGAGTTATTTCTTTTTACGTTCGGTGGAAGAGGGAATAGCCAGTTTCTGTCTGTACTTATTCACACCTCTTCTGGAAAGCTGCACTCCGGAAGCTTTAAGCAAATCGGATAAAGCCTGATCTGAATAGGGCTTCTTTTTATTTTCTGCATGAATCAGCTTTTTGAGCTGTCTGGCAATCTGATCCTGGGAGTCGCCACCGGCTGTTCGTCGGGAAAGGAATGTTTTCAGTTCAAAGGTACCGGCCTTAGTCTGGATATATGATTCCCGGACTGCACGACTGACCGTTGATTCATCGAGTTGAAGTTCCTGGGCCAGGTCGTTGAGTTGAAGTGAAATCAGCCCATTCTCTGGATTTTCAAAGAATTGATGCTGATGAGTGACAATTGCAGTCCCTACTCGCAGAATGGTCTCTCTTCTTTTTTCCAAGCCATTTTGCAGCACGGTATATTCCTGCTTTTTCTCCTTGATGTAGCGTGTCACCGTCTCATCATCACGTTCAGACAGTTCTTTAAAATAATCTGTATTGAAGGTAAGCAGTGGTGTTTTATATTGCGTTTCTAAGACGGTCAATTCTCCATTTTCGACTGTTACACGTAATTCTGGAAGAATAAAGGGGGTCTGTTTCTCAAGAAACTGTTCAGCCGGAGCAGGAGAGAGTTTCTGTATAAAAGAAAACACCTCTCTAATGTCATCTTCTGAAACGCTGTAAAAATCAGCAAGATAACCCCATTTTTTTTGAGTTAAGGCTTCGAACTGTTCTTCGAGAATCAAGTAAGCCATTTGAGGAGACCAGTCCAGTCGCTCGGTCTGAAGCATCAGATTTTCCTGAAGGGATCGCGCACCAATTCCTGGCGGATCGAGTTGCTGAAGCAAGGTCAGCGCATCAATCAGCTGCACTTCAGTTGCCTGAGTTTCCTTAACGGCCTCGTCTAAGGATGTAGTGACGTAACCCTTATGGTCGAGTTGGTTGACCCACCAGAATAGGAGCTCTCTTAAAAAAGTCGGGCGATAAAGCAACTCAATCTGTTCTTTTAAAAACGTAAATAGTGAAGGTTTGTCGGCTGCAGTTTCTTCAATGGCTGTTGTACTGTCTTTTGCTGAGACCTGGGTCAGACGGCTCTCGTTTTCGGGAAGGTCAATAAGCGGGTTGCCCAGGATTAGATTGTTTAAATGATTAGATAACTCAATACGGTTTAACTGGAGAAGCTGGACATTTTGCACGAGATTCGGAAGGTAAGTCTGTTTCTGCTTCTGAGACTGATGAGGGACTTGTTTGTGATCCACACCATCACTCCTTTCTTAGCTTATTTTACCACAAACAGAGAAAGTGTATTATCTTTCGAAAAGCTTATGCTATACTAAAGAAAAATTATTACTAAATCAGGAGGAGTAAAATGAAATTTTCAGAATATACTTATGAACGTCCGGATTTTGATCGGTATAAAAAAGATTTTCTTCATCTTGTTGATAATCTTAAACAGGCAGAGTCGCTTGCAGAAGTAAAAGAAGCGATTGATGCGGTATCCGACTTGTCAGCTTCACTGGAAACAATGGGGACACTGGCTTCCATTCGTCATTCAATAAACACAAAAGATTCCTTTTATTTAGAAGAAGACAAGTACTGGAATGAGTATGGTCCTTATTATCAGGAACTGAGCACATTATACTACCAGGCAATTATGGACTCTCCTTACCTGGAAGAACTGAAAGACGCTTACCCGAGAACCTTCTTCCAGAACATGCAATTTGAGCTGGACTCTTTTGATTCATCTGTTATCGACCTGCTTCAAAAGGAAAACCAGCTGAGCAGTGACTACCAGAAACTACTGGCCTCTGCTGAAATTGAGTTTGACGGAAAGACATTAACTTTATCGCAGTTTGGACCTTATTTAGAATCGACAGACCGTGACACGAGAAAAGCGGCCTCAGATGCCCAATGGTCTTTCTTTGAGGAAAACGAGAGCCAACTGGATCAGCTGTATGATGAACTGGTCAAAGTCAGAGACACTATTGCGAAAAAACTGGGCTTTAAGGATTTTGTCGAGCTAGGCTATATACGTATGAAACGGTTTGACTACAATCGCCAGATGGTGGAAGTCTACCGGAAACAGGTCCTTGACTATGTGGTCCCAGTCACACAGAAACTGGCTAAGCGTCAGGCGGAACGTATCGGTATCGAAAAAATGAAGCACTATGATGCCTCTCTTCAGTTTCTGAACGGCAATCCGACTCCTCAAGGAAATCCAGACTACATTATTGAAAACGGCAGAAAGATGTACCATGAACTGAGCGGTGAAACGGCAGAATTTATCGATTTTCTGTTTGATAAAGAACTTGTAGACCTTCTCTCTAAAGAAGGTAAAGCAGGTGGAGGATACTGTACCTACATTCCTGACTATCAGTCACCCTTTATCTTCGCTAACTTTAACGGCACATCAGGCGATATTGATGTTCTGACACACGAAGCGGGTCATGCTTTCCAAGTCTTTGAATCACGCTGGATCAAGCAGCCTGAAATTGTCTTTCCAACGTTTGAGACGTGTGAAATCCACTCAATGAGTATGGAATTCTTCACGTATCCATGGATGGAGCTCTTCTTTAAAGAAGAGACGGAAAAATATAAGTTTGATCACCTGAGCGGGGCCGTCCGCTTTCTTCCTTATGGTGTGCTGGTGGATCACTTCCAGCATGAGGTTTACGAGAATCCGGAGTGGTCAGCTGATAAACGTAAAGCTGTCTGGAGAGAACTTGAAAAACAGTATCTTCCGGAAAGAGATTTTTCTGAGAACAGCTTCCTGGATAAAGGGACTTTCTGGTTCAGACAAGGACATATCTTTGGTGCACCATTTTATTACATCGACTATACGCTTGCCCAAGTTTGTGCACTTCAGTTCTGGAAACGGGCGATAGTTGATCAGGATGAAAATGCTTGGTCAGACTACCTTGCTATCTGTAAAGCAGGAGGAACGAAGAGTTTCCTGGAGACAGTCGAGACAGCTCAGCTGCGCTCACCCTTTGAAGAAGGTTCTTTAAAAGATGTCATCAAAACAATTGATCAGACACTTGAACAGGTAGACGACAAAGCCCTTTAATCTTTTCTTGTAACTCAGCAAATAAAAAAAGCCTTCAGGTCGAACACGCTGTAGAGTAATTCTACGGTGCGTTCGACTGAGGCTTTTTTTGTGGATAAAACTGTCAGATATCAGAGTCCATCTGATCTAGTCTGTCCTGCAACTGCTCTAATTCAGCCTGTTTGCCACTGACGCTTTGCTCGAGTTCATTGATTTCTGCTTCTAAATCGGCAAGAAGGTCACTGGCTTTATTAAAGGATTCATCGAGTGCCGCATCTGAAGATTGTTCATCAGTCTTTGCGTGATTTTCTATTGGTGAATTATCGTCCTCAGACTGATTATTTACGAAATGTCCATGCAGCATCCATGGTGAAGGCAAATCAAATGGATGCGTTTCAGGGAGCAAGGCAGCCTCATCTTCTGTGAGATCCATCCAGACTGAGGATACTTCATTCGTGCGTTTGCTTTCCTCGAATTCTTTTGAAACCACATCGAAAAATCCTGGCTGAGTCATAAAATCAGACCAAGGGTAGACGACATGAAGATATTTTTTTCCTTTTTCTTCTTCCCACATGAAGACAACACGGGTTGAGTCACTGTTCTCATAACAAATCCAGTCGTTTAAGCGGTCATCTGTAAAGAGTGACGGGCTTGCCGGAAAGGGGTAATACGCTTCGAGAGGAAAGACTGCTTTATCAAAATCAGGATTGAGATAGGTTTCTTCGATCCATTTCCTTTTCACTTCAACAGATTCAACGCGATGCCAGTTGCTGGTGCCATCTCCTGAAGTCAAGGTACTAAAATCCTCCGATTGAGCCGCGTAAAGGGTAGTGACGTGTGGCACTTCAAGTTTTTGCAATACTTTCTGAGCAGCTGTATTGTGTTTCTCAGTATTGGCACCTATCCACTTTATGTCAGAGGTTCTTTTTGCTTCATTATAAATATATTCCGTGATTAATGTACCGTACCCATTTTTTCTATAGCGGCTGTCACTTCTGAGACGTCCCATCATGGCAAATTCGCCTGCAAATAAGGTATAACCGGCAACAGCTATCAGCATATCATCCTGGAACAGACCAAATAGTGCATTGCCGTCACTTGTGAGACGGTCGAAAACTCGAAGCATATAGTCCTCTTCCAGTTGTGTTTCCATTGCTTTGTATAATTCAAAATCTTCCTGATAAAGTTGTCTGAATGACAAACTCATTTGACTACCTCCTGAAATGTTTTCACAGCGCCAATTCTAAATCCTTGATAGCTGTATCCCTGTTTCTGATACATCTCACGCGGACTGTCTTCTGCATCGGCTGCCAGTATGACTAATTTATTCTTTTCACGAGCCTCTTTCATTATGACGTTTTGCAAGGCAGTAGCCGCACCCTGATGCCGGTAAGCAGGCAATATAAATACTTCGTCCAGTTCGATGGTTAGGTCTTTTTCAATGGTAAGGCAGGATCCGACAGCCTCACTGTCTTTAAAGACCAGTCTGAGCGTTACACGTTCATCTGCTTGAAGCGTATCATAAAAGGGTTGTTTAGCTTCTGCGAAAGATTCAGAAATTTCCAGATCTTGACTGTAGTTGATTTCTTTAAAAAGAGGCAGCGTATCCGTCTGCACTTCTTTTATTTCCCAGCCTGCAGTTGCCTTTCCTTTAAAATCTGCGGGGGATATAGTGTAAAGCTCAAGCTTCTCAAGCCCATATTCCTTTTCATTTAAGTAAGTTAAAGTATCTGTGAGAATACCTGTATCCTGCGGCCAGTAAAACTTCACATGATTCATGCCGTTTTCTTCTGAAAATTTTATCTGCATAGTTTCAATCAGTTTAAATTCTTCAATAGAAGGGGAGTAAAGCAGCTGAAAGAAGTTGGAGTCATACCTGAAGGGAACAACAGGGTTGTAAAACTGTTCAAAAAAATCATTGGAATCAATAAGTTGACTGTAAGGAAACAAATCTTTAAATGATGCCATAGTCTCAGTCCTTTCTTGTACTTTACTAGAATAGCAAATTAATAAATAAATAGAAAGAATAGGGAAGCGATGATTCCAAATTATGCATTTTCGGATAAAAAACCAGTTGTTATCGTTTTCATAATTATTCAATTGTTAATACCGCAGTTGGATTTGTCATTATTTGTTCACTATTAATAGTTTGCAAATATGTATATGTAACATTTGTTTTCACTGGAAACATTGTCATGTCAGTCTGTAGCTACTTTCCGTTTAGACAAACTTTAGCCAAATAATACAGTAGTGTAACAAAAACCCCTGTTTTTTGTCACAGGATTTAAAAGTTAAGATGTATTTTCACATGTTATGATTTCATTAGTGCTTCGAAAGAACGTTATAAGAGAACGTATTACAGGGCTTAATTACTATATAAGCAGCCGAAGCATTCTAAATTTAAAAAACAAAACTATAATCTTAAATGAATATTAATAGAAATGGGAGACTTGGAATTGAATAAAAAACGCCTAATAACAATTTTAGCTGTCGCAACATTCGCAGCACCAACCTTTAGTACATTAAACGTAGAAGCATCATCTCAAAGACTAAGAGATCTTCAACAGCAGCAGCAAGAATTAAATGATAAATCCAGCGAAGTGGACGGTGCGATTTCTGATAGAGAACAGCGCATGCAGGACTTGGAAAATGAAAAGTCTACGCTTGAAGCTGAAGTGGCTGAACTGCAACTGGACATTGACGACTTAGTAACTAAGATTGGCGAACAGGAAAAAGAAATCGAGCGTATTGAAGAAGAAATTGAAAGACTGCAGGAAGAAATTGAACTACTTATTGAGCAGATTGACCGTCGTACTGAACAGCTTGAATCTCAGGCACGTTCCGTACAGACTCAGGCAAACCCGGCTGATATTGTCGACATTATGTTGAATGCAGATAGCCTATCTGATTTAATTGGCCGTATCGGTGTAGTAAGCCAGCTTGTCTCTGCCAACCAGAACATCATGCAGGCTCAGTTTGAGGACCAGCAGCAGCTGGAAGATACTGAAGAACAAGTTGTTACTGAACAGGAAGAAATGGAAAAAGTTAAAGCGCAGATGGAAGTCGACCGCAATAGCTTACTGACTCAACGTCAGGCACTGGATGAAAAAATCATTGAAATCGCAGAACGTTATGAAATGACTGAAGAAGAACGCGATTCATTTATTAACGAACAGGCTATCATTGCAGAACGTGCAAGTAACTTAAGCGAAGAAATGAGAGCTGAACAACAACGTATTATTGAAGAGGAACGTCAAAGACAAGAAGAGCTCCGTCGTGCTGAAGAACAACGCAGAAGAGAAGCTGAAGCACAGGCAAGAGCTGAAGCTGAAGCCGAAGCGAAAGCTAGAGCCCAGGCAGAAGCCGAAGCAAAGGCTCAGGCTGATGCTAGAGCAGCTGCTGAAAGACAGGAGCAGGAAGCACAGACTTCTTCTAACAATAACTCAAACAGCAGCTCAAACAGCAACTCAAGCAGTAACTCAAACAGTGGGAATTCTAATTCTGGAAACAGTTCATCCAACCAATCCAACTCAGGATGGACACGCCCAGCAAGCGGTCGTCTGACATCTGGTTTCGGTTACCGTACACACCCAGTTCATGGGGGAAGAAGCATGCACAGCGGTATTGATATTGCGGGAAGCGGTCCTATCATAGCAACGCGTGGAGGAACAGTTACTACTGCAACTTACCATAATTCACTTGGTTACTACGTTGTCGTTGATCATGGTGGCGGCTATTCTTCACTATACGCACACATGACACCAAACTTGTCTGTATCAAGAGGACAACAGGTTTCTCAAGGTCAGCAGCTAGGAATCATGGGAACTACCGGAACATCTACCGGAGTACACCTGCACTTTGAAATTCATAAAAATGGTCGACCAGTTAACCCTGCACCATATGTAGGCATGTAAACTAATTTTATAGCAAAAGGAACGTGTAGTATCTCGACAGTAGAGATATTGCACGTTTTTTATT
>RECC01000025.1 GCA_007692455.1 Alkalibacterium sp. | reverse complement strand
TCTTATCTGGTCCGATAGATTTTCGCTCCTCTGTCTAGTAGTTCTTCATCTGATTAATACCCTCTTCTAGAATTTCAATCTGGCGGATGGTTTCTTCATCTTTAACGAGCTTGTCTCTGCCGTTCACGAGACTCATGCGGAGCGCTTCATAGAAGTAGCTGTAACTGCCTTTTTCGGACACAACTTTCTCTTCGTGGTACTCGCCATCTTCATCCATATAAGTCAGTGTCCCGTAGTGTTCGGGTTGATCCAGTCCGAAGTCCGCATTTTCGGGCATATAAAACAGCTTCAAATGTTCTTCCTGGCGGTCCTTCGTTTCTTTAACAAAGGTGCCTTTAGTTCCGTAGACGACAAAACTCGGGCGGGCTTTCAAACGGAAATAGCTTGATTTGACAGACACTTTGAGGTTGTTTGCATAAAAGAAATCCAAGTCAAAATAGTCATTCATCCGGTTGTCACCGAGAAGCTGGCGCACATCATAGGTCACATCTTTTGGACTCCCAAAGTATGACAGCACCTGGTCCACGGTATGGCAGGCATGGGTATACATGAAGCTGTTCAATTTTTCAAATGACTCGGCACTCTCAGGAATTTCCGGCCGGAAATAGTCAAAATGCATTTCCACTTCCAGTATGTCGCCTAGTCTGCCACTCTCAATCACTTTTTGAACCGTCAGAAAATCGGAGTCGAATCGACGGTTCTGGTAACACTGAATAAACAGATTTTTTTCTTCAGCGAGGGCAAACAATTCCTTCGCTTCCTCGGATGTTTCGGCAAAGGGTTTTTCAACTAAGACGTTTTTCCCGTTTTCCAAAGCTTCCTTAGCCAAAGGGTAGTGACTTTGTGGTGGTGTTGAAATGACGACAAGATCAATGTCCGAATCTTCCCATATCTCGCTTTTATCCTTTACATACTCTGCTCCGGGAACCGTATCCCAGGATTCATTATGGCCGGACCGGGCCTGAATTTTTTTAATATGAATTCCTTCAACCTGACTGGAAAAAGGGATATGGTAGCGGTTTGTACTTTTTCCGTCTCCTATATAGGCAATAGTCAGCATGCTTTAACCTCCAGTAAGATACTTTTCTTTCTATCTACATTGTAGCGGTTTTTGTGAGCAGTAGTAAACCATCTATTCAGGCTTTTACAGTCTGAACCGGTTTAACTTCTTTATTTTTTGGTGGCTTTGAACCAATCAGGCGCAAGCCGTTCAGGATAACCAGAATCGTCGAGCCTTCATGAAGCAGAACAGCCAAAGGCAGGCCAAGAACACCAAAAAGATTCAAAATAATCAGCGACACAATCACAGTAATCGAAAAGACAACATTCTGAAAAATGATTTTATTGAGCCGTTTACTTAACTTATAGCTGTAGAAAAGGCGGGACAGGTCGTTTTGAACGACAACCACATCTGAGGATTCCATGGCGACCGAGGACCCACTGCCCATCGCAATCCCGATATCCGCATTAGCCAGAGCCGGCGCATCATTAATGCCATCTCCAATCATACCAACCACTTCTTCTTTGTTCTGACTGTCTTTTACATACGTGATTTTGTCTTCGGGAAGCATCGCCGCAATATAGCGGTCAACTCCCACGACCTTAGCTACTTTTTCAGCCACTTCTTCGTTGTCTCCCGTCAGAAGTGTTACCTTGATGCCTTCTTTCTGAAACTGTTCAACGGCTTCAGCTGCCTGCAGGCGAAGCTGATCGCTCAGTGAAAAGTAACCCACGACTGTATCCTTTTCAGCGACAAGAATGATGGTATTTCCCTTATTAAAGTACTGCTTAAAGTCTTCGTAATGAGCAAAATCACTGAAGGCTTTGGGCTTGCCGACACGTATTTGACCCTTTTGTATGCCGGATCCGGCCACTTCATTCACCTCTTCTTTCTGGTTGACTGTGCTTAAGTCCACTTCTTTAAAAGCGGAGACAATAGCCTGGGCGATGGGGTGACTGGACTGCTGTTCCATGAAGATAACTTCTTTCAATGTCTCCTCCGGTAGGCTGTAATCATCTACCTTGAATTCCCCGTAAGTAAGGGTGCCGGTTTTATCTGTAAACAAGGTTTCCATGGTGCTGAGAGCTTCCATTGCCGCACCGCCTTTAAACAATATGCCGTTTTTAGCTCCGTTACTGATGGCACTCAAGGTGGCTGGTGTTGCGGAAGCGACTAATGCACAAGGACTAGCCACAGTCAGGAAGACCATGCCTCGGTAAAAAGCCTCTTCAAACGGTACTGACAGAACAGCGTACATAAAGAAAATAAAGACTGGAACCAGAACTAACACGGATATGACGTATTTACTTTCAATCCGGTCAATGAACTTTGAGATACGGGAAGGTCGGCTTTGTGCTTCTTCCACCATACGGATTATATTAGAAAAAACCGTCTGATCACTGGTTTTCAGCACCTCTAAGTTGAACACATTCCCTTCATTCAGCGTACCAGCGAACACTTCATCGCCGCTCTCTTTTTCGACCGGTATGGCTTCGCCTGTTAGAGCTGCCTCATTAATAATTACTTTCCGGTCAACTGATCCATCGATAGGAACCTGCTCACCTTTGGAGACAACCACCTGGTCTCCAATTTTAAGTTCCTCTGTCGGAATTGTGACTACTTCCCCATCAGCTTTCAATACCTGGGCAGTTTCCGGAACTTGAGCCATCAGTTCTGAAATAGCGCTGGTGGACTTGCTGGTCGCATAATCTTCCAGTACCTCAGCTGAAGCAAATATCAACAGCAGTGCCGCACCTTCTGATTCGAAATTAATAATAACGGCGCCGATTGCTGCCAGAATCATCAGCAAGTCGACATTCGGGGATCTTCCTTTAATGGTTTCTACCACAGCTTTCTTAGACGCATAAAAGCCAAGGAAAAATATAGCAATGTAGTATAGCCATCGACTGAACTCGTTACCAGTCACTCCCGCAAAAAAGCCGGCTGTAGCAAAAATGATACCGGCAACAAGGAATTGACCCTGCCTGCTTTTAATCAAATAGTTCTTCATTTTCAACCCTTCTCTCTATCCATTCAATTTCATCAAATAGTATGTTTTCCATTCAAAATTAGGTTTAGCGCTACCGCCTCCTGTTACCTTTATTATACTAAAAAGGGCATACCCGTAGAACAGAATTAACTGTCCCACAGATACGCCCCTAACTGACATAGTCTGCTGCCGCAATACTGCAGCCCGGCTGCATGAACCTTTAACTGCGTTCACCGCCTGTTCAGATCACAATGACTGCCATTATGAAGACGGCTAATCAAAGCTTTCGTATAAAGTTTTTGATAGTCTGTGTTTTTCCAGACTAAACCGCTTGTGAATATATTATCATAATAGCATGCTTCTTTGCCTTTTTCAACACTAAAAGACCATTTTATAGCTCTCTTTTTCCACTACTAGCCTATGTGTATATTAAAATAGCAGACTAACTAAAGGCATGACAAGAGGAGCGAGTATAACAACTGCAATCCCTGTCAGAATAATGGACAAGCCTGCCATTGCTGCTTGAACATCACCCAGCTCTATCGCTTTGGCTGTTCCCATCGCATGCGAGCCTGAACCTAACGCCACACCCTGTGCAACCGGGTCATCGATTTTAAACAGCGCAAAGATTGGTGGGCCGACAACTGTACCGAGCACCCCTGTAAAAACAACGATGGCAACAGTCAGTGAGACAATACCGCCAAGCGACTCGGCTACTCCCAGAGCAATCGCTGTCGTGATGGATTTCGGGAAAAGAGTCGCCACGAGTTCCTGATCAAACTGAAACAGTATGCTAACCGATAGCAATATAATCGTATGGAAAGTCACCCCGAGACCAATTCCTGATAAAATAGCTGTATAGTACTTTTTAAGATAAACAAAATTCTTCTCGAGTTTGATGGCAAGAGCGACCGTCGCCGGTGTAATCCAGAAATTAATGAAGCGCCCACCTTCGTTGTAATTGTTATAGGATAAATCTGTCACTATCAACAAAATGATGATACTGGTAATCGAAAAGACCAGCGGATTGAATAGTGGATTTGACGGCCATCTCCGGTGGAAAAGCGTGCCTAACAGAAAGAAGAAAAACGTCAGAAACAAGCCAAAATACGGGTTAGCTGAAAATGATTCAAGCATATTAAACCATCTCCTTTGCTGCCTGGGGTTTCTGTTGATCTTTCCGATCGGTTCTGCGCTTGAGCCACTGAACAATAATTGCGACAAACGCAATCATCAGTGTTGTTGTCACAAGTATTGTTACCAGCAGCTGCCACCAAATGTCTCCTAAAATATCGAAATTCGTCATGAGTCCTACCCCCGCTGGAACAAAGAAAATGGCCATATTATCCGTTAACCACGTTCCAACTTCTTCAACCTGAACCATCTTAACCCATTTAAAATGCAGAGCGACAAACAACAGTACCATGCCAATTACACTTCCTGGAATGGCCACCGGACTGATTAGTGATAAAAATTCACCAAAGAATGAAAATAAAAGTATCCAAAATAATTGCTTTAACTGTTTCACGAGGTGCGCCTCCTTCTTGCTATTCGGCTCTATTTTATAGGAAAAACAGTTATTTTTAAAGGGAGTTTGTGCATCGACTAACATGAATACGTTTTACTTTTGACTAAATTTTGCCGAAAATGAATAAACTTTAAATGAATTCATTTCATTAGTATGCTCACTCATATGTACTATATAAACGTTTTTCAAAATTCCCGTCTTCTTTTACTAGTTTGCACAAAAAAAGCAGCAGGAAGAAAGTGTCTCCCTACTGCAAATTATTCTGAAATTTTATCTGAAGACCATTCCACCGTCTGAAATGATAGACTGTCCGGTAATGTAATCAGAATCTTTGGAAGCCAGAAATGCAACCAGGTTCGCTACATCTTCTGGTTCCTGCGTTCGGCCTAATGCAATTTCCTGTGAGTACTGTTCAAAGGCTTCGCCTTTTTCAGTTCCCATATGTTCCATCATTTTTTCGTCCAGTCTGTCCCACATTCCTGTACCGGCAATTCCTGGACAGTAGGCATTCACAGTAATTTTATCTGGTGCCAGTTCTTTAGCGGCAGCCTGGGTCAGACCTTTAACCGCAAATTTTGAAGCAGTATAAGGCGACAGCATTTCAAAGCCTTCTTGTCCGGCGATACTGCAGGCATTGATGATTTTTCCACCATTGCCCTGCTTTTTCATCTGATTGGCAGCTGCCTGGATACCGTAGATAACGCCTTTTATGTTAACATCGAGAACTGAATCCACACTATCAGGTTTGACTTCAGTGATAGGTGCCACTTCTCCTTCAATTCCGGCATTATTGATAAAGACATCCACCTGACCGAACTTATCTACTGCATGCTGGACTAGGGCATTCTGATCGTCTAGTTTGGAAACATTGCCCTCAAAGGTTTCGATTGATACATCGTTTCCTGAAAATTCTTCTTTCGCTTTATCCAGCGCATCCTTATCCATATCACTTATCACAATTGAGAATCCGTCTTTTGCGAGTCGTTGTGCTATTCCTTTACCTAATCCTTGAGCACCACCTGTAATGACTGCTACTTTGTTAGTTGACATTAAATAGTTCCCTCCTATATAGTCGGTCTGTATCTACTTAATACATAAAGAATAACTCCAAGACCACCTCCGATAATATCTTTATATTCAATCTATCATTTTACAACAATCTTCTCTAGCAAAACGATTTGTGCAAGAGCTTTGGGCACGCTCTGCTATCAACTGAGTTCCATTTTGCTCAAATAAGGTTCTTATTCGGTTAACTCGGCGCTCGCTGAGTTTCCACTTTGCTCAAGTGCTCTGTACTTCGGTCAGCTCAGATAGTAGTCTCCTTTCACTTCGCCGAACCGAGCCCTCCTTCGGTAAACTCATCTTCTGCTTATCGCTCACTTTGCCGAACCCACACTTAGTTCGGTCTACTCAATTCAGTTTTGTTGATGAGTTTGCCGAATTTAAATTATTTCGGTTAACTCGGCGCCGGCCGAGTTTCCACTTTGCTCAAGTGCTCTATACTTCGGTCAGCTCAGACAGTGGTTTACTCTCACTCTGCCGAACTGATATCCTATTCGGCGAACTCACCTAGGGTTTATGATTCAGTTTGCCGAACAGCACTGTAATGCTATTAAAAAACGACAAAAGACCTTCTTTCCATTTAGAAAGAAGGTCGACTACTCAGAATTTTGTTAATCTATCAGTGAAAAACGGGCTTCCAGAATATCCTTGGTGACCGGTCCGACGACACGCTCATACACCGTTCCGTCACTGCCGATGAAATATGATGTTGGGAGCGATTCAACCAGGTACAAGTCAACGATTTCATCGACGCCATAGACGTTCGGGAAAGTCAGTCCCAGCTCATCGACAAAATTCCCGGCATTTTCCGGATTACTTTCTGAAGACATCACATTCACACCCAATACTATAACGTCATCATTTTCTTCGTGAAATTCCTGCAGATGAGGCATTTCCACTCGACATGGCGGACACCAGCTCGCCCAGAAATTCAGAAAGACTTTCTGTCCTCTAAAATCTGATAAGTTGACCGTATTGCCGTCCATATCTTCCAACTGGAAATCATAGGCCGTATTTCCTGCGCGCAAGCCATATTCGACTCCGGATTCTGATGTTGTGTTGATGACATCACTCTCCAGGTCTTCAAGCAAGGCTTCCAGTTCCTCGTCCGTCAGATCAATAGAATCATCTTCAAACTCTTCCTGAACCTGAATACCAGCCTGTTCTCTGACCTGCTGTTCGCGGTTCAGTCCTGAAACAAAATCATAGACGACGAAAGCCAGTACCAAGGCTATCAGCGCCCACATTCCTTTTTTTACCATTCAAATTCTCCTCACTCTTTTTATCCTAACAGTTCAAAGGGTGTTCCCTGCAGCCACTGTGCCAGCAGCTCAGACAATGACTCAAGCGCACCTGTAAACAGCAGGATACCCATCACAATCATCAGAATTCCGCCAACTTTCATCAGTTTTCGGCTGTGTTTCATTATCGAATCCATTTTCCCGATAAAAAAAGAAACCAGCAGAAACGGCAGTGCAAAGCCGATGATGTAAAGGCTAAGATATAAAGCCGGTGGTGACCCCGTTGAGATTCCAATCAGCAGGATGGATGAAAAAATTGGACCGATACACGGTGTCCAGCCAGCCGCAAAGCCCAGTCCAATAAGAAAACTGGAGAGCAGACTGGTTGATTTTTTCCCATTCATTTTCCGTGTGTCTTTAAGCAAGGCCGGTATATGCAGCCATTCGGCCGTTGCCAATCCCATGACGACGATGAGAAGGCCGGCAATCCGCTGAAGAAAGACGCTGGTGGAACCGGTCATCAGTGTGGTGAAAAACTCACCAAGGTAAGTAATGCTCAACCCAAGACTGACATATACAGTCGATACTCCAATCAGGAAAAAGACCGAATGAATCATGACACTTTTTTTAAAGGCTTTTGAATTGTTCTCTTTGACTTCTTTGACACTTTTACCGGTAATGTAGGACAAATATAGCGGCAACAGCGGCAGCGTACAGGGAGACAGAAAAGATAGAGCTCCGGCAGCCAGCGCCATCAGTGCAGTTAGTTCGGTTCCGATAAGCTTGTCCTCCTCTGATAGTAAAGCAGTCCCGTCAGCGCCACGAATAGAGCAGCCAACGGCAAGGCACTGAATGTAAAGTTAAAGTAGATGATTGCTCGGCTCCCCATCAGGAGTGCATGCAGGAGACCAAAAGCCAGAAAGACCAGTAGCGGATTGATTTTTGAAAAAATCCGAGTGAAACTGATCAGCAGCAAAGTGACTGCAAATAGTCCAATAAACCTTAGCGAGTAAGGTGATGAATACAGGAAGTAGACCTGCAAATGGTTCACCAGGCCGATGACAAGTAAAAGTATACTCACACTCTTTGTCCGGTTCGGTTGTTCCCAAAGCTGTCTGCCGTATTTAATCCCTCCATAAATCCCTACTGCCAAAGTTGCCAGCCAGACAATATTGGAGGAAAACAACAATACCCTGTAAGGTACATCGATTATTTCTCCCAGATTTAACACAGCGTTAAATCCGAAGAGCAGGATAACAAAATAGAACACGATATCCATAAATATCGACAAGAGTGCTTTTTTCTCTTTCAAATCGCCATCCGCTAGACCAAGCCAGATGACACTGCCGACAATCAGCACCACAATCGAACTGAACATCGGATTCGCTATAATAGTATTCAAACTAAGGACTCCTTAATACGCTTAACATTTTTATATACCCCAGGGGGTTATCACTATATCATCTTACATATTTTTATGGCTGACGTCAACCGTTCAAAGTCGAACAAGTAGTAGAGAAAACATGAAGAAATAATGAATCAGCTTGTCTCTCTTCTCAGTTTTTCTTACCTACATAGAAGTTCGAACAAGCAGCGGTCATTAAAAGACCTCTGATAAATCGAACGTTTAATTTTTATATTATTCGTTCTTACAGAGGATGCACGAACATTTGCTCTTCACTTTGGTTACTTCTGCTGAACTATGTTACTCTTATTCTATTATCTTTTTAAACACATCGGACTTGAGACCAATCAAATTTTTTCTGGAGGATTCAAACATGGACAGTTCCATTATCATACTTGTTATCGGATCCGTATTCCTCGGTTCACTGATGCGTTCCACTTTCGGCTTTGGTGATTCTGTGGTCAGCATGCCGCTTTTAGCCTTACTGCCCATTCCGTTTTCCGATGCCGTCGCGCTGGTTGGTCTAGTCGGCTTCACAGTCGCCCTGCTGTCTGTCTTTTCGAGCTGGAAGCACTTGGATAAAACCGTTTTAAAATGGCTGTCCGCAACGACCCTTATCGGTATACCTTTCGGCCTGTTTCTTGTTCAGTCAGTTGACCCTTACTGGGTTAACCTTGCGCTGGGTCTACTGCTTCTATCTTACGCTGCCTATGCACTGTTCAGTTCACAGAAAAGAATGGCCCGCATGCACAGACGGTTTGAGAACAATACAGCTGCCGTTCCTTTCGGCTTTTTATCCGGCATGCTCGGCAGTGCCTACAATATGAACGGTATCCCGATTGTCCTGTATGGTACCATGAAAAACTGGGCGCCGACTCCATTCAAAAATAATCTCCAGGCTCATTTTATTATTTCCAGTTCACTGATTATTTTCAGTCACTTTCTCAGCGGCTTCTGGACGAGAGATGTCGGTGTGTACTACTTGTTCTCCTTGCCGGCCATTGTGCTGGCGATTCTAGCCGGAAACGCACTCTATGCCCGCATCGACACCAACCGCTTCAGAAGATATGTCCTCTGGCTCATTTTCTTTTTAGGCCTGTCAACACTGCTGAACACGCTGCTATGAGCATATAAAAAGTTCCCAGAAAACTTTCCGGGAACTTTTTCTTTATATACTTTTAAGCTTTGCTTAGTCCCAACTGATCGGAATAGAATTTCCATCAGTCACGCTTTAGCTTTTTAGTGTTCATTCGGGTCGTTTTCTGCATCTTCGTGAGTTGGATGGACGGTGCCCTCTAAATGATCGGGTCCGGCATAAATGGTATAGAGTTTGAGCGGCTTATCGCCCGTATTTTCGATATTGTGCCACATATCAGCCGGTACAAAAACAGCATCATCATCAGCTACTTTTTCTTCAATATGCAAGTTATCCTTTGACGGACCCATTTTGCAGACACCTCTGCCTTCTTCAATACGAATAAACTGATCAATGCCTTCGTGGACTTCCAGCCCTATGTCATCCCCCGGTTTGATTGACATGACGGTCACTTGAAGTTTCTTCCCGGTCCAGATGGTGGTGCGGTAATTGTCGTTGCCCAACGTTGCTTTCTCGATATTGATAACATATGGGTCCTTGCCGTGATCTTTGTAATCTATTTCCATTGCCTTTCCTCCTCATTATTTTAACTCATTCTAATCCAAGGATAGCACTCCGCTAGCTTTAATCAACAATTTTGCCTTGCTGCTGGACTATAGAGAAATTAAATTAAGAAAGACTCAAAAAATGGCCTCAATCAATTTTTGACTTCATCAGCTATTTTTTTCGGAAAGTCGTATAACGGTGATTATCGCAGTAAATTATTTCCAGCCCAGCTTTTTCCGAAATTATTCGCATAGCCTCAGGGGTAAAAAAGGAAATATGCGTGAAGTCCCGAATATAGTGCCAGTTCCAGAATTCCTTTTCGTCTTTTGGTTGGAAGAGGGTCATGACTGCAAGTATACTGTCCTCTTTCATCAAATCCTTCAATTCCAGAAATATGGGTAAGGGGTCTGGTATGTGTTCCACTACTTCAGTCGTCGTAATGAGGTCAAAGGTCTTATTCCGATATGTTTCTTCCAACGAATAAAAAAGATCATATATGGTCATATTATAGCCATAGTCACGTTTGAGTAGCTGGGCAAGAACCGGTTCAGGACCGCTGCCAAAATCTAATCCTTCTCTACCCTCATCCGTAAAGGGAAAAACCGCCGCATCTAAAAATTTCTCGAAAAAAGCAACATATCGTGGGTCGTCTATGGAATTTTCATGGTGTTCATACTGCTCCAATTCTTTTTCTGAAGTCAGGTGATGTGTGGAATTTTTCTTTATAAAGTGACAACTGAGACATTCGTGAAACACCTGACCATTGTCCGGGTGTACGAGTTCTTTTGTGTCACTTTGACAGATAATGCAGTTCATCGAACCCTTCCTTTCAAAACTTTCTGTTACAGTTTATCATAAATTTCCAGACTCTTTCTCTGCTTTCCAAAGACTCTATTCTTACTAAGTAATTTCTGTGTTATGATAGAAAAGACGAAAAAATTGTATGAGTTGGAAGGAGAAAAAATGGCTGTGATAGTATTAGCAGGGATGATTGGAGCCGGTAAAAGCACCTATACCACTTTAATCTCAGAAGAGTTAAGAAGCGAAGCATTTTATGAGCAAGTTAAAGACAACACAATCCTGGAGAAATTTTATGATAACCCGAAGCGCTGGGCATTTTCATTACAAATTTTCTTTTTAAACACCCGTTTCAGAAGCATCAAGCAAGCATTAGTGCATCGCCATAATGTATTGGACCGTTCAATCTATGAGGACGCTTTGTTTACGCGTATCAATTACGAACAGGGAAACATGAGCGAAGCAGAAATGGCATTGTATACTGATTTACTGGATAATATGATGGAAGAAATTGACGGTATGCCGAAAAAAGGGCCCGATCTGCTGATTTATTTGAGAGGATCTCTTGAAACCCATCTGGAACGTATCCAGAAACGTGGCCGTCCCTATGAACAAATACAGGACAACCCTGAACTGCTGGCTTATTACACAAAACTTCATGGCCGATATGACGACTGGTTCGCATCCTATGATAAGAGTCCGACACTGGTCATTAATATTGATGAAATCAATCTGGAAAGACCGGGCGATCAGGCTTTGGTTATGCACAAAGTCAAACAGGCTTTGAAGCAGACACAGGAAGCTTAAATAAAAATAACTGACCGCAGACCGTCCGGGTACGTGTTCTCTCTTTAATACCAGAGGAAACCGACGTACAGGATACGGCCTGTGGTCTTTTCTACATGCTAATCGGAATATATCAGTTAACGTTTTTCATAAGAAAGGATAACTCCCATGGAAAAAACTGTCACTTACTCACTCATCAGCTATCAAGGCTGGTCATTTTATATTGCGGCCACAGATGAAGGCTTATGTTTTGTCGGTGCAATGCCGGCTTCAAAAAGCGAATGCCTGAACTGGATTTCCTCTAATATAGATAATTCCAAGGTTGTTTACGATAAAGAGGCACTGAAACCTTATGAGACTGCATTTTATTCCTATATAGACGGGGACTCCACTGACTTTGAATTGCCTGTTCTCCAGATTGGGACTTCATTTCAAAAAAAAATATGGAACAGCTTGAGAACTGTCCCATATGGTCAAACAATTACCTATAGTGAATTGGCTGAACGCAGCGGACTGGATTCAAAAGCTGCCCGTGCAGTCGGCTCAGCAATAGGGAAAAATCCCTTACTGATAATTTACCCCTGTCACCGTGTTGTTCCAAAAACAGGCAAACCAAGAGCTTTTCGTGGCGGCCTGCAGATGAAAGAAGCCTTGCTGGAGCTGGAAAGAAATTATTCCAGCTAACAACAAGGCTTTTTTTACAGTATGTTTAAACTGATGCATGACTTTCTACAAGTCAAAACCATTATCTGAAGGTTTATACCCTATTTTATCCTTGGTATCAGAAAGGTCAAGAAACTTAAAGGTATTATCCGATACACCATGAACAATTTCAAATGGCCGATCCAGTTTTGCCTCTACACAGCTTTTAACCAGCTGATTCATATCACGGGCACTGAGGTAGGAACTGCGTTGATAACTATTTGGCTGCTCACCCTTTTCTTTCATCATTTCAATTGAACGGTGGCCCCCGATTCGAATCGCTATAACTTCCAGACCCTTTTCATAGGCAAAGTAATTTCCCATCGCCTCGCCGAACGCCTTACTGACACCGTAAATATCCAGCGGCCGTAACGGACTGTCCGTTTTGACCTGTTCGTCTTTAGGATAGCCTTTGACTGTATGAATACTGCTGGCAAATATCAGTCGCCGGCAACCCTGTTCCGAAGCAGCTGCCATCAGGTGATAAGTGCCATCCATATTCACTTTTTTTACGTCGGCATACTTTGCAGTTGGTGACGGATTTCCGGCCAGGTGAATCACCGTATCTATTCCTTCGCAGGCAGCCAGACACTCCTTGTAATCAGTAATATCAAAAGCTTTCAGCTGACACCCTTTACCTTCCCAGTCATCCAGTACAGTTAAGTCTTTCTCTGCTATCGTCAATTCATAGTCATTGATTAATTCTTCTATTAAACGTGATCCGATTCGACCGGCTGCACCGGTTAATAAAAGTTTTTTCATTTCAACGTCTCCCGTTTACATAATTTTTCCGGAACGTTTCATCAGGTCGATCACTCTTAGGAAAGCCAGTTTGTAGCATAAGAAGCGCATGGTTACGTCATTTTCAGAAGAGAAGTAAGCGTTATAAACTCGGTAACTGACGTCCTGCATGCGGTCACTCATGTCGTTTAAAATCACTTCTTTTGATTTCGCGTCATTTGTAAAGCCTTGTACCCATTCCAGATAAGACACTGTTACACCGCCGGCATTTGCCAGAACATCCGGAATAATCACTTTTCCTTTAGATTCCAAATACGCATCTGCTTCACTGTTAATCGGTCCATTTGCACCTTCAACTAAAACAGTCGCTTTAATATCTTCCTGATTTTCACCTGTAATCTGATCTTCAATCGCACCCAAGACCAGCACATCACAGTCAAGCGTCAGTACCGCATCTGGATGAAGTACTTCTCCATCAAGCTGCAGCTCTTTCAGCTCTTCTTCGTTCGGGAGACGGTCATTGTCTTCTTTAAATGGAGCAAGTTTCTCAACATCCAGTCCTTTTTCACTATAGACAGTTGAACGGCTGTCTGATACAGCAATGACAGTATGTTTTTTCTCGCAGTTCGCTGCTTCGATTGCTGCTGCACGGCTTAGATTCCCGAATCCCTGAACAGCAACTTTCACATCTTCTTTTTCGCCAATTTCTTTAATGGCATCAATTTTATCCGTGTGTTTATCATTAACTGACAGACTGCCGTTCATGACAGCTTCCACAAGATAGTAGTAGCTTAAGAACGTGCCAATTCCAGTAGACTCAGAGCGTCCCTTTGTTCCACCGTTTGCGATGCTTTTCCCTGTAAAGGTATTGATGAATGGCTGATTCGGATGGAGCAATTTAAATTCTTCTGTCATCCAGTCCATCATTTGCTCACCTGTTCCCACATCCGGTGCCGGAATATCTTTATACGGCCCAATCTGGTTCTGCAGCATACGCACAAAGGCTTTGCTGACTTCTTTCAGCTCTCTTTTAGAATGCTTGCGGACGTCTATATGTACGCCACCTTTTCCGCCACCATAGGGCAGGTCGTGCAGGGCATTCTTCAGTGTCATCAGCATCGCCAATGTTTCAACTTCAGACTGGTGAACACCTGTACTGAAGCGGATGCCACCTTTGTAGTAGCCGCATGCATTGTTATGCTGGACACGAAAAGCCGGGTAGGTGCCAATTGATCCGTCATCTTTAATGATACGCAAATCGCTGGCTATCACTTTGTCGATGCCTTTCAGCTGATCGCCACCCATCTGAACAAGCTGGTCACGCTTGTCCCCCCATTTAGATAAAGCGTCTTTGTCGTCCTTAATAACGTGGTCGACAACTTCCTGTATCAGGTGCGTAGTTGTGTTTTCTGTCATAAAAATTCCTCCATATCTGTTTATGAGAATGCTCTCATTACTCCTTTATTATTGTATCATAATTAAGAATCGAATTGCGAATGCTAAATTATTAATTCCTCCAAATAAGTAATTGAGGATTTTTGGTTTGATTATTGTATTTTTCGTTAGAAAAATTTCCTTTTAAGCTTTTGCTTGTTTAAACCAAGCGCAGTTTTTGTACCTGTTCGGCATGTATTTTTGTCATAAGCATTTGAGTTTGCCTAAGTTGCCGGTTCTTAGGCAATCTCAAACTGACGCCGCCACCGAGTTTTCCGAACTCGACAGTGTTTAGGTAAACCCAGAGCTTCTGGGAAATGGAGTCTGCCATACTTGTCTGAACTTCGGTTAACTCGACCATAAAATCGTTCAGGTTAACCTAAATAATGTAAGGTTTGGCATACCCAAACCTTTTCCCTCTTGAGTGTGCCTAACATCATGCTTCTTCGGTGAACTCAGTATCTATTTCCCCTCAGAGTCTACCCAAGACCAAGCCACTTAAGCAAACTCACCACTATATGTTTCTGAGTCTACCGAACACGACACCCTTCACACCCTTTTTCAACATACCCCCCACAATACGAAAAAACCTCCCCGGCTTATGTCCGAAAACATAAACCAGAGAGGTCCCAAATTTAAATAATGATTAAATTAATGTGCCTTGAATATTCAGTTTCTTTTTCAAGTACCATTTCGCGGCAAAGGACAGTACACCGATAACCAGCGTAATGGATCCCGGAATAATCGGATTCAACGCCTGCGGAATCAGAGCTGTACCAAATGCCATCAGTAAAATCCACACGAGCATTGTCAGGGTAGTAGCAACAATATACTTGATAAAGCCGCCTTTGACCCCCGGTTGCGGTGCGTATTTCGTGATAATCATAACGGCAAGTCCACCTAGTAGGAAGTTCAGAATCATAGTAATTAATCCTAGACCCGCCTGCTGGTCACCGAAGACATAAGAAATTCCGGTAATGACCGCGAACATGCCTCCTAGAAGCAGCGCGCCATCCATATAGATTTTCCATGTTTCGGAACGCTTGACCGGTTTGACCTGTTCTCCCTGATTGTTATCAATCAGAAAACGGGCCTGGTCTGTCACTGTTCCATAAAGCTTGCGTGCTGTTATATGGTTCGGCTGTTCCGCCACGATATTCTTCAGCATATCATTGAAAATTAGAATCTTATTGTCTTCAGACATATTGGAATCTTCGAGTTTACGGTTCAGTTTCACCATATAATCTTTATTCTTGTTAGTCAGCTGTTCAAATAACGCATCATTTTCTTTCTTCTTATCTGCTACCGTTACTTGAGGTTCCTGTTCAACGGTATCCTTCTTTTTCGCCATACGTATCTATTCCTCTCTTTCTTACACATTGAAACGGAAAAGAATGACGTCGCCGTCTTTAACAAGATACTCTTTTCCTTCTGCTCTTAATTTACCCGCTTCACGAGCTGCTTTTTCGCTGCCCAACTCATCGTAGTCTTCAAATGAGATGGTTTCTGCTCGAATAAATCCGCGTTCGAAATCAGTGTGGATGACGCCGGCTGTCTGAGGCGCCTTCATGCCTTTTTTGAAAGTCCACGCGCGTACTTCCTTCGGTCCGGCAGTAAAGAATGTCGCCAGTCCTAACAGGTCATACGATGTGCGAATCAGCTTGTTCAAACCTGGTTCAGTAACACCTAAATCGTCCAGGAATTCTGCTTTTTCTTCATCATCCAGTTCAGCAATTTCTTCTTCAATGGCAGCTGAAATAGCCACTACTTCTGCGCCTTCTTCGGCCGCAATCTCACGGACCGTCTGAAGGTACTGGTTGCTTTCCGGATCAGAGATTTCTTCTTCCGCTACGTTTGCTACATATAAAACGGGCTTACTGGTCAGTAAAAACAGCGAGCGCAGAATCGGCAATTCTTCATCAGAGAAGTCGAGTACACGAACCGGCTTGCCTTCTTCTAAAACGGGTTTGATTTTTTCCAAAACAGCCAGCATTGCTACTGCTTCAGCCTCTTTAGATTTTGCCTGTTTTCTGACTTTGTCAATACGTTTGTCTACAGCTTCCAGATCGGCCAAGGCCAACTCCAGATTGATGGTTTCGATATCTTCTGCAGGATTGACCTCACCGGAAACGTGGGTGATGTTGTCGTCTTCAAAGCAGCGGACCACGTGACAGATGGCATCCACTTCACGAATGTTAGCCAGGAATTTATTTCCCAGCCCTTCTCCCTTACTGGCACCCTTAACAATTCCGGCAATATCTGTAAATTCAAAAGTTGTGGGTACAACTTTCTCCGGGCTGACGAGTTCCGCAAGGCGGTCCAGTCGCTCATCGGGCACTTCAACGATTCCGACGTTCGGATCGATGGTCGCAAAGGGGTAGTTGGCTGCTTCTGCGCCTGCTTTAGTAATAGCGTTAAAAAGCGTGGATTTTCCCACGTTTGGTAGTCCTACAATTCCTGCTGTTAATGGCATTTATATATTCTCCTGACTCTTTCTCGTAATCTTATCTTGGTTCTTATCGATTAATTCTTGATGACTTTCTTCATTTTACGGTCGAATTCGCGACGAGGCATCATCACCAAATGGTCACACCCCGTACAGCGAATGCGGATGTCCGCTCCCATACGAATGATTTCCCAGCGGTTGACTCCACACGGATGAGGTTTCTTCATTTCAACAACATCATGCAGATCATAGGTTTTATCCATTTGACTTCCTCCCGACTTTCTCAATTTCTGTTATTAATTAAGGTCAATATTCAGTTCTTCCAGGATGCGGTTCAAGTCGTCCGGGGAGACATACTCAATTTCAATCTTACCTTTTTCCCCTTTTTCACGAATGACCACACTGGTGCCAAATTTATCGGTCAGCAGTTCTTCTGATTTTCTGATAACAATTGATTTTTCAGGCGCATTTTTCTTGTCACCGTCTTTTTTAGGCTGCTGATTGGCTTCCGCAACGAGATGTTCCAGCTGTCTGACCGTCAGTTTTTCCTTGACTGCACGACGGGCCAGCTTCTTGATTTTCCCTTTATCCTTAAGACCTAAGAGCGTACGCGCCTGTCCATTAGATAGTTTGCCTTCCTGAACGAGCACTTTCACTTCTTCAGGCAAAGACAACAGACGCAGGTGATTGGCAATATAGGAACGGCTCTTGCCTAAACGCTCGGCTACCATTTCCTGTGTCATTGACAATTTGTCCATCATCATATTATAAGCTTCCGCTTCTTCAAGAGAGGTCAGATCTTCACGCTGCAGGTTTTCCAAAATAGCGACCTGCATCATGACTTCTTCATTCAGTTCTCTCACAATAGCTGGAATAGCTTCCTTGCCAGCCAGTTTGGATGCTCTGAAACGGCGTTCGCCGGCAATGATCTCATAGCCTTTAACGGTCGACTTGCGCAAAATAATCGGCTGCAAGACACCGGACATCTGAATGGATGCGGCCAGTTCGTTCAACGCTTCCTCGTCAAAATGACGGCGCGGCTGATACGGGTTAGGACGAATATCACTAAGGTCAATCAGTTCGACCTGTTCATTATTATTCTTTACCTCTTCTTCAAAATCAGGAACATCAAACAGGGCATCGATTCCACGGCCTAATCCCTTTTTCTTGTTAGCCATTGTTCAACACTTCCTTCGCTAGTTCCTGGTAGACTTCCGCACCTTTGGATTTCAGATCGTAGTCAATGATTGACAGACCGTAACTAGGCGCTTCAGACAATCGGATATTTCTGGGAATAATAGTCTGGTAGACTTTTTCTCTGAAATATTTTTTCACTTCGTTGACGACTTCAAAACCTAAGTTGGTTCGTGCATCCAGCATCGTCAGCAGAACGCCTTCGACTTTCAGCTCTTTGTTGAAATGCTTCTGTACCAGACGGACTGTGTTCAAGAGCTGACTCAAGCCCTCTAGTGCGTAGTACTCGCACTGAACCGGAATCAGAACAGAATCACTTGCAGTAAATGCGTTGATCGTCAGATGCCCCAGTGACGGCGGGCAGTCGATTAAAATATAATCATAGCGGTCTTCAACGGTTTCCACTGCACTCTTCAAGCGTGTTTCACGTGCCATCAGGCTGGTCAGTTCGACTTCTGCACCGGCCAGCTGAATAGTAGCCGGAACAATGCTTAAGTTATCGCGGCTGGACTGCATGATGACATCTTCCAGCGGCTCTTCATTTATCAGAACATCATAGATGTCCTTGTCAACTTCTCCTTTACGCACACCCAGGCCACTAGTGGCATTTCCCTGTGCATCCATATCTATCAGCAGAACTTTCTTGCCGACGAATGCCAAAGACGCACCCAGATTGACAGTGGTCGTTGTTTTTCCAACGCCACCTTTCTGGTTTGCAACGGCAATAATCTGTGCCATACTACTCCTCCAAACTTTCTTCTTTCTCTAGGCCAGCGGACTCTTATTTGGTGTCCCTGGTTTTCTCGGGTATTTGTTCGGTGTTTCTTTCTTTTTATCAATCAAAATAATGTGTCGCTCACCGGCATCTTCAGGCAGTTCAAAGGAAATATCGTCTCTCACTTTTCCTCCCAGTGTTCCGATTGCCTTCTTAGCTTCATTCAGCTCTTCCGGCGCATGCGCGGCCTTCATCGCAATAAAGGTTCCGTTCAGCTTGAGCAGCGGCAGACACAACTCCGCCAGCACACTCATTCGCGCTACCGCTCGGGCTGTGACAAAATCAAATGAGCCTCTAAACTGCTTGTTCTGGCCGAATGTTTCTGCCCGGTCATGGTAGAGGTGAACCCCACTCAGACCTAAGTCGTTTACAACCGTTTCAAGAAAGCCGATGCGTTTTTTCAGTGAATCGACAATCGTAATCTGCAGTTCCGGGTAGATAATTTTCAGGGGGATACTAGGAAACCCAGCACCTGAGCCTACGTCGCATAGACTGTGGACCCCTTTGCTAAAATCTACGTAAAGTCCTGCTGTCAGTGAATCATAGAAGTGTTTCAAATACACTTCTTCTCTTTTAGTTATTGCGGTTAAATTAATTTTTTCATTCCATTCTTGAAGAAGCTTTAGATAGCGTTCAAATTGACGCATTTTTTCTTCAGTAACGGGAATGTCCCTTTTTTCAAGTTCAGACTGAAATTCTTCTGGCGTCATACGTTAAAAACCCTTTCTTTATTCACTCGTGAAACAGTTTTTGTTTCACAAAATACCTCTCTTCACTTTATACCAAATGGCTTGTAAATACAATGGTAGCGAGGGATTTTTTTGGTCAAAAAAATCCTTCCGTCACTCTTTTTTCTGCTGACTTTCTGACATGCCTTGCGGTTTGATTGTCTATTAGCCAATCATACTCAATTAAACCTAAAAGATGACACGTATAAACAGGTTAATCGTTGTTCGTTTTAAATGTATTTGATGAACAATGATTATCAGCTGGTTAATCGTACTTCGCAGTAATAATTAATAACGAACTAAGATTATTTCTGCTTAATCAAGGTTCACGAAATAAATGTGTGCTGAACAACGATTATTCCCCATATAATCATACTTCGCAATAATTTTTAGAGATGAATCATGATTATTACCACCTCATGCCTGTTCGTACTTTTCTATTCAAAAAAGCACCTGTCCAAATACGACAGGTGCTTTCCTTATATAATAATTACACTCTTCGGTGCTGCCTGAGAACAATAATATTCATGACGACGAAAACTACAGAAAAACTGAGAAGAACGAGCAGCTGTATATAAATGTGCTCAAAGCCCAGCCCTCTCACCATGACATTCCGCAAGGCATCTGCAGCATAGTAGAGTGGTGTCAGCGGGCCAATCCAGCTGACCCAGCCAGATATAGTCTCCAGGTTGAACAGACCGGAAAAGAAGAGCTGTGGCACGATAACGATGGGAATGAACTGAATCATCTGCAGCTCGTTATGCGCAAAGGAGGACAGCAGAATACCCAGAGTCAGCGCTGAGAATGACAGAAAGAGGGTAATCAGCAGAACATAGATATATGTGCCTTCCATCATCATGCCCAGGACAAATATCGAATACGTTGAAATAATCGTTGCCTGAATAATGGTAAACAGACCGAAACCAATCACGTAGCCCATGACGATTTCCCATTTTCTCAAAGGACTCGAGAGTAGCCGCTCCAGCGTGCCCCTTGTTCGCTCTCTCAAAAATGAAACGCCGGAAATCAGAAAGACAAAAAAGAAAATAAAGAATCCCAGCAGAACTGGACCAAAGTAATCAAAGTGCCGCATGTCTTCATTTCCGTGAATAAAAGTAGCATCCAGCTGACTGCTGCTTTGCCCGGTCAAAGGTTCAAACGCTTCCTGCATCCAGTTTAAAACTGCTGAATTAATGACCGGATCGCTCCCTTCCAGGGTTATACTCGGCTGATTCGCTTCTATAGTAAGATAGGCATCAAGATTCTGCTCTTCGACATCCTGATAAGCGGAACTTTCTTCATCGTAATAGGTTATTTCTGCCTCCGATAAATCTATCTGATCAGCAATTTCTTCCGGAATATCAACCAGTCCGATTCTCGGTGAATAGTCATCATCACCAAATACGAGATACAGCATTGACAAAACTAGTATCGGTGCCAGTATCAGCAAGGCCATTGTCCGTTTATCACGCTTGAACTGTTTAAGAATCCGTATCACCAACGCTTTAACTCGCATGCTGCTCGCCTCCAAACTTAAGGAAAGCTAATTCCAGATTGTCGACCCCAGCAGTTTCTTTCAACTCGTCAACTGACCCGATGGCTATCAGTTTCCCATTTCTAATCATACCCAGTCGGTCACACTTTTCGGCTTCATCCATGACGTGTGTTGTCACGATTATTGTAACCCCCGACTCTTTTAAGGCGTTGAAACTTTCCCAGATACTTTTTCTTAAAATGGGGTCCATTCCGACAGTTGGTTCGTCCAGTATAAGAATCTGCGGTTCATGCAGCATGGCTATGGCTAGACTTAACCGGCGCTTCATCCCACCTGAATACTTTGCCACAATCTTGTCCATGGCGTCTTCCAGATCCACAACCTTCATGACTGCCTTGATGCGTTCTTTGCGTTCCTGTTTTGTCAGGTTATAAAGGGATACAAAGAATTCCAGATTTTCTCTGGCCGACAATTCCGTGTACAAGGCATCCGACTGGGCCATATATCCAATCTGTTCAATTAAGCTAAGAGACGGCTGTTTCTCGTCGAACAAAAATACTTCACCTGAGGAAGCTTCCTCCAAACCGACCAGTTGCTTGACCAAGGTTGTCTTTCCAGCCCCCGAAGGTCCCAGCAGTCCAAATATTTCGCCTTTAGTAACGTCCAAATCTATGCCTTCCAAAACGGTCTGCTTACCGTAGTTCTTGTAAACTCCCTTGACTGAAATGACTTTTCCGTTTTTATCCAACTTCTTCACACCCCTTACCAGTAAAATCTTCATTTAACAGCCTCTCTGCTTTCACACACAGCTCTAATCTTAAATAAACAGCGAAGACTATTTCTTTATAAATTATACCAGTTTTCAGTCCCATGAAGCCTAATCATTGACTTTAAACACAGAAAAAATATACAAAAAACTATGACTGAGTCTCCTGATAGAGAATCTCAGTCATAGTTCACTTATTTTCTATTCTTTTATTATCTGATGCTTTCTGTTTTCCCCATCTGACCGCTTTCACCAACCGCGTCCAGTGATTTGCCTAACAGAAGCGGACCGATAATTTCAAAGACCACCACACCTGTCAGCACAACCCCAGTTATTGCACCGGACACTTGCGGAAGCGACCGTTCAGCAATGGTCGCCAGACCAATGGCCACACCCGCATGAGGCAGCAGCCCCAGTCCGAGATTGTAGCGGATTTTCTTCTCCATCCCGGTAAAGGAAGAAAAAATAAGGATTCCGAAATATTTTCCGAGAAAACGTGCCACAATGTAGGCCAGTCCAATTAGTCCGACCTGTCCGAGAATCGCCACATCCAAATGAGCCCCGGCAAGTGTCAGGAACAAAATGAAAATAGGCATCTCAATACGGTCAAGGAGAGTAGCAATCAGAATTTTTCTGGAAGTCAGGTTGGATATCGCTACACCCGCTGTCAGATTGGTTAAAATAGGCGACAGCCCGAGAACAGCAGCGATTCCTGAATTAAAGAGCAGCGCTGCCAACAATAAAACAAGTAGCTGATCGTTGACTATATTCTTTCTGACAAAATAAGAAACGAAAAAGCCAGTAGCTATACCAATTACCATGGCAAGCAGGATGTCAAAAATAACCATGCCGACCAGTAACAGACCTGAAGTCGCCTCATTACCGAATGATTGAACAAAAGCAACCATGATACCAAAGCTTAAAATAGTCAGCAGATTATCAAACGCCACCAGACCGAGAAGATTCTGTGTCATCTCCCCTTGAGATCTCTTTTCTTTGACTACGGAGACTACTCCCGATGGAGCAACGGACATGGCTAGAGGACCGAGGACCAGGGCATATTCGATGGGCATGCCCACCAGCCAGGTCAGCAGCGTAACCAGTATCCCCGTGAACAGTGTATTCCCAAGAGACATAATCATCAAATTCTTTCCAAAGGCCTTAAACACACGGTAATGCAGTTCGGTACCGACCGATAGTGCCAGCATTCCCAGTGCTATCTCATTAACAAAATTCAGACTATCGTAGACATCGCTTGAAATCAGGTTAAATACACTTGGGCCCAAAATCAGTCCACATAAAATATAACCTGTGACCGATGGAATTTTAAATCTTTTCGCCAGACTTCCTGCACCCATTCCGGACAACAGGAGAACAGCAATGTACAGTGAATATGTCATGCGTTAACCCTTCTTCTATAATCAATTTTTCTCAATTAGTGTTCAAATCCTTTCGTAAAACTCACTGGCAGACTGAAGAAAACAGCCGTGTCCGGCTTACTTAAATCGCCACAGATACTTTCAACAATCGACAGGACTTCCTTACGCTCATCTTCATCTTTCACAACTGTAAAAATTGTTTTGCTGTTGGATTCGCGTTCTTCACCGAGTTCCGCAAACATGGAGAACATCGGAAACTGATTGGAAATTAAATGCCCCATTCCACTACTGTCAAACACTGTGGCTCCTTTAATTTTGTATTTCATAAACAGTGAGAGGATTTCATCCAGTAAATCTGTTTTATTCAGTACAATAATGACTAGCTCCATTTTCATCTTCCCGCTTTCTTTAATATATTTATCAATGCTACCACAATTAAAATTATGCTCCTAAACCCTTTTAAAAACAAGGATTTTCAGAAAGTTTTATATTTTTTCCGAATTCATTTGACCTTCCATTTTAAAGGTGTATACTATGTGTGTGGATCCCATTTGACACTTTGTTTTTCAAAGTGACTGTGGGATTAAATTGATTGAAAAGGAGATTGACACAACTTTATGTGGCAGTATAAACACTTTGAAGAACTAAGTGCAAAAGATTATCATCAGATTTTGAATGAGCGCGTTAAGATATTTGTTGTCGAACAGGGTTGTGCCTATCAGGAAGTAGACGAAATTGATCTGCATGCCGTTCATTTAATCAAACGTCAAAAAGGAATCATTAAAGCATACGCCCGTATATACAGACAGGACAAGAAAATGCGCATCGGACGCGTCCTTGTTCCTTCTGAATACCGAAGTGAAGGACACGGCAGAGACCTGCTCAAAGTCGCGCTCGACTACATTAAATGCAAGCACCCGAAAGCTGAAGTGGAAATTCAGGCGGAAGCTTACCTGAAAGACTTTTATGAGTCATTTGGATTCAAAATCATTTCGGACTTGTACTACGATGAAGAAATCGGTCACTACGATATGGAACTGGTTAAAGAAGACTCCATTGTCTACGCTTAGCCCCTCAGTGTCGAGATAATTGAATAAAGCACAAATAACCAGCATCTGGCAGTCAGGAAGTAAGTCCCTGATTCCCGGGTGCTTTTTTTGTGCGAATGATGATTATAGCGCTATAATCGCTATTCGTCTGTTATTTTAAGATGTGAATAACGATTATCACTGTTTAATTGCTATTCACGATGGTCAAAGTTGTCTGAATAGTGATTATCTGGTCATAATCACTATTCGTTCCTATTTTGTCAGTCCCAATATCGATTATCTAAGAGAAAGTGTATATGAAAAGACGATTCTCCTATTGAGGAGAACCGTCTTCCTTATTGTCTTTGATTTCTTTTGTACAGACTCTCTATTAAATAAAGTTGGTGACAATATATAAAACATAAAGCCCCAGAAGCAGGAAGCCCTGCAGGCGATTGATGGCTTCCACCCGCTTGGTGAGAACCGGGATACTCAGTAAGATGAAGATAGCAATAAGTACTGGGAACTGAATGACGTAATAGCTCGATGGTACGGCTACGCCCATCGGCAGCAGGGTAATGGTTGTTCCCATAACTAGCAGCAGGTTCATCATGTTGGCGCCGAGTACATTTCCGATAGCCAGTTCACCGTGTCCGTATCGGACTGCGACCAGTGTAGTCGTGACTTCCGGTACGCTTGTTCCGAATGCAACAATGGTTGATGAAATAACCGTGTCTGGTATCCCCAGCCTGGCTGCACCGGTTTCGGCAGTTGCCACAAGAAGCGTTGCACCCACTGTGACACCCAGTGAGCTGAAGAGCAATATCATCAGTGACGCTGCCAGACTGCTGTCTTTGGACTTTTCACTCTCCTCCTCTGTTTTTTCTTCAGGAATTTCATCCATCAGGTGATCCGGCTTCTGTTTGACTGTGTACCAGATATACAAGGGCAGCAGGAGGAGCAGAGCGATGCCGCTCCATCTTGGAAAGAACCCGCCTCCCGTTCCCATCCCCGCAACCAGACTGGTTCCGATAAAAACAAGTGTCAGGCCGCTCATAAACAGAAAGGTCTGCTGCATCCCTTTTTTTACTGGTATGATACCGCCTAATGCCCCAATACCTAAAACCAGCGAAGCATTCGTAATCATTGAACCGACTGCATTACCCAGACCAAACTGGCCATTTCCACCCAGCGCCGCGGCAACTGAAGAAGCCACTTCCGGTAAAGTCGTGCCGACTGACAGGACGGTCGCTCCGATAACCACCTTTGACAAACCCAAATGAAGAGACAATTCGACTGCCTTCTCAATCAATTTATCTGCCGATTTTGACAGTATAACTAAGGCGAGCACAAATAACAGACCGACAACCACTGTCGGAAACTGACTTACCATAGATGTCATTCACTCAAACCTACTCTCTAATATAAAAACTTCTCACTGTCATTATAGCAAACTCCAGAATATTAAGCCGCCTTTTCTTCATCAAAAGACCAGCTCACGGTCATTAATAATCCGAAGCTGGTCTTTTTTCTTATTCAGTTTTCTTTTATATCTAACACGGATTCTTCAGCGAATACTGGTGATGATGACAAATACAAACCCGCCTAGAACAGACCCAATAAATGGTCCAACAACGGGGATCCATGCATATGGCCAGTTCGAACTTGCTTTGTTGGCTACCGGAAGAATGGCATGTGCCATCCGCGGACCTAAATCTCTAGCCGGATTAATGGCATAGCCGGTGGTTCCGCCCAGCGACAAGCCTATAGTTAAAATAAGAAGCCCTACAATGACTGGATTCAGCCCTTCGGTAAAATCACCTTGCGTGAAAGCCAGTAAAGCATACACTAAAAATGCTGTGGCAAATGCTTCACTTATCAGGTTCCATTTATTTTTTTTAATAGCAGGTGCCGTTGAAAAAACACTCAAGATGGCATCGGCATCTTTCGTTTCTTCAAAATGCGGGTAATAATGAATCCATACAAGCGCTGCTCCCAAAAACCCACCGGCAATTTGAACAAGGATATAGGGCAGAACGAGCACCCAGTCAAATTGTCCTGCGACTGCCATACCTAACGTGACAGCGGGGTTGATATGTGCCGGTGACAGCCAACCAATAGAATAAATAGCCATGGTCACAGCCAGCCCCCAGCCAATCGTTATATGCAACCAGCCACTATTAAATGATTTGGTTTTTTTCAGTACATTTCCAGCGACCACTCCGTTCCCGATATAAATCAGTATAAGTGTGCCGAAAAATTCTCCTGTTAGTTGTTGCAGTACAGTCGTTTCCATCGTTTCTCCTTTGTGTGCCTATTTTTCTAGTGATTCCAGATAATAATGATAATTCGTGTTACCGCCAGAAAGGACGTATACTTCCTTGAAGCCGATGTTCAAAAGAACATTCTGAGCTGTATTACTAGTGACTCCTTTATTGCAGTAGACAACGGTCGGCAGCGAGCGGTCCAGATTGGCAACGCCTTTGCGTAAGTCAGGCATGGAAATATTGACAGCCTGATCCACATGTCCTTTTTCATACTGCTTAGGCGAACGTACATCAATAACCTGCAATGCTTCCCCGGCTTTCTGCTTGGCCAGTACCGTTTCCGGGGTCATCACAGGCAGACGTTTTCTGGCATTATCCAGTACCATTCCAGTATACAGCACCGGATCCTTTGTCGTACTGAACGGAGGTGCATAGGCCAGGTCAAGTTCAAACAGTTCTTCTGCAGTCGCACCAAATGTAATTGCCGTGGCAAAGACATCTATCCGCTTATCCACTCCTTGAGGACCAACAATCTGCGCACCGAGAAAACGCCCTGACTCCCGGTCAGCTACAGCTTTGATTACCATATTTTTTCCGCCGACATATTCGGCGTGATCCGGTTTGATATTGTGAATGACGACGGGATCAAATTCTGCCTCCGCTGCTTCTTTCATAGACAAGCCGGTATAGCCTACAGTGATATCAAACAGTCTGAAGATACCTGTTCCAATCGTGCCCTTGAACGATAATCCCCCCGCCTGTCATGTGATCACCTGCAATTCTCCCCATCTTGTTGGCAGTTGACCCAAGAGGATGGTAGATGGGTTTGCCGGTTATCCGATGAAAACTTTCCGCCACATCGCCTACAGCGAACACATCTTCCACTGAGGTTTTCATATACTCGTCCACTTTAATTGCTCCGGTTTCTCCCAGTTCAATCTCTGTCTGACCGACTAGAACTGTATTCGGACGGACACCAACCGCTAAGATAACCAAATCTGTTTCCAGCTCGGCTCCCTGTTCAGTGTGCAGCAGTGTCGCTTTAGCTTCCCCATCGATGGCTATCACTTTGTCATTCAAGTAAACAGGGATGTCCTGCTTCGCCAGCTCTTTTCTTAAGTGGACCGACATGTCCGCATCGATTTTCGGAAAGACCTGATTGGCCAGCTCCACAATGGACACATCAAAGCCTCTGTGTGCCAGCTGTTCTGTCATTTCCAGACCAATAAAGCCTGACCCGATAACAGTTACCCGTTTGACATCATTTTCCGTAAGGTACTGATCAATTGCTCGGGTGTTATCCATGGATTTCACATGGAAAATATTATCATAGGATTTTAAATTAAAGGGCGGCGGACTCATAGAATATGAACCCGTGGCCAGTACCAATTTGTCAAAACTTTCTCTGAAATCTCTTCCTTCAGTTTTGTCGTATACTTCAATTTCTTTTAGGTCAGGGTGAATGGCTTTCACATGATGATTGGTGTGAATATCAAACTCGAAGCGCTTTTTGAACCATTTCGGGTCTCTTGGGGTCAGTTTGTCGATGGACTCCACTTCTCCACCGAGGAAATACGGCATACCACACACCGAATACGAGATATCCTGTGCTGCTTCGTACACCACTATTTCTGCTGTTTCATCATTACGTCTTGCCTTTGCCGCAACAGACGTGCCTGCTGCAACTGAACCGATTACGACTATTTTCATTCGTCAGCCTCCTAAATTCTCCTTACCCACAACTTCCTGTGAGTTTCCTTTTTAAGTGTATCAAGTGGTGGCTCTTATTACTATTGAGGTTTATTCTATTTTGTGTAATTTTTTTGTAAAGGAATCGATGACTTACCAGCCCATTCCATTTTCAAGCAAGATAACTAGACCCAGTAGAATAAAGACGGAAGAAACCAGCCAGCGTTCATACTTTTCAATGAAATGATTGATTTGCCTCACTTCTGAAATTTTGTAGGCCGCAGCCAGCATGATACCGGTCAGGCCGTAGTAAATTAGGAGAGTCACTGTTATTCCTACCCAGTCGAGCGAAGCAAACAGTGGAATATACACTCCCAAGTTGTCTCCACCGAATGCCAGCATCAGAAAGAAGACACTGACAAACTGATTGTGGTGTCTACTGAAGGAATGGGATATTTTGGCCTCAGCTTCCTTCTCATCGTCTGCCGGTTTGAATAGCACCCGGATACCCAGTCCGATTGGAATCAGTCCCAGCAGACTCACCCAGTCCGGCTGAAAAAGACTCAAACCGAATCGCGCTGCAAGACTAACCAGGACAATCAGCGTAAAGCCCACAAAGACCCCGGAAACAATACTGAAATCATCCCGCTTCCTGTGTTTTGTCTGATTAAACAGTAAAATCAACACGATAATATGATCAATACTGGTTCCTATATATGATAATACCGCACTCAGTAGGACTCCGCCCATTTGCTTCCCCTCAAATCTGTTTTATATACAGTAAAGTTTATCAGTTAGCCGCTTTCTTAGCTACAGTATTAACTGTAAATGTAAAAAGAGGTTATGGTTACCGTTGTGTATTCAGTACATTTAACGAATCAGCTCCAGCTTTTTTTGAAGAAAGCCAAGTCAATTTTGACTGAATTTTGACTTTTTATAAGAAAATAAATATAAATCACTAAAATTGAAGCTTTTCCACTAGTTAATGCGTATAATAGGCATATTGGACTAAATGTCCGACGAAATATTTAGAGAATTGAGGTACTTTTTTATGATTACAGTAACTGACGTAAGCTTACGTTTTTCAGATAAAAAATTATTCGAAGACGTTAATATGAAATTTACAAATGACAATTGCTATGGTGTTATCGGTGCAAACGGCGCTGGTAAATCTACCTTCTTAAAAATTCTATCGGGTGAAGTGTCTCCTACTTCAGGAGATGTCTCCATGCCGAGCGACCAGCGTATGGCTGTGTTGAAACAGAACCACTTTGACTACGAAGACCAGACGGTTATCGATACAGTCATCATGGGACACGAACGTCTCCACGCCATCATTCAGGAAAAAAATGAAGTCTACATGAAAGCCGACTTTTCAGATGAAGACGGCATGCGTATCGCGGAACTTGAAGGCGAATTTGCAGAATTGGACGGCTGGGAAGCTGAACCCGAAGCCACTACTTTACTGCAGGGACTGGGTATTCCTGAAAGACTTCACAACCAGAAAATGAGCGAACTGACTGCCGGACAGAAAGTGAAAGTCCTTCTGGCTCAAGCCTTATTCGGCAAGCCCGATGTTCTTCTACTGGATGAGCCGACAAACGGACTCGACACACAGTCCATCACTTGGCTGGAAGAATTCCTGATCAACTTTGAAAACACCCTTATCGTGGTTTCCCATGACCGTCACTTCCTGAACAAGGTGTGTACGCACATGGTCGACGTCGACTTTGGTAAAATCAAACTCTTTGTCGGAAACTACGACTTCTGGCTGGAATCCAGTCAGCTGGCTTCAAAGCTTGCGGCTGACCAGAACAGTAAAAAAGAAGAGAAAATCAAGGAACTGGAAGCCTTTATCGCACGATTCAGCGCCAACGCGTCTAAATCCAAGCAGGCGACTTCCCGTAAAAAAATGCTCGACAAGATAACTCTGGACGATATCCAGCCGTCATCTCGCCGCTATCCGTTCGTCGGCTTCAGCCCGGAACGTGAAATCGGAAATGACCTCTTGAGAGTGGAAAACATATCCAAGACAATCGACGGCAAAAAAATTCTGAGTAATGTGTCCTTCAACTTGGGCCGCGATGATAAAGTTGCCTTTGTCAGCCGTAACGACGTTGCCATCAGTACCTTATTTAAAATCATCATGGGCGAAATGGAACCCGATTCCGGCAGCTTCCAGTGGGGCATTACCACCTCTCAGGCTTACCTGCCGAAAGACACGTCAAGCGAGTTTGAAGGCAGCTCCATGACAATTCTTGACTGGCTGCGTCAGTACGCGTCCAAAGAAGAGAACGATAATACCTTCCTGAGAAGTTTCTTAGGCCGTATGCTCTTCTCCGGTGAAGAAGTTCTGAAAGAAGTCAACGTCCTGTCCGGTGGCGAAAAAGTCCGCTGCATGCTGTCCAAACTGATGCTCAGCAAGGCTAACGTCCTTGTTCTAGATGACCCGACCAACCACTTGGATCTGGAATCTATCACGTCTCTAAATAATGGTCTGATTGATTTCAAAGGCTCTGTTTTGTTCGGTTCACATGACCACCAGTTCATTCAAACTGTGGCTAACCGCATTATCGAACTGACTCCAAACGGGGTTGTTGACCGTGCTGAAACCACTTATGACGAATTTCTGGAAAATAAAGACGTACAGAAACAGATTGCTGGACTGTACGAAGCTTAATGACTGTTTCACTCCTCTACTGAAGGGTTCTATACTCTTCACTGGAGGAGTTTTTTGTTTTGACCTGCCATTTTTCACAGAGATGTCATGTATTTACACTATCATCGGTTGACTTAACATAGATAATCGTCTATATTGAAAGAGAACGATTAACCGAGAACTAATTGCACTTTAGGAGGTATAAAATGGATTATCAAGCCACATCTAAAATTTTGAAAGCCATCAGCGATCCTAACCGAATGAAAATCATCGATATACTATCCTGTGGAAGCCAATGTGCCTGTGATATTCTGGAGCACTTCGACTTTACCCAGCCATCCTTATCTCACCATATGAAGGTGCTGGAAAAAGCCGGAATCATCTCTGTCAGCAAAAAAGGCCAATGGCATCATTATGAACTGAAAGAAGAATTTATCACCTCATTCATGGATACGATGATGTCTCTCTTTTCGACTAATGAAGAAGAATGCATCTGCACAACTAAATCTTGTACGTGTAAAGGAGAACTGACAAAATGACTAAACTAGAATTATTCGAACCGGCAATGTGCTGCTCAACAGGGGTATGCGGACCCTCCGTTGATGAAAACCTGCTGATGATTACGTCTGTATTTGAAGGCCTGGCTAACGTTTCAAGCGTGGATGCCTCCCGTCACAATTTAACCAGTGATCCCGATTCATTCGTCAATAATGAAAAAATCTTAACTTTGATGAAAGAAAAAGGAAAGGATACGCTTCCTGTTACCTTACTAAATGGAGAAGTGGTCAAGTCCGGTGAGTATCCGACCCTCGAAGAAATCACTGACTATACCGGTGTTGTTTTTGTAGACCAGCAACAGGAATCAAGCTGTTGCGGCGGATCAGGTTGCTGTTAGGAGGCTAATCATGCAAGTGTATAACCCGAGTCAACTTGAATTGACCCCTTACCTTTTTTTCACAGGGAAAGGCGGCGTAGGAAAAACGACGACAGCTTGTGCGACGGCTACTCATTTAGCTGATCAAGGTCATTCTGTATTATTGGTCAGCACAGACCCTGCCTCAAATTTACAGGATGTGTTTGAGACACCTCTGTCAAACAAACCGGTTGCCATAGAGGCAATACCGAATTTGAAAGTGGCAAACTTCGATCCGGTCACAGCTGCTTCCGAATACCGTGACAGTGTCATCGAACCTTACAGAGGCATTCTTCCCGATTCTGCATTGGAAAATATGGAAGAGCAGTTGTCCGGTTCATGTACCGTTGAGATAGCTGCCTTTAATGAGTTTGCTCATGTGCTGACGGACAAGACAATCGAAAAATCTTATGACTACATTCTATTTGATACGGCTCCAACCGGGCATACCTTAAGAATGCTTGAACTGCCTTCTGCCTGGAGCAACTATCTCGATGAAAATACAACAGGCGTATCCTGCCTGGGACAATTAGCCGGCTTGGGTGACAAAAAAGAAATGTACGCCCATGCAGTGGACACGCTCAGCAATGGTGAGCTGACTACACTGATGCTCGTTTCCCGTCCTCAGGAATCTTCTCTGCATGAAGCGGATAGAGCCAGCTCGGAACTGAGCCAGCTTGGTATCTTAAACCAGACATTAATCGTTAACGGATTGCTTGAGAAGGCAGATGATGATCTTTCTTCTGCCATTTCCAATCAGCAGATTAAAGACCTCAATCAGATGCCTGAACAGCTGCGTGCCTTTGAGCAGTTTTATATCCCGCTCAGACCCTACACGATAACTGGAGTAGCTAATCTGCGCGCCTTTTTAACTGAAGAAACTGTTGAAGAAGACAAGCTAATCCAGAACGTTGAGCCCTCTTCCTCCCTGCAGGATATGGTCGATGACTTGGTTGAAACAAATAAAAAAATCATATTCACTATGGGTAAAGGCGGCGTAGGAAAAACGACGATGGCCATTCAAATTGCCCAGTCTCTTGTAAAAGCCGGTAAACAGGTTCACTTGGCAACAACCGACCCGGCAAATCATTTAAATGTCTATATGAAAGACAGCGGGAATTTAACTGTCAGCCATATCGATGAAGAGAAAGAATTAGCTGATTATACTGAGGAAGTCTTGACCAAAGCTAGAAAAACGATGAATCAGGATGATGTAGCTTATGTGGAGGAAGACTTACGCTCCCCATGTACCCAGGAAATTGCCTTGTTCAGAGCTTTTGCCGAAATCGTCAATCATGCTGACAATGAAATAGTTGTCATCGATACTGCGCCGACTGGTCATACACTGCTGCTTCTTGAATCCAGTCAAAGTTACGCCAAAGAATTGGAGCGAAGCGCCGGAGAGGTACCGGTATCCATTCAAAAACTGCTTCCACGACTTCAAGATCCCGATGAAACGGAAGTTGTCATGGTTACCTTGCCTGAAACGACACCGGTTTATGAGTCCATGAGACTCGATGAGGATTTGAAACGTGCAAGCATTGCTCATTCCTGGTGGCTGGTCAACCAGAGTATGCATACGGCTAACCCCACTAATGCCGTCTTAAAAGCACGGGCATTAAATGAAGTTCAGTGGATTAACAAAGTTTCAGCTTTATCCAATG
>RECC01000033.1 GCA_007692455.1 Alkalibacterium sp. | reverse complement strand
CATAAAGCGGCTGACAGAGGTTTTTCTATTTGTTCTGAAGATCTAAATTGACAGTCGGCAGTTCCACACCCGCTTGTCTTAAAGCATCCACATATTTCTCATAAAAGAGGTTTCGCATGGCAAATTCAGTACCGGCTTTCGTATACATGATAATCTGTGCAGCCATCTGGGCAGTCCCAATAGGAACGAAGGAGACTTCCATAGGTTCAATGGTAATTTCCTCACGCTGAGGAATCATTTCAGCATTAACTTCTTCCATCACCTTTCTAACGAAGTGCAGATCTGTATGAGGCAGGAGTCTAATTTGAATCATTACACGCATATCACTTCTGGAACGGTTACTGATAACAGTAATCGAACGATTCGGTATGAAGTGAGTCGTCCCGTCAAAATCCTTGACTTTGGTTGTTTTCAAATTCACATCCTCAACAGTTCCCAATATACCGCTCAATTCCACCACGTCACCGACGTCAATTTGCTTTTCCAGTAGAATCATAAAGCCGTTAACTATATCTGAAACAAACCCCTGGGCACCTAATGACAAGGCCAGACCAACCACACCGGCACTGGCGACGAGCGTTCCTACAGGAATACCCATGACTTCAAGGATGGTATACACCAGAAAAAAGTATAAAATCGCATGATAACTGTTTTTACTTAGTTTATACAAGGTGTTCAGCCGGTTGGGAACCGTTTTTTTCTCTTTCATATACCCTTTGAAAACAAATTCAATGAGGTAATGTCCCAGTTTCTTTAAAATGAAAAAGATAATCACAGCAGCCAGTATCTGGATTAAAGCAATAATGATGGAGCTGAATATGGCATCCCAGTCAATAGTGTTCCAGAAATCGATGAAAAAATTAACACCTTCATCTAAGTCTGGACCGAGACCGGAGCCTGTATCTTCGCCTGAATAAAACATTTAAAATTCCTCTCTTTACTTGTGACATGAAGTAACCTTATTTTACCAGTTTTTGTTAAAGTTTCAATTTATAGTTAATCATCTGTATAAGGCCGTCTTGTTTGCAATTAAATATGTGATAATGGTAATCTTATTCTATACAGAATAGAAGAAAGAGGGATAAATATGACAGGTGGAGAAATAGCAGCATTAATAGCAGCAGGCGCTTTTGCAATTCTTGTTCTTGGGTTATGCTTTGTATTATTCAAAGTGGCGAACGTCGTTTCTGAGCTTAATACAACAGTTGAAGAAGCGAACAAGAGTCTAAGTACGATCACCAAAGATGCGGACCATCTACTTATTGAGGTCGAAGGACTCCTTAATAAAACAAATACAACACTGGATGATGTCAACGGTAAATTAGGTCTGACGGATCCATTGTTCAAGGCAGTTGGGGATTTAGGTGAATCAGTCTCTAGTTTGAATGATTCAACTCGTAATCTGACTTCACATCTGGCAAGTGCGTCTAAAAAAGGTGCGTCAATAGGCATTGCCAAAAAAGTAGGCGGAAAAGTAACAGGATAAAGAACTTACTATAACTAAAGGAGAGATAGCTTAGAATGAAAAATCATGACAACCTAGAAAGCTTTGTACTTGGAACGTTTGTCGGTGCGGCAGTAGCAGGAATCACTGCGTTGTTGCTTGCACCTAAATCAGGAAAAGACCTTCGAGGAGAGATAGCTGGCCAGGCAGATAAAACAAAAGATCAGGCACGTGATTACCTTAACGTGGCAAAAGATAAGGGCCGTGAATTGAAGGATACAGTTGAAAAAGCAGGGTCTGATTATCTGGATAATGCATCTGCTACTTATGAACAGTTAAGTAACCAGGTTGGTTCTGATATGGATGAAACAAAGGAAAATCTGGATAAGATTAAACAGGAAGCAAAAAATACAGCAGAAGATACAAAAGATATCTTGAAAGAACGATCAGAAGTAGATAAAGAAATTACAAGAGAAGCTGTTGAAGACATGAAAGAGACTGTTGATGAAGGCGTAAAAGAGGAAAAAGAAATCGCTGACTCGAATAAGTCTGATTCTGGAACTGCTGGTCAAAAAGTGAGTTCAAATGTCAACAAATATTAATGAGTAACGAATAAGTAAAATCTTGAGGATGCGTTAATTCGCATCCTTTTTCGTGTATAATGCTTAATCCGTTAAAGCTGTGAGGGTATATAGAGGAATAGTTCTTAGACAACTAGTTTGAATGCAGGTGTTAACAAAAAATAGGGAAGGTAGTACACCTGGCGGCTGTTGTACTGGAAACAGACGAAGCTATTTCCGTTTTGCCAAATGGAAATAATGAACTAAAAAACTTGAACACACTTCAGGATATATAAAAAGAAGATAATTAAAGAGTTATGAAAATAAAAGTAAAGGACGTAGATAATGACTATTGAGAATCTGATACGTATGATTGTATTGGGCACGTTTAGTTATTTTTTGATTGTACTGGTGCTTAGGTTATCCGGTAAACGGACACTGTCGAAGATGAATGCTTTCGATTTCATAGTAACCGTAGCATTAGGATCGGTGCTGGCAAATATAATAGTTAATCATGAAACGTTATTCTGGGAAGGGATTGTCGCGTTTTGTCTACTTGTTTTTCTTCAGTATTTGTCAACCTGGCTTTCAGCTCGTTCTTCCAAGTTTCAGTCGCTGTTAAAATCGCAGCCCTCTCTCATATATTATGACAATCAGTATGACGAGAAAATAATGAAACAGGAAAGGATTACTAAAGCAGAAGTCATACAGGCTGTTCGCAAAGACGGCTATGTTGCACTGGATGATATAGCTGCAGTTATCCTTGAATCTGATGGGACCCTTACAGTTATGGAAAAGTCCCAGGAAAAGCAATTAGACCAAGACGATTTTTTTGCCTGACAGCCAGAACCTGTTCTATGAGTCAAAGAGTTTGGTGATAATAAAAGACCAGTCAGACAGCTGCCTATTAAAGCAGTGAGTGACTGGTCTTTTATTGTGCAATTATTTTACAGGGATAACTGTCCATTCTTTAGATGTGGAGGTAAAGGATACTGCACCCTTATCCGTAAGGGTCACGCAGTCCTCAATTCGAATACCGGCTTTGTTTTCGATATAAATACCCGGTTCAATTGAAAAGCACATGCCACTTTTCAGAACCGTTTCTGATCCTGGTGAAATATTCGGATACTCATGAACCGACTGACCAAGACCGTGGCCTAAGCGGTGAGTGAAGTAGTCGCCATGCCCGGCTTCTTCAATTACATTACGAGCGGACTCGTCCAGTTTTTCAGCAGTCATACCCGGTCTTACATTATCTTGAGCGGACAGCTGTGCCTTTAAAACAACTGAATAGATCTCTTTGATATCATCATCAACATCTCCGTAAGCTACCGTACGCGTGACATCACTTGTGTATCCCTTCCAGACTACACCTAAATCAAACAGGACAAGTTCGCCCGGCTTAAGCTGTCTGTCACCCGGAGTACCATGAGGACTAGCAGCATGATCACCAAAGAGAACCATGGTGTCAAAACTCATATCAGAAACACCTTGTTTTTTCATATCGTATTCGATTGCAGCGACTACTTCGGTCTCAGTAACACCCGTTCTCAAGGTAGACATTCCGACCTCAAGGGCTCTATCAGCAAGTTTGCCGGCTTCGTGCATGATGTCAATTTCCTCTGTTGTTTTAATGACTTTCTGATTTTGAATTTCTGAGGTGATTGAATGAAATACAGCTGCTGGCAGTAGGCCTCTCAATTTGTAATAGCGGTCAACGACTAACTGGTCTGTTTCAATACCAACTGACTCAACCAATACGTTTTGGGCTTTAATAATCTGTTGGAGTGCCTGCCAGGGATTTTCTTCATCTTTGTACCCGATAACTCTGTCAGCGGAGCTTAACTCCCTTGACTCATTTTCTTCCAGCTTAGGAACTAACAGGACAGTTTCATCCAAAAAGACCACAAGAGCCAGCAGTCGTTCATGGGGGTCGCTGAAATAATTTGTATAATAAGCTACAGTATCAGGGTTATCTGTGAATACCATAGATAAGTTATTCTCTTGCATGTAATCTGTAAGTTGATTGATTTTTGACATAATAATTCCCCTCATATTAACAATAGTGAATTAAGTGTACCAAATATATGTGAGATAATCACGGTGGAAAACTTCGAAAGAAAGCCCTTTCTGAAAAACTGTTGAAAATTTCATGAAAATAGAATGGTTTATGTTGAAATTGTTTTCATTTCTTGTTATCCTAATTTAAGAAGTATGCGCTCTCATCGAACGATCATACATTTAAATGAAGGAGTTAATAATAATGGATAAACAAACAATAACAATCTACGACGTGGCGAGAGAAGCCGGCGTTTCTATGGCGACAGTTTCGCGAGTAGTCAACGGCAATCCAAATGTCAAGCCAACTACACGCAAGAAAGTTCTGGAAGTCATTGACCGCTTGGATTATCGTCCGAACGCTGTAGCCAGAGGACTGGCCAGCAAGAAAACTACAACAGTCGGAGTTATCATTCCCGATGTAACTAACCTCTATTTCTCATCACTAGCAAGAGGGATTGACGATATAGCATCAATGTACAAATACAATATCATCCTGGCAAACTCTGATGAAAATGAACAAAAAGAAGTGCAAGTATTGAACACACTTCTAGCGAAACAGGTAGACGGCGTGATATTCATGGGTAACAAAATTACAGAAGAGCTACGTGCCGAATTTTCCCGCTCACGCACACCTGTCGTTCTTGCCGGAACAGTTGATCCGGACGAGCAGGTCGGAAGTGTTAACATCGATTACGAAACTGCCACAAAAGACAGTGTAGAATTGCTGTTAGAAAACGGACACAAGAAAATAGCTTTTGTTTCTGAAAGTCACGATGAACCGATTAACGGTCAGTTCCGACTGAAGGGCTATAAGCAGGCGCTTAAGGATGCTTCCATAGAGTATGACGAAAATCTTGTGTTCCAGTCAGAATACACTTACAAAGTCGGAGAAGCTGTCTATGAGCAGCTCATTAAAGTGGATGCTACCGCAGTAGTAGTAGCGGATGATGAACTGGCAGTAGGAATTTTAAATGCTGCACTGGACAGAGGCGTATCCGTTCCGGAAGATTTTGAAATCATCACATCAAATAATTCAAAATTGACCGAAATGACACGACCTCAGTTAAGTACTGTTGTCCAGCCACTTTATGATATTGGCGCAGTAGCCATGCGACTATTGACAAAACTGATGAATAAAGAAGAAATTGACGAGAAAACAGTAAAACTGCCGTATACTATTGCAGGAAAAGGCTCAACCAAATAAAGTTAATCACTATATCTTAATTAATAATCCTTGGACAGATCATCTCTTACGATGGTCGTTCAAGGGTTTTTCTTTGTTTAGCTACGGACAAGCTTCTTTAAAGCATGAGCCGGTGAAGTGAGCTGCAGACTATAGTAAATAATGCATCAATAGTGGATTATTACAAGACTATAGGGGCTATAGAGTTAACTGGAGAGGGTTAAGCGTAATGAGTTGGCACTATCGAAGGAGATAATGATGACTCAAGCTTAAAAGGAAAGCGAGTTAGAAGAATAGAGGGGGTATAGTACGAACTGGAGAGGTTGGAGTGTAATGGGTTGGCACTATGGAAGGAAATAATGGTGACTCAAGCTTAAAAAGACAGCGAGTAAGAAGAATAGAGGGGTATAGTACGAACTGGAGAGGATCAAGTGTATTGGGTTGGAACTGTCGAAGGAGATAATAGTGACTCAAGCTAAAAGAGGGAAGGAAGGCTTAAGATCAGAGGAGATGTTGGAAAGTAGACATATTAGTACACCATAACCCTTTGGATTAAAGAAAAAACCCCTCCACTCTGAACGTAACAGAGTATGAGAGGTGATGAAGAAGATATTAATCTTCTTCATCATCGTCATCGTCATCTTCATCTTCTTCGGGTGGTGTTGCTTCAGAGTTGTTATCTGAACCATTTCCATTCCCGTTTCCATTGCCATTTGATGAACCATTTCCGTTTCCATTCCCATTTGAAGATTCCTCTTCGTCTTCCTCTTCAGGCTCGGGTTCAGGTTCTTCTTCCTCTTCTTCCTCTTCCGGTTCAGGCTCGGGTTCAGGTTCTTCCTCTTCCTCTTCTTCTTCCGGTTCAGGTTCAGGCTCAGGCTCAGGTTCTTCTTCCTCTTCCGGTTCTGAATCCGATTCATCATCATCTTCATCATCTTCATCGTCGTCATCATCGTCGTCATCAGATTGATCTGAAATGTAGTCACTCCAGAAGTCTTCCAATTCTTCATCTGTTGCGCCTACTGCAAAGTCATAGACAGTTTCACCAGGAACGTTTGCTGCAGCAAATATTTCTGTGTGAGTACTTCCTGAATAGCTGAACGTGTCACCATCTGGCGTTTCAACTTCACCGGATTTCATACCCGTATCCACGATGACAGAATCTTCAGTTATACCTTCAGGACGCTGATGCAGTTCTCCGACACCTAGTATGTCAGGGTTAGCTTCGAAGACGGCATTCATGATGCGTGCCCACATATTTCTATTTCTGCGACTTGGATGGATGCCAAAGTCGTCGCCCAGTCGCTGTTCACTGGAACCATAACCCATCCATGTACCAAATGAAACTTTAGGTGTACTACCTACATACCAGACATCTTCACGGTCCTGCGTAGTACCGGTTTTTGATACCCAGTCACTTTCAAAATTCAACTGGTCAATGGTACCTTGCGCAGTACCATCCGTGTGAACACCACGTAATATATCTGCCAGGAGATAGTTGGTTTCTGGACTCCAAACTTCAGACGATTCTGATTCATGTTCGTAAACTACTTCGCCTTCGTTATTTTCAATTCGTTCAATAATGTAGGGTGAAGCATGCTGCCCGTCATTTCCGATAGTAGAAAAGGCACTGATCAGTTCTACAGGAGTAGGACCGTTACTTAGTCCTCCAATAGGCAAAGTAGCGTTAACAAATTCATTAGAAGCAATACCCCTTTGAGATATCCCCATCCGACGAACATACTCTTCTACATCGACTTCTTCTTCAATCAGTTTTTCATAAATCTTTGTGGCTGCAATATTTTTGGATTCAACCAATGACTGTCGAGCTGTAATCCAGTCGTCTGTAGTCGGTCCGACATTGGTAACTGGATGATCAACGTATCCACCTTCTTCAGAACTCCAATTCGGGACAGTGTGTTCTGTATCGGGAATAATACTTGCTGGCGTAAGCCACCCTTCTTCAATAGCAGGACCGTAGGCAACTAATGGTTTAATGACGGAACCGGAACTGCGGTTCATATTAAAGGCATGATTGTGTTGAGTTACGTCATAATCCCTGCCGCCGATAAAGCCTAAAATACGTCCGCTTTCGTTGTCTATCAATGAACCGGCCATTTGAAGAGGTATAGCTGTCTCCTGTTCATTTCCATCATCGTCTTCCCAAGTAACGATTCGGTCTTCACCTAGTTCATCCTGATGTTCTCGGACTGTACTTTCCATTGCGTGATGGATGTCCCTGTCGATAGTCGTGTAGATCTTATAGCCGCGATTGCGTATTTCAAATCGAATCTCGTCCTGATATTCCTGGAGCAGATCCGGATTTTGGTCAAGCTCTTCATTCGTGATGCCGTCAGCTTCCATAGCCTGTTGCACTAATATTTGACGGGCTTCATACTCACTCTGGTCATATACATAAGACATATCTTCATATTCGAGTTCTTCACGGTTAAGGAAATCTTGAGTTAAATCATAATCTGCAGCTTCCTGGTACTCATCGAAGCTAATCATTCCTTCACGGTACATTCTGAACAGAACTTCCCGCTGACGTCTTATCCCGAGTTCATGGTCTTCTTTTATTGCACCAGAGTTAGTATATGGACTGAAAACAATCGGGCGCTGAGGTAGACCGGCTATGAATGCCGCCTGTGGAAGTGTGACTTCAGAAGCGGGGACACCGAAAATACCTTGTGCTGCTTCTTCAACTCCTGCAATGTTCTGTCCCTTATTGTTACGTCCGAAAGGCGATACGTTAAGGTAAGCTTCCAGAATTTCTTCTTTTTCCAGATGGTTTTCTATACGCATGGCCAGTAGGATTTCGTTTGCTTTACGCTCATGGGAGACTTCCGCGCCAATGAGCTGCTGTTTGATCAGCTGCTGAGTGAGGGTCGATCCACCGGTTGATGCACCTGACTCAGTCAGATCTTGAACCAGGGCACGTGCGACGGCCTTCGGAACGATTCCATCATGATCAAAGAAATACTCATCCTCAGTAGCAATAATGGCATCCATCAGTAATGGGGAGATCTCATCAAGGTCAACAGGGGTCCTCATCAAATCAGCTCTCAAGTCACTGATGACTTCACCGCCTGCATAGTACATTGTCGAGGTCTGATTATAATCATAAATTTGTGCCACCATATCTTCATGTTCCGGTATTTCAGTACCATGAACGAGTGAGGCGAAGTAACCGATAGCTGTTCCAGCTCCCAGTGCACCCCCAACGAGGACAAGGACAATAATCATAATTACTAGGGCTTTAACAACCCGATAAAATATATCAAAGTAATAGACGAATGAAGCAAATCGTGAGGGTTCATTCGTTTCTTCTGTTTGTTTTGGTTCTTTATCTTCAGAACGTTTCATTATGAACTCCTTATTTATCTTTTGTTTTGATTAGTATAGCTTGCTATATTATAGCAAAACAGCTGTGAAATTAAAATATATTAAGCGGCATTGCCTATCAACAAGAAGATAGTGTGACAGAAATGTCACTGCCTCTTTTTTAAAACCCCTCTGCGAAAAGTAAGCATCATTCGCAAAGGGGATAGGTTGACTATACTTTTTCCGGTAATGATTCACCGATTTTGTTCAGACGAACTTCTACTTCGTCTTTGCTGAGGTCATGTTCTTTAACATAACGGTTTTCAGGATGCACACGACATTCATGTGAGCAGCCTCTTAAATACTTGTGCTCGTTTTCTTCTGAAGTAATCATTTGTCGGTTACAGAAGGGATTACCGCAGTTTACGTAACGTTCACAGGGTGTTTCATCAAACCAGTCTTTGCCGATAACACGTTTATCCACTCGATTGATGTCAACACTAATACGTTCATCGAAAACGTACATTTTCCCATCCCACATAGCACCTTGCGTTTCAGGGGCCGTCCCATAATGATGAATGCCTCCGTGCAATTGGGCGACTTCTTCAAAGCCTTCTTTTAAAAGCCAGCCTGTCAGTTTCTCACAACGTACACCACCCGTACAATAGGTTACTACGCGTTTGTCCATGAATTTCTCTTTGTTTTCTTTAATCCACTCGGGTAATTCTCTGAAAGAACGAATATCAGGGCGCACAGATCCACGGAAGTGGCCTAAGTCATATTCATAATCATTTCTCGCGTCTAGAACAATCGTGTTCTCATCTTCCAGAGCCGCCTTAAATTCTTTCGGTTCAAGATATTGTCCAGTCAGCTGATTAGGATTAAGATCGTCTTCTCCTAGTTGCAAGGAAACAATTTCAGGGCGGTAACGCACATGCATTTTTTTGAAAGCATGACCGTCTGAAGGGTCCATTTTGAAAAAGGTGTCTTTGAATCGTTCATCTGATTTTACAGCTTCCATATAACGGTCTGTCTGGTCAATCGTACCGGAAACCGTTCCGTTAAAGCCTTCTTCTGAAACCAGAATTCTTCCTTTAAGTCCAATTTCTTTACACAATTTAAGGTGGTCTTCTCTGAATTGTTCCGGGTTATCTATAGTGACGTATTTATAATAAAGCAGTACGCGATAGTCGCTCATGATGTATTCCTCCTTATTACTCATTCACTTACTTCTTTTCGAAAAAAAGTAAACTGAATCACTAAAAATTATAGTCTTTTTGCTTACAAATTGCAAGTAATCATATGTTTTAGCTGTCATGTGAAAGATGCACAAGTGACGCGGAAGTGTAACGAATCTGAAACGTTTACATCGGGGAAGGATGGTATACTATATCCAGTTGGTAAAATGACTAAAGGAACTGTACGTTATTACACTGGTTACGATAAATGGAGGGAACTTTTTTGATTAAAAAGTTATTCGTGTCATCACTTGCAAGTACAATGTTATTAAGTGCTTTAGCAGTCGCTCCGGAAGTATATGCAGACAATTATGATCAGGCCATCGAAGAAAACCTGAATACTATCACTGAATCGGAAGACAGAGTACATAAACTGGAAGATACAATCAGTGCTCTCAAAGAAAAAGTTCAAAATGCAGAAGAAGAATTAGGCAATCTGGAACAGGAAATCAATTCAAACGAAACGAAAATGACCGAAACGGTTAAGAGGCTGGAAGAGGCTCATGCTGAAATGACAGTCCTTCAGGAAGAAGTAGCAGAACTGACTGTCATAATTGAAAAACGGACCGAGCAGTTGGAACAGCAGGCCAGAAAAATTCAGGTAAACGGTCAGCCGGTCAATTACATCGAATTTATCATCGAAGCTGAATCGCTAACGGATGTCATCGGACGTCTGGATATCGTCTCGAACCTGATGTCCTCTAACCGTAAACTGGTACGTGCTCAAATCAGAGATATGGAAGCAGTCGTAGAAAAAGAAGAACGGACAGAACAGACTATTGTTCAGCAGAATGCACTGGCTGCAGAACTGGAAATCACTTCGGAAAACCTGGAGCAGCAGCGTCTTGAAAAAGAAGTGCTGGTTGCCCAGATAGCTTCCGAACGAGCGACTGCTCAATCTGAACGGGATCATTTCCTGGCGCAGAGAGCTCAGGCAGAACAGGCTGTGGCGCAATTGCTGACTGCACGTGAAGAAGCAGCCCAAGCAGTACGTGAAGCGGAAGAGCAAAGACGTGTCCAGCAACTGGAAGAAGAAAGAGCAGCTGAAGCCGAACTGACACTGTCTTCCTCGGAAGACTCTGAACCATCAGAGTCCACGACTCAGGCTAACGAAGAAGCATCTTCAAGTGAAACGGCTACAGTGAACACATCATCATCAGCTGTTTCAGAAAGTCAAACTAGCCAGCCGGGGTCCAGCAGTTCTCAACAAACAAGTTCAGCCAGCACAGAAACGGCGGCAGGATCTGAAAGTCAAAACGCGGCAGCGAGTTCTTCCGGAGCAAGCTCTGCTAACTCAGGTACAGCAAGCACTCCCGCACCATCTGGCAGCGCTTCTTCAGGTAACAGCACGAGTACTGGCTCATCCACTCAAGCGTCGAGCCCAAGTGGATCAACTTCTCAATCGTCAGAAAGCAGTTCAAATTCTAACAGCTCATCTAACCAAAACAGTACCGGGGCAGCTGAAAGTACACCTGCCCAAAGTGCACCTGCAGCACCTAAACCAGCACCTGCGCCGGCACCTAGCAATGGAACAAGCTGGGCTAGTCTGAGTCCACATGCCAATGCATTACTTGGCACACCGTATTTATATGGCGGAAGTACGACCAGTGGACTGGATTGTTCAGGCTTTACCAGCATGGTATTCAGACAGGTGGGCATTAGTTTGCCAAGATCGGCTGCGGCACAGTATGCCTCCGCACAGAAAGTATCTAATCCTCAGCCAGGAGACCTCGTTTTCTTCGCTGAAGGCAGCCGTGTGAGCCATGTCGGTATTTATACTGGTGGCGGGCAGTTTATCGGATCGCAGACCAGTACGGGCGTTGCTTATACCAGTGTAAATACTGGCTATTGGGGTCCCCGTTTAGTCGGATACGGAAGATATTAATAAAATGCGCTCAAACTGTAAATGAATAATAAAAGGTGGACCTCCACATCAGTGATTAGCTGAGTCTTAGAGGTCCGCCTTTTTTTGGTATGACAAAAAAGTAAAAAGATTGAGTGTATACGGTAAGCTACAAAAAAACAGCCCATCCTTAGATGAGCTGTAAAAGTTGAGCAGACGAATCAGTACTCAGTTTTTATTCAACAAAGTCTTCAGTTAGAGACATGTATTCCTCTACGTCAGAGAGTATTTCATCAATGGCAGATTGCCAGAAATCTTTCTGAGTTAAATCAACATTCAGATGTTTGTCTGCCAGATCCTCTGTGGACATACTGGCAGTATCTCTTAGAAGGTTGCGGTAGTCGGTCTCAAAGGACTCGCCTTGAGACTTGGCATATGAGTAAATGCCCAGACTAAACAGGAAACCGAACGTATAAGGGAAATTGTAGAAGGGTACACCAGTGATATAGAAGTGAAGCTTGCTTGCCCAGAACATCGGGTGGTAGCTTTCCAGAGAATTCTGGAAGGCTTCTTTCTGGGCTTCTTCCATAAGTGAGCGCAGCTCTTTTTCATTGACCAGGCCATCCTGTCTTTTCTCATAAAATCGTTGCTCAAAGAGGAAACGACTGTGGATATTCATGAACATGACGGCAGACCGGGAAAGCTTGCTGTCCAGTAAATCTATTTTTTCCTCTATTGATTCAGCTGCGTCAACTGTTGCGCTGGAAATCACCATCTCGGATAAAGTAGAAGCTGTTTCAGCTACATTCATAGCATACCGTCTGTTCAGCTGAGGCAAATCTCGCATGACATGACTGTGATAGGCGTGGCCAAGTTCATGGGCCAGTGTCGAAACATTGTTAGCTGTGCCAGAAAAAGTCATAAAGACACGTGACTGCTTGCTGACGGGAAGGTTGGCACAGTAAGCCCCTGGACGTTTGCCTTCTCTGTCTTCTGCCTCGACCCAATTTTCTGCAAATGCCGTTTCAGCCAGTTCTTTCATTTCATTACTAAAAGTTGCAAAATTATCAGTGATGAATGTCTGAGCTTCCTCAAATGAGTAGGTCTTTGGTTCATAAGAACCTAAAGAAAGGGGCGCAGCTATATCTGACCAGCCAAGTTTCTCTTTATTCATCAACTGAGCTTTTCGGTTCATAAATTTGACTAGAGCAGGTTTGTTTTCAGTTATCGTATTCCACATAGTATCCAGTGTTTCTTTTTTTAGACGATTATATTCAAGCGGCGGGTTAAGAAAATCATCTTCACCTCTAAGTTTGTATGTCTGTAGACGGAAACCGGCAAGGTGATTCAGGGTGTCAGCAAAGAGTGGGGCTTTGGCGCGCCATGCTTCTTCCCAAACCGTCAGCATTTTACTGCGGACTTTTGGATCTTTATGGCCAGTCAGCTTATTGGCAGCCTGACCAGCTGAGAGTGTGGTTACTTCACCGTTCTCCTCGTAAGGGATTCGGACACTGTTTACCAGTGATTGATAAATATTATTCATTCCCTCTAAACCATCTAAAGAGAGCTGTTGAATAATTTTTTCCTCTTTTTCAGACAATAATTTTTTACCCTGGTCGCGCTTTTCACTCAAGTTAAAGGCACTTTTCACCAGCTGGTCATCTTCCAGCAGTGTTTCCCATTTAGAGTCTTCAACCTGTTTTAGTTTTTTCATGAACAATGTTTCGACTTCACTCATACGGCTGCCGGTATGGCTGAGCTGGTTAACAACTTTAGCCGCTGCAGCATCTTCGACATTCGCTGAATGCAATCCTCTAGCAAAAGTTGAAGCTTCAGATAAGCCGTCATAAGCCTTTTCTCGTTTATCTAGAAACTGGTTCAGTCGACTTGCATCGGGATTTTCTGCGTTCCAGTCAGAAATCAGTTCTTTAGCATGACTGATGTCCTCGTCGATTTTTCCAATGAATGCCTGCAGTTCCTCAGACTCGCTTCCCCCTTTGAAAACTGAGTCCATATTCCATGTTAATTGTGTTGACATGTATTCTCCCCCTTTAGTTAGTATAATCATTGTATCGTTTTTTTCTTTTCATATAAAGCGACATCGGTTAGAATAAAGCTAATGAATGAAGAGGTGGAAAATATGAGAAGAAAACCAGGCACGGCAGATAACGTTTATCTAGCCCTCGCCTTTATCGTCATGGCTGCATTGTATTACAGCTCATCGATGAGTTATGAAGACCAGACTATTCAGCCGCTGCTGCACCAATGGCTGGAAAACGAGCCGCTCAGAGGACTCTTGGAACGGGTTGAATTTATGTATGCAGGCAGCGAGATTAGTGTGCAGTCAAATGGCTACATAGGCTTTATTGAATTTTTCATCAGAAAAGGCGCTCACTTTGTGTCTTACTTTTTCCTGGGACTGTTCTGGTTTCTCGGATTGAGAAATCGGGTGGATAATCTCTATCTTGCGGCTCTGTTGTCACTGCTCTTATCTATTGGCTACGCTTCTTTTGATGAATTGAGACAATCTTTTCATCCCAACCGTACTGCCTTAATGGAGGATGTCATGCTGGATTCAGCTGGAGCATTGGTCGGAATTATTATGGGAATTATTCCAACTAAACCACTGAAACGAAGAAGGAGAAAGCGAATCCGAACGTGACAAGTGACCAGGGTAATGAGATGAAAGCGCAACCTAGACGCTTGAATGATTCCGTTATTTTGGTATAATGACTAAGGATTAAAGACTTAACGAGAAGGAAAGAGGAAACCACATGGCAGGACATTCAAAGTGGAGTAACATTCAGCACCGTAAAGGCGCACAAGATGCAAAAAGAGGGAAAATTTTTCAGAAATTGTCCAAAGAAATTTATCAGGCAGCCAAAGACGGTGGCGGAGATCCTGAAACCAATGCAGCACTGAGACTCGCTGTCGACAAAGCCAAGTCCAATAATATGCCTAACGACAATATCGACCGTGCAATTAAACGTGCTACCGATGCCGGTCAAGGGGCGGATTACAAAGAAGTCTTGTATGAAGGATATGGTCCAAGTGGCATTGCTGTCCTGGTCTATGCCCTGACGGATAATCTTAACCGTTCCAGCACAAATATCCGAGTAGCTTTTGACCGTAACGGCGGTTCAATGGGTGAAAAAGGAACAGTGAACTACATGTTTGACCGCAAAGGCTATATCGCTATCAGCCGTGAAAATCTGGAATTGAGCGAAGACGATATGCTTATGCATGTTCTGGAAGCCGGTGGGGAAGACTTGGAAACATCTGATGAAGTATTTGAAATCTACACGGAAGCGACAGATTTTGCTGCAGTTCGTGATGCACTGAAAGAAGCCGGCTTTGAGCTGGATCAATCAGAACTGACCATGATTCCACAAACAACGGTTGATATCCCTGAAGATAAAAAGGATGTATTTGAGAAATTGGTTGATGCACTAGAAGATGATGATGACGTCAGTGAGGTTTACCACAACGCTGCCATATAATAAAATCGTTTAAAACAGGGAAACCTGCAGGAAGTAGAATTTTTTCTACTTTTCTGCAGGTTTTTTTCGTTAGTTTTTAAATAAAAGCACAATATATATAGTGATTGAAATAGTAATAAGACTGGAGTGATGTGAGGTGAATGCGGAAGTCTTTGCTGAACACTTATTGACCTTGGCTGATTCGTTTCGAACGAGTGATGTGCATGTGTTGCCGGAACAAAAGCACTATGACATCTATTTTCGTTTAAACGGACAAATGTCAAAGCAGTTTTATCTGGATCACGAAGAAGGGAGTCGATTAATTTCATATTTCAAGTTCCGCTCGAATATGGATGTCAGCGAAAAGAGACGGCCACAGAGCGGTTCGATGACGTTTCAACTGAAAGAAAAAGAGGTTGACCTGAGATTCTCAACCATCAGTAACTACCAGAGTCAGGAGTCGCTTGTTATAAGGCTATTGAAACAGAAGGAAACGAGTGAACAGGACATCAAGACCTTTTTTAAATACGAGTATGGTGTACTTAAAAAGCTGGTTGATTCGAAGTCCGGCCTGCTGCTGTTTTCTGGACCGGTCGATTCTGGAAAAACGACCACGATGTACCACCTCGTCAAAAACAGACTGAAAGGCGAAAAACAGCAGGTGATTACCGTCGAAGATCCAGTGGAGATTGAAGAGTCTGCTTTCCTTCAATGTCAGGTAAACGAGCCTGCAGGCGTCTCCTACGAGCACCTTCTAAAAAGTTCTCTCCGGCATCATCCGGATGTCATTATTGTCGGGGAGATAAGAGATGAAGAAACAGCCCGGATGGTGATGCGAGGGGCTCTTACCGGCCATTTAATTGTTGCATCAATTCATGCCAAAAACTGCCGGGGAGTCATTTCCAGACTGCATGAACTGGGAATCAGTCAAACCTTGATGAAACAGACGCTGATAGGCATAGCTTTTCAAAATCTTCTGCCGCTTTACTGTCCGCTGTGCAAACAGAACTGTCAGTTAGACTGCAGTCATTTCTCGATGGACGAAAAAAGAGCGGCTTTGTTTGAAGTGAAAACGGGCAGTGACTTGTTGAGCTGGCTCGAGGGCGAAGAGAGCAGTCTGGAAGCAGCGGCCACACCACAAAGGGAGTTCAATCAGTTACTGAAAAAGGTGAGCGCATATGGGTATATATCAGAACAGACACACAACCGATTCCAAATTCCGAACCAGTAAGCATCTGCTCTTGAAAGGTGTATTTTTAAACAGGCTGGGGAAAATGCTCTCCGAAGGTTTCTCCCTTAAAGAAGCCCTGGCATTCTTAAGTACAGTCTCGAAGAAAGAGTCGAAAAACTGGGTCAAACAGATTGAAAGACAGGTCCTGGAAGGCCATTCTCTGGTCGAAGGACTCACCAGCTGTCATTTTCCGGAACAGACCGTGACTCAGCTGTATTTTGCTCTGTTTCATGGTGATTTTCCTCGGGCAGTTACGCGAGCGGGTCAGCAGCTGATTAAGCAGTCTGAAAAAAAGCGTAAGCTGACTGCTGTACTGACCTATCCGGTGATGCTGATTTGTTTCATTGTTGTCATGCTGTTTGTTATGCGAACAGTTCTAATTCCGCACATTGAGCAGATAACTGCACTTGGAACATCGTCTCTTCCTTTGGGCACCCGGCTGATTGTCCAGTTCGTCTATGAAGCGCCTGTAATTTTGATGGTTACAGGGGCCTTAGCGATTACTGGTACGTTACTTCTAATCAGAGCAGGAAAAAGGCAGAGTCCGCTCGCCAATTTAATAACTTTGTGCCGACTGACCCCCTCCTATTTGCTTCAGCTCTACTGGAGTCAATACTTTTCATATGAATGGGGTCAGCTGCTGAATGGCGGCTGCAGTCTGCTGGAAGTGGTTAAGATAATGAAAGGTCAAAAGAATTCGCTGTTAATCAAAGAGACAGGCTTGCGGATTGAAGAGGAAATGTCAGAAGGTCATTCCTTCAGTGACTCTCTGGATAGTTTCAACTTTCTTACGGATCAGCTGAAAGACGTCATCAGGCATGGCGAACAAAGCGGCAAGCTGGGAGCTGAACTGGTACTGTATGCAATTGGCTGCGAAGAAGAATTTGACACGAAGGTTGAACAGCTGATGGCTTTTATTCAGCCAGTCGTTTTCGCCGTGGTTGCGGTAATGATTATAGCTATTTATGCAGCCTTGCTGCTGCCGACATTCACTATACTAGATACTATATAAATTGAGGAGACGGACACATGATAAAAAAATGGACAAAAAAACTTAAGCTGGACAAGGGATTCACGCTGATCGAAATGTCACTGGTTCTGTTTGTGATTTCCTTTTTACTGATACTCTTTATTCCTAATTTGTCAGGGCGGCAGGATAATGCAGCAGCGACTGGGAAAGATGCGATGGAGACGGTTCTGATAACGCAGATAGACTTATATAAAATGGACAACAATAACAAGGCACCTGAGTCTTTGGCCACATTAAAACAGGGTAATTATTTAACAGAAAAGCAGCTGAACCGGGCTAACGATTTGTTTAACTATTCAGAAGGCGTCCTGACTGATAAAAAATAAGATGAAGAGGGATAAGGATGAATTGGCGAGATGAAGCAGGGGTAACCTTTATCGAAAGTATAATGGTATTAAGTATAGTCAGTTTTATCATCGGCCTGCCTGCTGTTCAGCTGAATCATATAAGAAAGCAGTCAGAGACCCAGCTTTTTTTTGATTCACTTTCAGCCAGTATTACGTTGATACAGAATTATGCCGTACTGAATAACGAATGGACATCTATGGAATACAGGCCCAGCAGAGGAACGATTCACTTCAGAGTAGTGGGCAACAGCAGTCATCCGATTAATCACGTCCTGACCGTACCTGAACACATGAAGATACTCAGTACGGCAAATGAAATTCGCTATGTAAGACGTTCCGGGACTATTTCAAACCCTCATACCCTCGCCTTTCAGACAATAAACGGCAAGGTGGAGTGTGTCTTTCAGATAGGGAGCGGTCGGTTTGATATCAGATAAAATCTTTGAAGAAAAAGGCTTTATGCTAGTCGATGCCTTACTGAGTTTTGGACTGATTGCTTCCCTTCTGATAGTGACTCTGCCGTTTGCTATCGAGCTGTTTCATCTCAGAGAGCTGTCAAAGAAGGATGTTGAATTTAGCCGGGCACTGTATGAAGAGGCATTGTTCTGGACACGTCAGGATACAGAAAGTGACTGGCTCTCAGGAGAGCAGTGGATACAGGCGGAAACGGGTCAGTTCTCAATAATGGTTTCAGGAGAAGGTGGGTATGAAAAGAAAGTGGAAATCCAGTCAATCAGCTGGAAGGAGTGAGGAGGGCTTTACACTCATTGAACTGCTGGTAACTTTGAGTGTGACTAGTGTCAGCGTTTTGCTGTTTTCGGCAGCTTTGACTCAGCTCATTACTGTAAGAAATCAGACAAACGATGACAGACAGATTGAATGGCACTTGTTTTTGAATCAGCTGGAATACGATATGCATGACACTGTACTGATGGATGTGGTTTCCAATCGCATCAGAATGAGGGAAGTGAAGGATGGGGAGATTCAGAGTGACGTCATTGCCTATAATTTAAATACAAATAAACGCTACGTCCGAACCAGAAACGGAGCCGGCCAGCAGTTGATGCTGATGCAGATTGAAGCAATGTCACTCAAGAGAATAGGGAATCAGATTCAGATTAGTGTCACTTTTCAAAACGGGGAGACTTATTCGGGTCGGATTAAAGTGGTGGAGAACGTATGAGAGCAAGACGACCTCTTCATTTAATCTCAGATGAGGGTAGCAGTCTCATGTCCACTTTGCTGCTGCTGGTATTTTTGTCAGTTATCATTACATCGGTTACAGGAGTAGTGAAGCACCAGATTCATCAGTATAGGCAGACCGCTTACAGTTATGAGGCGAAAACTTTGATAGAGATGGCGGAAGTCGTTCTACTGGAGGCGGAAATTAAAGATCAGCGCTTTCCGGAAAAAATTGTATTTTCAACAGGCAGCGTTACTGTTTCCAGGATTTCACCGTCTATTTTCCAGCTGGAAGCCGTACTGCATAATCAGTATACGAGCAAAAAACAGGTTAGCGTCGATGCTGAAAGCACGGAAGAAGTTACGGAAGAAACGACTCTCGAGAATAAGACTAATCAGAGAGAAGAAGACGATTTTAAAGAGGACTGGCTGCTTATGGATAGATAGGTGTTTACTAACGTGATCATCGAGTTATAATGAGTAGCTGACTGATATAAGAGAAACAGCGATTACCAAATACTGGTGTGAGAAGTGAAACAGGCTGCTCACACCATTTTTATGTTTAAAAAGGGAGTGAACTCAAGGTGTTGAGTCATGCAGATTGATGGCTTAATCAAAGTAATTCAATAAAATGATTAAAAGGGCATTCATTTATTTTTCACAACAGCTTTGCTATAATGGATAGGACGGAGTATTTTCAACCAAAAACTACAGAATAGGGTGTTTAGATGTCTCGAGTAAAAGCAGTTCAATCAAAATTAAAGGATAGCGGTGTGGATGCCTTACTGATTACCAGTCCATATAATTTACGTTATGTCTCTAACTTTACAGGATCGACAGGCCTAAGTGTCATTACGAAAGATAAGGCCTACTTTGTAACGGATTTCAGGTACACAGAACAGGCGGCTGAACAGGCTGAAGGATTTGAAATCATAAAGAACACAGGGTCGATTTATGAAGAAGTTAAGATGATTACAGAAAAAGAAGGCATTTCAGCACTGGGATTTGAAAAAGACTTTGTGACCTTTGCAACCTACGACTTATTGAAATCACTGCTTTCTGCAGAATTAAAGCCAGTCAGCGGTTTAATTGAATCACTGAGAGAAGTCAAAGAAGAAGCGGAAATTGAGACCATTAAACAAGCTATAAAAATTACAGAGTATGCATTTGAAGAAATACTTGACTATATCAAACCCGGCGTATCAGAGATCGAAGTGGCAAACCGCTTGGATTTCCTCATGCGTGAAAAAGGAGCAACTGGAGTGTCCTTTGATACTATCGTAGCCAGCGGGAAGCGTTCAGCCATGCCGCATGGCGTAGCGAGCGAGAAACTGATTGAGCAGGGAGACATGATCACGATTGACTTCGGCTGCTATTACAAGGGCTATGTGTCAGACATGACCCGTACGTTTTCTTTAGGCGATCCGGGAGAAGAACTGAAGAAAATCCACCAGATTGTTCTTGATGCAAACTTGAAGGTGACCGAACAGGCTAAGGCCGGCGTTACCGGAAAAGAGCTGGATGCGGTAGCCAGAGACTATATCACCGAAAAAGGATATGGAGAAGCATTCGGACACTCTACCGGGCACGGTATTGGCCTGGAAGTGCATGAAGGCCCTGGCATTCATTTCCGTAATGAGAACAAATTGGTTGAAGGCAATGTGATTACAAACGAACCGGGTATTTATATTCCTGGACTGGGCGGCGTTCGTATTGAAGACGATCTGCTCATCACAAAAGACGGCAATGTAAACTTGATGTCAGTGACTAAAGAACGCATTCAGCTGTAGGTTGACAAGAGAACAATTTAGACAATTGCAAATAGGTTTTCGGAATAAATCATGATACAATAGAGAAAGAAATAGAATGCTTTTGCAAGGTACAAGCATTTTATATTAGGAGGAAATGTAATGATTTCAACAAGTGAATTTAAAACAGGGCTGACCATTGAGTATGATGGAAGCATCTGGAGACTAATGGACTTTCAGCATGTGAAACCGGGTAAAGGACCTGCGTTTGTCCGTTCTAAACTTAAAAATCTGCGTACGGGAGCCATTCAGGACAAGACCTTCCGTGCTGGTGAAAAAATGGAAACAGCGCATATCGATACAAGTAAAATGCAGTATTTGTATGAAAGTGGTGGAAGCTATGTCTTTATGAATAGTGAAACCTACGAACAGCTCGAAATTCCCGGAGAACGCATAGAGGAACAGCTGAAATTCATGAAAGAAAATATGGAAGTTGAAATCATGACGTACGGCAGTGAAGTACTTGGAGTCGATCTACCTAAAAAAGTAGAATTGAAAGTGGTTGAAACAGAACCGGGTATTAGAGGCGATACGTCCGGCGGAGGCTCAAAATCAGCAACTCTGGAAACAGGAGCGGTTGTAACAGTTCCTTTGTTTGTTAACGTCGACGATGTACTGGTAATTAATACGGACGAAGGCAATTATGTTTCTCGTGCCTAAATACTCTCTTAAAGAAGCGAAGGAGGAACAATAATGGTTGATAAATTGAATGAAACAAACAAAATGAATACACTTGGTGAAATTGAAGTAGCTCCGGAAGTAATCGAGGTTATTGCGGGTATTGCTGCTAATGAAGTGGACGGCGTGTATGCGATGCAGGGTAAATTTACCAGAAATATGAAAAATGTTTTTGGCAAGACCAACCATAAAAAAGGCATCCATCTTGTCACTGATGAAGACGGCTTGAAAGTCGAAATATACTGCTATTTTAACTTTGGGGTAAATGTGCCGGAAGTGGCAAAAACCATACAGCAGCGTGTGCGTGAACAAGTCTTGCACATGACGGATATTGAACTCGCTGAAGTGAATATTCACATTGCGGATATTGTACCTGAAAAAACTACAATCCAGGAACTGTTTGATCTGGATGGGGAAGAAGATGAGGAATAGTGAGTACTGTAAGGCGTGTGATTAGGGAAAAGGCCTTTCAGTCTCTTTTCCAGTTGTCGACACATGATGAATTAACGATAGATCAGGCTATTCGTTTAGCTCTGGAAAGCGATCTGGATTTTAATGATGAGCGAACGATTGAAGAAGCGATGAAAGCAGCTCTTCCCGACGAGAAAAATACACAGCAGATTGTAACCGATGCTCTTCACTACTTAAGAAAACTAGTTGTAGGGGTCCGGGAAAACAATGCAGTGATTGACGAAACAATCACCAGACATTTAAAAAACTGGTCACTGAATCGTCTTGAGCGCACTAATCTGCTGCTGCTTCGTTTAGCAGCCTATGAACTGCTCTTTGAAGATGAGACAGATAAACGAATTGTCATGAATGAAGCCATTGAAATGGCGAAGACATTCAACGATGAGAAAGCCAGTAAATTCATCAACGGTGTGCTGCAAAGCATAGTGGATGAAAATAAAGTTTAGGCACTATTTTCTGATATAAACCTCAAAAGTATCGCAGGGATATACTGAAATTAAAGTGAAAACGTAAGCGGGGGTGGAAAAATAGAGTGTACCTTACATTCTATTTTTTTACCCTCTTTCTTGTAGAATGAAATTACAGGCAAACGAGACACCTGAACAGAAAGGAGCTAGACATGACTCAGGACTACTTAACGGTTTCACAGCTGACAACTTATGTGAAACGTAAATTCGACCAGGATCCTTATCTGGAACGCATATTTGTAAAAGGGGAAATATCGAACTACAATCCACACCGGCGAAATGCGCATCAGTACTTCAGTATCAAAGATAAAGGGGCCAAGCTGTCCGTCGTATTATTTCAGAGAGAAGCAAAAAAGCTTTCAGTCGAACTGGAAGACGGCATGTCAGTCCTGGCAGTCGGTCGGTTATCGGTATTTGAAAAAAACGGAACTTACCAGCTGTATGCTGACCATATTGAACCGGAAGGCTTGGGTCAACTCTATGCAGCTTATGAAAAGACTAAAAAGAAACTGACAGAAGAAGGCTGGTTTGATCAGGACAGAAAACAACCGCTCGTTCGTTTTCCTAAAAAAATTGCCGTGGTCACCAGCCCAAGCGGAGCTGTCATTCGGGACATCGAGACAACTATTGCCAGACGGTTTCCCATCGCTGAACTGACCGTTTTTCCAACGCTTGTACAAGGCGACAAGGCAGCGGATGCCATCGTTAACAGCATTAAAAAGGCGGATAAAGAAGGCGTATATGACACCATCATCGTTGCAAGAGGGGGCGGCTCTTTTGAAGACCTCTTTCCTTTCAATGAAGAACGGGTGGCACTTACCATCGCTCAGGCAAAAACGCCCATCATATCATCAGTCGGTCACGAAACAGATACGACACTGGCTGATCTGGCAGCGGATGTCAGAGCCGCTACTCCCACTGCAGCTGCAGAAATTGCTGTTCCAGTTTTAACAGAAGAGCTGGGAAAGATAGATTTGGCCAGACAGCGACTGTTTCAGGCGATGCAGACCTTGATGAAACGCGAACGCGAGCGGGTCAACCAGTTGAGCAATTCTTATATTTTCAGACAGCCGAACAGACTGTATGACGGCTTTAGCCAGAATCTTGACCAGTTGACGGAACAGCTTATTCGGGCAACGGATCAACGGGTGCAGGAACAGAAGCAGAAAACAGCCCTTATCATGCAACAGCTACAGGCCTTTCATCCGAACACACTCATCAGGCAGGCAAAAATCGATACCGAACGACTTGAGAAACAGCTGCTGACCCTCTCAGGGAATGCAGTTAAACAAGAAGCGAAACGACTTGATTATCTAATTCAATCATTGGACTATCTGTCTCCGCTGAAAGTACTGGGGAGAGGTTATGCTATCACACGAAAAGAAGAGGCTATCGTCAGTTCAATCAGTCAGGTGGACAAAGAAGATGAGATAGATATACGAGTTGCCGACGGTTCGATAGCTGCCAAAGTAACCGGCACTAAAAAGAGTGACTTGAGAAAATAAGATAAGTGAGGGATCAGACAATGGAAAAAGAGCAAACATTTGATGAAGCAATGAAAGACCTTGAACAGATTGTTCAGAAACTCGAACAGGGTGACGTCCCACTTGAAGAGGCTCTGGATAAGTTCCAGGAAGGAATCAAATTGAGCCGCTACTGCAGAGGGATTGTGGAAGAAGCGGAAAAAACAGTCACAAGCATGGCTAAAGAAGAGAATGCGGAATCGTCAGAGAGTTAAAGAACCATGCACTAGCATAAAATGATTACAGAACAAAGGAGCAGGAGATGAATTTTACAGAATTAGCACACACACATAAAGGGCTTTTTGAACAATTTATGATTGAGGCGGTGTCTTTCCGAAGCCAGACACATCTCGAAGAAGCGATGCGTTATTCTCTGGAAGCAGGAGGTAAAAGACTGAGACCGCTGATTTTATTTGCTGTACTGGAGGCATTCAGAAAGCCCGTAGAGCCTGCCTATTATTATGGTGCGGCACTGGAAATGATTCATACCTATTCACTGATTCATGATGATCTGCCGGCGATGGATGATGACGACTTAAGAAGAGGAAAGCCGACCAATCACATTAAATATTCTGAAGCAACAGCGATTCTGGCAGGAGATGCACTGCTCACGAAGGCGTTTGAACTGATGACTCGAGGAGATGCCTCAGCTGAAACAAAGGTAATGCTGATAAAGGAATTGGCAAAAGCTTCCGGTCATGAAGGAATGGTCGGCGGTCAGCAGGCAGATATGGATGGAGAATTCGCCAATCTGACAGTGGAAGAACTCGAGAGCATTCATGCCAGGAAAACCGGTCAGCTGATTCACTTTGCATTTTTGGCAGGCGGTACTTTGGCTGAAGCATCGGTTGAAACAGTGACTGATCTAGAGGAAATGGCCTATACTTTAGGTGTGGCCTATCAGATTCGCGATGATATTCTCGATGTCCAAGGGACAGAAGAAGAACTAGGTAAACGCACCGGTGCAGATGCTAAGCTAGGCAAAAGCACCTATCCTGCTCTGCTGGGACTTGAACAGGCGAATGCCCTTCTTACAGAAAAGCTTGAAAAAGCACTGGCATTAAATAGACGAATCAAACAACGAGAAGAGACGTACGAAGAGGAATTACTGTCTTCTTTTATTGAGTCACTTGCTTTATGAGACAACTGGAGGAGCATGGTTATGAAAAAAGCGCGCGCAGATGACCTGCTGATAGAACAGGGATGGGCCGATACGAAAGAAAAGGCGCAGAGATTGATTATGACGGGAAAAGTTTACACCAGTAAAGAGGAACAGATATTTACAGCAGGTGAAAAACTGCCTCAGACGACACTGGTTTATGTCAAAGGGGCAGACCAGCCTTATGTAAGCAGGGGCGGTCTTAAGTTGGAAAAGGCTTTAGAAGCATTCAACATTGACTTGAATGGAAAAACTGTCCTTGATATAGGCGCATCCACTGGTGGTTTTACAGATGTGTCGCTGCGAAATGGTGCTAGACTGGTTTATGCATTAGATGTCGGCACAAATCAACTGGCCTGGAAACTGAGAACGGACGAACGGGTAGTCGTTATGGAACAGACTAACTTCCGTACCGCAGTACCTGATGATTTCAAAGAGGGACGACCACATTTTGCCTCAATCGATGTGTCTTTTATATCATTGGAAAAAATCTTCCCTGCTTTGAAGCCTATACTGGAGGAAGACGGAGAAGTGGTTGCTTTAATTAAACCCCAGTTTGAAGCAAGAAGAGAAATGGTTGGTGAAGGTGGAATAGTCAGTGATCCTGATGTTCACCGCTATGTACTGGAACGAATTGTCTCCTTTTTGCATGATATGGACTTTACTGTTAAACGTATTATTCAGTCCCCCATTAAAGGCGGCAAAGGAAACAAAGAATTTTTAGCGTATATAAAAAAAGAGTCGCCTACTGAGCAGGTAAAAGAAAAAGAACATAGTGAGCTGATTGATGAGACATTGTTCAGCTAAAAACAGCAGTTAGACGACTTTCTTTTCAATACTGATTTGTTTCTATTGGAACTGAGCAGATTATGCAGTATAATCAAGGGGATATAATGCATAAATATACCCTTTTAGGTTATAAATAGAACTAGGAGTGAATCGAGTGAAAAAGAAGGAACGGCATCAACTGCTTAGACAATTAGTTGAGCAGGAAGTCATACGTAAGCAGGAAGATTTTGTCGAGATATTACAGAAAAAGGGGATTGATATCACCCAGGCAACTATCTCAAGAGACATCAAGGAACTGCAGCTTATAAAAGTTCCTGCAAAAGATGGCGGCTACCAGTACAATCTTCCACCTGAGATGAACTACAACGTGTCCAAGAAGCTGGCACGGCTGATGAAAGATGCTTTTGTCTCCATTGATACTCAGAAAGAATTTGTTCTCATTAAAACACTGCCGGGAAATGCATTTGCACTCGGAAATCTTGTCGAAACAGCCAGTTATCAGGAAGTGTTCGGCTGCGTGGCTGGAGATGATACGGTGCTGGTCATTTGTCGGGATACAGATAAGGCTGAAAGTTTCCAGAGAAGAATCATATCCTTTATTTAATTATGTTTAGGAGTAGGAGGTTAATCTTTGCTTGAATCGTTGAAAATTAAAGATTTTGCAATTATAGAAGACCTGTCTCTGGATTTTAGAAAAGGCATGACGGTCCTGACGGGTGAAACAGGTGCAGGGAAATCCATTATCATAGATGCAGTAGGTCTGCTGGCCGGTGGAAGAGGATCGAGTGAATTCGTCCGACATGGTTCAAAAAAATGTATTCTGGAAGGACAGTTCACCTACAAGCCTACAGAGATACTTTCAGAGCTTTTAAAGCAGAACGAAATAGAAGCAGAAGAACAGACGCTTTTAATACAAAGAGAGATTTTCTCTTCGGGGAGAAATGTCTGCCGAATCAATGGCAGTATTGTAACAATTGCCATTCTAAAAGAGATTGGCAGTCAGCTTATCGATATACATGGTCAAAATGAACACCAGGAATTGATGGTACCTGAAAATCATATTTATTTATTGGATTATTTCGGCTCTAAAGAACTTGCTGTGCTGAAACAGGACTACGCAGTTGTGTACAAGGAATTGCGGAGGCTGGAACGGGAACGCAGAAACTGGGAATTTAACGAGCAGGAACTGGCTCAGCGCATAGATGTACTGAAATACCAGGTAGATGAAATCTCAGCAGCTAAGCTGAAAGCCAATGAAGAAGATGAGTTGAAGGAAGAAGAACAGAAACTGACAAACCATCAGGCAATTGTCGAAGCCTTGTCCACAACGTATTCTCTGCTACAAGGAGAAGAGTTGAGTGGTTTGGATTTGGTCGGTCAGGCAATGGAGCGAATGCAAGGCATTAGTGAAATCGATGAGTCTTTCAAGCAGATTGCCGACACACTCTCGAGTGCGTTCTTTCAGCTTCAGGAAGTATCAAGTGATGTGTACAGTGAAATGGATCAGCTCGAGTATGATGAAGAGCGTTTAAATGAAATAGAAGAGCGCCTGAATCTCATCCAGCAATTGAAGCGGAAATACGGGCATTCCATTGATGACATCCTGACTCATTATAATCAGGCAGAGGCAGAACTGGAAAAACTCGAGAACCGGGAAGATCAGGTTGATTCACTGGCTCAGAAGACAACAGCTTTGAGACAAGAAGCGCTCCAGATAGCTGAAAAACTATCAGCTATACGAAAAAGAACTGCAAAGTCCCTTGAAACATCCATTCTCGAGCAGTTGAATCAGCTGTATATGGAAAAAGTGAAATTTTCTGTTCAGTTTAAAGCTGTCAGTTCTTCTAGTGACTCAGGCAGTAAGCTGAACGACAACGGAATGGACAAAGTGGAATTTCACGTTGCAACCAATCCCGGTGAACCTTTGAAGCCGCTGTCCAAAGTGGCCTCGGGTGGAGAATTGTCCCGGATGATGCTGGCGATGAAAACTATCTTCTCTCATTCTCAAGGCATTACCAGTATCATATTTGATGAGGTGGATACAGGGGTCAGTGGACGGGTGGCGCAGGCTATTGCGGACAAGATTCATTCAGTAGCTTCGCATTCCCAAGTACTGTGTATTACTCACCTGCCTCAAGTAGCTGCGATGGCGGACCACCACTTGTATATTCGCAAAGAAGTTAATGAAGATCGCACGCGAACCTTTGTCGAACAAATAGTCAAAGCAGACCGGACAGAAGAAATTGCCCGCATGTTGTCAGGTGAAGAACTGACTCAACTGACTGTTGAAACGGCAGAAGAACTGCTTAAACTAGCGGATCGGAAGAAAAAGACAGCAAAAAACCCCGCTTAATCCATTCGGGTTAAGAAAGGATTTAAGAAGGGTTTAGATTCTGTATTATTGAAAGGCAATACTTAAGATAGAGGCAAAGGCTGGAATCGCCATTGAAAGGACTAAAACCCAGATTATAACTTTAGACGCTAAACTGGTTGATCCTTTTTCACGTTGTTTATTAGGCATAAGTGTACACCCACTTTCCTTGATTCTTTCACGTCTTAGTTTACTCAAAGTAAGTCGAAATTGCAAGTCTATATGAAGGGCAATAGAAGAGTGTTCCAAAAGTGTTCAAATTTTGTTACTATTAATGAGAGAGTTTACTGCTGAAAATCACTAAAAATCTTAACCAGCGGTCTAAAATTGGAAGGAGATCGAATATGAGCAAGCAACAAATCGGCGTTATTGGTATGGCGGTAATGGGTAAGAACCTGGCCTTGAATATTGAGAGCAGAGGATATTCTGTTGCGATTTATAATCGTACCGGGTCAAAAACTGAAGGCGTTATTAAGGAAAACCCGGATAAAAATTTAACTCCGGCATATGAGCTGGAAGAATTTGTAAATAATCTGGAAACCCCTCGTAAAATTGTCTTGATGGTTCAGGCAGGTAAAGGAACCGATGCTGTCATCAACCAGTTATTGCCACACCTGGATAAAGGCGACGTACTGATTGATGGAGGAAATACATTCTATCAGGACACTATTCGACGCAGTAAAGAACTTGAAGATTCCGGTATCTACTTTATCGGCACGGGTGTTTCCGGCGGAGAAGAAGGCGCATTGCTGGGTCCTGCCATCATGCCTGGTGGTCAAAAGGAAGCCTATGACTTAGTGGCACCTATTCTTGAACAGATAGCTGCAAAAGCACCTGCAGACGGCGAACCGTGTGTGACTTACATTGGTCCTAACGGAGCAGGTCATTACGTTAAAATGGTTCATAACGGAATCGAATACGGGGACATGCAGCTAATTGCAGAATCCTACCATTTACTGAAAGACATGCTTGGTTTGACGAATGAAGAAATCGCTGATGTCTTCAAAGAATGGAACACTGGCGAACTCGATAGTTTCCTTATTGAAATTACTGCAGATGCCTTGACTAAAAAGGATGCAGAAACTGGTCAGCATATGATTGATGTTATTTTAGACCGTGCCGGCAATAAAGGGACAGGAAAATGGACATCCCAGAGTGCACTTGATCTTGGATTACCACTGCCGCTTATTACTGAGTCTGTCTTTGCGCGTTACATTTCAGCCTTGAAAGAGGAACGCGTAGCAGCAAGCAAAGTCTTGCCTAAACCGGCTACCAAAGAGTTTGATGGCGATAAAACAGCATTAATTGAGAAAATGCGTGAAGCCCTATACTTCAGCAAGATTATGAGTTATGCTCAAGGCTTTGCACAAATGGGTACTGCTTCAAAAGAGTACAACTGGGATCTCCAGTACGGTGAAATTGCGAAGATATTCCGTGCCGGCTGTATTATCCGTGCCCGTTTCCTGCAGAAAATCACTGAAGCCTATGAACGCGAACCTGAGTTGAAAAACTTAGTACTGGATGAATACTTCATGGATATTGCCGAGCGTTATCAGCAATCGGTGAGAGACCTTGTTGGCCTGGCTGTTCAAGCTGGTGTGCCTGTACCGGCATTCTCATCAGCGATTGCCTACTATGACTCTTACCGTTCAGAACGCCTGCCTGCCAACATCATTCAGGCACAGCGTGATTACTTCGGAGCGCACACGTATGAACGTGTGGACAAAGAAGGAACATTCCACTTCGACTGGTATGGAAATGAAGGGGAAGAAAGCTGGGATTAAACCCAATTTCACCTTAAATTAAATAAAGATTGCAAAATAGTGGGTTTTCGATTAGAAAGCCTGCTATTTTACTGTTATAATGGCGATAATTACTTATTCACACGTTCCCTTTAAGAATAAATTATGGTACACTAAAATGGCCTACTGATAGTATTTATTAGACCTGAATGAATTAATTATGAATAGTGAATAGGTAAATTAAGCAAGGAGTGAATAGAGTGGCAAATATTTTAATTATTGAAGATGAAAAAAACCTGGCTCGCTTTGTCGAACTTGAACTGAACCATGAAGGATTTAAAACTGAAGTGCGCTTTGACGGCCGTTCCGGTCTGGAGGCAGCTATCAGTGATGAGTTCTCCTGGGATATCATTCTTCTGGATTTAATGCTTCCGGAATTGAATGGAATTGATGTAGCCCGACGTATTCGTCAAGTCAGCAATGTGCCGATTATTATGATGACTGCACGTGATTCAATCATTGACCGCGTATCCGGTTTTGATCACGGAGCTGACGATTATGTCGTTAAGCCGTTTGCGATTGAAGAGCTTCTGGCACGTATGCGTGCATTGCTTCGTCGAATTGAAATTGAGACAGAAGAAAATGTCAGTCGTCAGACGACCATCACATACAAGGACATTACTGTTGAAAAAGAGAACCGTGTAGTAAAACGCGGCGATGAAGTCATTGAACTAACTAAAAGAGAATACGAATTACTTGTCGAACTGATGGAGAACGTCAACGTTGTCTTATCCCGTGAAGTATTATTAAATAAAGTCTGGGGTTATGAGACTGAGGTTGAAACCAATGTTGTCGATGTTTATATTCGTTACCTGAGAAATAAAATTGATGTAGCCGGTAAGGAAAGCTATATTCAAACTGTACGAGGAACGGGATACGTGATGCGTACGTGAAACCACAAGCAGCCTTAGATACAACTGCTGTGAATCAGGAGAAACGGATTTCTTTGAGATGGAAGTGGACAATCGGGGCTGCAATTGCACTGTTTCTAACGTATACAATATTCTCTACTATACTGTTTATTACCTTTCAGCAAATCATGATGGATAATGAACAACAGGCTGTTCGAAACGTCGTGTTTAACTTAACCGAACGTTTCGGACAGCATTTCTATGAACTGGATGAAAGTGATGTAGAAGAAACGTTAGATCAGCAGGAGCTATACTTGACCCCTGAAATGCCCATCATGGAGGAAACTCAAAACCAGAGAAGTACACCGCTTCGAGCGAGTCAGGGCAGCATTGTTATTCGTGTCTACAGCCCAAATGAAGAACTGTTATATGAAACGACCTCAGTAGATGTCGGATTTGAAACCCGGGAAAACCTGCAGATTGAAAATGTGCAGGAAGGCCCTTACGGTGAGTCTCTTTCAGCCGTGACACCGGTCTATTCCTTTTTGAATAATGAAAAGATAGGTTATATTCAGGTGATTAACACCCTGTCTTCCTATCATCAGCTATTCAGGAGTGTACTGGGAGCTATTTTACTGACAGGCGTCATTGCGCTCCTGTTCAGTGGAGTCATTGGGTATATCATTGCGATATCATTCCTGCAGCCTATCAGGCGATTGACTGAAGCCATGCATATCATTGAAAAGGACCCGGAATCGGAAGAACGCATCGATGTTGGAGACGGCAATGATGAACTGACCGAACTGGCCAACGCCTATAATGCCATGCTCGACCGGATGCAGCGAAATATCGAGCAGCAGAAACAGTTCGTGGAGGATGTTTCCCACGAACTCAGAACACCGGTCGCCGTCGTTGAAGGCCATATGAAGCTCTTGAACCGTTGGGGGAAAGATGACCCGGTAGTTCTGGATGAATCCTTGAGTGCATCTCTTCAGGAGATAGAACGCATGAAGAGTCTGGTTCAGGAAATGCTGGACTTGTCTCGTGCCGAGCAAGTCGAGATTCATTATAAAAACGAGCGAACAGCCATCACTGAAATCATTCATCAGACCTACAATAACTTTAAACTGGTCCATCCGGATTTCATGTTCATCCTCGATGATGATCTGGAAGATGATGTGCACGTCAATATCTACCGTAACCACCTGGAACAGATTCTGATTATTTTACTGGATAATGCAGTGAAATACTCCACAGACCGTCAGGAAGTACATCTGAGTGTGTCCGGCCATGGCTCAACTGTTCAGATAGCTATTCAGGATTACGGAGAAGGTATGACACAGGAAGATACGGTTAAAATCTTTAACCGATTTTACCGTGTGGACAAAGCCAGAAGCCGTCATAAAGGCGGTAATGGTCTGGGATTATCCATTGCCAAGCAATTGGTGGAAGGCTATCACGGTAAAATATGGGCAGAAAGTGTTTTGAATCACGGATCTATTTTCCGTATTGAACTGCCTATCATCAAAGATGAAGAAACTGAAACCTCAGAAAAAGATTAGATAAATTAAGTAAGGTCCGGCCATGTGCCGGACCTTTTTCTGCTTTCAAAGACTTTAAAGCAAAGACATTCGTGAGTAATAAAATATTTGGGTAATACTATATAGAGAGAGGAGTGAAGAAATGAATGTGATAAAAGAAAGAGAAAAATCAAGTCTGCTGAGAGGAATGGAAGCTTTACACAACCGCGTTGAGCTCTTACCAAAGGATGATAGTTACTATAGTTCACTTAAATCTGGATACGAAGGTGAAAAGATTTTTGACAGAAAAATAATGGATGCTATTAACAATGAGGCTGTGTATATTAGTGATTTACTGCTTAATATCAATGGTAAGAGTGCTCAAATAGATGCGATACTTATTACTGCAAGTTGTCTCTATGTGTTTGAAGTAAAAAACTATTACGGTGAGTACAAGTTTAGTGGTGTTGAGTTTGCAAATCTGAATGGTTATGTGATAGTCAGCCCTTTGGATCAGCTGAACAGGAGTTTAACTATTTTGACTCAGTTACTGAAACAGTGGAATGTACAAATACCGGTTGACGGAAAAGTTGTTTGTATAAACCCGAGTTTTACATTGTTCACGAAAGATCCACCTGAAAATATTATTTTGCCAACTCAGCTGGATACGTTCCTAAAAAAAATGAATAGTCAGAGTAAACCTATGACTAGTTCTTCTCGCATTCTAGGCAAGCGTTTGTTGACAATGAATCAACAGGAAGTTCCATTTCAAAAACAACTACCTCCTTATGAATATGTGCAGTTGAGAAAGGGCGTTAAGTGTCCGCAGTGTAATAACTTTAATGTGGTATTAACTCAGAGGAGCTGCAGGTGTCTAACCTGCAAAAAACAGATAGCCATTCAGTTGGCCATCCTCTACGCCATTGATGAATACAAATTGTTATACCCCCGTAAAAAAATGACAACACGGGATCTTTTTTATTGGATGGGAGGAGAGGTTTCGAAGTATAAGATAAGTAATACCTTAGAAACTCACTACAAAAAGGTAGGTAGGTCTAAGGACAGGCACTATGAGTAAAGTAACAAAATCAGACGAAGGAGAAGACTGTATGGTCTTGTAAATCTAACTGTCCAGCTTTGTTATGGTTGAAGTGGTTGAATTATGTGGTGTGG
>RECC01000018.1 GCA_007692455.1 Alkalibacterium sp. | reverse complement strand
CTGGACCGCAATTATTACGATGGCGATTTAACTGATGAGCAATACTTCAGTCAATCCTTCAGTCAAGCGGCTGATCGTATCATGGAAGTAACCACTTCTCCATGGATACCTGTTCTGACTATCTTTGGAGTAGCAGCAGTCTTGTACCTTCTGTTCAAATGGTGGCAGTCAAAACAGAAAGCCAAGGAAAAAGAAGCAAAACAGACTGAAGACATGCTGAACCGACCAATTGAAACATTCGGCAGTTCAGAGGCTGAAGAACTGTCCAAGAAATACAAGGACAAGAACAAAGACGACGGCTGGGACGATTACTAAATACACACTATTTTTAGGAGGAAGAACACATGGCAATTTTAGACCGCTTTTCAGATATAATCAGTGCAAACGTCAATGCTCTAATAGACCGAATGGAAGATCCGGAAAAAATGATTGATCAGTACCTGCGTAAAATGATGGATGACCTGGCTGAAGTGAAGAAAAATACTGCAAGTGTCATGGCTGAGGAAACAAGAGCCAAGCGTTTAGTTGATGAAAACGAAGCAGAAGTAGCTAAGTATAACAACTTCGCCAAAAAAGCTCTGGAAACCGGAAATGACGGCGACGCCCGTGTCTTCCTTTCTAAGAAACAGGAACTTGAAGATGTAGGGACCGGCTTGGCTAATGCCTATGCCAAAGCACACGAAAATGCTTCAAAAATGCGCCAGATGCACGACAAGCTGGCCTCAGATATTGAAAAACTGAGACAGCGCCGCTCAATGATTAAGGCGCAAATGTCCGTTGCCGATACTCAGGATAAACTAAACAAAGTGAATGATTCAGTCGGCAAGTCAAAAGGGGCAATGGGATCTTTCAACCGTATGGAAGAGAAAGCATCCCGCAGACTCGATGAAGCGGATGCCATGGCTGAGCTGAATAAGGAACAGAAAGATGAAGCACAGCAACTTGAGGAAAAATACGCTGAAGAAACCGGCTCTGCAGCAGTTGAAGACGAACTCGAACGCATGAAAAGAGAAATGGGCTTATCTTCTTCAGATGAAGATTAAACAGTAACCTCTTTAAACAAAACATTGATTACGACCATTGCCACTAACTTTTTGTGGCAATGGTCGTTTTTGCCTAAACAAAATCAGCTGGAAGACAGCTGATTTATCCTATCCAGTACCTTTAAAGTGGTCCACACGCGACCGACGTCGTGTGTGTTCCTTCTTAAAGAACTTTTTGAGTTGGATAGTTAAGAAAAATGTGTCAGCATCACCAGTATTTGACCCAACTCTCAAGGTTTTACGCATACTGGGTACAACTGTTTAGATTAAAATGAGTGAGTTGCATCAAATAACGACGGATTGGTACAAGTGAGTGTATCATTATATTTGAGTTGTACTCAGGAAGGGCCGCTGGATACAACTCACTAAAGAGGAATTAACTCAGTTGTACCCAGACACAGCCCCAGAATACTACTGACGATGTTTTAGATCAGCGATTTGTATTTAGAAAGCCTTTCTAAATACAACCAAACTTTAACAATTGAGTGAGTTGTATCTAATCTGCCTTATTCTATACAACTCATTGATAATCACTTAATGAGTCCTACCTAAGAAGCCCAAAAAATCAATCAAGCAAACAATAATTAGCGGATTTTTTAATAGAGCATAAAAAAACAGAGTAGACTAATCTACTCTGATAAAAGTATAACTTTTTTGCGTCACTTTGTTCGTTGACTTCTTTTGCAACGTATTACTTTTTACTCTTCTTCAATTGAAAATACGGGTGTTGATAAATAACGTTCGCCGGTGTCGCAACCGATAGTCACGACTTTTTTGCCTTTACCTAATCTTTCTGCCACTCGGATGGCCGCTGTAATATTCGCTCCAGCTGAAACCCCCACGAGCAGACCCTCTTCACGTGCTACGCGACGAGTTGTATCCATAGCTTCTTCACTTGAGACAGTTAAGACCTCATCATATACATCTCTTTCCAAAATATCAGGAATGAAACCGGCCCCTATTCCTTGAATTTTATGCTTGCCTTTTTCCTTACCGCTTAAAATTGCTGATTCTTCCGGTTCAACAGCAAAAATTAGTGTGGACGGGTTATGCAGCTTCAGTACTTTCCCTACACCTGTTACGGTTCCGCCTGTTCCTACTCCCGCTACAAAAGCATCCGGTGTTTTACCGTCAAAGGCTTCTATAATTTCCGGTCCGGTTGTTTTAATATGAGCAGAAGGATTTGCTGGGTTTTTGAACTGAGACGGCATGAAGTAATTGTCTTTTTCAGCCAGTTTCATTGCACGATCCAACGCTCCGGGCATACCGTTGTCACCAGGAGTCAACTCAAGTTCAGCTCCATAGGCTTTCATCAGTGCACGTCTTTCAACACTCAGCGTATCAGGCATGATAAACACAGCCTTATAGCCTTTGGCAGCAGCCACCATTGCCAGACCCACACCAGTATTTCCGCTGGTCGCTTCAACTATGGTGTCACCTTCTTTGAGGACACCTTCTTTTTCTGCTTCTTCAATCATATTCAGTGCAATACGGTCTTTGACACTGCCGCCTACGTTCATGGATTCCAGTTTGACGTAAACCTCGGCAGCTCCTTCAGGAACAATTTTATTCAGCTTCAGTAAAGGTGTTTCACCAACTAATTCCGTTACAGATTGTACTATTTTCACTTAATGACTTCCTTCCTCGCTAAAACTATCGCGATTGTTATGCCTTCTATTATAAACCTTACTATAGCATATTTAATTTCACTGCCAAAATAAAAGCTCAGCAGCCTCTAAAATAAAGAGAATTGCCGAGCCGTTCATCTGACTACTTATTCAATATCTATTTTCTTCGTATTTTTTGGTTCCGGATGCTGCTTGGGTAAGGTCACTTCTAAAATACCATTGTCAAAGCGTGCCTTGATATTATCTTCATCGATATCCTGAAGAATAAACTGTCTGCTGAATGAACGTGTTGAGCGTTCGCGTCTGATATAGTTACGTTCTTCATCGCTCTCATCTGTCGCTGTTTCCTGTTTAGCTGAAATGGATAAAATATTATCCTGAAAATCCAGTTCGATATTTTCTCGGGACATGCCCGGAAGCTCTGCTTCTACTACATAGGCATCATCCTGCTCAATGATGTCCGTTTTGAAACTGCCGAAATCACCAAAATTCTGACCCAATGCATCGTCAAAAAAACGTCTGCTTAAATCCCAAAAGTCGCGTTTAGAAGGAATCATGTCGTTCATTATTTCTCCCTCCTTTCTTCCACTTATTTCAGCGTGTTTTACTTCTTTCTACACTTCTATTCTAACCCTTCTCTCTAAATTAACAAACTAAAAGGTTCACAAAGTTGTATTCATTTACTTTTTATTTTTAACCCATTCCTTCAAGGTCTCTGCATCCTGGAAAAACTGTTCAGGATTATCATTTTTAACGAACTCCAGGAGGTAATGATGAGAACGTTCTGAACCCTGTTGTATTTTTGGGAGGTACTGCAGCCATTCTTTTTCGCCTTCTGCCAAAGAAAAGCGGTTGTTGTAATCTTCCCAATGAAACACATGGATGTTACTGATCCATCTACTGAGATAATCCAGACTGCCTAGTCTTTCAGCTACAGACAGCGTTTCAGCCGGCTGCCAGTAAAGATAAACGTTGGGTACATTAATTGACTCCATCAGCCATCTGGCACTTTCTGGAGTGTCTGTCAATGAACCACTGTGATATTCAAAACTGATAGTCATATCTTCCTTTTCTGCCATCTCTGCAATACGCCTTGTATCACTCAGCACTTTTTGAAACCACACATCATCTGCTTCTTCAGATGCTTTTTCTCCCGCCCATATTCGAATCATTTGAGTATTGAGGTGTCGGGCGGTTTCGATGACGTCCTCAAAACTATCAAAGCTGCCTGCCTGATAGTAGGAACCGTAAGAGGAGGTTTTCAGTCCTGCTTCTTCTGTTAGCCGGGCTGTGTGTGTGGCCACCTCCAAATCCCCTACTTGAACATGCTCTTTGCTTCCCCATTCAATACAGTCCAGACCTGCCTTCTTCGCCAGCTGAATTACTTCTTCAATCGATTTATCTTTAAACGTAACTGAACATACACCAATCATAAATAAGCCTCCCTTATAGTCTTAGTATTAAATGAAACACTTCACCCTTTTTGTCCCTTTGCATTTTCATTCTATCAATACCAGACTTGAAAGTAACTAAAAAAGCCCTCAGCCGATTAACACGCCAAGCGCTTCGTCAACTGAGAACTTTTCAGGTTTATTCGGTTAATTTTTCGATATGCTGCTTTTCAAACAACGGTTTAATCGACTCGTCACTTTGAATTCTCATGACGGCATCCCCAAGGAGCGGAGCCACACTAATGAGTTCAATGAACGGACACTCTTTCTTATCTCCAATGTTGATCGTATTGGTAACAATGGCTTTTTCAATGCCCGACCGATTAATGCGTTCGACTGCATCACCTGAGAGAACAGGGTGCGTCACGCAGACATAGACTTCTTTTGCCCCTTCTTCCTTCAGGAGCGAGCAGGCCTTCGTTACTGTTTTGGCAGTGTCCATGATGTCATCAAACAAAATACACGTACATCCCTTGACCTCTCCCACGACATTCAGCTCTTCATCTGTCTCTTCATCCGCTGAACGCTTATCTATGATCGCGAGAGGTGAATCCAGTAGTTCTGCCATCTCTCTTGCCCGTGAGACCCCCGCATGATCCGGCGCCACCACAACAGTGCCTTCGCCTTTTAAGTCATGACTGATAAAGTAATTGGCCAGCAAGGCTATGGCTGACAGGTGGTCAACTGGGATATCAAAGAACCCCTGAATCTGAGGTGCATGCAGATCAAGCGTCACCATCCGACTGACTCCAGCTATCGTCAGCATATTGGCTACCACTTTAGCTGTAATGGCTTCCCGCGGACCTGGCTTCCGGTCTTGTCTCGCATAGCCATAATACGGCATCACCACATTGATGGTCCGGGCACTTGCCCGTCTCAGTGCATCGGTCATAATCAGAACTTCCATAAGATAGTCATTACTCGGATCATTAGTGGACTGAATCAGGTATACATCATCGCCACGAACACTTTCCTCTATATTGATGCGTATCTCACCGTCTTCAAACCGCGTAATTTCCGCTACTCCAAGTTCTACCCCTATGAAATCGGCAATTTCTTGTGCTAGTTCCTTATTGGAATTCAACGCAAACAACTTTAAGTTAGATGCTTTTCTGTTATTAGTAATCATAGCTGCCCCCACTCAATGAATGAACACTCTTGTTATCTTAATTTAAGCATACTCTCCTAAAAATGCAAGCCTAAGAAGAAATAAATACATCGCATCATTTTTATAGTAAACTCACTTTTGTCATTCAGATTAATCAGTTATGCTAAACTTACTTTAAGCACACTAAAGGAGTTGCATGTACATGAACTTTTCGTTTAACGGTATCGATCATATTCAACTAACCGCACCCCTGGGAACCGAAAAAGAGGTTCGGCGTTTCTTCGGCGATGTACTGGGCTGCCCGGAAGTCGAAAAACCTTCAACCCTCAGTCACTTTGACAGCCTCTGGTTCGACATGGGCAGACACATCATCCATATTGGTCTCGATGAAGATCATCATGCGGAAAAAAGAGGGCACCCCGCCTTTGATGTACAGAATATTCAGGGACTGATGGACCGCTTGGACGCAAACGATGTTCCCTACGAAGAAGACTTCAACATGCCCGGTGTACGCCGTTTTTATACCTACAGCTTCTTCGGCCACCGCATGGAATTTCTGGAATGGCACGACAAACCGGATAGTTTAAAGACTTTAAAGGAGAAAAAGGAAGAAGAGTAACTGATAGCATCCAATGACTTTAGTTTTGATTGAAAAGGCTTGTCAAACTTGAAATTTCAGCTAAGAATTTCAAGTTTAGCCTAGAAAAACTGACTGTTTTTGACTCATTGTCCTTTCGGTGCAGTTTGACCGGTCTATTAGGTTTCAAACTTGAAATTTCGCCTGAAAAAATGAAGTTTCCTCGGATAACTCCATTCAAACTAGACCCGACAGTTTAACAGTGTGCTAAAGCCGATCCTCCGTTCATTACGGCAATATCGGCTTTTAAGATTTGCAGGCGGACGCCTGCATTCATTCAATAATGAGTTCTTTTTTCGTTGGTTTCAGCAGTTCTTGAACGGACTCAACGTCTGCCTCCAAATCAAGGTACTGGTTTTCGTCTTCAGGGTCGAGTATTACCGGCATGCGGTCGTGAATCGGCTTCATCTGCTCATTCGCATCGGTCGTAAGTATCGCATAGGTCAGGATACTGTTTCCTTCATCGTCCTTGTAGCGCTCACACACACCGGCCATCGAAAAGACCGGCAATCCGTCTACCCGTATCAGTTTCTTGTCCTTTTTCTTCTGCCCCTCGACCGGCTGCCATTCAAAAAAGTAGCTGGCTGGAACAATGCAGCGTTTACTGGAAAAGGGTTCTTTGAAAGTCTTTTTCTCCAGAACACTTTCGGACCGGGCATTGATTAGTGGTCTTTTGGCAAAATGCGGCGTGAAGCCCCATTTTACCGGATATAATTTTCGATTAGGGAGAAGGATAACGTTGTCGGTTGTCGGAAATATCTCGTCTTTTTCTTCGAATGTATAGTCCCCCAAGGTATAGTCATCTGCATCCAGCTGGTACCTTTTGATTAAGTCTTTTTCGGAAACAGATAAACCGTATCGTCCACACATAAAATTTCCTCCTTCAGTAGTAGTGCTGACTTTTATCTCACCCTCTATTCTAACAAAATAACACAGCCTTAAGGTAATGGTTACCTTCGCACAAGCTGACTATACTCACTATCACTGAATCGACCCAACCGGTTCTTAAGGACAGTTTTTCTAATGGTAGCCTTTGAAGACAGTCGTTTAAGTTCTCATACACGAATTGATTTTAGCACTTATCTTCTAATTAAATGTGGGTGCTGCATTCTTGAGTGCAGAGAAAAACAAGCCCGACTCTCCTTTTTCGAAGGAAAGCCAGACTTGTCTGCTTGCGTCAGTTTAATCGGTATTAATTGTTAGCAACTGTGTTCCTGACGCTGTCTGCTACAATATCTGAAATGCCCGGTGTGAAGACATTGGGAATGATATTATCTACAGTCAGCTCGTCTTCTGGAATAGCACTCGCGATGCCTCTGGCAGCAGCAATCTGCATAGCATCGGTAATGTCTCCTGCACGGGCATCAAGAGCTCCACGGAAAATACCAGGAAACGCAAGTACATTATTGATCTGATTTGGAAAATCGCTTCGACCAGTACCGATAATGAATGCTCCGCCAGCTTTTGCTTCTTCTGGATCGATTTCCGGAACCGGATTGGCCATCGCAAAGATGACCGGTTTGTCGTTCATGGTCGCTATCCATTCTTTTTTCAGTACGTTCGGTGCAGAGACGCCGATAAAGATATCTGCTCCTTCAACGGCTTTTTCTAAACCGCCTTGCAGCTGATCCTTGTTCGTCAATTCTGCAATTTCTTTATGCCGTTCTTCTATGTCAGGGTCATTTGAAGAAACAATACCGGTTTTATCAACCAGCAGCAAATCTTCTACCCCTGCAGACAATAGGCGTTTCGAAATGGCAATGCCCGCAGCTCCGCCACCATTGACGACTACTTTCACTTCACTGATTTTCTTTTTAGCTAATTTCAGCGCATTATAAACCCCAGCCAGAACAACAATCGCCGTACCATGCTGATCGTCATGGAAAACCGGAATATCCAGGGTCTCTTTTAGCTTTCGCTCTATCTCAAAGCAGCGGGGAGCACTGATGTCTTCCAGATTGATTCCGCCAAAAGAAGGCGCAATCGCCTGAATATGGGAGACAATTTCATCCACATCCTGGGTGTTCAAAGAAATTGGAACGGCGTCTACATCGGCGAAACGCTTAAATAAGGCGGCTTTTCCTTCCATAACCGGTATAGCTGCCTCCGGTCCAATGTTGCCGAGTCCCAAAACGGCTGAACCATCAGTCACAACGGCAACCAAGTTACGTTTAGAGGTATAGGTGTAGACATCCTCTTTGTTCTTAGCGATCGCTGAACTGACTGCCGCAACTCCAGGCGTATAGGCGATAGCCAGATCTTCCATTGAATTGATTTCTACTTTGGAATTGACCTCGATTTTGCCGCCCTTTTCCTTGCTGATCGCCAGTGCTTTTTCTTTAGCGTCCGTCATCATGACATTCTCCTTTTGTGTTTAATCAGTTCATTTATTTCTATTATAGCAGTAAAATTCTGCATCCATCAGGTAGTCTTATTATCTAACGATTCTTAGATGACCAATGATTGAACTGATGGTTATCACCCCGTCCCTTCGAAAATCCTCTCAAAGGGTGCTAACTACTTAACATTAAGTTTCTTCACCATTATCAGACAAGGATTCCATTCATCCCAAAGTGTCGGAAAGACTTCGAGCTTTTTGAATCCTTGTTTTTGGTAAAAGGCAATTGTCTGGTCGTACTCTTTATAGTGACCCTGGTCGACCGTCTTGACTTGCAGGTAGCTGTAATGTTCTTTGGCAAAACCTTCCAGAGCCATCAGTAGTTCAGCGCCTATCCCTTTTCTGTGCCAGGCTTTTTTAATACCCATGCAGTGGATTTCAGCTGTATCTGCTGTTGTTTCGGTCAAGGTTATAAAGCCAATGCTTTCACCTTCATATTCAACTGACCACAGTTCTGCCTTTTTCGCATCCTCAATGTAATGAGCAGTCGACTCTGGCAGGCCGAACCATTCCGGCAGATCAGCCAGCACGTCTTTGACTATGTCGGCCTTTTCTTCTCTATCTGTTATTTTTGAAACTAACACTTTTTCTTTAGTCATTCTCGCTCTCCCTAACTTTTCTTATGTAACGGTCGCATTCCTTGGGATGCTTAAAAATAAGCAGTTGGTTCTTTTCAGTTACGTGAGCTGAAACAATTTTCAACAGCTTTTCTCGGCGCTTACTTTTGAAATGCCAGACATACTTCAAGAAAGCAATATCAATTCTTTCGGGACAGCCTGGCGCCATATCCTTTCTCACTCTCCCGTAAGTCTTCACCAATCGTTTAAGGACACGGTAAACGTAAACACGCCTCGGATAATCCAGAAATATGACATGTGAACTTTGAGCTATTCTGACCGGTAATGTCTGGCTGTAGTTGCCCTCAATTATCCATTCTTCGTTTGACTCTAGAATCTTTTCAACTTCTTCAGCCAGCTCTGCCCGTGATTTTTCTACCCAGCCCGGTTTGAAGAACAGCTGATCCATATGAAAAACTGGCAGGCCATTTAATTTTCCCAGTTCCTGTGCTAAAGTTGACTTACCTGACCCTGATGGCCCGACTATTGTCACACGCTTCAACATTTCCCCATCCTTCCTTACATAAAATAATCAGGCCTCATTGCCTGCTGAATTTAAATTGACTCTTAATTATCATAGCAAATAAACTGAAGTGAATCTATGAACAGTGCACTCCCTCGAGAATCTTATTCAGACTTGTTCGAAAACACCTGCAACAAACTGTAGCACGCGGTATGATGGGATTTAAACAGCTTTCCACACACCATAGCTAGCTATCTCCTGCATCAAATTATACACTTAACTTACACTAAACGAGGGGGAAACAACATGGAACTTGGCAAAAAATTAAAAGAGAAGCGACTTGAAGCAGATTATACACAAAAGGAACTGGCGGACATTCTTCATGTGTCCCGTCAGACGATTTCCAGCTGGGAGGTCGGTCGAACCTTTCCGGATTTAACAACACTCGTCACACTCAGCGAACTATACGATGTGCCTTTGGATGATTTAGTTAAGGAAGATTCACGGCTGGTTGATGACATTACGCAGAAAGTCACCCAGAGTGAACGGCGAAAAGTAACCAATATTGTCCTCAGTTTACTCCTTGTCGTGGCAACAGTATCACTAATATTTTTCGCTTACCAGAATTACTTGAACAGTCA
>RECC01000020.1 GCA_007692455.1 Alkalibacterium sp. | reverse complement strand
TGCTGTCTTCCTGCGGGTTTTATATTTGACTAATTCCTTTTTACGTCGATAACTTCAGGTCCGTCTTCTCGTCCGACAATCACTTTTGTTACACAGTCCAGAAACAGACCGTGTTCCACAACTCCCGTTACCGAATCAAGCATTTTAGCTAGTTCATGAGGGTTTTCGATTACTTCTAAATGGAGGTCGATAATATAGTTTCCTGAATCAGTAACTAGTCTATCTCCTTTGTCATCTAATCTGAATGAAGGGTTGAGCTTTTCCCGGTCAAATAAGTTATAAACCTGTTGACAGCCAAACCTAACTACTTCAACTGGCAGAGGAAACTTACCTAACTTCGTTACCATTTTACTGTCATCAACAATCCAGATCACTTCCTTGGACTGGTTAGCCACCATTTTCTCGAAGAGGTGCGCTGCTCCGCCGCCTTTGATTCCCTGAAAATCATCAGAAATTTCATCAGCTCCATCAATAGTGATGTCAATACTTTCTACTTCATTCAAATCTTTTAAAGGAATACCGAGTTCATTTGCCTGATCGGTCGTACGGTGTGACGTTGTCACACCAACAATAGACAAGCCTTCTTCTTTAACGCGTTTTCCGATGGCTTCAACCATATAATAAGCTGTCGACCCTGTTCCAAGACCGACTGTCATGCCATCTCTCACAAATTCTGCTGCTTTGTAGCCTACCATTTTCTTTAAGTTCATCCCTCAAGCTCCTCATGCATTAATGTATTATTAGTATACCATATTTTAAAACCGTCACTTTTGACTTTTTCTTTCGTTCATACAGAAAGGAAATGCTTTCATATTATTAACCAGTTTACTGATTTTCCCGCAAATAAGAATATACAACTTTGCCACAACTGTTGCCATTATGAAATGCGTTGTATTCAAGGTCTTTTTGATAAAGGAGACTTACCAGTAACTTATTCAACTATTTTCGTAGTTTGAAATGATTTCTTCACATATCTTATGGCTTAAAAGGGCTGATTCATAAGAGACCGGAAGTTCTCCGTTTTGTTCCAGCATAGATACAAAAGAAGCAATCATAGGTAAAAACCCTCTGACTTCAAGAGTTTCAGTCCAGTCGCCTAATTCCTTGCTTAATGCCCCTTCATTTGAATACTTTGTCATTCGTGATAAATTTTCAATCAGATATGTTCCGTCAGTACTTTGAAGTTCAACTGTTTCTCTTTTCGCACCGGACTGATTATTTATAGAAACAATAACCGTCTGTTGAGAAGATTTAAGCAAGACGGACGCCCGCTTGAAATCCCCCTTCTCTTCAATCACTTCAGAATGAAGTACTGAAATATTATTATCATCCATCAAGTATAGAGCCGTATCTATCGAATGAATCATCATATCGTATATGCGGAAACGTACCGAGAAATCAGTACTGTTCTGCTGGTTTTTTTGGACAATCAGCATATTTTTGTCATCGACTGCTGATAGCTGCTGAATCATTGGTGCAAAACGGCGATTGAAGCCAACCATAACTGGCGTATTCTTCCCCTCAGCCAGTTCAATCAGTTCCTTTGTCTGCTGATATGATTCACTCAGAGGTTTATCGACCAGTACAGGTATACCCTTTTCGATGAACGGTCGGATAATAGAGTAATGGGTTTCGGTCGGGGTATGTACACAAATAGCATGCACTTCTCCCAAAAGTGTTTCCCAATTAGTATGCAGCTGCTTAGCACCCAAACCATACTTTTCTCCCAGCCTCTTTAATGTATCTGGATTGCGTGTGCTGAAATGCCATTCGTGCTGGCTGAAATGACTCGTATAAAGTGGCAAGTATGCTTTCTGGGCTATAGTTCCGAGTCCTATGACACCGATTTTCATTTTACCTTCCTCCATTCCAAACAAAAAACAGCAGAAAACTAACCGATTTTCACCGGGAGATTTAGCTGCCGTTTCACTGTTCTAACTTTTTTCTATAACAGTTTTTTGTTTCTTATCTTTCAGTTTTTCCTTTAGAGTATTTGAGGCACGTTTTAAAAAAGAGCCTTCAGCACCTGATAAAGCGGGATAATCTTCTCCGATGATTTTAACCTCGGTTTCAAGCTGAACCCCGTCAGTTTCCAGTATCACTTTTTTAATGTGTTCAATTAACTCAATATAATCTGTTGCTGTAGCATTATCAATGTTAACGATAAAGCCGGCATGTTTCGTAGAAATTTGTGCGCCACCCCAAGTCAGTCCCTGCAATCCGGCGTCCTGAATTAATTTCCCGGTAAAATACCCGGTCGGCCGCTTGAAAACTGACCCGCAAGAAGGGTATTCCAATGGCTGTTTGGATGTTCGCAGATAAGTCAGCTCATCCATCTTTTCTTTAATTACTTCCTTATCGCCTTCTTCAAGTTCAAAGACTACTTCCAGAGCGATCTCATCAGATTCCTGCAGTTTGCTGTGACGGTAGGAAAAATCCATTTCATCATTATTTCGTTCAATAATACGTCCGTCTCTTGTCAAGACAGTGACCTGTTTAATGACTTCACGAACTTCTCCACCATAAGCTCCTGCATTCATATACACAGCACCACCGATACTTCCGGGAATGCCGCACGCAAACTCCAGTCCGGTCAAACCAGACTGATAGGCGCGCTTGCTGACTTCAATCAAGGCAGCTCCCGTCAGGACTTTAATACTCTTGTCCTTTATGACAATCTGATTCATATCCGTCAGAATGATTGTAGCACCTCGGATGCCACCATCTTTTACAATCAGATTGCTGGCATTGCCCAAGATGGTGACTGGCCAATCTTCTTCGTTCAACCATTTGATAATGGCCTGGACTTCTTCTTTTGTTTTAGGAAAAATAAGAGCATCCGCCGGTCCACCAGTTTTAGTATAAGTATAGTGTGATAGCGGCTCGTTTACTTTTATATTCGTTTCAGGGAAGTGTTGTTTAATTTTATCTACGTTCATTTTAGGTTACGTTCCTCTCGCAAATGAGTTCTCTGACTATGTCGACAAACCAAACCTATCTTAACACTATTTATCGTTATTGTGTAGGCTTTTCTTAAAATGTCACCTAATCGTCAAGTCTTAAATCGTATCCGAGTGAGGTTTTTTCAGCGAAGCGGTCAAAATGATCTCGTTTAGCTATTCCCAAAAGACGTGTTTCTTCATATAGTTTCTGCTGCCCATCAATATTCAATTGAAAATCCTTGTCCTTGTCTTCACGTCCGATAATCGAGACATGGTATTTATTGTATATATCCAAGTCAGTCAGTGACTGCCCCACCCATTCATCAGGGACAATAAATTCTGCAATCAGTGTATCTTTTCTGATTTCCACCATTTCATTGACGAACGAGCGCATCAGTTTTCGTGCAGTCGCCTGCCCCATTTCCACTTCCGGAAGGACTACATAGTCAGCTCCTACTTTATACAGTATTTTTTCTTCTATACTAGTATTGGCAATGGCATAAAGTGTTTTAACTTCTATTTGCTGACAGTACTCCAGGTTCAGCACCGTTTCCTCCAAACTCATACCCGAACCTACAACAGCTATATCCACATTCTGAAAGTCTACCTCTTTTAGAAAACCACTGTCTATTCGGTCCGATCGAACGGCTTCTTGAAGATAGTTTTTACATTCATCAATATTATCCTGATTTTTATCCAAACCAATCACTTCTGTATTATAGCGTGTCAGTTCTTTTACCAGAGCACGTCCGAAAATACCCAAACCGATTATACCAATCATTTTATAATCCATATTTCTCCTCCTCTTTTACCCCAGCATGATGTCTATGTCCGGATAAATCCTCTCTCTTTCTTTTTTCTGACGACCAATCAAGCCCATAAATACTGATAAAGGTCCTAAACGCCCTGCGAAGAACAAGAAGCCGATTATCGTCTGGCCCACTCGAGTGTAATCACTGATGTCATTGCCTGTAATGCCAACTGTTGAAACAGCAGCAGTTGCCTGCACAGTCAAATCATAAAACGACTCCGATTCGCTCCACATCAACATTAATATGCCCGTGTATAGTAAGACGAATATACTGATAAATATAACCATGGCCTGCTTAACTGTTTCTATAGGAATATCCCTTTTCGAAAAGGCCACGCTTTTCTGTCCTTTTATTTCACTGATAAAAGACAGCACAATGACTGCAACCGTAGTAACTTTTATTCCGCCACCTGTACTTCCGGGTGCAGTTCCCACTATTGCCAGCGCCAGCAAAATGAGAACAGTCCCCTGTCTAAAAGAGTGAAACTCTAATATTGAAAAGCCGGCTGTACGCATGGTGACTGACTGAAAGAGTGCAATGTAGAAGCGATGTATCACACCAACTTCTCCCAACGTATCAGGATTTGTCCACTCTGTTACAAGCACCCAGATAATCCCAAAAATAATTAAAATAAAAGTTGCGTTCAGAATCATCTGAGTCGCTACTTCCAGTCGATTATAAAGACGTTTGAATCCCATTTTCTTATAATTAAGTATAAAGAACCTTATCTTTGCTCTGAAATCGAACCACACTATATGTCCTATTCCACCTAAAAACACTAGTAGCATCACGACTGACAGTGTCCACGGATCATTAATATAGTCTTTTAGACTGTCTGGTCCAAAGCTGATAAAGCCTGCATTGGTGAAGGCTGAAACAGAGAGGAATAACGAATGAAACAGGCCGTCTGTCAGTCCATATTGAGGAATAAAGCGGAAGGACAGAAGAATGAAGCCCGACGTTTCAATTATAAACGTATACTTGAATACCTGTTTTAGATAGTCCTGCATATTGGTTATCCGGTAACGGTTCAATACATCACTTAATAAATCTTTTTGTGAATGACTCATTCGCTGGTTCATTAAAAGTGTCACAAAGGCAAGAAAAGTCATTAAGCCCAGGCCGCCTATCTGCATCAATACAATGGCGACAGTTTTTCCAAATAACGAATACGTTTCAGAAAATTCAATTGATGTCATACTGTTAATCGATACCAGCGAAGCCGCCGTATAGAAATGATCAAAAGTGGCTCCAGTCTGACCGCTTGCATGACTCAGAGGCAAAGAAAGCAGAAAGCCTCCTGCAAGTATAGTCAGAAGCGAAGCTAAAATAATTTTCAGACTGTTTGGCCAGTTTTTTATTTTAATTAGTAACCGTGTCAATTTAGCTGCTCCCTTAACCTTATTTTATTATAGTCTATCAAATTTTTTTAAAAATGTGGATCAATACAATTGTAATCTTTTAAACTTCCTTTCTCATTAAATCGTTTTATACACAACAATTAAAACGCAAAAATTTATCAGACTATTTACTTGCCTTTTCCTGAATGGAAGACTATACTTATCCTGACAAAAGAATATTGTACGGGAGTAACAGGCAGATTTATTCTGTTGCAGTATCACCAACCGTAGATGAAAATCTGCTGGTACTGCATTAAATTGTGAGACGTATACGGATATCTTCCGTATGCGTCTTTTTTTTACCTGAAGCTTCAAAATAAGAGAGGATAACAACTGATGACATCATATAAAAAGTCTCCTGAAGAACTTTATGAAGAGTTACAATCATCACCTGGTGGATTAACTTCCGAAGAGGCTAAAAAGCGTCTGGAAGAACACGGTTTTAATGAAATTGCAGAAAAGGATCGACGTACTCTCCTTTCACTGTTTTTGGAAACATTTAAAGACCCTATGGTAATTGTTCTACTAATTGTAGCCATTATTCAGATGCTGATTGGCGAAGAGCTAGAATCACTCATTATTTTTACCGTACTCATTCTTAACTCAGTTCTCAGTGTCGTTCAAACCAGAAAAGCTGAAGACTCATTGGACTCTTTGCGCAAACTGGCTTCTCCTGACGCTACCCTCATCCGTGACGGACAGACTCGCATTGTTGAATCCAGAGAGATTGCAGTTGGGGACATTGTCAGTCTGGAGGCAGGTAACAGCATTCCGGCAGATGGGCGTCTGATAGAGTCCGAATCGCTTCAAGTTCAGGAAGGCGCACTTACCGGGGAATCAGTGGCTTCCGATAAAAGCAGTGCTATCCTGAAAGAAGATACCCCATTGGCAGACCGTTTCAATATGGTTTACAGCGGTACGCTCGTTACTTATGGCCGCGGGAAGTTTCTGACCACTGCTACCGGAGAAGAGACAGAAATGGGTAAAGTCGCCCGTCTTATTCAAAGTGCCTCGACCAAACAGACTCCTTTGCAAAAAAAGCTAGAAGATTTCAGTAAAAAACTGGGATGGGCAATCCTTCTGCTCTCTATTATCATTTTCAGTATACAGGCTGGTCGCATTTTTCTTGGTAACACAGATGATATGACGGTGCCCTTAATCAACGCCTTCATGTTTGCAGTGGCCGTGGCCGTTGCTGCTATACCGGAAGCCCTGCAGTCCATTGTCACCATTGTGCTGTCAGTGGGTACGAATAAAATGGCCAGACAGAACGCCATCATCCGGCAGTTGCCGGCAGTTGAAACCCTAGGCTCTACTAGCGTAATATGTACCGATAAAACCGGGACATTAACCCAGAATAAAATGACTGTCGTGGATTCCTACATCCCTAACGGCGAATCCAATCTGTTTTCAGGAGACCCGTTGAAATGGACACAGTCCGAAACAATTCTCATGCAAATTGCTACTCTCACAAACGACTCTTCACTGACTGATACTGGCAATGCCAGCGGTGATCCGACAGAAGTGGCCCTGATCAACTACAGCAATAAGCAGAATCTTCCTTATGAAGAAGTCCGCGCCCGCTTTCCTCGACTAGCTGAACTGCCCTTTGACTCCAGTAGAAAGCGAATGTCCACCGTTCATGCCATTGAAGGTGAAACAAGAATGCTGGTCAAGGGTGGGCCGGATGTCATTATCTCACTCTGTTCTAAAGTGAAGATGAATGGAGAGACAGTTGACTTAACTCCCAAATTAAAAGAAGATATCATCAATCAAAATGAGACCTTTTCAAATCAAGCCATGCGTGTGCTGGCCTTTGCCTATAAGCCAGTTTCTGACAAAGTAGTCTCCATTGAAGATGAACGGGATTTAATATTTATTGGTCTATTGGCTATGATTGACCCACCGAGACAGGAAGTCTACCATGCGGTTGAAGATGCAACACGAGCTGGTATAAAAACAATCATGATTACCGGCGACCACAAGACAACGGCTCGGGCAATAGCCAGAGATTTAAATATCTGCGGACCAAATGACTTGGCGTTAACCGGACAGGAACTGGATGACTTGAGTGACCAGGAACTGATGGATAATTTAGAAAAGATTACGGTTTACGCTCGAGTAACTCCAGAAAATAAAATTCGCATAGTGGATGCCTGGCAGAAGAAAAATAAAATCACAGCCATGACGGGTGACGGAGTCAATGATGCTCCCGCATTAAAACAAGCGGATATCGGCATTGCCATGGGAAGTGGGACGGATGTGGCAAAAGATGCTTCAGCAATGATACTGACTGACGATAACTTTGTATCGATTGTCAGGGCCGTGTCAGTGGGACGTACGGTTTACAGCAACATTAAAAAAGCGATCGCTTACCTGTTCTCAGGAAACCTGGGTGCTGTTATTGCCATTCTCTTTGCTTTGATAATGAACTGGGTCAGTCCATTCACTGCCCTTCAGCTCCTGTTTATCAACCTGGTCAATGACTCCATTCCAGCCATTGCACTGGGATTAGAACCCGAAGAACCGGATGTGATGAGCAGAGCTCCACGTGACTCGAATGAATCAATTTTTTCCGGACAAACACTCCAGACCGTCCTGTTTCGTGGCAGCCTGATCGGTGTCGCTGTCATTCTCTCACAGTTTATTGGTCTATTAAATTATACGTCTGAAATCAGTGTGGCCATGGCCTTTACTACTTTGATTCTGTCCAGAACTCTACAGGTTTTCCCGGCACGTTCACTTACACAGACGAGTACTGGAGCTGGTTTTCTGAAGAATAAGTTTGTCATTCTCGCATTTATCATCTGTTCTGCGCTATACGGCCTCACTCTACTGCCGGGAGTTCGCGGCATATTTTCAATACCAGACACATTCGGCCTGATACACTGGAGCATTGCTGCTGCTCTGGCTTTTTCTACTACAGTAATCATGGAACTCAGAAAAAAATTGTTCCCTTTGCCAATTAAATAAGTGTCGAACCCTTTTGTCCTTCCTCGCAGCAGTCTATAAACTAAAAGAGGCTGGGACAAAAGTCTCAATCGAAGTAAAATAAAGTTAAACCGAGTAGAATTGTACTTTTGTACAAACCTACTCGGTTTTTTCTTTTCTATTTTTCGTTATTTTTGCTTCTCTTATTGTATTTTCTTAGATTATTTGCCATAAATATCAGGTTGGTTTCAATTTCCACCTTCGACTTTCCACGGACTGAAAATCGAGTGAAACCTAAATTGGCCTTCACCTGTCCAAAAGTTGGCTCGACATCGATTTTTCTCTGCCCGTATAATTTAGCCCCTTTTTTAGATGAAAGCTTTTCTTTGATTTTAAGTTTTTGTTCTTCGTACTCATAATTAATCCACAAGGATTTTTTACCATTTCGATAGGTTGGATCAGTAGAATGGTACACGTGAGAAAACGTGATATATCCGCTACTTGTTTTTTGGCGCCGAATATAACCGTGGGCATAGAGCGTCCCGTCTGGATGGGTATACGTATTTTGCTCTTCGTCATATGTCCAGTTATCAAGGTTCTTATCTGATTTCATGTACTTTTTCTTCTGTTCTTTTTCATACATTCCGTACTTGACCAATCCAGTCCAACGGGACTGTTCTAAAAACTCCAGGTTCTCTTGGCTTCCATATCCTGCATCTGCGACGATATAGCTAGATGGTTTAATCACTTCTGGAAGAGAATCTAACAATGGAATGAGTGTTTTAGTATCGGTGGGATTTGGATAAATTTGAGTATGCAAAACAAACTGGTTTTCTGTTGCGATTTGGACATTATAACCGGGTTTGAGCTGTCCATTCATCATATGATCATCTTTCATGCGCATGAAAGTAGCGTCTTTATCCGTTTTCGAAAAGCTGTTTCTGTCGTCAAACGTTTCATAATAGTTTTCATATTTTTGTTCTCTAGGAATAAAATCCTTTTTGAGACGATTTCTGTGCTTTTTCAATGAACGTCTTTTTTTCTTCAATCGACTAAGTGCTTCTTTTTCTTTGGTAGATGTTAACTTGTCTTCGACCTTTTCAATCTCTTCCTCAAGTAAATGGTGGAGCTCCGTGATTTCTTCTTTTGAAAATTCTTGGTTAGTATCTCTTTCGACCGCTTGGTCGATAAGGGGTGCGATTTCTTGGTTATAGTAGTCTAGTTCTTTCTGCTTAAGTTTCGGATAGAATCGATCTACAGCTTTTTTCCAAACAAAGGTATATTTATTTGCGTTCGCTTCAATCTTTGTCCCGTCAATAAACAACGATTGCCCTTCAATTAGCTTTTCCTGCTTAAGTCGAATAGAGAACGTGCAGTACAACTCTCTAATAATCCCTTTGATTGTATCGGACACTCTAAACCGATTAATTGTACGGTAGGTGATCACTGTTTGTCCCGTTAACCAATGCATGGCTAGGTTTTCTTGCATCATCTTTTCTATTTTTCTCCCTGAAAAGATACCTTCTGAATAGGCGAATAGAAGAGCTTTAAGTAATAGTTTGGGATGATAAGCTGGACGACCAAAGTCATTTGCGATTAATTGGTAATGTGTATTTTCCAAATCTTCTACGACTTGGTTAATAGAGTATACGATGTGATTATTTGGTAGAAGGGAATCGATTTCTAATGGCAAGGTAGTTTGGTTCATGGTATATTGAGTATACATAAGGAGCACCCTTTCTATGATGTGTTGTGGTGACTTAATTATATCAAAGCTGTGCTCCTTTTGCGTACATAAACAAATAAGATCCACTGAAATCTCAAGTAGATTTCAGTGGATCTTATTATTTTACTGGGACTTTTGTCCCAGCCTCTTTTAAAGTTACACTTTATCAATACATCTGTTAAATCTTAATTACTTTCCATT
>RECC01000021.1 GCA_007692455.1 Alkalibacterium sp. | reverse complement strand
AATCACTTGTCATGCTGAATCTATAGCTAATTTTGGCTTTAATGAGTCAAAAACTGCTTGTATGGGCAATTTAAACGTTATTTCAGTTGTTTCAACGTACAGTTGGTCATGAGAGAGCCTCTAATGAGTCATAGGTGTCATGGTTATACTGCTCCCCCTCTATTATGCCCCCTCCTCCACTATCTTTCGCAGAAGAGGGTGTGTCTCTACTTTTGATCCCTTTAATGAGGAAATAGAGGTCTTTTCTGTGAAAAAATTAGAACTTCAGCAGACTCGCAGCCAGGAATCAGTTCACTTTACCGAAGAGAGCTTGCCTTAGGCATACTCAATCATCCAAGGCCGCTGACTATGCCAAAGAATGACACAGTTCGGTTAACTCAAATCAGAAAAATTATGAGTTTGCTGAAGTCATAGAAACTATAGCAGACTCGAGAAATCGCGCTCAACCAGTTTACCTAACTACCTCCAACTTGGGTAAACTCGGATAGCATATACCCTTCAGTATGCTAAAGGAGTATCCGGTTCGGCACACTCAACCTGGGGACAGGCTGCAGTTCACCTAAGACGAGCACAAAATCAACTTATAACTAGCCCAAAGCCCTTTTAAATAAGGAAAAAAAGCCTGAAAGCTTTTTTATCAGCTTCCAGACCTTCTTAAAGACTAATTTATTCGTTGACGAGCGCGATAACTTCAATTTCAATCTTGGCACTGAGTGGCAATGCAGCTACTTCTATAGCTGTTCGTGAAGGAAAGTCATCCTTATCAAAGAACTCAGCGTAAACCTGGTTGAATGCTTTGAAGTCATTGATATCATTCAAGTAAACAGTTGATTTAATGATGTTTTTCATTAAGCTGCTGTTTTCTTCAAGGATAGTCTTAACATTTGTCAGCGCCTGATGTGTCTGTTCCTCAATGGTGTCGCTGATCAGTTTACCAGTCGATGGATTCATGCCCAGCTGACCTGAAGTGTAAACAATGTTGCCTACTTTTGTCGCGACCGAGTATGCTCCAATAGCCTTCGGTCCCTTTTCGCTTGTTATTCGTTTCATGCTAGCTTCTCCTTTGCGTATAGTATACAAGTGTTAGGGGAGGCACGCCTCCCCTTCTTCTCCCCTTTTAAATCGATGGCAAGTCTTACAGCAACGTCTTAATCGATGGTGCTGACGACTTTACTCTCCTTTTTTGCTACAGGTACTCTTTTCGCTGCAGTCAGAGCCACATATGAACGGTAGATAATGGCAAAGATATAAACGCCTAATCCGATTCGTCCGGATACTGACATCAGCACGTTGATGATTTGAGCGTAAGAGCCAACAAAGCTGATGGCAAACGCCAGTAAAATGATACCGATACCGGTCAGTTTATAACGTGTTGTACCACGCTCTGAGAAATAATCCGCTGCAATCAATGCAATGGGCGCTGTTGTGGTATATGATGCAGCGACAATCATTGCGACTAAACCAGTTGCCAGTAATGGTGTATGCGCCATTGCAACACTGACGTTTGGTGCAGCTGCGCCGATAACCACGCTGATATTAGCCACTTGAGATGTAATCATTAAACCTGTCAGTAAGGCTAGAATACTGAAGGCTAGGACTAGCCACAATGCTGTTTCCTTGTTTGAAGACTTTTTATCGACACTGTAAGTGCTTACAAAGTATGGAACAAGGAATAAAATCAGGTATGAGTGATGCAGTACAGTGGAAGCAAACCAGTTATTGCTTGTTCTGTAGACGTCTGAGTTAGCTAGGATGTATTCTGATCCACCCACAATACCGTCAGATGGGTTGATTAAGCTGATAACAAAGACCAGGACCATCACAATCAAAATGAATGGCGCGATTTTACTGATAACGGCAATCATCTTGTTGAAGCCCATGAGAACGGATAGGATAAGTAACAGTACCAGCCCTGTTGAGCCGACAATGTACGGTACACCGTAGAATTGGTTCACGATAGAGCCTGTGCCCGAAATCAGCTGGAGTAAGGTGAAGAATACGAAAGCTGCTGTGTAATAGTAAACGAGTGTCCCCACAAATTTTCCTAAGAACCAGGTAAAAACTTCTTTTGGATCAGACAAATCATACTTCTTACACACGAATATAATTGCAAATGCCAGTGCAGCAATCATGACCTGCTGAATAATAACGCCAAAAATTCCCATAATACCATGTGTTCCGTAGGACTGGAAGAACTCCTGACCAGTACCAGTAGATGCTCCGATATAATAAGCAATCATCGCACCAGTCATGCCGAAGACAAATGATGGGCGAATTCCTTTATTCTTTTCTACCATATTAAACTCTCCTTCAACCGTAATTTTATAGTTTAACGTTTAAACGGCCATCGACGGTCTCTTCTGTGTGCTGTTCAGGCACGCTTTATTAAAAGCTCGCCCAAATACAGGATGACGACACTGTATTGGGCGCATAATGCTTTTAACAAGAGATAACGACTAGTGAATGGTGTGTGCTCTCTTAGCTGGTCACAAGTGATTTAGCGTGTAAAAGCTTTCTAGGGAAATCTGCTAACGTTTCAAAACCAGTTTCAGTAATGACGACAGATTCGCTTATTGAGACGCCGAAAGTATCTAAATACATGCCAGGGATACAGTGGAAAGTCATACCTGGCTCAAATACTGTCTTGTCCCCTGGGCGCAGACTTGCTGTATGCTCGCCCCAATCAGGTGGATAGTTAAGTCCCATGGAGTAGCCAATGCGAGACTCCTTATGGTGACCATATTTTTTCAAGACCTTGCTCCACGCTGCTTCAACATCTTCAGCTGTGTTCCCTGGTTTGAATTGCTCAAGCGCTGCATTCAGACCTTCGACGGTAATTTCAGCTGTTGTTAACACTTCTTCAGTCGGTTTGCCGATTGCAATCGTTCTGGCTAATGGTGAATGGTAGCGCTGGTGACATCCGGCAATCTCAACGGATACCACTGTGTTTTCAGGATAACGCTTGTCTGACCAAGTTAAATGCGGAGCTCCTGCTGTTTCGCCTTCCGGAAGCATTGGAACAATCGATGTATAGTCGCCGCCAAACTCGTCAGTCCCTTTGATTTGTGCCGCATAGATTGCAGCAACCACGTCGTTCTCACGAACACCTGCACCGATTGTATCGAGAGTCGCCTGCATAGCTTTCTCTACAATTTTACCGGCACGTTTCATGAGTAAGATCTCGCTAGGAGACTTGACAATACGAACCCAGTTTACTAATAAGTCAGCATTTTTAAATGTAGCATTTGGCAGTCCCATTTGCAGTTGTGCAAATGCTTTTGCAGTGAAGTAATAGTTGTCCATTTCAAGACCAATATTTTTCTTGTCGAGTCCCAGTTCTTTCATCACTTTGCAGACATAGTCCATTGGGTGCTTGGTCAGACTTTGAACGTGATCGTCACTGTATGCGCGAACGTGTTCTTTGTCCAGCCAGGTTGTCTTTACGACACCTGAGAAAGCATCCATGTAGCGGCCGATAAAGTAAGGCATCTCTTCGTTTATATCAACGAGTACCATTTGATGTACATAAAATGACCAGGCATTGTGACCAGTCAAGTAGCACATGTTGGCAGGATCTGTGATTAGTAATGCATCAATGCCTTTTTCCTGCATACTTTTCTTAACTTTATCCAGACGCTGTAAGTATTCTTCTTTTCTGATATCAATCATGTTGGCAACTCCCTTTATCTGTTTTATTTTTTTAAAAAGATTATTTCAGAAATTCAAGTGCTGTATAAACGTGTAGGCTCACTCCATTTAAGAGTGTCTCTTCATCAATGTCAAAATTAGAAGCATGATGAGGATAGTGTGTGCCTTTTTCTTTGTTTCCTGTACCGATGAAGACAAATGCTCCCGGTACGCCTGCTCTATTAATGAACTCGGAGAAATCTTCTCCTGCTAGACAGGAGTAAGGCTGTACTTGACTAGCGTCAACAAAGTGCGGCAGCACGTTTTCTTTCATGAAATCCACACTTGCTTCATCGTTAATGACGGAGTAGCTGCTCGGAACAAGTTCAAGGTCATATTCCATATCGTGTGCAGCGCAGATACCGTCGACCAGACGTCTGAATCGTTTTCTAGGGTGCTGAGGTGTGTCGTCTGATCCATCATAGACATAGCGCAAAGTTCCTTCCATGTTGACTGTGCTAGCCAGTGCATTATAAGAACCATCAGAAATTATTTTTCCAAATGCAATAACTGTGGGGTCAAGAACAGAAATTTCACGTGTCTGAAGTGTCTGAGCCGCTGTGACAATGTTGGCGGCACAAGGAACCGGATCTTTTGCTTCATGAGGTGCAGAAGAATGTCCGCCCTTCCCTTTAACGGTCAGTCTGAAAATGAACATTTCGCCCATAATCGGACCAGCCTGTAAGCCTACTTTGCCACTTTCAATCTGAGACCAGAGGTGAACCCCAAAGGAAGCATCCACTTTCGGATTTTCCAGGACCCCCTCTTCTATCATAAATTTTGCCCCTTCTTCCTCTTCGTTCGGTTGGAATACCAGTTTGATATTGCCAGTTAATTCATTTTCGTATTTCTTGAGAATCTTTGCAGCTACCATCAGCATAGCTGTATGGCCATCGTGGCCGCAGGCATGCATGACACCTGGGTTTTCTGAAGAGAAGTCCAGACCTGTTTCTTCATGAACGGGTAAAGCATCCATATCAGCTCTTAGAAGAACAGTCTTGCCTTCCTTTGCTCCTTTGATGAGCCCCACAACGCCTGTCGTATACATACGTTGCGTCGGGATGCCCAAGTCATTCAAATACTGTTCAACCACTTCTGCTGTCCGAAATTCCTGTGTGCCCAATTCCGGATGGCGGTGAAAATCTCGACGTAAAGCAATCACTTCATCTTTGTAGGACTGTATCTCTTTCTCCAACAATTCCATGTTTAACAATGTCGATTCCATTATCAGATTCCTCCTATAACGTTCAGAATAGAGTTGATTGAATTAAGCTTTTACGGTGCTTTCTTCTTTAGTTAAGAGTGCCAGTGACTGCTCAAGATCGTGAATCAAATCTTCGACGTCTTCGATACCAACTGATATTCTGATCTGTCCGTCGTAGATGCTTGAAGCTTCTCTTTCTTCAGGACTCATATCGAAGTGACTCATTGAAGGTGAGTGCTGAATCAGGGAATCTACGTTTCCTAAGCTGGTAGCCAAGCTGAATACTTTCATGTTATTCATAACGGTTCTAACTGAATCCATTCCGCCATCCAAATCGAAACTCATCAGTCCACCGAAGCCGCCGTTCATTTGCTTTTTAGCAATGTGATGAGTCGGGTGACTTTCCAGACCTGGGTAGTAAACATTAGTAATCATCGGGTGCTTTTCAAGGTACTCTGCAACCTGCATAGCATTTGTACATGTTTTTTCCATACGTACGCCTAAGGTCTTCATTCCTTGAGTGACCTGCCATGCGCCGAATGGGTCGATGACTTGACCAAGAGTCTGCAGGTAAGGCATGCGACATCTGTCGATGCGGGCTTTGTCGCCTACGATAACACCGGCTGTAACAGAACCATGTCCAGCAAGGAATTTAGTTGCTGAGTGGACAACCAGGTCTGCACCAAGTGTCAATGGTTTTTGTAAATAAGGAGAAGCAAAGGTTGAGTCGACAATCAAAGTAATATCTTCATGCTGATTTTTAATGTCAGCAATGGCTGCGATATCTGAAATTTTCAATGTCGGATTCGCAGGAGTTTCGACGTAAACGACTTTCGTGTTTTCCTGAATCGCATCTTTGATGTTTTGTGGGTCTGTTGTGTCGACACGTGTTATTTCAATGCCGTAGTTGTTGAGAACTTGTGCAAATAATGTGTAGCTGCAGCCGTAAATAACATCTCCGATAACTGCATGATCGCCCGCTTTAAGGGAGCTCATAACAGCGATTGAGATAGCACCCATGCCGGATGCAACAGCCAGTCCAGCGTCGCCTTCTTCAAGAATAGCCATTCTCTTTTCCAGTTCGTCAGCGTTTGGTCCGCCAAAACGGGTGTAGACGAAGCCTTCGTCAACGTTCTGGTTCAAGTGAACCGCTGTATCAAAATCCTTTAGAATATAGGTTGAAGTCTGGTAGATTGGGCTAACGTGTGTCATGGCACCTGGCTTGTAGCTTCCTTCCACCTCTGCATGTTTCTGTGCTGCGTGTAGTAAATCTGTATTCATTCCCATTATTAATTCCTCCATCTGTGTATTTGTGAATTATTAAACAATGATTAGGCGACAATAAGCTTTAAATGAGTGCGCTTACATAATTAATGAAAAAATAAACGCGTATTGCACCCTATCAATCTTTAGCTAATTCCGAAAGTTGATTTATGTTTCTTACAACCCTTATGTTATACTATTGATAACGCTTCAACAACGTACAATAGTACAGTATTAACTACTAGCTTTATACTACACATTGTAGGAGGAAAGTATGTTTACCTTAAATGACTTTTTAAAACTCGAATTAATGAAGGATGCTAACCTGCTTACGAGTAAGTTAGACCTTTCACAAAAAGCCGTGCAGTATATTTCGGTTCAGGAACCTCCTGTTGAAGGTTTTATCAGAGAGAATGAAATTATACTATCTACTGCCATTGCCTTGAATAATGAAGAATCCTTACTGAAATTTGTAAAAAACATCTGTCGCTTTAATGCGGCAGCCCTTGTCTTCTCCTTTGTACCTGATTCTGAACTGACGATTAATCAGGAAATCATCGACTTTGCTCATAAGAATCAGTTCCCCATAGTAGAAATTCCATGGGACTTGCGTTTTTCGGATGTAACCGAAGCTGTTATTACTGAATTGAAACGAATCGAATCTCAGGAAGAATCCAAATGTGCCGACTTACAGAAAGAAATACTGCAATTGTATTTCGTTAAAAAAAGTCTGCATGATGTGGCCAGAATAATTGCAGAAACTACGAAACATTCTGTTAAAATAATGGATAAGAACAAGAGTGAAAAAGGTGCCTGTCTACTTCAGCAAACTGATCAGTACCATGAGATGGAAATTGAAGTGAACGACAACCTATATGGCTACTTGTATCTATCCGTTGAGCCGGCAATCGAAAGCGAACCCGTCAACATTGATTTACTCAATCATTACATTAACGTTCCCCTTTCTCTCTGGTTTGAGAAGGAGGAAGTTATCAATATTACCGGCCTGAAAATCAGAAATGATTACGTCTGGAAACTGGCCATCGAGAAAAACAACTCTCAGGAAATTATCACTCAGGGCGTTCAACTGGGATTTGACATGAAGAGCTTGTACTTCTGCGCCTTGCTTAAACTTGATCCGAACGATGCAGAAACCGAGTCATATGACCCGGATACCATAACCAAAACGGAGAAAAGACTCTTGTCTCTATTGAAGGAAAAGAATATCAAGTCTCTGATGAGTTACAAGAATGAACGCTTCATTCTCTTTCTGGAAGACAAGCCAGACGTGAATGTGTCTGACTTACTCAATGAGCTGGAGGAAGCCATTTTTGACATTATCCCGGTTAAAAAATTCCACTGGGGTATAGCTGAAAAGCCTATTTCGACAACCAATTTCCCTGAACAGTACAGGAAAGCCAAGATAGCTCTGGAACAGGCTATTGATTTAAATATTGCCCGACTGAACTTCAAGCAGAGTCGCATAACCAGTCTGGTCAACCAGATGACCCCACATAAAAAGGCCAGAGAACAGGCTCTTGAAGTGTTAGATCCTATACTGGCCAATAAACGATTAAACGAAAACGGAATGGATTTAATCGAAACTATTGTGGTCTACATCAAGAGTAATTTTAATACCAGCAAAACGTCACGAGAACTAAGTCTCCATCGTCAGTCGCTCCTCTACCGTCTGGATAAATTTGAAGAGCTTACACGACTCTCACTGACCAATGCGGATGACTTGTTTCTCTTACAGTACTATTTAAGACTTCTAAACAAGTTTGACTAAATCATAATAAAGCAGGTGGATCCTATGTCAAAAAATATTGAATCAGGCACTATCCCTATCAATTCCCTTCAGGATTCATTACTCAATGCTTATTATTCAGCAAATTCCTTCCCTTCTGAAAAGATTAAGCAAGTGTCTCTGATAAGAAAACTGTGGAATGAGCACCGGTTGAAAAAACTTGTGAATAAGGCACTCAAAGAACTGGAACCCTTATTTCCTGTAATCGAAGAACACATTGAATCGGCTTCAGAAACCCTTGCCCCGGAACTGAAAGAAACGAAGGTGTTGATGAATGATTTATTGAAGAAGCTGGACCAGCAACAGCTTTTATTTGATGAGCCCTTTCTGACATTTTTTATGGATCAGGGTTACATGACTGTTGCAGAAGACTTCATTATTCGCGTTAGAAAAGAAGATCCTGAATTGAAAAATGAGGAAATTTTTCAGGCCCTCCGAAATGTCTGGATAATGAACAGTCTACAGATATATTGGGGTGAGCCGTTGAAGCTGAGCACACCGATGGTTGCCTATAGCCTGCTCTATCCTTATACCGACAATTTCCTGGACGATGCAGCAATAAAACCGGCAGCTAAAAAAGCATTTAACAGTCGGTTGAGTCAAGCACTGGCGGGCGGACACGTTTCGACAAACTCCCCCACTGAAGCACGAATCTTTTCTTTGGTAGAAAGTATTTTAACTAGTTACCCTAAAGACACCTATCCAGAAGTATCAGAAAGCATTCAGCTTATCCACCAGGCACAGGTCGAAAGCATGCGACAGTGCCGTTCAGAAGAACTGCCGCGGGAAGAGCTCCTTTATATCAGTTTATTTAAAGGCGGGACATCGGTCTTGGCAGATGCCTACCTCATTAAAGGGAAACTGACAGATAAGGAAAGAACATATGCGTATAATTACGGGGCCTTTCTTCAGCTGTTGGATGACCTGCAGGATGTGAAAAGTGATCGGGACGAAGGCAACCAGACCCTATTCAGTGTAGAACAGACTCAAGAAGAAACGGTCAGGGAAATAAAAACGCTCATTTCGTTAATTTTTAAAGTGAACAGTCCAGAAGATGGCGATACTGACGTACAGGTGAAAATGAAAAAGGTTATTACAAATTGTACGATGCTGATGATAATGGAGACGGTCGGGAAAAATCCTGATTCGGTCACCTCATCTTTTTATAAGGAATTGGAAACTGTATCTAAAGTTAGATTAAAGGCCTATTCTGCCCTGGAGAAGAAAATCAAGAAGACGATTGACTTCTAATTTAAACGACTAAAATAGCAAATAGGATGTGAAACGCTATGTGTTTAATTACCTTAAGCTATAAACAGCACCCCGATTACCCTCTGATAGTGGTTCAGAACCGCGATGAATTTTACAATCGCCCGTCAGAGTCCCTTCATTTCTGGGAAGATGAACCCAATGTGCTTGCCGGTCGCGATGCACGTCATGGCGGAACCTGGTCAGGCATTACACGGACTGGCCGTTTCTCTTCTTTAAACAACCGGCCGTTTACAAATTTTATACCTAAAAAAGAAACACGTTCACGAGGAGACTTGGTCAGAAATTATTTAACCAGTACTGAATCACCTGAGGCGTGGCTGCAGAAGATGCTGAACCACCGTAAGGACTACGACAGCTATCAGATGGTCTTCGGCACTCTTGATAAACTCTATGCTTATTCGAATTCGGCTGACAGGATAATCTCTTTTCAACCCGGACTCTATTCATTCAGCAATACTGATGATGACCTGAGCCGTCACAAACTGAACCGTTCAACTGAACTAGTTGAAGACTATTTAAACTCCCATCCAGATCCTGATGTGGATGACCTGATAGAGTTGTTTAAAGATACTGAAAAAGCTGAGAGTTTTAATGACACCCCTTTTGAAATATCATTAGAGACTGCCCGCATGCATTCAGCCATCTTTATTGAAGGACAGGATTTCGGGACAGTCAATACAACGGCGCTCACAATTACTCAGTACGGTGAGGTCCGTATGAAGGAACAACGGTACAACCAGAACAATACCTTGGGTGAACTAAGTGAAAAAAGCTTTCTACTGCATTCTGATGGGAT
>RECC01000095.1 GCA_007692455.1 Alkalibacterium sp. | reverse complement strand
CGTCCTCAGATTATGATTTTGGATGAAGCGACCAGCATGCTGGATCCCCAAGGTCGCGAGGAAGTTCTGCGTACGGTTAAAGAAGTCAAGGAGCAGGAAGGTTTATCTGTACTGTCCATCACGCACGATATTGATGAAGCAGCCGCAGCCAACCGTGTTCTGGTCATGCGAGACGGTCAGATGATTCAGGAAGGCACACCAGAAGCTATCTTTTCGTACGGGGAAAAACTCGTAGAGATGGGCCTCGATCTGCCATTTCCGGAGCGACTGAAATCCTCACTGAAAAAGCAGGGGATGGATGTCCCGACTGATTATTTAACAGAAGAAGGGATGGTGGATTGGCTATGGACATACGTTTCGAAGAAGTAGGGTACACGTATCAAAAGGGAACTCCTTTCCAGAGCAAGGCACTTCATGACATCAACCTGTCCATCATGGATGGTTCCTTTACTGCTTTGGTCGGTCACACTGGCAGTGGGAAGTCTACAGTCCTGCAGCACCTGAATGCTCTGAAGAAGCCGACAAGCGGTCAAGTAACGATTGGTGACCGTGTCATTACACATTTTTCGGAAGACAAGGGGCTAAAATCCTTAAGAAAAAAAGTCGGGATTGTCTTTCAATTTCCTGAAGCTCAGTTGTTTGAAGAAACAGTCGCGAAAGATATTGCCTTTGGACCGAAGAACTTCGGTGTATCGGAAGAAGATGCATTGAATAAAGCAAAAGAACTGCTGCCTTTAGTCGGTCTGGACGAGACCTTTATGGAACGCTCACCATTTGACCTCTCAGGGGGCCAGATGAGACGTGTAGCCATTGCCGGGGTACTGGCACTCGAACCGGAAGTTCTTGTCTTAGACGAGCCGACAGCAGGCTTAGACCCCCAAGGGCGCAAGGAGATCATGGATATGTTCTATGGTTTGTACAAAAACCAGGGGCTGACCATCGTTTTGGTGACCCACCAGATGGATGATGTGGCTACCTATGCTGATCACATGATTGTGCTCGAACAGGGAACGGTTATGAAAGAAGGCCATCCGAGAGATCTCTTTAAAGAAGCCGGCTGGCTGGCGAGCATGCAGCTGGGTGTGCCGTCAACTGTACGTTTTGCTCATGAACTGGAAGAAAAGTTTCAGTGGACCTTTGATCCGCTGCCACTCACAACCGATGAACTGGCAGTCCAGATGAAAGAAAAACTGGCGCGTAAGGCAGGTGAGCGCGTATGATGGAGAAACTGATTTTTGGCCGTTATATTCCCGGTCATTCATTTATACACCAGCTTGATCCGCGTGCTAAACTGACCAGCGCCATCTGGTTTATTGTCATTATCTTCTTGGCAAACAACTGGCTGACCTATTTAGTGCTGGCACTGTTTGTACTGACAGCTATCAAGTTGTCTGCAATCAATCCAAAATTCTTTATTAATGGAGTCAAGCCACTAATCTGGCTCATTCTGTTTACAGTTATCTTGCAGATTCTATTTACCAGCGGTCAGACAATCTGGTTCCGCTTTGGTCCGATAGTAATCTCGGAGGAAGGTATCTTGAATGGTGTCTTCATCTTCATGCGCTTCGTACTCATTATCTTTATGTCGACTATTCTGACGCTGACGACTATGCCGCTTTCTTTGACGGATGCGATTGAGTATCTGCTCAGACCACTGGCGGCTGTCAAAGTACCGGTACACGAAATTGCGTTGATGCTGTCAATCGCCCTGCGTTTTGTGCCGACACTGATGGATGAGACAGAAAAAATCATGAACGCCCAGCGTGCAAGAGGAATTGACTTCGGTGAAGGAAATATTTACCAGCAGATGAAATCCATCGTTCCCTTGCTGATCCCGCTGTTTGTCAGCTCGTTTAACCGTGCTGAAGAACTGGCGACCGCAATGGAAGCGAGAGGCTATAAAGGTGGCGAAGGCCGAACGAAATACCGCAAGCTGTCCTGGGAATCTCGAGATACCTTAGTCATTGCAGCGTTCGGACTGTTATCAGTCAGCCTGTTTTTCTTAAGAACTTAAAGTGGAAGGATAAAGATGCGAATCTTTATCCTTTTTCCTTTACATCAAGAGGGAAAATACTCGTCGCGTGACGAGTATTGACTGAACTTGTTGAATTGGTGTCTTTAAGTTAAAATTGAAGCGAAATGGGTTGTGATGAAGAACGGAATCAGGACGAGGATGCTGAATACAGTGACCTAGATATCTTGGACAGGAATCAAGGGGATTTGAAACTGAAATTTGACGGCCGGAAGAAATTCAAAACCGGAGGATTCAGTGCATTTCATGAACGGCTTGAATATCTGGACCCTTTTATTGAACAGGTCGGTGCAGAGGAAAACAGGAACTGAGGAGAGGGATTGTTTATGAAAAAAAGAGTGATGATTAGTAGTGCGCTTTTACTATTGATTGCAACAGTCGCATTCGGTTATGTACAGTATAGAGAAAACAAACAATACGAGAGTTATCTATCCGAAGTCTTAGTCAATGATGTGGCTGCTTTATCGAGGGATATAATGATGGCTGATCTCATACTAGACAATGTAGTATCGGAAGAAACAGTAACTGCAGAGGAGCTTTCAGCTTTAAAAGAGAATTATATAGGCATACATGAACATGGCAATGCTGTAGTAAGGCTGGCGGACATGTGGCTGGATCGTGTCGACAATGTAGACTTGAGTTATCAAACTAATCCTTTTCCGACTTATATGTCTCATTATTTTGTTAGGTATATTGAAGAGCTGGGGCCGGAGAACGCTTCAGAAGACAGTGTTGTCTCATTAAGCGAAGAAGATATAGAAAAAATCGAATTAATTAAATCAGTAAATGAGGTATGGGTCAAGGCAGTGACTGACAACATTGAAGGGACGAATCTTCCTTCTTCAGATACTGCTAGAGCAGAACTACAGAATGAACCGCGCAGTATCAGAATGAGCCTGGTCACGGATGAGTACTGGGATACATACGTAGGCACGATGGTGAACGACGATGACTGGGTCGATATGGTAGAACAAATGCAGCGGGAAACAGAGGAGTTTGAAATGGAAGTGGAGAATGCACTTTAACTTCATTTAAGGAGGTACGTAAATCCAATAAACATCAAAGTTACCCCTTTTGGTAGAAAGAGGTTGCAGAATTTAAAGCGGCTTAGGCAGACTTAAAGAGAGGCCTCAGCTGAGTTTGCCGAAGCTGGGTCATGTTTGGCAGACTCTATAGCGACAAGTCAGCCAGTTAACCGAAGTAGCCTGCTGTTTAGCAGACTCAGATTTAAATTAACTAGAGTCTGCTGTAGTACGAAGAAGTTCGGCGAACTCGGTAGATTTCCTCAGTGACTTTACTCAAGTTGGGCAAAGTTCGGTAAAGTGAGTAGAATGTTCAGCTGAGTTTACCAAACTGGCATCGCCTTCGGTAAACTGAAGGTAGTCGTACTCATGAGTTAACCGAAGCCTCTCCAACTTCGGTCAAGTGGGGAATAAATTTTATTGAGTTAACCGAAGACAGACCAACCGATACTAAAAATAATCAGATAAAACACTTTATCACCAAAAACATCACACACACATACATACATACAAATAACTAAGAAAAGGAAGAACACTATGACGACTTACCGATATAAGGCTCTCATTGCCTACGACGGAACACAATTTGCCGGTTTTCAAATCCAATCCACCGCACGCACAATTCAGGGGGAACTGGAAACAGCTTTAAGCAAGCTGGCAAAAGGTGAAAAAATACGGGTGCATGGAGCCGGTCGTACGGATGCAGGTGTTCATGCCCGGGAGCAGGTCATTCATTTCGACTTTCCCTTTTATATTGAACCGGCAGGAATGCAGAAAGCTCTTAATGCCCTGACTACTTCTGAAGTGGTATTGAACCACATCGAATTGACGGATGAACAGTTTCATTCCAGATTCCAGGCCAAAGGAAAGATGTACCGCTATACGGTTGACAACAATCGATTCCGAGATCCCTTCCTGAGGCATTTTTCGAGTCACCATCGCTATCCAATGGCTGTAGAACCAGTCGAGGAAGCCCTGCGGTACTTTCTAGGAACACATGATTTCACCAGTTTTGCATCCACGCACGGTGAAACGGCTCACAACAGACGAACGATTTATCAGGCAAGTGTTGAAGTCAATGAAGCGAAAAAAGAATGGGTATTTACGTTTGTCGGGAATGGCTTTTTATATAACATGATTCGCATCATTATGGGAACCCTGCTGGAAGTGGCGGACGGCAGACGTCCGGCTTCCGATATTCCACTCATACTTGAAGCAAAAGACCGTGAAGCAGCTGGAAAGACAGCGGCACCGGAAGGCTTGTGCATGGAACGCGTTTACTACGATGAAAATGACATTCCAGGCAGTTAAACGCAAGGAGGCAGCAATCATGGTTAAAAAGATGTATACAGTAACCGGCTTGCCGGTTGAAGCAGAATACAGCGACAGAGAAGTGGACGAGCTCTTTTTGCCACTTTTAGATAAATTAAATCACTTAAGAAAAGAAAAAGGCGAGCGGTTGATTGTTTTTCTGTCGGCACCACCGGGATCAGGGAAAACGACACTGTCCTTATTTTTGGAAGACTTGTTTAAAGAACTGCAGTCTGACTATACACTTCAGTCCGTATCGATGGATGGCTTTCATCGACCGAACAGCTACCTTGACCGCCATACAATTACACGGAATCATAAAAACCAGCCGCTCAGGCAGTATAAAGGCGTACCTGAATCCTTTGATGCAGAGAAGCTGATCGAAAGAATCAGAGCACTATCTTCTCAGGAAAAGGTTCAATGGCCGACTTATGACCGGCTGCTGCATGACGTATCCGATAAAACGGAACAGATAGAGGCCGATATTGTTCTCGTTGAAGGGAATTACCTCCTTCTGGACTGTCCAGTCTGGCGGGAACTCAAGAACTTGAGTGATTACACTATCGCAATCACTACAAGAATGAATGAACTGGTGAAACGACTAGTCGAACGCAAGCAAAAAGGTGGGACAACTCAGAAAGAAGCAGAGCAGCATGTAGAAAGAACGGATAAGCCAAATGCCGAGTTGGTCTTGAACCACTCGCAGCCCGCTGACCAGACGTTCATCCTACGAAACGGACAATTTGAAATGCTAATCTAATGAAATCAAATCCTTGTTGCAACTGAGGGAATAACAGACTTTGTTCTTATTCCTTTAGTTGCAGGCAAGGTTTTTTATTTAAAAAGTTAAATCCATTTTTTCTCCATAATTAGGTTTTATACTTAAGGTACAAAGAAAGAGGAGGATGGAAATTATGAAAAAATTACTAGTAGGTTCCTTAATTATTGGCGGCTTTGCAGGAGCAGTCGTATTTGATAATCACATGTCAAATGTCTCAGCCGAAGAAACAGAAACAGTAGAAGAAAAATGGGACTGGGAAGAACACTTTGAAATTATGAAGAACCATATGAACAGTATGCCAGGCCGACGTGGTCATATGGGAGGAGAGCGTTTCAGAACACGAGACAATTCTTTATCAGAAGAAGAGCGCAATGAGATGAATGAGCTTCGTGAAGAAAGACATCAGAGAATGCTGGAATACAGAAGTGAAGAATATCAGGACTCTGACAGTGAAGAGAATACTAGAGAGAATCGCTTTTATACTAACAGAAGACACCACATGAACTGGTCTGACACAGAATCTTTTGAAAATATGAGAGAATGGATGGAAGAAATGCATGGGTCATTTTCTCATGGCAGAGGCATGCGCTACTGGTTCCAGAATGAAGACAGAGATTATTCAGAGGATGGAGAAAACGACAATCAGTACAATCGTGGTTTCATGCATCGTTATAATCTAGAAGAAAGCGACTAACCCGTAACAAGTCTACAGTATATATGACATTTCACAAAATGAGGGCTGCCTGTCTTCTTTTGTGGGATGTTCTTATTTTTTTAGCAATTATGTTACATAGAGAATCTTGATTGTAGATTTTCCTATTAATCAGCTATACTTTAACTAAGCAAAACTAGTGAGTGTTGATGCTAGATACATACAAATCGAAGAAGGGAGACTGGCGGATGACTCATTCAAATGACACCATTAAAAAGCGATACAATCGTGTATCCGGGCTGTATGATTCAATGGATCGTATGATGAAAGACAAATGGAGGAAAGATTTGCTGAAAGATGTGAGTGGGAAGGTGCTGGAAGTTGGCATTGGAACGGGTAAAAATCTTCACTTTTACTCTGAAGATGTCGAGCTGACTGGGGTGGATTTCAGCCCCGGAATGATGAAAAAAGCGAAGGGAAAAGTTGAAGAGTCTAATCTGCCCTATCCCGTAACGCTTAGAGAGATGGATATACAGCAGATGGATTTTCCCGACAATTCATTTGATTATGTCGTGTCTACCTGTGTGTTCTGCTCAGTCCCTGATCCGGTTAAAGGGTTAAAGGAATTAAAAAGAGTATGCAAGCCTGATGGTGAAATTATTATGCTCGAGCATATGAGAAGTGACAACAGAGTTGCGGGAAAGATAATGGATGTACTCAATCCTATCCCTGTGTCTATATGGGGAGCTAATATTAATCGCGATACCCTTGAAAATATCCGTAAAGCCGGACTAGTACTGAAAGAAAAAGAGGACTTAGTGGGCACTGTTGTCAGAAAACTGAAGTTGACTCCAGAATAAAATAAAGCAGAAGCGCTCAAAGGAGATAATGCGATGAATATACTTATTGTGGACGATGAAGAGTCTATTCTTGAAATAATTGAAGCCTATCTGACTGCGGATGGCCATACAGTTTATAAAGCAGCGAATGGAAAAGAAGCATTCGAGGTCTTCGAGTCTCAAGAAATTGATTTTATCATATTGGATATAATGCTGCCTGATTTTTCAGGATGGGAAATCTGTGAACAAATTAGAAAGTCTTCAGATGTTCCTATTATTTTGCTGACTGCCCGTTCAAATGAAGAGGATGTTTTAAAAGGTCTGCAATTAGGGGCCGACGACTACATTAAAAAACCATTCAGTCCGAAAGAATTACTGGCGCGTATCACCACTGTGAACAGGCGGCTGAGTAGAAAGCGTGAAGAAGCGGAAAAATGGGTATTCAATAATGGCCACCTGGTCATACTTCCTGATCAAGTAGAAGTCCTTGTAAATAATGAGCGAGTCATTTTGACTCATACAGAATTTGATTTGCTGACAATAATGGCGGCTGAACCGAAACGCGTTTTTTCAAGAGAACAGTTACTTGAAAAAGTGAAAGGATTGGAAGCAACGGCTATGGATAGAGTAATTGATTCGCATATCAAGAATCTGCGGGCAAAAATAGAATCAGATTCCAGAAAACCAGTGTATATCGAGACGGTTCACGGAGCAGGTTACAGATTTGGAGTGACTTATGAAAAAGACACTGTTTAGCCATTTATTCATCTATATAATGACCGGAAGCATTGTGGTTATTGGACTCTTCAGCTTTCTTACTTTTCAAATCACAGGTGAGCGGTTTGATGATTATTTAAGTGACCGCTCTCTTGCTGAAAGAGAAGAACTGGTTGAAAGAATTGAAACAGCATACTTGGGTGAAGGCAATTGGGATGATGAGATTTTATCTGGTATTAATCAAAACGTGAGGCATTCACATATTATAGTACGTATCGAAGATAATGAGGGGAATGAGATTACCAGCCAGAGCGGTTCGATGAGACAGCACATGCGCGGAATGCAAATGGGGGAAATGACGCCTGGAAATGACTGGTTGGAAGAAGAAGTGGCTCTCGAAATAGAAGGAGAAAGAATCGGCACGGCTTTCCTGACATACCCCGGTGTGCAGAACTACACGGCTGAAGAAGAAGGGTTTTTAAGAGATTTGACTTTTCTTATCATTTCAATGGGTTTATTTTCAATTGCTTTAGCAGCAGTTGTAGCCTATCTTATTTCCAGACGGCTGAGTAGACCCATAAAGAAAACCAGTCAGATGACACAGGAATTAGCCGAAGGAAAACCGGTGGATTCAGTGCCATTCAGTGAGAATATAAAGGAATTATCCGATTTACATGAAGGAATGACGGTTTTAGCTACCCAGTTAGCCCATCAGAAGCTGATACGTAAGCAGCAGGCTGCGGATCTAGCCCACGAAGTAAGAACACCTTTGACGACACTGCAGGGGAATATCGAAGCGATGATTGATGGTGTATGGGAAGTGACCCCTATGCGGCTGGACAGTTTAAATCATCAGGTCAAAAGACTCACTCACCTTGTCGAGATGATTGATCAATTGGAAGAAGCTGAAGGACACCAAGGGGAAATGACCGTTGAATCAGTTAATATTAAAGAATTATTGAATACAAGTATTATGGCGTTTGAACAGTTGGCAGATAAAAAGAACCTTGCTGTTTCTCTCAAATGTCCTCCTGTCTCAATTGAAGCGGACAGAGAAAAATTGGCGCAGGTTATATCCAATTTACTGGCCAATGCCATCAAGTTCACCCCTTCAGGCGGAGCAATTTCGATTGAAGCAGAAGAGCAAGACGACTTCTTGGTTATTTCAGTTGATGACACGGGTATTGGGATTTCAGAAGAGCAGCAGCCATTTATATTTGAACGCTTTTACCAGGTAGAACCCTCGCGCCACAGCGAACGGCCGGGTCAAGGCATTGGCCTAGCAGTCGTAAAGAGCATTATCGAAGCGCATCAGGGCAAAATTGAAGTCAAAAGTAAAGTAGGAAAAGGAACGACCTTTACAATGAGACTTCCAAAACAACAGTAAAAAAGAATGACCAGCAGTCGGTTAAGGACTGACCGGTCATTCTTTTTTATAGTGTCTGTTGCGAATTGTTTCAAAGTCTAGTGCGTATAGTTGTCAAAGTACCCTTGAATGTAAATAATCGGGGTACCTTTGTCTCCGCTGCCGGATGTCAGGTCAGACAGTGACCCAATTAAATCCGTCAAACGTCTTGGTGTAGTTCCCTGAGCTTCCATAACCCCAACCAGATCAGCCTGCTTATTGACGATGTGGTTAGATATAGCTGCGTTCAGCTCTTCTCCGCGAAGATGCGAGAAGTTGTTGTCAGCCAAATATTTCAGTTTCACTTCGTTCGGCGTACCGTCCAGTCCGGAGGTGTAAGCCGGTGAAACGACCGGATCGGCCAGTTCCCAGATTTGTCCAACAGGATCTTTGAACGCGCCGTCACCGTAAATCATGACTTCAACAGTCTTGCCTGTTATGTCTTTCAAGCGCTTCTGTATGGCATCAACTAAAGGCTGACCGTCATTTGGAAACAGTTTGACGGTTTCTTCTGTTGCCTTGTTTGAACCCAATAGGCCGTATGAAGAGTTGAATCCGCTGCCGTCGATCGGTGAAGAGAGGACGTCGTCCAGACCGTAAACGCGCTCAGCTCCCGCAGCTGTTACCAGACGCTTCGTACGGAAACGGCTGTGAATATCGCAGGACAGAACATTCTTAGTATAATCGACAATCGTTTTCGCATCATTTGAAAAGATGACCTCACATTCAGCGCCTTCCTGCTCCACAAGTGATTTGTAAAAGTCAATGTAGTCCACACCTGTAAAGGGATGTTTTTCATAGCCGAAGTAGTTTCTGAAATCAGCTTCGTTCAAAACATCTGACCAGGGATTGATGCCGTTTTTATCCAAGTCATCCAGTGAAACCAAGTGATTACCGACCTCATCTGAGGGGTAGCTCAAAAGCAGCACGACTTTACCGGTTCCTCGGGCAATCCCTCTCAGGATGTTGGAGAAACGGTTACGACTTAAAATAGGGAAAACAACGCCGACTGTTTCGCCGTCAAATTTACGTCCGACATCTGTCGCAATATGGTCGAGTGTGGCATAGTTCCCCTGCGCACGTGCCACGATAGACTCGGTAATGGTCACGATGTCTCGGTCCATAATCTCGTAACCTTCTTTTTCTGCTGCATCTAAAACGGTATCCACAACAATGTTTTCCATGTTGTCCCCTTCATTGATAATCGGACTGCGTAGCCCGCGTACAACTGTTCCAACTGCTCTACTCAAACTGATCTCTCCTAAATGATTTAAGTTATCTTAATTATTATTTAAAGGGCTTGAAAACCCTTATATAGTATACCTAAAATAGTGAAGAATTTAAATCACATCTAGTTTTTTTAGTATTTAAATGAGTACATCTTGTCACA
>RECC01000075.1 GCA_007692455.1 Alkalibacterium sp. | reverse complement strand
AATACCTTGTTATTTGATCTTTTTCTCAGCGGCAGGTAATGCTTTAAGGTATTTGGTCGGTGTCTGACCCGTAATCTTCTTAAATACTTTAGTGAAGTAAGAGTGACTATTAAAGCCGGCTAGGTTTGCGACTTCGCTTAGCTGGTGTTCCCCCAAGTGGAAGTAGTACTTGGCAAGGTAGACGCGCTGCTGGTTCACATAACCAATAAAGGTGTTGCCTGTTTCTTGTTTAAACTTTCTTGCTAGATGGACAGGGTGCATGCCATAAATCGAGGCAATATTGGTTAGCGTCAGTTCGCCAGTCAGGTTTTCGGTTATATAGCTGACAATTTCTTTCATTACAGTAGAATAAGATGATGTTGAGAATTGTACCACTGAATTACAGTACTCTCTAAAAATCTGGAAGTAAACGTGATCTATAAGGTAGTCGACTGAAGTGGCATCTTGGATAATCATTGTAAACCGTTCATAAATAAGATGGAGGTAAAGCGGTAAAACTCCACCGTTTTTAGCTGCGATACGAGAGTATGTGTTTACAGTAACTAAATGTGCTTTAAATCGGTCAAGCAAATCACAGTCGCTTGTTTCGTCCAGATAATGCAAGACTTTGTCGATATCAATTAAATTCAAGGTGGCTTCTAGTTGCTTCATGTCACCGTCAGTTATTGCATCAGACAATTGGTCTTGGATTAGATAACGATAATTCATCGCTTCGTTCGTTAACTCTTTGAGCTTGTTAATACGGACCTCTTTTAACGCTTCTTTCTGCTCATCTTTCTTCATAAGTCATAATCCTTCCTCAATTGCTTTATTCGATAACAAGGTATATGTTAAATATACCACAAGAACAGACTAAAAAAACATCTTATGCTTAATTATCTATTATTTTTATAAGTTTCTTTCTCATGGGTCAATAATAGTGCTAAATATCACCTAAATTAATTAGTATAACCAAATAAAATTGTAAATAACTGAACAATGCTTGTAGCAATAAGAAGTATGAAGGAGTCAATTTCACTATACTAACTGTTTTTGCCCGTTAAAGGTCATATTCTTTTACATCATTCGGTACCAATGATAACATTGGTACTATAAAACAGTGAACAAAATATGTCAAATATGGTCGGAAGGGTGAAAAAATGGATCGTCATATTCTTGGTACATTTACAAACGAAGAAGAGACTGTTAAAGAAGTTAAAAGATTAATCAACGATAAAGGCTATCGTTCTGAAGAACTGGCGTTGATTATCGACAAGCACAATGAATTCGACAGACAACTGAATTCATTGAGGGAAGTTCAAGTCGAAAAAGTGGAAGTTGAGGAAGAAAGTGTGTGGGAAAAAATAAAAGACACATTTTCAATAGGTGCCTATGACAGCAATGCTTCCCATTCAGTATTGGAAGAGTATGGAGTACCCCATGACAAGGCAGAACATTACATGGATGCCTTGCGCGATGGAGAAATTGTCCTCCTGGCAGACACTGATGCGCCTAAACACAATGACCTTTCCAATTTAAATGAAGAAATGATAGATGAGGAGAATTATACAATGACCGAAGATAAAAAACAGAACAAACCGGTAGATGAAGTCAATTCAGAAGAAGAAAAAGCATTAAAAGGAGAAAAAACAGATAAAGATCCTAAAGATGTCGAAACTTCCGAGACAGATCAGAATATGATGGGTGATTCAATTGATCCCAGTCAGGCTGATCAGACAAGAAAAGAAAATACTGCTAAAAAAGAGAATGACGATAGAAAGAATGACTCGGAGCAGGGAAAAGAGTCAAAAGAAGAACCTGATTTGACAGGCCAAGAGGATACTGTTGAGTCAGAGGATTCCAACCATGGCTATGGGAATACGATTGCAGACGGTGTGGTCAAACCTGAGGCTAAAAGCCCCTTGAACACAGATGTAAAACACGAAAAAGAACCGTCTGAAAAATCCAGTGCTCCAGAATCTGATGCTAAACACACTGATGATGCCGAAGAGGCAGGATTAAAATCCCAGGATAATTAGTAGAATAAGGGGAGAGACTAACGTGACCGAACAAGATAAAATCAAAACACAAGAACCTAAAAAAGATTACTATATGGATGATGAATCCAAGAATATGAATCGGGAACCTGTAGTTGAGTCCAGCACCTACAAACCTGCTGGTAAGCTTGAAGGCAGAATAGCGATAGTCACGGGAGGAGATTCCGGTATCGGTGCAGCCACAGCCATCCTGTTTGCAAAAGAAGGAGCTAAAGTTGCTTTTGTCTATCATTCATCTGATGAAGATGCCAGTCGCACCGAATCAAGACTGAAAGAAATTGGTGCCGAAGTTTTGAAATTCAAGGGAGATGTCGGTGACGAATCGTTCGCCAAAGAAGTTGTTTCTGAAGTGGCTGATAATTGGGACCACATTGATATATTGGTCAATCATGCTGGCGAGCAGATGTTCCAGTCCAGCATTAAGGATATCTCTGCTGAACAGATTGACCGCACATATCGTACAAATGTATTCAGCATGTTTTACTTTGTAAAGGCTGCGTTGCCTCATTTTTCAGAAGGGGCATCGATTATTAATACATCGTCGATTACTGCCTATAAAGGCAATCCTAATTTAATGGATTATTCAGGAACAAATGGAGCACGTGTCTCCTTTACGCGTTCCCTTGCACAGAACAAAGAAATTGTTGATAAGAAAATCCGAGTTAATTCGGTAGCTCCCGGTCCAATTTGGACTCCGCTTATACCCTCCACATTTCCTGAAGATGAACTGGCAGGATGGGGCAAAGATGGTGCACTAGGCCGACCAGGAGAAGCTTTTGAACTCGCCCCCGCTTATGTGTATCTGGCTAGCGACGATTCAAGCTATGTATCCGGTCAGACGATACATGTTAATGGCGGCGTAATTGTTAATGGTTAACCACGAAAGGAAGATTAGATGAATAAAGATAATGATTTAAAAAGACCAAACAAGAATAGCAGTGATCAAGACTCTACTAATAATCAGGTAGTCTCGCCGGATTTGTCTGCACCATTAGGGCACATTAAGGACAGACCGATGCGGGATAAACTTGACGAAGAAAAAGTAGCAGATAAAGCACTCGGTGATTCAGTCGGAAACGAAGTCGAATTGGATTTAAATCCGAATGAAGAGTCGCCTGACGAAGACCCCAAGTAAGGTTAGATGACGATAAAGCTGAAACACTTATCTAAGTGTTTCAGCTTTTTTGACCTTTATGTTCCTCATATATTAATCATGAAATAAATAAATGGTATACTGAGATAAGTTAACCAAAGGAGAATGCAAATGCCGGATGATACAGAACAGACAAATGAAAAAAACAGAAAAGCAAATCTAATTGAGCTATCAGATATCACTAATGGCCCAGACTTCTCTAAGGACAGTAAGCAGATGGATGACCCGGCTAATTCAGCAAAAGCAACACACAAGCAGGCTCAGTCTAAACCAACTGAGTATGTAATTACAAAGGTGCAGGCTCAAAAAGCAAAAAACAGATTTAACATCTATATAAATGATGAATATGCGTTTCCGGTAGATGACAATCTGCTTGTACAGCACCGACTGATAAAAGGGAAGACACTAACTGAAGATGAAATTGAAGAATTAAGAGAAAAAGGTGAATTGAGTAAAGGCTATCAGGCTGCACTGCATTTTTTGAATTTCAAAATGCGAACCGAGAAAGAAATAAGAGATTATCTGATAGACAAAGACTATCAGAGTCTGGAGCCGATTATTCAAAAACTTAAAGACAACCGGCTGATTAATGATGAAGAGTATGCTAAAAGTTTTGTGCGGACCTATTCAACTTTGAAACTGGAAGGTCCTAAAAAAATGGAGCGGGCACTTGCCGTTAAAGGATTGACAAAAGAGGAGATTATGACAGGTATGGATGAGTACGCTTATGATTTGCAGGTAGAAAATGCTAGACAACTGGCAGAGAAAGTTCTGAATAGACAGCGCAATAAATCAAGCAAAGAAATGATTCAGAAAGTTAGAGAGCAGTTAATGACGAAAGGTTTTGAATCAGACGTCATTCAATTGGTGTTAGATGAACTGGATACTGATCAGACAGATGACGAGGAATACGAAGCATTGAGAAACCAAGGCGATAAAGCTTGGACACGTTATGCTCGAAAGCATAAAGGGTATGATTTAAAGAGTCGCACAAAATCTTATCTTTACTCAAAAGGGTATCCAAGAGAGTTAATAGATCAGTTTATTCAAGAGAAAGAGGATGAAATGTGAAGAATAAAGATTTGCTGAAAGAGAATAATGTTGTGATGTGGGAAGAAGAGAAGATTGCTTCTTTTCAAAAAACGCTTCTCGACTGGTACGATTCCTCTAAGCGAGATCTGCCGTGGAGACAAACTTCCAACCCCTATTACATCTGGGTTTCGGAGATTATGCTTCAGCAGACTCAAGTCGACACGGTTATTCCCTATTACAACCGTTTTATTACGACCTTACCTACAGTACAAGATTTGGCCGATGCAGATGAAGATACTCTGCTCAAGTTATGGGAAGGCTTAGGATATTATTCAAGAGTACGAAATATGAAAAGTGCAGCCATTCAGATAGTGGCAGAGCATAATGGTGTATTTCCAAAAGATTATAAAGACATTATCAAACTAAAAGGCATAGGACCTTATACCGCAGGGGCAGTGAGCAGTATAGCCTTTAATCAGCCACAACCGGCAGTTGACGGGAATGTCATGCGTGTTTTAAGCCGATTGTTTGAGTTGAAAATTGATATAGGAAAAGCATCCAGCCGCAAAGTTTTCGAAGAAATGATTCGCCACTTAATTGATCAGGAGCGTCCAGGTGATTTCAATCAGGCATTGATGGATTTGGGTGCTACAATTTGTACGCCAAAAAATTACAAACCTGAAACAAGCCCCATTAAAGAGTTTAACGCTTCTTATTTAAACGAAACGTGGAAGCAGTATCCCGTCAAGAAGACAAAAAAATCATCAAGAGAAGAACATTATATCGTTGTTGCTGCAAAAAACTCCAAGGGAGAATATATCTTTGAAAAAAGAGGCGCCAAAGGTGTGCTGTCTGGCATGCTGACTTTCATCATGATTAACCGGGACAGTCTTGATGAGGGCAACTGGAAGTCATTTGAAGGTAAAGTTGATGAGTTAGGACAGCAACACCATAAACAGCTTCAAGCGTTGCTCAAAAAAGAATATGGAGTGACCGTCAAGCTGAACGATGAGATTAAAGGAAAACTAACGCATGTATTTTCGCATTTAAAATGGCAATTAACTGTTATTGAGGCTGATATTATAGATGAAAGCATGCTTATGCCCCAAGTACAATTGATTCATCCTGAGCAGTTTGAAAAGACAGCTTTTCCTGTACCGACTCAAAAAACATGGGAGCTGCTGAAAACACTCACGTTATTTTAATTGATTTAACGACTATTTTTCTTTATCATTCTTTTTTCTTTGTATTTTATGATATAATTACTCTTGAGATTTAGAAAACACGTGTCTTTTCTAACTTGACTAGAGAGTAGGTACACAGATGAAATTTCCAAAAGAAGGAGAATTCATCACAATCAAAAGCTACAAACATGACGGGAGTCTTCATAGAACCTGGCGAGATACTATGGTTTTGAAAACGACGGAAAATGCGCTAATCGGATGTAATGATCATACCCTGGTTATCGAATCGGACGGCAGAAGATGGAAAACGAGAGAGCCGGCATTAGTTTATTTTCATAAACATTACTGGTTTAATATTGTCACAATGATTAGACAAAAAGGGACTTCCTACTACTGCAATATGGCTTCTCCATTTTTAATCGATGAAGAAGGGGCCAAGTATATAGATTATGATCTCGATGTGAAAGTATTTCCGGATGGAGAAAAACGACTGCTGGATGTAGACGAATACGAAGAGCACGGAAAAAAATGGGACTATCCTGATGAAGTTGACCTGATATTAAAAGAACATATTAAAATTCTCGTTGATTGGATAAATGAGGAAAAAGGTCCATTCTCTGAAGGATATGTCGATTTATGGTACAACAGATATAAACAGCTCACCGGTAAGAAATGACTGATTGTGATGAAATAGGCAGTAGAAGGCTGACGTAGTCTTCTACTGTTTCCTTATGTTTTGTTTAAGCGTTAACCATATGATGTGCCAGACAGTTCACTCTGTCTTAAAATATACATAGGAAGGAATAAGTAAATGAAAAAAAGTGTTCTGACCATACCTATACTTATGACGGCTAGTATCGTAACTATTTTTTTCGGAAGACAATACGCTGCAAGTCAACAAGATGAAATGACGGCTATGCAGATACGTCCTGAAGAGGAAACTGTAGAAGAAGATATAAACGAAAATGAAGACACTCAAGCTCCTTCAGTCTTGGAAGAGTATCAGTCTCGCGATACTCTGTCGCTTTATGAACAGCTCGATTTCTTATCATTGACGAAAGAAGATGCATCGATTGCTTTTTATGGTGACATCGATATCGAAGAAGACTGGTTTCAGCGACTGGTTTATTCTATAGAAGAAAATACTGAAGGTCCGATGGAGGTAGGCGATTTTACGCATTCGGGATTGGATTCATATGAGTTGATGATCAGGCAAACTGTTCAGAGCGTCAATGATTTTCAGCCGGATGTGCTAGTATACGGTTTGCCTGCATTACCGGATAAGGTAAGAGATATCGGCTTGGCTGATACTGATAATTACATGTCGAATGTATTGAACCAGCTTTCAGCTAATGAGAACATGAAACTAGTACTAGTCGAACCCTACGTTAAGCTGCATGAAATTGATCAGCTCAATTCCCGTTCTCTTGATTACAGGAGCTATCTTAATACGATGAGAGACCTGGCTGAAGAAAGAGAGTTAACACTTCTGCCTTTGCATACAGATTTCAGCGAGAGTGCTGAAGACAATGGTCTCGACTATTATTTTGCTGAGAGTGATAATGAACTAAATGAAGCAGGTAATGAACTTGTCACTGAAATTATTGATGGTTATTTCAGCCAAGTTGAAGACTAAAAAAGCTGGCCCCATTAAGGGCCGGCTTTTTTTAATGTAAGGTATTAATTTTTGAGACATCATCTTTGACATGATTAGTCTTAAAACTGCTGACCAGTTTATTTAAATGCTGAAGATTCTCTTCATAGTCAAGCACTGCAGACATTAGGTGTATGACGGTGTTACTCTGACCGTAATCATTTTCCAAGTAGGATTCCAGACTGGCTTCATTGAAGAAGGACTCCATGAAAGTTATGCGCAGATCTGCCTTATAGGCAATAAAATTAACTTCCTTAGGCAAAATCCGACCATTCCACTTAAGTATAATCTGCTCATGGGCAGACATTAGAGTTTCCAGACGTTCACGCAGCAGAATACGCAGGTCATCCGGAAAATGATTGTAGACATTTTCAGAATGATGAAGGGTTTTGACCAAATAGTAAGCTGATTCAGTTGTTCGAATGAATTGCCTGTAGATTACCAGCATACGGGAAATAGAAATGTCTTTTTGGTTAAACCAGTGTGTCCACTGATTATCCTGAAGCAAAGTAAGCAGCTTCTTCATATCAGTAATTGACTTTTCCAGAGACAATAAATCTGTTCGCATGAGCGAATACTGAACATTTTTTCTCAAACTGACACGAATATAACGGGTTAAATCGTCTGTCACTACATTCGTCAACTGAAATAATTTTTCCTCATAGTTTGGAGGAAGAATAAATCGGTTAATTAAGAAAGCCACCAGGACACCGATGAAAGTGGCCAGGACCCGCACAGCAGCGTTGGACAAAATATCTCCATTTGTAGACAACATGATAATAATCAATGTCATCGTTGATAATCCAATCACATTGTTAAGTTTCATCTGATGCAGTATAGCTATCAGAATAGCTGTTGCAAAACTGATAACAATAATGGATGTTCCGAATGCGCTAGCCATTAAAACGGCCACGAAACCGCCTATAGAGTTGGCAACAAGCCGCTCACCCATAGTCTGAAAAGACTTTTTAACTGATGGCTGCATGGAAGCTACTACTGAAATTCCAGCTAATGATGCACTTTCTTCAAAACCTAAAGCAATAGGTATGATTAAAGAGAGGAACACAGCTAAACTAGTTTTAAAGGTTCTTGCTCCGATTTTCATATTAAATGAGTCACTGCTTTCAATTTATTTAGTAAACCCAGTATACTACAAACGGGCAGCCAATATTAATAAAATTAAGTGTGAAACTGACATATTCTTGCAAAAAATGACTGAAAACTGTATCATTTGGTTAGATAGAAGGAAACGATAAAGGGTTGATAATGATGAGTTATTTAGTAGAACAATCCATTGAACGATTGAAGTTTAATAATATACGAATTACACCACAAAGACATGCCATACTTGAATACCTGATAGATCAGGACAGTCATCCTACAGCTGATGAAATTTACCGTGCACTGGAAGACCGTTTTCCAAGCATGAGCGTAGCGACTGTCTATAATAATCTCAGGTTATTTACTGAGCTTGGTCTGGTAAAAGAAATGATGTATGGAGATCATTCCAGTCGTTTTGATTTTGCATCGACTGAACATTACCATGCTATTTGTTCAAAATGTGGAAAAATAGAAGATATCTATTATCCCGGTCTGGACGATGTAGAAGTGGTGGCGAGTAATTTAACTGGTTTTACAGTGGATTCGCACCGTCTGGAAATCTACGGACTTTGTCCGAATTGTCAGGCTGACAATAGTCAGTAAAGTCAGTAAAAGTGAGGAGACAGGCATGAAAAAGGCATTAATTTTAGCAAATCCATCTTCTGGGAAAAAACTGGGTAGAGAAATGGCTGTTTTTACCGAAGAGAAATTTGAAGCTGCCGGTTGGGATTGTATCGTGAAAGTAACTCAAGACAAAAGCGATATCACAAAGTATACTTCATTAGCCTGTCAGGAAAAGAAAGACTATCTAATTATTATTGGTGGAGACGGGACAGTATCAGAAGTTCTGAACACGCTAAAACACTTTGATTATCGTCCAACTATAGGAACTATTCCGACAGGGACTGTGAATAATATTGCTCGTGGCTTTGGGATTGAATTACCCATCGAGAAGGCAGTGGAACAGTTGATAAACAGTAGAGTTAAAACATGTGATGTTGGCAGTGTTAATGGTCAGCTTTTTTTAAGTTCGATTTCTGCTGGTTCTGTTCCGGAAACCGTTTGGGAAGTCTCTGATGATATGAAGGAACGATACGGATCGCTTGCTTATTTTATTGAAGGATTAAAATCTTTAAAAAACGAAGAAACACATGAAGTGTTAATTGAGTTGGATGGTAAATCTATAATAAAAGAAGTTAGTCTGCTATTAGTTGGGGTATCCCACAATATTTCAGGTATCAATAATTTTTTTGAAGAAGCGACTATGAATGATGGGAAATTGCACCTGTTTTTAATGAATAAAACCTCTCTTGGTGAAAAAATTGGTATTATTTCCAGACTGATGTCTGAACAGAATCAAGAGCTTCCTCCTGAAGTGACAATTGAGTCATTTGAAACTGCCCGGTTTTCAATTAGAAATAAAAAGAATCATGTTGCTATGGACGGTGAAAAAGGTCCGGAATTTCCGCTTATAGTTAAAGTTCTTCCTAGGTTTCTCACAGTTCTTGTGCCAGAACACCTTATTTAAACTGTGTATTTACTACTTTTTTTACTTAGCTTTTTTCTTATGAAGCGTTGACATTTTTACCAATAAATGCTATGATATAAAAGTTGCTAATAGTAATATTATTCCGCAATAGCTCAGTTGGTAGAGCGCACGACTGTTAATCGTGTTGTCGCAGGTTCGAGCCCTGCTTGCGGAGTTTTAATCTGGAGAATTGTCCGAGTGGCTGAAGGAGCACGCCTGGAAAGCGTGTATACGGTTTTTCCGTATCGAGGGTTCGAATCCCTCATTCTCCGTTTGTTTTACTTTTCTGGCCCCTTGGTCAAGCGGTTAAGACACCGCCCTTTCACGGCGGTAACACGGGTTCGAATCCCGTAGGGGTCATCTATAAAGGCGCTGTAGCTCAGTTGGTAGAGCAACGGATTGAAGCTCCGTGTGTCGGCAGTTCGACTCTGTCCAGCGCCATGAAATTACGGAGGGATAGCGAAGTGGCTAAACGCGGCGGACTGTAAATCCGCTCCTTCGGGT
>RECC01000047.1 GCA_007692455.1 Alkalibacterium sp. | reverse complement strand
TTCCGATTCAGTCACGGAAAGAACTGAACATTGACGGAAAACGACTGATGGAAGAAAAAGATGCCAGAGGCGGGAAGTGGCTGGGAGAAGCCATCGCAATGGCGGAAAAAGCAGTTATTCTTAAGGCGGTCAAAAATGAGTCAGACAGTATAGTCAACTGGCTGCGCAAAAATAAATACATTTAAACCAGCCGATTAGCATATAGTGTACAGCTGCCATAAGAAAAACAAGTGAGTTGTACCGAATAAACTACATTAGATACAAGTGGATATTTCTTATATAGCGAGTTGTATCTAGAAAGGTCATCTGGATACAACTCGCTGTATGAAAGTCAGGTTAGTTGTATTTAGTCGCATGCACTGGATACAACTGATGCGTACTGAACAAGTCGGGTTGTGTCTAGCGAACCGTTCTGAATGCAACTCAAATGGTTCATCTGAATGGGTCGTATCCAAAGACCGATAATTGATACAACCTGAGAAATAATTCTGGATGAGTCCTACATAATAATAAAAAATTTTTTATTTTGAAAACACCACTAAATAAGTAAGTCCTTGAACATCCAAATAACCTGGAAAGGAGGGAACACATGAAAAAAGATCAGCTCTATGCAATTGTTGACATTGAAGCGACTGGAGCCAGTATTGGAAAAGATGAAAGAATGATACAGTTTGCCTGTGTCCTGATGAAGAATGGCGAAGTGGTTGAAGAGTTTGATACTTATATTAATCCGTCGCGAAAAGTCAGTCCGGCTATTCGCCAGCTGACGGGTATCAGAGCCAAAGATCTGGCAACGGCTCCTTATTTTGAAGATATTGCGCACATTATTCATAATCTCCTGGAAGACACAATTTTTGTCGCTCACAATGTCGGCTTTGACTATCAGTTTCTGAATGAATGCCTGACGCGTGTCGCTATGCCCAAACTGACTATACCGGCAATTGATACTGTTGAGCTGGCCCAGATACTGTTCCCTCAGGAAGACAGCTACCAGTTGAAGGAACTGACCGCCTCTTTGGGGTACGTTCTCAAAAATGCTCACAATGCACTTTTCGATGCTCAGGCAACAGCTTTTTTACTGAAGCAGTTAGATAAGAAGCTTTCGTCGCTTCCTCTTGTGACCCTTGAATCACTGTCGGAGCTGGCAGATTGCACGACGGCTCAGACGGCTTTATTTTTCACCGAGACTTTAAAAAGGTTAAAAGATAATCCCGGAGATCTGGATGACTCGCTGATGATTGTCAATGGACTGGCTCTCAAGAAGCCACAGTCTGAAAGCAGTCAGATAGCGCACCGGAATTTGCCCGTTTATCCCTACAAAAAAACCGACAAGGAAGCCTTGTTTGAGAAACTGGGACTTAACAGCAGAGTATCGCAGTTTAGTTTGATGAACGATGTCTTCAATTACTTGAAAAACAGTCAGCCTGATTTTTCCTTTTTAGTTGAGGCCGCTCCAGGTTCAGGGAAAACATTCGGCTATTTACTGCCTGCTTTTTACTTAGCCACACCGGAAGACAAACTGGTGATTTCAACCTATACAAAAGTACTGCAAAAACAGCTGGTGGATGAGAGTCTGCCATTCTTTAACAGTCAGCTGGAGTTCAGTCAGTCCGTAGCCCTTGCGAAGAGCCCATCCCATTATGTCTCTTTATCGGCTTTCTACCGTAAGTGGAAGAATACGTCAGAGACAGATACGGAAGCTCAGTTCTGCATGCGGGTACTGGTCTGGCTAACGGAAACCAGCGAAGGGGATTTGGAAGAAATTGGTGTCGGTCCTAAAACACCCCACCCATTTTGGCAGGAGATCAAGCCGACGCCTAAACTGCATCCTTTACCTGAATTTGAACCGATTGATTTCATTAAACGTCGGGAAGAAAAACTTGCGTCCTCATCTATAATTGTGACGAACCATGCTTACCTTGTAGCAAACGGCTTGAAAGAACAGCCACCCTTTGAACTGAATAATGTCATACTCGATGAAGCGCATCACTTCCCGGATGTCATCGAACAGAGTGCCACGCTCAATTTAAGAGTAAGTTCTCTGACACGTGACCTGAAACGCCTAGGGACGAGTGAAAAAGAAGAATCACTTTTGTTTGTTTTGGCTGATTTAAAAGACTCTAAAATTAAAGAGTATCAGCTGAATACACTGGAATCCGTTTCTCAGGTTCTTCTGGAGGAATGGGAAGAGTGGAGTCTGTACTGGATCAGCTGGCTCATGTCCTTTAATGACTACGATAAATCAGTCATTGAGTGGAAAGAAAAGCCGATTGACTTGAATACACTGCCGATGCAGCTGAAAAAAGATACCCGAAGACTCGTGGCAGCAGTTAACGAATACCGATACGTTGCCGGTCAGCTGACCCAATTGCTTGATGCCGAACAGGATGCCTTGTCCAAAGACACGAGAAGAGAGCTGATGCGACTTCAGGTCATGATTGACCATGCTGAAGGTATTACTGAGGCGATGCAGTCTCTGTTCTTTTCGAATGAAAAAGGCAGCCAGACAGGTATACGCTTTTATTCGAAAAATCCAACAAGCACACTGACCTTTTACCGTTTCAATCAGGAAAGCAAAGTCACTATCTTAAATCAGCTGAATGCAGTCAAACACCTTGTACTGGCCAGCAGCACACTTTCTGTAAATAATTCACCGGCCTATATCAGTCAGGCACTTAGTTTGAAAAACGTGGAGTTCAGTCAGTACGATTCGCCTTACCAGTTCAGTCAGCAGGGACGAATTTTTGTGCCAGTTGAAAGCAGCGAGATCAACCACAGCAAAAAGGCTGCTTACGTATCTGTTCTGGCCAATCAAATTGAACAGATTCTAACGCAGACCAATGAGAACGCACTTGTGCTGTTTCGGTCCCAGGAAATTATTCAGGCGGTTTATACGCTCCTGAAGCGAAGAGGCCGTCTGAAGAACAAGACGCTGCTGGCTCAAAATATTTCCGGTACACCAGTTAAAATTGCCAAGCAGGTTAAAAAGTCTGACCAGGTTGTTGTACTCGGTGCGGACAGTTTCTGGGAAGGTGTCGATTTTCCGGAAGATGAGCTCCGACTGGTTATACTGACCCGACTGCCATTTGATTCGCCTGACATGCCGCTGGTTAAAAACAGGCACAGAGCGCTTTCAGAAAAAGGCTTCAATCCCTTTGTCCATGATTTGCTTCCGCGAGCAGTTATGCGGTTCAAGCAGGGAATCGGTCGCCTGATTCGGTCGGAAAAAGACAGAGGAATTTGGATTGTACTGGACAGACGCATGATTGAATCCAGTTATTCATCTGCCTTTATTGATTCATTGCCTAAAGGCCTGAAGATTGAAGAACTGCCACTGGAGAGAATCATTGAAGAAAGTCAGTCGTTTTTCGACACAGACAGTTAAGGACATTCAATAGAAAACGAGTTGAGATATTTATTTCTCTGTCGGCATTTGCTATACTAGAGAAGTTGAATAGAAGAACACAAATGAGGAGAGTAACGTGAAAAAATTTGTCATAGGGCTCGTTATTGTAATGAGCGTGCTGATTGTCGGCGCTGTATATTTGTATAGTCAGTCTACACAATCGTATTCCCGTGCCAAATCGGATACCATTGCGTTTGTAGCTGAGCGGACAAATTTGAGTGAGGTAGATGAATTTTTCTGGTTTAACGGAGAAGAAACCTATTTTACAATCACAGGAACAAATGAAGACGGAGAAGAGCGTATTTATATTGTGCAGCAGCAGGGTGGACAAATTTTGACCCTCTCAGCAGAATCGACAATCTCCAAGCAGGAAGCCATTCAGCAGACTAGACAAGCGAGGCAGCCGCAGAAGATTTTAAATGCCCGAATCGGCATGCTCGACGGCACACCAGTCTGGGAAGTTAGTTACCGAAATGACAATGATCGCCTTGGCTATTATGTCATCAACCTTCGAAATGGCGAATGGATTCGAACAATCGATAATATATAATTGAGATAAAGGGGACTATTAGTGTGAAAAAGATTCAGATTAAAGACTCGCATAAACATGTGGGCGAAAAAGTTAAAATTGGTGCATGGATTGCCAACAAGCGTTCAAGCGGAAAGATTGCCTTCCTGAACCTTCGTGATGGCTCAGCATTTTTCCAGGGTGTTGTTGTGAAGAGCGAAGTGGAAGAAGAGGTTTTCCAGACCGCTAAAAACGTCACACAGGAAAGTTCTGTCTGGGTTGCCGGTACGATACAGGAAGACACACGTTCAAAATTCGGATATGAAATACATATCGAATCAATTGAGATTATTCATGAAGCAGTTGATTATCCAATTACACCGAAAGAACACGGCACTGAGTTCCTGATGGATAACCGTCATCTATGGTTGCGCTCATCCAAGCAGCACGCCATCATGAAGGTCAGAAACGAAATTATTCGTGCAACTTATGAGTTTTACAACAAGGAAGGGTTCACGAAAATTGATCCCCCAATCCTGACAGGGAGTGCGGCAGAGAACACGACTGAACTCTTCCATACGCAATACTTTGACCGTGAAGCTTATCTGACTCAAAGTGGCCAGCTTTATATGGAAGCAGGCGCTATGGCTTTAGGAAAAGTCTTCTCCTTTGGACCGACTTTCCGAGCAGAAAAATCTAAAACCCGTCGTCACCTGATTGAATTCTGGATGATTGAACCGGAAATGGCATTCATGGACCAGGATGATTCTTTGGAAGTTCAGGAACAGTATGTCGCTTATCTAGTTCAAAGCGTTCTGGACAACTGTGACGATGCACTGGATGTTTTAGGTCGCGATAAAGAGTTGCTGAAGAAGTATACTGAATTGCCATACCCACGCATTTCTTATGATGAAGCTGTCGAATTATTGAATAAAAATGATTTTGACATTACTTGGGGAGTTGACTTCGGTTCGCCGGAAGAAACATTTATTGCCCAGCAGTATGACAAACCTGTTTTCATTCTTAACTACCCGAAAGCAATTAAACCGTTCTACATGAAGCCTCATCCGACACGTGAAGACATTGTTCTCTGTGCCGACATGATTGCTCCAGAAGGATACGGCGAAATTATCGGCGGATCTCAGCGTGAAGATGATTACGATGCGCTGGAAAAACAGCTGGAAGCATTCGAGCTGGACCTTAAAGAATACGAATGGTATCTGGACCTGCGTAAATACGGCAGTGTACCGCATTCCGGCTTTGGATTAGGCCTGGAACGTACCGTTACATGGATTAGTGGAACTGAACACATTAGAGAAGCGATTCCATTCCCTCGTTTACTCAACCGTATTTATCCATAATTAAACAAATAAAAAGAGGGTTGGGCGGCTGTTTCCCAATCCTCTTTTAAATAGAGTCGTCATTAAGCAGGATTTTTTGTCAAAAGTAGCTCTTGTAGGGGAACTCGTTAAAAGAATATATATGAGCTCAGGGTCAAATCAGATTAGACTATACACTCACATTTTTCAGTCATTTGAGTAGGGGGATAACGTTCAGTTAACCGGTCACCCGTTTTGCTTTTTGAGATGAGTTCAGGGTCAACAGGACTTAGACCCTGAACTGACCGCTTTCACCTGAGTGAGTTGCCGGTTAAAAAGCAGTTGAGCAGTGACTCGCTTACTCATTTTTACCGAGTCGCGGGTTAATTCAGCTTAACCGATGACTCGCCGATAGTATAAACCTGAGTAACCGGTCAAAACTCAATAACGCCTAAAAAAGCCATCTACCAACGCTAACACCAATGAAAACCAGACACAGAAGCAGCAAAGGAGAAAGTCGCATGTCACAACTATTAAATAAGTGGATGAAAGCCGGACAGACATCCGTTCCGAATATTTTACTAATCTACTACAAGTCTCTCGGTTTGAACGATAAAGATCTCGTTGTTCTGATTCAGCTCTTGTCACTGGTGGATAACGGCCAGACCTTCCCGGACAGTCAGCTGCTGGCAGACCGGCTGGATGTTTCCAGAGAAGAAGCCTTCAAAGCCATCCATCAGTTAATGAACAAGAAACTGATCGCAATTGAAACGAGCTCGGATAAAGAAGGGAAGACAGTAGACGAATTCTCCTTCGACCTGCTGTATGAAAAACTGGCCTATCTCCTCGAAGAAGAAGACAAAATCGTTCAGGAGAAACAGCAGACTATCTCAGCGAAAGATGTGTACCGCCGGTTTGAAGAAGAATTTGGAAGAAGTCTGTCTGCCATGGAAATCCAGACCATCAGCATGTGGGTCGATGAGGACAACTATGCACCAGAGCTAATCGAATGCGCACTGAGAGAAGCCGTTTTGAGCCAGGTCTACAGTTTGAAATATGTCGACCGTATACTGCTTTCATGGGAAAAGAAAAATATCCGCACGAAAGACCAGGTGGAAAAAGAGTCCAGACGACATAGAGAGAATCAGGCAGACAAGGAACTGGACCAGAAATCTGATCCAAATGAAAAACCTGTCCCGATGTACAACTGGTTGAAAGACAAGCTGGATAAATAAGAAAAGCTGCACACATCAGTCCAGTTTTATAAATTTGATTGAAAGAGTGCTAATTATAAGTTAGTTTTCATAAAATTTAGAAGACGTTTTACCAAAAACAGATGACCTCACCAACAAAGGATGAATTGATTTGCCAAGAAGAAAACTATTATCAGCGGCAGAAACAACTCAGTTAATTGAAGCCATGGGAGTCATGTTTCCGGATGCCAAAGCTGAACTGACGCATAAAAATGCCTTTGAGCTGCTTATTGCCGTCATATTAAGTGCCCAGACAACGGATGTCGGTGTGAACAAAGTCACACCGCGCTTGTTTGAAGCGTATCCGACACCTGAAAAAATGGCCGAAGCTGATGTCGCTGAAATCATGGATAAAATTAAAACCATTGGTCTTTACCGTAACAAAGCGAAATTTATTAAAAAATGTGCCACTGACTTGGTTGAGCGTTTCGACAGCCAGGTTCCGAAAACGCATAAAGAACTGGAAAGTTTAGCCGGTGTGGGACGGAAGACAGCCAATGTCGTCATGAGTGTCGCCTTTGACGAGCCCGCCATTGCCGTCGATACGCATGTCGATCGCGTCAGCAAGAAATTTGATATCTGTCCTCAAAATGCCACTGTCAAGCAGGTTGAAGAAGCTTTAATGAAAAAATTGCCTAAGGAGCTTTGGAGTATTGCCCACCACCGGATGATTTTCTTTGGTCGCTACCAGTGCCCGGCTAGAGCGCACAATCATGAGGAATGTGTACGGAAATTAACAGAAATCATGGCTGAACAGAAAAGCGCCGCAAACTAAACTGCTTCAATTTATCTAATCGTTTTCATTCCAAACCAACATACGGTATAATTATTTTTAGCGTCACATAAAATTTTCCATTAAGTTGAGTCGAGAGGAGATTGACATGACTACAGAAGATATGACTAACCGACTGGAGACAGTCAGAGCACAGTATGAACTGTATAAAGAGCGCCCGTTTGATTTGACTCTTGCTCGTGGTATTCCGTCTACAGAACAGTTGAAATTGTCGGAAGCCCTAATAAATGAAACACCGATTGAAAACTGGTATAGTAAAGATGAACTTGACATCAGAAATTACGGTGGCCTGTTCGGTATTCAGGAGGCCAGAGAACTGTTTGGTCTGCTTCTTGATACAGAAGTGGAAGAGACTTTCGTAGGAGGCAATTCGAGCCTTCAGCTGATGTACGCCACCTTGAATCATTTAATGTTTACATCATCCAATCCTTGGATAAAAGAAGAGAAAGTGAAGTTTATCTGTCCGAGTCCGGGATACGACCGTCACTGGTTTATGCTGGATCATATGGGAATCGAAATGATTCCTGTCGAGCTTACGGGTAATGGACCGGATATGGAGACCGTTGAAAAACTGGTGTCTCAGGATCCGTCTATCAAAGGAATGTTTGTCGTCCCTACATACAATAACCCGACCGGTGAAACGGTTTCGGATGATGTCGTAGACCGGCTGGCTGGCATGCATACAGCAGCAGATGACTTCGTTATTATCTGGGATAATGCCTATGTTGTTCATCATTTGAGAGACAGTAAAAAGCAGGCTAAAAATATTCTGGAAGCCGCTAAACGAGAGCTCAATCCGGACCGTGTCATTCAATTTGTTTCCACGTCTAAAATGACACTTCCAGGAGCAGGAGTCGCTGCGATAGGGGCGTCTGAAGCAAGAATCAGTGAGCTGGCGTTAACTTTCAGCAAGCAGCTCATCAGTTTCGATAAACTCAATCAGATGCGCCACGTCCTGTTTTTGAAAGACAAAGAAACGATTGAAAAGCACATGGCTAAGCATGCAGAAATTCTGGCACCTAAATTTGACTGGATTGAAGCAATCCTTTCTGCATACTTCCATGGGGAACGTCAGTCTTTCATCGAATGGACAGAGCCCGATGGTGGCTATTTTGTCCACCTGACGACTCAGGATGGCTGTGCGACTGAAATTGTAGAAAAAATGAAAGAGATTGGAATTGAATTGACGCCTGCCAATGCGGCTTATCCATATGGTATCAATCCGAAAGACAACAGTATTCGTCTGGCACCTAGCTTTGCGAAGCCGGATGATCTGGAAATTGCCATGGAGGCACTTTGTACGTGTATCGAACTGGTAACACTTGAAAAATCACTTAACTAGTAGGAGGAAATAACATGTCAAAGAAAACATTTGGACTGGGTTTAACTCTTGGTGCCTTAGTTGGTACGGCTGCAGCTTATCTGTTTGCCCCTCAATCAGGAGAAGAATTTCAAAGAGATATGAGATTGAAAGCACAAGATGCTAAAAATAAAGCCGTGGTAGCCATCGATGATGCATTGATGGAAACGGAAATCTGGCTGGATCAGAAATTGACTGAAAATGATATTCGCAACGAACCAATCCGCTACGAACGCACAGCGGATAATGTAGCTCCAGCACCAGAGTATACAGAATCGCCAGAGTACACAGAAACACCGGACGTTGTTGTAGAAGAAGAGTTATAATAATAAGCGAGAGAAGGTTCACAGCTTTCTCTTTCTATTTGCAGCAAAATGAATAATTATACTATATTTTAAATAACTATACTAAGTTATTAACAGGAGGTTACTATGTCACGCGTATTTAATGTTGAATCAGAAATCAATCCATTAAAATCAGTACTACTTAAACGACCAGGTAAAGAGGTGGAGAATCTTATTCCTTCAACAATGGAAGGTCTGCTCTTTGATGATATTCCTTACTTACCGATTATTCAAGAAGAGCACGATGCGTTTGCTGAAGCACTTAGAAATAATGGTGCTGAAGTTCTCTACCTTGAGAAACTGACAGCGGAAGCACTCGATGCCAAAGGAAGCCGTAAGGAACTGATCGATCAGATGATTAAAGAATCTGGTATTCATGTAAAAGATGTCCAAAAGGAGTTATCCGACTACTTCCAGTCACTCAAATCTGAGGAAATGGTAGCGAAGATGATGGCGGGTGTACGTACGGATGAAATGTCCATAGAGTCTTCCTCACTGGCCTGGCTGGCAGACCGCAAAGGAGAAGACCTGTTCTTAATGGATCCTATGCCTAATCTGTACTACACCAGAGATATTGCCTCCACTATCGGGAGCGGCATTTCAATCAATCAGATGACCTACGAAGCTCGTAAGCGGGAGTCTCTGTTTATGGAAACTATTGCGAAGCATCATCCGGACTTTAAAGGCGATGCGCTAAAAATCTGGCGTGACCGTTATTCAGATACATCCATTGAAGGCGGCGATATTCTTGTATTGAGCGATGAAGTGCTGGCCATCGGAGTGTCACAGCGCACATCTGGACGGGCCATTGAAGAATTGGCACATTCCTTATTCAGTAAGCAGAATGGCTTCAAGAAAATTCTGGCTATTGAGATTCCGCACGTCAGAGCGATGATGCACTTGGATACCGTATTCACTATGGTTGATAAAGATGCATTTACCATTCACCCTGAAATTCAGGACTTGGATGAGAAGATGTCTATATACATGCTGGAACCGTCAAAACTGGACGGGCAGCTAAAAGTATCTCATCATACTGATTTAACGGAAATCCTTAAAACAGTGCTGAAAGTGGATGATATTAATCTGATTCCATGTGGGAACGGCGATCCGATTGCTGCACCGAGAGAGCAGTGGAATGACGGTTCGAATACTCTGGCAGTCAAGCCGGGTGTCGTTGTCACCTATAATCGAAATTATGTGTCCAATCAGCTTCTCAGAGAAAATGGCATCAAAGTTATTGAAGTGCCTTCCAGTGAATTATCACGCGGAAGAGGCGGACCACGCTGTATGAGCATGCCGCTGCACCGATCAGCTGAATAAATTAAAAACAGTCAGTATACACAGGTTTTCACCTGATATACTGACTGTTATGTT
>RECC01000058.1 GCA_007692455.1 Alkalibacterium sp. | reverse complement strand
GATAGCCAGCGCAAATACATAAGCCTGTTCCGGTATTTTAGCCAGGATGCGTTCGCCTTCCTTGTCTTTGACCTGAACCATTTCGGCTTCGCTCAAGTTCTCCGGAGCTTTTTCGTCTGGCACTTCCACCACTTTTATTTTAGTGTACGCCCCCAGTCGCTTGGTGTATTCTTCGATCCCTTTTTTCAGATACTTCTCTTTCAACTTTCCTACTGACACGATTGTGATATCCATAGTCGACTCCTTATATACATTTACTCATTTATGCTGTTACTGATAAGTATAACAATACTTCACGGTGGTGCCTACAGTTAAAAGACCATTATCCACATAATTAACAGTGGCATAACAGGCTATCCACCTGTGTATGGATGAGTTTTCCACGTGCTTTCCACAGTTATACACAAAGTTATCCACATATCCACAATCCCTGTTCCCTTTTTTGTTTGCCTACCTATTTTAGCAGTCTTTTAGAGATAGTTTACTCATTAGTTATGCACAGTTACCCACAGACTGTTTTAGCCTCTTTATTTTCTTTAAAACCCTACTATATCAACCTTAATAATATAATAAGTGTTATCCAAAAATTAGTTACACACACCCTGTTTATTTATTGTGTATAACTATTTTCAAGAAATCCCGTTACTCCGGTATCCACCTGTGGATTGTCCACACCCGAACACAGTTATCCCACAACTTTTCCCCATTTAGTGGATTCATTCATTAAACTGTCTGTCAAATTGTGGATTATCTACATATACAGACAAATCCAGGCAGTACAATAATGAAAAACGGTCAGTCCTGACCGTTTCCTAATAGCATTTATATAAGGACTAGATGAGTGATGCCGATATTAGGAGAGTAAGTATTATTTTATGGTCCACTTAAGCAAACTCACTCACAACCTGCTGCTCAGTCTGCCAAAGAGGTCCCACCTTGGGTAAGCTCCAGCTCACTAGTTGACTGAGCCTTCCTAAGTGGCACATGCTAAGGCAGACTCAAATGCATTATACTATCGAGTTTGCTGAAGGTACTGTATCTTCGGTAAACTCCAGCCGCAGAGCTCTCCAGTTTACTCAAGTACCCTCCACTTCGGCTAACTCAAGACCAAATCCACGCTCACTTTACCTAAGCAGACGCCTTTTAGGTAGGCTCAACTTTCAACGCATTTTGAGTAGACCGAAGAGCCACCATCTTCGGCACTCTCACCAACTTAACTGTCCCCAGTCTACCGAAGTCCCGCTACCTCCAGCTCCAAAAGAAAAGCCACCACTCTAACAGTCCCTGCTTCTCACTTTTCCACACAAAAAAACACACAGCCCAAAAATGAGCTGTGTGTAACTGTCTTTTTAGATGATCATATCTTCACTGCTTCTCATAGTAATCGTGGTGGATCTCAGTTCGCCGTTTCGGTAGAATTCAACTTCCACTTCTTCGCCTATTTCAGTGTCGTAGATTTCCTGTCTCAGTTCAATCCCGTTTTGAACGTCTACACCATTGAAAGATACAATAACGTCATTGGCTTCAATGCCGGCTTCTTCGGCTGGACTGCCCGATGCCACTTCTGCGACCACAATACCGCCTTCCACGTCCTCCGGCAGGTTCAGAATAGACTGCTGCTGCTGAGGGGAGACCATGGACAAGTCGACCATACCCACGCCGAGGATTGGACGAATCACTTCGCCATCCTCTTCCAGCTGATTGATAATATCGACGGCATCATTACTCGGAATTGCAAAGCCCATGCCTTCAATCACCGAGGATGAAATTTTCATGGAATTGATGCCGATGACCTGACCGGCAATATTTACCAGCGGTCCACCTGAATTCCCGGGGTTGATGGCGGCATCGGTCTGAATGGCTGTCATTTCCCAGTCCATTTCACCGTCCATATTGGTATCGACCGGTACCGTCCGTTCGACAGCTGAAATGATACCGGATGTCACTGATGACGCGAAATTCGTTCCCAATGGTGAACCGATAGCGATGGCCGGTTCGCCGACTGTCAGGTTCTCTGAGTCTCCGAATTCAGCTACTGTAGACACATCTGATGCATCAATGGTCATGACAGCCAGATCCGTCCAAATGTCTGCGCCAATTACGGTCGCCTCTGCACGGGTGCCGTCTTTAAAGAGGACTTCTATGGCGTCCGAGCCGTCAATCACGTGGTTATTGGTGAAGACATAGGCCGTCTCGCCATCCACTTTGTATACTGCCCCGCTTCCGGTACCGACTTGCAGAAGGTCTTCTTCGGTCTGTTCTCCTGCATCTGTTTCCCCATACCAGCCCCACGGACTGTCTCCCATGCGCTGCAGATTGATGACTGACACAACCGCCTCATCTACTGCATCCACGGCATCGGTGATACCTGATGAGACATCTACACGCATTTCTGAAATTTGGACCTGTCCATTTTCATCAACTGTTCCGTTTTGATTCGTATCATCATTATCCTGAGTCAGGGTATCACATCCTGCTAAAATGGAAGACGTTAAAATTAGGGCAAGTAAAGATTGCCATTTAAATTTAGTCATTAAAATTCCTCCTATTTGTAACATGTTACTCAATAATATAGCACTGTATAATGTTTTTTTAGTGAACAAACAGTAAGCTTTTTATAGCTTTAGTTTAGCATATTTTCTTTTATTTCAGTATTGTAACGGACTTTACATATGAAAATGAAAACAGGACCGCTCCACTCCAGTCCCAGCCGCACCTGTTTACCCAGAAAAGACGCCCACACGTCTTTTCTTTCCTCTTTTTTTCTCATTAAAAAAGACTGATAAGGTCAGCCACGCAGGCTTCCCTCATCAATCTCAATGAATTTTATAATGTAAACAAACCGCAGGGTTCTACCGGATCCGTATCAAACAATTTAAATGTCTGATTCACACCAGTATCTTTCCTGAAGAGAATGTCTTCCACTGTATCGTAGGCAATCTCTTTCACGTTGTTCTCGCGGCTCAAGTGGCCCAGATACACGCGTTTCGTCCGGTCACCAACTATTTCCGCCAAAGCCAGCGCGCCGTCTTCGTTAGACAAGTGTCCTTTGTCACCAATGATGCGCTGTTTCAATGACCAGGGATATTTCCCCATGCGCAGCATGCTCAAATCATGGTTGCTTTCAAACAAATAGGCATCGGCGTTTTTGACGTAATCGCGCATCCGGTCACTCACGTAGCCTGTATCCGTCAGCATGACGAACCGTTTATTGTCTTTTTGAAAGGTATAAAACTGCGGGTCAATGGCATCGTGTGACACACCAAAGCTGGAGATATCGATATCTCCCATCGTCATCGTCTTGTCGATGGAAAAATGATGCTTCTGTTCCGTTTTCAGCTTACCGAGTTTCGGTTCCATAGCCTGCCACGTTTTTTCATTCGCATAGACGTCCAGATTATACTTGCGGGCCAGTATGCCCACACCTTTAATGTGGTCGCTGTGCTCATGAGTAACGAGTATGGCATCCAGGTCTTCCGGTTTTCGGTCGATTTTATGCAGCAGTTCAATCGCTTTTTTACCGCTGAAGCCGCAGTCCACCAGTATTTTCATTTTATCGGACTCAACGTACGTAATGTTTCCCGTACTGCCGCTTGCCAGTACGCTTATGTTTAATCCTGACTGTTCTGTTTCTATATCCATCATGAAACGATTCCTCTCCCTGCACTTACTCCTTGTCTATCTTACAACACGGCTGATGTGAGAATCAAGGTTTACAGGAACTCGTCACAATACCGTTGGATTTACTCCTCATCGTCATCTTCATCCAGATCAGGATCGACCGGCATCACCGGCTCGGTTGGTTCCTGAATAATGGAGCGCTCGAATGCATCGACGCGCAGCACACGTTCGCCGCTGGAATCCGTCACAGGTACATACCATATCGGGCCATACATGCTTAAGTCTTCCAGGAATAATGTTCGCTGATAAGATAGAATCGGCTGACCCACAACGGAGTTGGAGCTGATTTCGTTGTTCTGAAACAAGGTCTCAATTGCCTGGCGGTCTGTGATAATATCCAGCGCGCTTCCCTGAATGGTCATGGGTCCGGCATAACTCTGCTGGTAGGAAATAATGTTGCCGTCACTGCCGTAAAATAAGGAAATCTCAGAAGTCCCGTCCGCAACCGGAATCCCGTCTACTTCCTGGGCATAGACAAAGCGATTTTCAGCCTCATCATAGCGTAAAAAAGTGTATTCTTCTCCAAACAAGACAGCTGAACTGTTCATGAATGCGTCCAGTCGTTCAAAGTCTCCATCAGTAAAGCCTTCTTCTGGAGTGCCTTCAATTTCAATAGGATCGGACAGGATACTGTTATACAGACTGCCGTCCTGGGCAATGGACCCCGCCTGATTCTCCAGCTGATCGACATTGTCTTCCAGTAAGTTATTGCGATCCGCCTGAACATAGTATACTTGCTTGTCTTCTTCGGTTAAGTTCGGCAATTCAATGCCGATTTGTTCCATTTCTCTCAGTAAATTAACTTGATCAGGTGCTGTCGAAGCGTATTGAAGATCGCTTCGATTCAGATAGCTGATCAGCAGATAAATATTCAGCAGTAAAAAAGTAATCAGGAAGATGTTCTCAATTTTTTTAAAGTCCATTGTGTGCTTCCTCCTGCAGTTGAATATAGCGGCTCAGTTCATACCAGATATCATCTGACTGAACATACCAATTTGGTTCGAAATAAACCACTCGACTGTCTTCTTCACTTTGAACCCAGGTCAGTCCTAATCGAATATTCTGTATGGCTTCCAGTCCGTCGCCAACTCCAGTTAACTCTTCAGCCACTTCTGTCCCGCTAGGCAGTGTTTTGGTGCGTTCTCCCGTCAGTGCCAGTGGTGTCTGCACAACGCGTAATGGCAGGCGCAGATTGGTTCTCCCGCTCTCCACTACTGTGACGAGAACAGTTGACTCCTGCTGCTGATGACTGAAGACAGGGTGTCCTTGAATGTACCGCTGAAAAATCACTTCGTTTGTTGCCGGAGTGAATCCCTCATAGTGCACAGTTTCTGTCCAGTTCTCAATTTGTCTGAGTTCCTGAAAGCTGCTGGATAGCCGTTCGCTGAAGGTCATCTGTCCCATGTCTGTCCGCTGTCTGATATAGGTCAGTGTATTGTTGGCATCATTGATTCTCACTTCTGTTGTCAGGTCAATGTAACGGAGTGTCTGACCTGTCCGTCTCGCATCCACTTCAGAAGTATCCGTGAAGAACTGGTTGATATACAGATTGTTCGGCAGACGTTCGACCAGATAATCCTGGTAGTCCACTTCGACCTCTTCTGTCGGCAAGTAGATGATGTCCTGACTCACTTCAACCGGTTCGACTTCAGTAAACTGATTGTTTGCTCCGTAGAGCAGATCATTAATAATTTCTTCGGTAAAACTGGATTCTTCTACTGAATAGTACAGTTCATTTGTACTGTCGAAAAACACGACTTCTTCCGGATTATCACGGTTCATGAATAAACGTGTAAAAGTCCGGTTTTCATAGTCGGTTGGCAGGTCATCAAAGGCCGCATCGAACAGCCCGAACGGAATCGGTGCGCCGAACAGGAATTCAACCCATTCGCCTGATGACAGATTTTCTCTATAGGCTTCTCTGCTGACCCGCTGTGGATTGGCCACAGCTCCAAATTCCATGCTGCTAAAATGCTCTTCAATCCAGTCATGCATCTCATGTGTGTCTATTTCAAGTTTTGTATCACTCAGAGAACGATGCCAGACAATCTGGTTAGGTGCAAAGACTTCAGTCATTGTCCGGTCAACAAGTGATGCCGGTACAGCGCCGCTTCCACCAGAAGTGGGTTCACGAAGCTGACCGCCGGCTGTCCATAACTGAAAACTCAGAAACAGACTGAGACCAATCAATACGGTCAGTAAAACATGTTTCATTCTGGACCAGCTCATACCCACTCATCCTCCTCTTCGAATGGCACATACGGAAGGGAAAGGTAAAAGGTTGTGCCTTGTCCTTCTGTACTTTCCGCCCAAATTTGTCCACCATGCTGTTCGACCACTTCTTTTGAAATGGCCAGACCTAAGCCGCTTCCACCCATGGCGCGTGAACGGGCTCGGTCAACACGGTAAAATCGGGAAAATATTTTATGCAGGTCTGCCTGAGGAATTCCCATCCCCTGGTCGCTGATACTGATTACCACATAATCCGAATCCACTTTCATTCTTCCGGTGATGGTCCCGCCATCCGGTGAATACTTAATCGCGTTGTTCATGATATTGTCCAGCACCTGAATCATGCGGTCCGGATCCACTTCCACGAAAATGGCGTCTTTAAGCAGATCTTTTTTGATCTGATAATTCTTCCCTTGATACTCGGCAGAATGAATAACCATTTCAAAGCGGTTCAGTACGTGATCGACCATTTCGTTCATGTCCACTATTTCAAGATCCAGATTGCTTTTGCCCGAATCAATGCGCGACAAGTGCAGCAAGTCCTGAATCATCCGGATCATACGGTCTGTCTCATTTTGCGTCACGGCCAGAAAACGGGGAGCCAGTTCAGGGTCTTCCCACGCGCCGTCTGCCAGTGCTTCAATGTAACTTCTCATGCTGGTCAGTGGCGTTCTCAGTTCGTGCGACACGTTCGATACAAACTGCTTACGCTCTTCGTCAATACGTTCCTGTTCCGTTACGTCATGCAGGACACAGACGATTCCGCTGATGAAGCCTGATTCTCTCTGAATCAAGGAGAACGACGCTCTCAAAATAATCGGCACGCCTTTTTTAGTGGCATTAATCAGATAATCTTCCTGCTTTTCAAGAATGGTACGTAGAGTAATGTCCTCTTCGACATCCAGAACGCTCAGCAGGTTTTCTCCCGTCGCTTCTTCCTCTGACAGGTTCAGCATCGTCTGAGCCATATCATTGATGATGATGATTTTCCCTCGTCTGTCCGTTGCGACTACGCCGTCTGTCATATGCGTCAGGACACTGTTCAACCGGCGTCTTTCAGCATCAATGGATTCCTGTGCTTCCGCAACATCGTCAGACAGATCGTTGATAAGGGAAGCCAGCTGACCCAGTTCGTCTTCGCCATATACTTTAAGCGTACCTGAATAATCGCCGTCAGCAATCTGACGGGTCTGAATCTGCATTTCCTTTATCGGTTTCGTCAAGGCACGTGAGACCATATTGGCCAGTACTAATGAAAGAATAATAGCTACCGCACTGGACTGCAGAAATATCCACGTGATTTGCGAAATCTGATTATAAACAGTTTCAATATTGCTTTCCATCAAAATGGCACCCAGAAACTGTCCGTCTTCCTGATTTGAATAGACGGGTTCGACAACTTTCCAGCGTCTGTTGGACGTGACGGGATCAATGACTTGTCTGGGAACCGTTGATTCAGATAACAGAGCCTGTCTGACATCCATATCATCCGACAGCTGGCCCACAATATTCTGCTGGGTACTGTCGCTGGTTCCAATAACAACCAAGTCCTCATTCACGACTTGCAGCTCGGTTATGCCGTTTCCGGAAAAATCAGCCAGAAGACTGTTGATTTCCTGTATGGGGTCGACTTCATTGTCCTCCCCATTCGATTCAAGCTCCAAAAAAGGCAGAATGGTACTTTCCAGGAAGTTCATCTGAACCTGACGATCCTCCTGGAAATTAGCGACGAGCTGTCTTTCTATCTGGGTAATAAAATTCGCCCCGATTAACTGCAGGGCGAATACAAGTAAGAGTACTATGACAAAGACAATCTTTGTATTTATAGAATTGTAAAAACGTATTTTTTTCTTCATAAATTACTACTTCTCCTGTTGTTCAGGACTTCTCAGATAATAGCCTACTCCTCGACGGGTTACTAAAAATGTCGGGTGACTTGGATTGTCTTCGATTTTTTCACGGAGTCGTCTGACGGTTACATCGACGGTTCGGACATCGCCAAAGTAATCATATCCCCAAACGGTCTCAAGCAGGTGTTCACGTGTCATGACCTGTCCGATGTGTCTGGCCAGATAATGAAGCAGCTCGAATTCGCGGTGAGTGAGTTCAATGCTGTCCCCACGCTTAGATACAATATAGGCATCCGGATGCACGATTAAATCGCCCACTTCAATGTCATTTGTTTCTTCTTTGACAGGTTCGGTGTTCTGCAAGGAAGACTGACGTCTCACATTGGCTTTCACACGCGCAACCAGTTCTCTATTGGAGAACGGCTTAGTCACGTAATCATCTGCACCGAGTTCAAGTCCCAGCACCTTGTCAATTTCCTGATCTTTGGCTGTTACCATAATAATAGGTGTGTCTCTTGTCTTGCGTACTTCACGGCAGACTTCCAGTCCGTCCATTTTCGGCAGCATCAAGTCCAGAACAATCAGGTCCGGATTTTCTGCTTCCACTTTCTCAACGGCTTCTTCTCCGTCATATGCAGTAATAACCTCAAAGCCTTCTTTTTCCAGATTGAATTTCACTATATCTGAAATCGGTTTTTCATCGTCAACAACTAGTATTTTTTTCAAAAGTGTTCCTCCTCAGAAACAGTTTACTTGTCTTCATTGCGTGAATCCGTTCCTTTAGATTATACCTTACTCAATGGACGGGTTCAATTTTAGACAGCATTTCTTTTATGACTACTTATATTTTACTCTTCTAAATGAACCACCAATGCAACTGTTTCATTCGCGACAGCCTTTCGGTCTGAATGCAGTTCCAGTGACTTAACGGTTGGATGTTCCAGCACGATAACTGGGATAACCGGATGAAAGCCTCTGTCTTCAAACAGCTGGCGGTCAAATCTCGCCAGTTTCTGTCCTTTATCAACCGTCATGCCTTTTTTTACAAAGGACTCGAACCCTTCGCCGTTCAGTAAAAGCGTGTCAATACCAATATGAATCAGTACTTTTATGCCCTCTTCTGTTTCAATGTAATAGGCATGCTTCGCATCAGCCACTTCAATCAATTTCCCGCTTACCGGGGCATATACCACTTCTGAAGAAGGCATCATCGCAAAGCCGTCACCAATCATTCTCTGCGAAAACAGATCATCGGGCACCTCTTCAATTGAAATGACCTCTCCATCTGTTACTGCAAAGACAGTAAAATAGTCAGCTGACTGACTCCCACTTTCCTCATGCACTCCAAACTCGTCTGATTGATTACTCATCTTTTTCTCCTTTTAAGTAAAACTCCTTATAGATGCTTTTATTCTAACAATTAAAGCCGTTTCAAGCAATCTCTTTCGGTCATAGCGTTTTGGTTGGTCTTCCCCCGCCTTCGTGGTATTCTAATTATATAAACGCTAATGATTTGAATCATCTATAAAAGGAGGGGCAATATGGAATTGGGTTATATTGTTTCACTCATTATTCTTGGGGTTTCTCTCATTATTTTAATCGTTATGGGCTTTCTGGCTATGAAAAAAATGAAGCCTACGCTTAAAAATATTGAAGAAACACAAAAAGTAGTAGAAGGTCATGTCGAACACTTTACTAATGAAGCAGAAGCCATTCAGAAAAAAGTGGATCATATCATGGCTCGAGTGGAGTATACACAAAATATTTCAGAAATGAAACTGCAGCGCTTTGATGATTTTCAGCACTATGCCGAAAGTCTGTCTCACTCACTGCAATTTCTGAAGGAACATGGAAATGAGTATTCTAAAGGGGCCGCTGAAAATACCCTGAACGAACTTCGTACCGACGGACCGCGTCTGGCGAAAACGTTCAAACTTGCCTTCAATAAAACAATGGAGAAGCAGAAACAGCGTAAGCGTGACAAGGAATTTTCAGATTTACCCGCTGTAGTCAATCATCAATTAGTCGAAAGGTAGGAGAAGAATATGCCAAAAGTAAGTCTAACGAAAGCCGTACTAATGAGTGCTGCTTCAGCATTCACCGCTTTACTGTTTGCACCTAAAGACGGAAAAGCATTTAGAGAAGATTTAAAAGAAGAAGCACACAAAATGAAAGATACTGGAGAAGAAAAGGCCCACGAACTGGTCGATGATTTCAAAGCTTCTTATATGGAAGCGGAAAGAGAACTGGAATCCGAACAGGCTAAACTGGATGCCAAGCAGGCCAAGTTGAGCCAGACCATCGAAGAAATCGAAAGAGACCTGGCTATGAGCGAAGCAGAAAAAGAGCAGGACATAGTAGTGGATCCGGCCAGAGCCAGTCACGCCGTTTATGACGATGAAAAACTGGGCGACGTTAAAGATACCCCTCTTGAACCTGATCACGATCAGGCGATTCCTAAAGAGCACGTTGATGAGGCACTGAAAGACAATTACCTGTCAGATGATGACGACTTCAAACTCGATGAAGACAACATGGACGACGAAGAAGAAGCCTCAATGAAGATGAATCCGAACGACTAAACATATAAGTGGAAAGGCTCTGCGTAGAGAT
>RECC01000052.1 GCA_007692455.1 Alkalibacterium sp. | reverse complement strand
TTGGTTCTGGTTTTACTTCAGGCTGAGGTTCTTCCTTCACTTCCGGTTTTGGTTCTGGTTTTTCTTCTGGTTCGGTTTCTGTCTCTTCCTGAATTTCTTCCATTTCTTCCGGTTCAGCTACTTCATCATTTTCGTCATCACCATCATCGCTGGAAGAATCCTGATCAGGGTCCTCAACCTTATCAGTGCTTTCCATAACCATAGACTCTTCTTCAGAACTAGTCTCATATGAAAGTGCTTCTAGAGAGTCCGATTCTTCTTCTATTTCTTCTTCATCAATGTAATCTGTTTCGGTTGGTTCAAGTTCACCACTTGGGACATTTAATTGTTTTTCAATTAGTGCATTAAAAATGGTATCTAGCTGTTCAACCGATAACTGGTCATTATGTAATTGTTCCAGTATCTCTTCTCCACCGGCGAGTTTTATCATGCTGACTAACTGAGCTCTTATAAATTCCATTTCCTCTGTCAGTTCAGTTTGTTCAGCCTCTTGAGTTTCTGAATGATTACTTTCTTCACTGCTTTCAAGATGTGGGACTTCATCTTTTTCTTCATTAGTGAAGTTTAAGGCTGTATACTGTTCATATAAATCCAATAATTCTTCTTTATTCAAATTCAATTCCTGAGCTTCCACTGCACTGGTTAAAGCACTGAATGCTATCAGACTGGTTAATATTCCAGTAGACAAGGGCACGGTTTTTTTCAACTGTAGTGATCTGGGAGATAACGGTGTTTTATTTATCATATTCGTTTTGCTCCTCTCGGGAATGCTTCTTATTGTGATACTATATTATACCCTGAGGATGGATGAATCGGAACGATTATTATGACTATTTTCACTTTGTAAACTTATTGTAATATTTAATTGAGCAATCTACCCCAATCAAAACTAAATTACTGGAAGAAAGGACATGACATATGCTGCAAAATCCCTTGCAATTTTCTCATACTTTACTTGAACAAACTGTAAAAAATGGAGACACTGTCATTGATGCGACAGTCGGAAATGGACACGACACGTTAAAACTAGCCAGCCTTGTACAATCTGAAGGGAAAGTGTACGGCTATGATATTCAGGAACAGGCAATTGAATCTGCAAAACTGAAGCTTGAGAAAGCTAAATTGACAAAGCCAATCGAGCTCATGCTTAAAGGTCATGAACACATTTCAGACTTGCCGCTCGCAGACTCATCCGTCAGTGCAGTTGTTTTCAATTTGGGATATCTTCCTTCCGGTGACAAATCTATTATTACTACACCGGAAACAACAGTGAGTGCCATAAAAAGTTCGCTCCCTCTTTTAAAAAAAGGTGGTCTTATCCTTCTGATGATTTATCACGGCCATGAGGGAGGCAAAGAAGAAAAAGATGCAGTCAGTGACTGTGTCAGCCAACTGCCTCAAAAAGAGTTTAATGTCTTGCGTTACGGCTTCATAAACCAAAAAAACACCCCTCCCTTTTTAATCGCTATTGAGAAGAAGTAGGTTCAAAAACTTGTTTAAATTAATGCAAAATGAAAAGGCAGTCTCGAATTGAGACTGCCTTTTAACATGCTTATTTAGATTTAATATACGTTTTCCCAATAGCAGCTGGTGCTTCAGCACGACCGATGACTCCGACCAGAACTAAAATGGTCAAGAGGTACGGCAGTATCTGCAGCCATACACCGGGAATATCCTGTATTACCGGAATAGAGTTACCGACACGTGCCAGACTTTGTGCGAAACCAAAGAATATTGCAGCACCCATGGCTCCAAGCGGGTTCCATTTACCAAAAATCATGGCTGCCATGGCGATAAATCCTTGCCCGGCAACTGTTAGAATACCGAACTCGTTGTGGATTGCCTGTGACTGAATGGCTCCACCCATTCCACCTAGAAAACCGGAAATCAGTACGCCAGCATACTTCATTGTATAAACCTTGATGCCTAAAGTCTCAGCTGCATGCGGATTTTCACCGACTGAACGCAATCTTAGACCAAAGCGGGTTTTGAACAGTATGAACCAGGAAATGATTGCAACCAATATTCCAAAGAACGCAGGACCGGATGTGTTACGGAAGAAAATCGGTCCGATAACAGGGATACGGTGAAGCAGGAAAATATTGGTTCGTCCGAAAGCTCTAGGAAGTGGACCAGTCTGAGCTGCTCCAAACAACGCTCGAGTCAGAAACACAGCCAGTGCCGGTGCTGCCAGGTTAATGACGGTACCAGAAACAATGTGATCCGCTCTAAGGTTAACTGTTGCTACCGCATGGATAATAGAGAACAGCAGCCCGATAACGCCACCGGCCAGCATGCCCACCCAAGGGGTCATCGTCCCGAATGTGCCTACAAATTGAATATTGAATATAGCTGACATGAACGCACCCATAACCATGATACCTTCAAGTCCAATGTTGACAACTCCACCACGCTCAGAGAAGGTGCCTCCAATTGCTGTCAATATCAGGGGAGCAGCAAATGTCAGTGAGCTGGACACGATGAGTTGCATTAAGCGAATGATATCCATGCTATTCTCCTCCTTCTGTCGCTGTTTTTTTAGTTTTTACTTTTTCAAAAAGGAAACGAATCAGATAATTTGCCCCGACAAAGAAAATAATCGCGGCAATAACGATTTCTGCCATTTCATCTGGTACACCTGCTCGGTTAGGCAGGAAGCCTGATCCGACATCCAGCACCCCAAATAGTATTGCTGAGAAGAATATTCCGACCGGATTACCCAGCCCGAGAAGCGCTACGGCGATACCATTGAAGCCAACACCCGGCAGTCCACTCTGTGTGAATATGTTTCCGAATGTACCGAGGCCATGAATGGCTCCACCAAGACCTGCCAGTGCGCCACTCAAAAACATCGAAAGAATGATATTTCTCGGAGCGCTCATCCCGGCATAAGTCGAAGCAAAGCGGTTAAGCCCTACAGCTCTGACTTCAAATCCAGCTGTAGTCTGAGTCATGAATACCCAGTAGAGTGCTACAACGATTATGGCAATAAACAGTCCAGCATTCAACCTTGAACCTTGAGTCAGCTGGGTGAGCCAGTCCACCCGTAAACTCGCATTAGGTCCGACTCGTTCGGTGGTATTTCCACCTGTCGAAATGACATTTCTGATAAGATAATTGGTAAGATAAAGGGCGATATAATTCAGCATAATGGTTACAATAACTTCGTTTGTTCCAAAGTAAGCTCTTAATACACCGGCTATTCCTGCCCAGACAGCTCCAACTAGAAGGGCAGCTGTCAGACTTAATGTTAATAGAAGAATTCTTGGAAGATCGGGGAATGCCAGAGCAACCCATATTGAAGTCACCCAACCAACAAGTACTTGACCGGCTACTCCTATATTAAAGAAACCGGCTTTAAAGGCTATTGCAAATCCAAGACCAGTAAAGGTCAGAACGGTTGCCTGTCTCATCGCTTCTCCAAAGAAGAAGGGATTGGCGAGCACCCCATTAAACATAGCCTGGTAGGCTAATATCGGGTTGTATCCAAAAAACAGCATCAGGATTGCACCAAATATAAATCCTAAAACAATGGATAAAATCGGTACAAGAAAGTTATACAATTTCTCATTATTTTTCGTTAGCAACGGTCTCCCTCTCCTTTCCTTCCGTTTCAGTCACTTGCTCATGTGCCTTTTCTAAAGGAACACCCGCCATCAAGAGACCCAGTTCTTTCTCGTTTGTTTCATCAGCATTTACGATGGCAATGATGTTTCCATCGTACATTACTGCGATTCGGTCAGATACATTCATAACCTCGTCCAGCTCATAACTCATCAAGAGTACACCTTTGCCGTGATCACGCTGTTCAATCAAACGCTTGTGGATGTATTCAATTGCTCCAACGTCCAGACCTCGAGTAGGCTGAGCTGCAATTAAAAGTGCCGGATTACGGTAAATTTCCCGGGCAATAATCGCTTTTTGCTGGTTACCACCGGATAAGGAGGAAGCTGTATTTTCTTCACTTGATGTACGCACATCAAACTCTTCAATCAACTGCTTTGCATGTTCCTTGATTTCTTTATGATTGAGGAAGCCATGGTTGCTGAACGGTTTCTGGTAATATGTCTGAAGTGACATGTTTTCTTCCAGTTTCATCTGAAGAACCAATCCATAACGCTGTCTGTCTTCAGGGATATGGCCCAGACCAGTTTCAGTAATCTTTCGTGGTTTTTTGTTGGTAATGTCTTTACCATCCAATTTGATGCTTCCGGAGTCTACTTTTGTCAGACCAGTGATGGCTTGAATCAGCTCAGATTGTCCGTTACCATCAACCCCAGCTATACCAAGTATTTCTCCAGCTTTAACGTCCAAGTCAATTGCCTTGACCGCATCATAACCTCTAGCTTCCTTTACTGTAAGATTCTTAATTTCAAGAACCGGCTCTTTCGGATCAGCAGGCTTTTTGTCAACTTTGAAGGAAACTGAACGCCCAACCATCATATCTGCCAGTTCCTGTTGTGAGGTAGTAGCAACATCTACTGTATCGATACTCTTACCTCTACGAATAACTGTACAACGGTCAGCAACCTTCTTGATTTCATCCAATTTGTGTGTGATTAATATAATTGACTTGCCTTCTTTAACAAGTGCATTCATGATTTCCATCAGTTCTTCGATTTCCTGCGGCGTCAGCACACCTGTCGGTTCATCAAAAATCAGGATGTCTGCTCCACGGTAAAGGGTTTTTAGAATCTCAGCACGCTGCTGCATACCTACAGATATATCTGAAATACGTGCTTTTGGATCTACACGCAATCCATACTGGTCAGACAGTTCTTTAACATCTTTCTGGGAAGTTGCCTGGTCCATGAAGCCAAATTTATGTTTTTCTTTACCCAAAATTATATTTTCAGTTACGGTAAATTTATCTACCAGCATAAAGTGCTGGTGCACCATTCCTATACCCAACTGGTTCGCTACATCTGGAGATGAAATAGAGACTTTCTCTCCGTTCACCCATATTTCTCCTTCTGTCGGTTCCAGTAATCCAGACAAAATATTCATCAAGGTTGATTTTCCGGCACCATTTTCTCCTAACAACGCGTGAATTTCGCCCTTTTTAAGGTCTAAATGAATGTTGTCATTCGCTTTGAAGTTGCCGAATTTTTTTGTAATGCCTTTCATTTCAATAACCTTGTTTGTCTCAGACATGACCGATCCCTCCTTCATTTTCATTCGTTTGATAGTGTCAGTTATTTAATCATTATACATTACTGAAGTACATTGGTAAATTGCAGTTAAATAAATCCTCGTTAATAATTTTATTAAAAGTTAACCCTTGGTAAATAAAAAAAATGAGAAAAAAGCGCCAGCCCAGAGACCAGCGCTTTATTCAATTCACTTGTGCCTATTCAAGTATATCTCAAACTTATTTGTTTGTCTTATAGTTCGTCAGGTGCTTCTGGAACTGTGATGTCGCCATCAAGAATACCTTGACGTGCTTCTTCAACAGCGTCCCATACTTCATCAGACAAGTTTCCGCGTGTCAAATCGACACCTTCTTCTTCAAGTCCGTATGCGATGTTTTCTCCACCAGGGAATCCTTCATCCATTGCAAGGTTTGCAGAACTCTCGATTGATGCGCCTACACCTTTCAATGTTGATGTTAAAGTGAAGTTTCCATCGTCCCAGTTTCCTTCTTCTTCCTGGTCACGGTCAACACCGATTACCCAAATCTCATCATCAGGATCTGATTCAAGACGGTTACGTGCTTCAGTAAATACTCCGTTACCAACTGCTCCAGCAGCGTGATAAACAATGTCGGCACCATTAGAATACATAACAGCAGCAATCTGCTGACCGATACTTGCATCTGTAAATGAACCAGCATAGTCAATGTCTACAGTAATATCTTCGTCGACATGAGCGACACCTGCTCTGAATCCAGCTTCAAAGCGGTCGATAACTGTTCCTGAAATCCCACCGATAAAGCCGACACGGCCTGTTTCAGTTGTTTCAGCTGCAGCAACTCCTGCTAGGAAAGCAGCTTCATGGTCACGGAATGTCAATGATACAACGTTGTCCATTTCAACAATTTCATCAACAATTCCGAATTGCATATCAGGATTCTGTTCAGCCACATCGCTGATCGCATCTAGAAGTGCAAAACCAATACCATAAATAATGTCATAATCTTCAGCAATAGCCTGGTTCAAGTTAGGTATAAAGTCCTGAGCGTCGTCTGACTGGTAGTAGTTGATGTGGTCATTGCTCAATCCATGACTGTCAGCCCATTCGTTCATGCCTTCCCATGCAGACTGGTTAAAGGAACGGTCATCTACTCCGCCTTCGTCAGTAATCATTGCGATACTGAAGTCAATATCTTCTGTATCTTCACCATTTTCTTCGGCAGTATCTTCTCCGTTATCTGTTGTTTCTTCTGTATCGTCTTCGATTGTTTCAGTTGTGTCTCCGGCATCTTCACCTTGACAAGCAGCCAATACAAAAGCAGATGTACCTAAAGCGAGCATTGCTCTTAATTTTAACATGGTCATGAATTATTCCCCCTATATAGTTTTATTGCGTCGGACTGACCGAAAGGTTCTCATATAGATTTAATAGGCAGGTCAATATGATTACGCTATCAGTCAGTCCTTTCAAGGTTATAGTAACACTATTGTAATAAAAAGAAAAGTTAGAAATTGATTGCCAATATAATTAGATTACTCTCATCTTAGGGTATTTTTAACTTTCCTGATTTACTTCCATTTCATCTTCTCCGGTTAAATCCTCGGAAACAAGCACTTCTCTTGGTTTTGACCCCTCAGACGGACCGACTACCCCGTTAATTTCCATCTCATCAACAATCCGGGCAGCCCGGTTATATCCAATCCGAAAACGTCTTTGCAGGAGTGAAATACTGGCAGTCTGCATCTCAACGACAAGCGCGACGGCTTCATCGTAAAGTTCATCTTCTGAGTCTGCAGCTTTCTTCTGCGGTTCATCTTTTGGAATCATTTCTTCCACATAATTAGCTTCCTGCTGATCTTTAACAAAGCTGACAACTGCTTCCACTTCTTCGTCCGAAATAAATGCGCCCTGCACTCGAGTCGCTTTGTTTGCGCCCATCGGTCTGAAGAGCATGTCTCCACGGCCGAGCAACTTTTCTGCACCGTTGCTGTCGAGAATTGTACGGGAGTCCGTTCCACTTGAAACGGCAAAAGCAATACGTGACGGGACATTCGCCTTGATGATTCCGGTAATGACATCGACACTCGGCCTTTGTGTCGCCAGAATCATATGAATGCCGGCCGCACGAGCCATCTGAGCTAGTCTGATGATGGCATCTTCCACTTCGTTTGACGCTACCATCATCAAATCTGCCAGCTCGTCTACTATGACAACTATATATGGAAGAGGCAGCAGACCCTCATCGGATTCAGCATTCTTTCTTTTCACAAAGGCATTATAACCTTCCATATTACGAGACCCGCTGGCCGCAAAGAGTTCATAGCGCCGTTCCATTTCCTGAACCACTTTCTGCAGTGCCTGGGCCGCTTTTTTAGGATTGGTCACAACGGGTGTCAACAGGTGCGGAATCCCGTTGTACATGTTCAGCTCAACCATTTTCGGATCAATCATCATTAATTTGAGTTCATTCGGTTTGGCTTTCATTAAAAGACTGGTGATGACTCCGTTAATTGCCACCGATTTACCGGACCCCGTCGCTCCCGCAACCAGAAGATGGGGCATTTTAGCCAGATCAGCCATGGTCACATTACCGGCAATATCGCGACCTAGTGGGACTTCAAGCAGTTTCTCCTTGTTTTTCACTTGTCCTTCAATAATGTCTCTAAAGGAGACTGTGCTGACTTCGGAATTCGGTACTTCTATTCCGATAACTGCTTTTCCTGGAATAGGTGCTTCCATACGAATATCCTTGGCAGCCAGTGCAAGTGCCAGATCATCTGACAAACCGACAATCTTACTTACCTTCACACCCGTTGCCGGCTGGATTTCGTATTTTGTTACGGCTGGACCCAAATTAGCTTTTGTCACTTTCGCATTGACGCCGAAGCTTTCAAAGGTTTCTTCCAGTTTTTTTACATTTTTCTGAATAATACCGTACTCGTCAGACTGGTCAACTGCTTCTATCTGATTTAATAGAGAGACTGGCGGAAGTTTATAGGCTTCATTCTCTTCTTCTCCAATCTCAAATTCAACCGGTCCGGCATCCTCTTCTGCGTTAGAGTCTTCAGAATCAGATTGCTTAGGAGTTGAGTGGTCAGCCTGTACTTCTTCAGGTGCCCCTGCAGCAGCTTTATTTTCCTGAATCTGCTGGTAGCCCTCTATTTCCAGAGCAGTCTGTTCTCCCTCTAGACTACTGTCTTCATCCACCTGTTCTTCTTTTGGAGCAGTTTCGGTCTGCTGCTTTTTGGATGGTTTATTCTTAGGTTTCTCGGCTTTTTTAGCTTTCTTCTTATTTTTTCGCTTTTCTTTCTGCTTGGCAAATAAGGATTTCAGCTTTGTATTAAACCAACTAATCAGCGACTTCAAAGCCAGTCGAATTCTTTCGAATAAATTGCGGTATGACAACTCAAAGACTGTCATGATGCCGAAAAAGACTAAGGCAACAATCATAATATACGTGCCTGCCATGGCAAAAAGGAAATAGCTTACTGCAAAGAAGATTGCGCCTATCATTCCTCCACCAATATTTCCCGCTATACTGTTGTTCACAAACTGAGGCCATAAAGCCTGCCATGTGGCCGAAACACTGTTAGTGGTATCCGATAGCATAGGCAATACCCATCTGGAATGGACAAATACCAGCCATGCCGTATAAAGCAGTGCCGATCCTCTTGTTCGGGGACCTTTGAAACTAGGCCACTCCCCTTTTAATATTAAGTAAACTCCTGCTGCCAATAATATAATAGCTAATAATGCATAAGTTTCTCCGACAAACAATCTGAATACGTTTGTTAAAAACCTCCCTAGGAATCCGAATGATCCCAGTACCAGCAGGCTGAAGAAAAAAAGTATAAATCCAATTAATTCTGGGGCGACCTTGTGCGTTTTTTTCTTAGGTCGTCCTCGTTTTTTTGCTCTTGCCATTTCATTTCTCCTTCCTGTTAATTCTGTGTCATTATAGCACGAATGGCCCTTTTTCGGTAGAGAACACCGGACTATCCTTTTTATAAAAAGAGTGTGTCTAGACTTTTTTCAACTGCTTAAAATTAGTCAGCACACAGCTTTTCCTTTGACCTCGTAAAGTCTAAAGAAGTAAACTAAAGGTAAGAAAAAAACAGGAGGGTTAAATAATGGGATCATTATTTGAGGAATTCTTCAAAAAAGGACAAAACAGACAATCAAGTGGAGAAGTCATTTATACTAACGAGCCATTCGAAGACAGTGACACGCAGAAGTTTCGTGCAACAGTGTCCGGTCGCGTACAGGGCGTCGGCTTCCGCTTTACGACTAAGCAGGCAGCAGACGAGTTGGGAGTAGGCGGTATTGTGCGCAACGAAAGCGATGGCACGGTATATGTTGAAGCAGTCGGACCTGAAGAAAAGCTGTCTCAATTTATTGAAGCTTTAAGAAAAGGACCAAGCCCGTCAGCAGAAGTGGACAAAGTTGTCGTCACTTATGACAAAAACATTGAAGAAAAATCTAATTTTTCCCAAGCCAATTGAATTATAGCTTCCTTTATTGTATAGTGTTCAATAGCGTGTTGAATTCGTTGACTATGCTACTAACTTACAATTAAGGGATGAATTGATTTGAAAAACAGAACTAAAAAATGGTTACTCTCAGGTGGAATGCTTTCCATCGTCTTATTCTTATCCGGATGTATGCGTGTTGACCAAAGTGGTACCCCAACAGGCGGCTTCTCACAATTTTTATATGATTACCTCGTACTGCCTACTCAGTCTTTCATTGAAATACTGGCAAATGTTTTTGGAGGAAACTACGGTCTTGCGATTATCGCCATTACGATTATTGTCCGTATTCTGATTCTGCCGTTATCCATTAAGCAGCAGCGCACCTCCATGGAACAGCAGACTAAAATGGCTGTTGTCAAACCTGTAGCCGATGAAATTCAGGCTGAAATGAAGGAATCTAATGACTCTCAGGAAAAACAGGAACTGCAGAAGGAATTAATGGAAGTTTACCGTGAAAATAACGTTAACGCTCTTGGTGGTCTCGCAGGATGTCTACCGCTTCTCATTCAGATGCCCGTGTTCACTGCAATGTTTCAAGCGATTCGAATGTCCGAATCCATTCAGGAAGCAACTTGGTTAGGTATTCAGTTGGGTGAACGAAGTATTCTTCTGGCATTACTGACTGGTGCAGTCTACTATCTTCAAACTAAAGTTATGATGGCCGGTATGCCGGAAGAACAGAGAAAACAGTCCAGTACAATGATGATGATGAATCCGGTTATGATTCTGATGTTCTCTATCAGTGGTCCTGCTGGATTGACACTTTACTGGTTCGCCGGTGGTTTTGTTGCCATTGGTCAGTCTCTGATTACTAACTTGTACTACAAGCCTAAGTTGGAAAAAGAAATGAAAGAAAAACATGGCGATAAAAAAGTCGTTGAGCGTAAGAAACGCGAACGCAAAACAATTGATGCTGAAGAGAGTCCTGCAAAAGGGAAGCGCGCTACTCAAGCCCCTTCTGCAAGAGACCGACGTCAGACTAACAGTCCATTTGAACAAAAAAGCGGCCGAAATTCCCGCAACGCCGGTAAGCAGCAGCGAAACAACAGATAATAGAATTTCATAAGGAAAAAAAGCAGAGAGCCCGCGCTCTCTGCTTTTTTTCCTTATTATAGTAGTAGAAACTCGCTTCGAGTTTCTAACCTTTTTTTTCGGTTGTTTTGGAGACTCGGATGAGTCTCGTCCTTTTGATTCTACTAACTCGTCTTGATTGTTGCTCTTCAGTTCATGCTATCCCGCTTCTTTTCACTAACTCACCTTGCTGGCTGCTCGCCAGTTCATACTATCCCGCTTCTTTCCACTAACTC
>RECC01000096.1 GCA_007692455.1 Alkalibacterium sp. | reverse complement strand
AGCCGATCCCCAAAAGTTGACCTAAAAATTCTAACTGTTGGGGGTCACTATAGATAACTACATACCCCTTTTTTCTGATGTTAAATAATATTTTTTATTTAAGTATTATTGGAAAATCTCATACTCATTATAAAACGCTATTCTCAGTTTTATGTACCAGTCGACTTTATACATTAAAATGACTAAAGGTAAGACTAAAAAATTGAAGCTATAACCGTTCCAATTAAGTCTAAAATGACCTCTATCAACTTTTTGGATGAATAGCTTAACTCTTTCAGATTTTTCATTTTTAACACCTCCATGTGTTTACTGCTGTTTTTTCAATGGGCGAGTATGAAAGGTGTAGCTGAATAAAAAGATTGCCCAGATAGCGATCAAAGCGGTGGTGTATGTATCGCCTGTAAAGATAAGTATGGCTAACTGAGCAAGAGACAGTCCGAAAAGTGCAGGAGTCCACTTCAATTCCTTTTCTCTGACTGTTTCCCAATCAAACTGCTTTTCTTTATTCCACAGTTTTCGTATCTGGTAATACCTATTGATGCTCAACAACGTATCCAAGCCTTTTTTTGCGGCGTAGTACTGAACACTGGAAAAAAGCATAGTCAGCAACAGAATAGCCATCAAGCCATTATAGCGGTTTAGTTCAATTAGATTAAAGCCATCTACTATAAGTGACGAAAGGACCAGAATTCCAACAAATAGATATACTTTATGTTTAAAAGACAGCTTTTCATCTTTATTCACCTTCCTCTATCGGCAGCTCTGTGGTTACTGCAAGGTGCAGATCAGAGGTAAGGTAGCGGCCAACCACACCATAGTCTTTCTTCTCAGTGTAATAGCCGATGTCTTGAATAACCATGTTGTCACTGTCCATAAATAATAGCCGGTAGTCTGGATTGGGAATATCCAAATTTGCAGTTGAAGCCGAATTGGCAGACTCCAGTTCCTGAACCAGGGATTCGATAAAGGAAGTATCAGTGATTGTCGTGACCAGTTCGTCAGAAACGTACTCTCTGACTTCTATAGCAGCAACGTTCTCTGCATCATCGCCAAATAAATCATTCGACCGGCAGCCGGTTAGCAGGATGAGAGAAAACATTGAGATGAACAGTAGCTGCACGATTTTATTTCTGGTTTTACATTCCATTTAAATCCTCTTCTCCTCACTTACTCAAAATTGATAGAAGATCAGTCATAACTCACTTCATCCAAAAACAGTCCTTGGGCAGGGACGGTCAGACCAGCCTCACTTCTTACGCCACTCTCAAACACCTCATCAATACTATCCAAATCTAGCGTACCGCTGCCGATTTCTAAAATCGTGCCGGTAAGGATGCGGACCATTTTGTGCAGGAAGCTTTTTCCTTTAAAGGTAAAGTGTATCAGGTTGCCGTCTGTTTCAATGGTGATGCTGTCGAGTGTGCGGATCGTCGATTTCTTTGACTTTTTGAGTGCAGAAAACCCGATAAAGTCATGTTTGCCGATCAGTTTGTCGCAGGCGGCCTGCATTTTTTCCATATCGAGCGCATCGGGGTAGTGAAAGCTGTAGTTACGCTGAAAAGCTGATGGAATAGTTTGGTTCCAGACGTAATAGCTGTACTGTTTTCCCGTCGCATTGTAGCGTGCATGGAATCGCTCAGACACCTCTTCCAGTTTTTTGACAATAATGTCCTGGGGCAGGTTATTAATCAGAATTTCCTGCATGGCATCTAGGTCCATATCGGAGTCTGTTTTGAAATTCGCGACTTGTCCTCTTGCATGCGTGCCGGCATCAGTTCGGCCGGAGCCGATGATTTCTGTTTCTGTTCCTGTAATCTGCGTCAGAATGTGTTCAATTTTTCCTTGAATCGTTTTGTCGGTATGACCGAGCCTCTGCCAGCCCTGATAGCGGCCGCCGTCGTATTCAATGGTGAGTTTAATATTTCGCATAGTATCCCTCTTAATTCTCTAGTTTTATCCATTGCCTCAAAAGGCTTTCCGGATATTTGTGCCTGTATCTCTATGATATACTAAACGGGAGTGGAATACACGACAATACAGGAGCGGGGGAGTCAACATGCCGGACAAAGTGACGCATGAACAGAATAATTTTTCAGTACATATCGGGAGTGAAAAATGGCATCAGGCTGCGGCCTTTTATGTCCGATTGGATGTATTCGTTCTGGAAAGAGAGATTGCTTTAGCTGATGAATTTGATGCGGATGATCATGATGACATGATTTATATAGTCATCTATGACGGGAAAAAACCAGTTGCGACAGGGCGTTTTATTCAAGAGGATGAGACAACCATTCGGCCTGGGCGGATTGCCGTACTCAAGGACTACCGGGGCAGGGGACTAGGAGAACGGATCATTCATGAGATGGAGGACTATTCTAAAAACAACGGATGCACGAAATCGGTCATTCATGGGGAACTGAGCGCAGCCGGTTTCTATGAAAAAATCGGCTACAACCGGACATCGGATGTCTATGAAGAAGACGGTGTCCCGTGCGTGACATTAAAGAAAGCATTGGAGAGTATAAGCTAAAAGATAAAGAATGACTCAGAAAAACGATTGTCTATTGATTAAGCGAATGAGAGCTGTTACATTTAAATGGAAGCGTTTTATATTTTGGCGCAACTTTTCTGGATAACTTAGCTGTTGAAGATAAATTTAAATACGAGGAGAATCATTATGACTTCAAGAGAACGTATCATCTTTGGACTAAAAACAATCAGTGCTTTGGTGATTATATTGACAGTATTGAATTTAAACCCGATAGATCAGCTTAATCTATGGATGCAAATGGGAATCGGTGCGCTAATAGGCGTAGCCATCAATGACTTCATCGATAAAGTGTTCAGTGTGACTAAAGACGAAGAAAGCAATCAGAGGCGTGCAGTCAATTAAACCGACTGTTATTTGAATAGTAAACAAAACTCCCTTCCGAGGTAAGCTGGAAGGGAGTTTTTGACAATGGTTTCTATCATGAACGGTCTCTTTTCAAGAAAACAGCATAGATAACACTTGAGGCCTTTATTGCAATGAATAAAACTAATAGAGTAAAGAGAGATAACAGAATGTTTTCGATAATTACCGCTGCAAAAATCCCCCTATTGGCAAGAAAAACTATAAGTGAAACGAATAAGACTAGTACCAAGCGATGTACTCTCACTTTTTTCATAAGTCAACTCCTTTAAGGTAGATGAGCGATTAGAGATTACTTACTGCTATCCCTATCATCTGAATCATTTTGATAGTATTTCATGCGAAGAGAAAGCCCCCAAATCATTGAGCCCATCAGTGGGATACCTAAAAGTAACCAAATTGGATGCATTATGCCTCTCCTTATGTATTAATTGTTTATTAAGCGTATCATAAATGCCGGTTTGTTTCATGGTTTACCTAGGAATGGTCTAGTGTATTTGTGCCTGCTATTTTGAATAAAGATGTTAAGTTTGATTCAGTTAAATGACTAGTTGATGTAAACCTTCTTTTTAAGGTATTCTTATTCGAGGAGGTGAATAAGATGAGTGTTATAAAGAAATATAAAATAATAGTGGTACTCGGCATTCTGATAGGCTTATCTGTATGGGCCCTTTTCTTTGCGGCTAGCACGTCATTTTACGGCTATGCACAGGTTACTAATAAAGAGGAAGTCAACGGGACCTATCATATTTCTTTTGATGGAGTAGAGGAATCGGAGATCAGAATCAGAGAAAACGAGACGTTTGAATATGAAATAGAACCTGGACAGGTAGAAGAAGTCACAATAGGTGAAGTGTGGGGCACAATCGAGACAGGCAATGACTATTTTCTCAATAAGTCGAGGAGCCAGATTCCTGATTACTGGAGAATACATAAATTTTATAGCTACTGAGTGGCATCGCTGGCGTTGGCTTAAATAGTCATACACACGAAAGAAAGAATAAATCAAGAACCGACACAATCGAGCAATTCCAGTCAGGCTTTTTAACGGGATTCCTTCTATACTATAAGTGAGGTGAGAGAGATGGATTATTTTTCGCTAATTCAGGAAGCGATTCAGTTTATGGAAGACCATCTACTGGAAGATATCAGTTACCGTGATGTGGCCAGTCATGTTTACCTGTCCAATTATCATTTTCAAAGGGTGTTCAGTCTGATTACGGATATTACTCCTGGCGAATACATTCGAAACAGACGCTTGTCATTAGCCGGGCAGGAAATTACCCTGTCTGATGTGACTGTTGGTGAGATAGCATTCAAGTACCGCTACGAATCACCGGAAAGTTTTTCCAGAGCATTCAAACGATTTCATGGCGTATCTCCGAGTATAGCCAAGAAAGGAAATGCGCAGCTGAACAGCTTCAACCGCCTCGTGATTAAACTGACAACAGAAGGAGGAACAGGTATGAACTATAGAATTGTTGAAAAAGAACCCTTTACACTGATAGCCAAGGTCGAGCAGTTTCCGAATGAATCCATCGATAGTGCAGACAAGGAAACAAACGAGATAGCAGATTTCTGGGACAGAAGCAATCAAGCAAATGTCTTTGAAACCTTGAGAGAACATGCGAAAACCTATGATGTCTACGGGGCTTGTGCACCGATTAGGGAAGACAGTGATTACTTTGATTACGGTATTGCGATGGAATATGATGGCAGCGGTGTTCCTGAAGGTTATCATTTATGGGAAGTGAAGCCGACTATATGGGCTGTCTTTCCATGTGAAGGGGAAACGCCTGACAGCATCGGTGTGACCTGGGAGAGGATATTCAAAGAGTTTCTTCCTGGATCAGACTACGAGATGCGGGAGGAAACCGATTTTGAGTTGTATCCTAATGAAAAAGAGGAAGGAATTTTCTGTGAAGTCTGGATTCCTGTTCACAAGAAAGAGAACTACATGAGTGTAAAGGGAGTGGTTCAGTGAGCCGCTCTTTTTTATGTTGTTGTAACCTCATTATATACATGTTAATATTATTTTATATTTTATTATGAGGAGAGATAATGTGGCTTCAAGAGATGCGAATCTCATTGGATTGAAAATGGGCCTAATTGTAATAATTGTTATGTCTCTACCGAATGCGGATACTGCTATATGGGTAAATCTGCTGATGGGGGCCTTACAAGGTGGAGGAATTTGGGCAATTTTAGACAAACTGCTCAGACGGTTTCACACAGATGAGTACAATAAAAATAATTAGAGGAGTTTGAATTTATTGGAACTGATACTGACAATGGGCATGGTTGTAATAGTAAGTATGATATTGCGGAATAATAGAAGGAAGTGAAGGTTGGCATAGTTATATAAGCATACTAAACTAGAAGGATGTGAAACATCTGATTACTATATTAGAAAACATGAACGAGATTGCCGCTGTTTTGATGCTAGTGTCTACAGTGGTTTACTACAGAATGTTAAGAAAAGAAAATAAGCAAAGAGGCCTGTCTAAAACTGAGAGAATCATGTTGATAGTGACTTCAAGTGCCATACTGCTCCATGTCATTAGCTACATAATGTTGTATTTAGGTGTTTGAGAATTAGAACCGTACATAAACGTTACATACTATAATGCAAAGCACAGAAAGCCAATTGACGGCTTTTCTGTGCTTTTTTAAGATGTTAAATCAAGTAGAAAAGCGGCCCGCTTTTCTTCAATATAAAGAGCTTTCATAAGGAAAAAAGACGGGCCCGTCTTTTTTAGTGACCAGTTCAGCCTTGCTATGTTTAAAGAAGTGGTCTCGATATCGGTTTTGAGACCACTTCAACTCCGAGTTTCTAAATGAACTCGTCACTAAAACGATATTGAAACCAGTTCATTTCAAAATCTAAAATGAAGTGGTTCCAAAAGGCTCTTTGAGACCACTTCTTTAGCAATTTATAAACTAAGTAGTCACTAAATGCGTATTGAGACTACTTCAACTCACAACTTTAAATGAACTCGTCTCAAAGCCCCTAATAGAGACCAGTTAAAAAGAGAGGCCTTCAGCAACTTGTCTCAAAGCTTCATAACCGACTCGTGCTGCAACAACTTTTTGCCTGAATAGGAGAAAATCTAGCTATCCTACTTTAATTTGCATCGTCATCACTTTGCTGACGCTGACTCTCTTCTTCCATGCGTGCTTCTTCTTTGGCTTCTTTATGTTTTTGAAATTGCCTCACGCCGGCAATGACTAAAATTGCGGTAAAGGGAATGCTGAGCATTAACCATAAGGGATCCATAACGTGTCTCCTCAATTCTTTAAGTAGTTTTTATCCTCTTGATACGAAAGGTTTTAGTTATATTAAAAAGAGATTTAGATACTTGCTCAAGTCAGAAATACATAAATCGAAAACACAAATATGACCAAAAGAGCAATAGAAGACAGTATTCCTTTGCCTTTGTTTCCTTCTTTGAAGTCATGCACGGTTATAAAAATAAGGGAGAGCACTTGGAATACAATGATAAGGGGAAAGAGGTCATAATTTCCAGTAATTAAATTATAAAAAGCAACGATGATACTAAGTATAATAGCTACTTTATGCAGTACTTTCAGCAATTCATCACACCCTTTCTATTCCCATTCTAGCACAGGCAGGATCTTGCTTGGGTTTTCATGCTAATTTATTATAAATGATTCTTAGATCAGATTGGGTAGAGCTAAGAATTATGCCAATGATTTTCTAAGACTACTCTTCGTAAGACTCACTAAATTCTGCCAGCACAAAGTCATGAAACAGTTTTTCTGAAGCGGAGAGCTGGCGCTTTCTGGGTGTAATGATGCCGACGCTCCGTGTGACTTTGGGATCTTTGAGCGGGATGCAGATCAGAAAGGGGGAGTGGTACTGGCTAACGGCACTTTCTGGAAGCAGGGTGATTCCGATGCCGGCTGCCACCATTCCTTTAATGGCGTCCATGTCTTCGCCTTCCGTATTAACGTTTGGTTCGAAGCCGACAGACCGACAGGCATTGCTGACGACTTCTTCAAGAATATATCCTTTAGGAAAGAGGATAAACGCCTCCTCTTTTAACGTTTCCAGCGATACTGACTCCTGACTGGCTAACGCATGCCCTTTTGAAACGAGTAAATAGAGTGGTTCGTGAAAGAGACTACTGCTTTGAATAAGCGGGTCGTTATCAATAACCGGACCGATAAAGGCCAGGTTCAGTTCTCTATTTCTGACCGCGTCCAGCAAATACTGATAAGAGCCCTGTCTCAACTGGAACTCGATACCTGGGTAGGCTGCAGTAAAGGAGCTGATAAGAGGGGGAAGCAGAGTCGTTGCCAGGCTGGTCGGAAAGCCAACATGAATAGTCCCAGTTTCTGGAGCGGCATACTCGGCTACACGATTTTTCATATGTTCCGTCTGGCTGATGATAGCCTTGGCTTCTTCAAGAACCAGCTCACCCACGGGCAGCAGTCTGACTCTTCTGCCGACCCGCTCGAACAGTTCAACTTTCAGCTCTTCTTCGAGATTTCTAATTTGCCGGCTGACAGCCGATTGGGCAACATTCAGCTGCTGGGCAGCATCCGACATATGCTCGCGTTCCGCCACTTCTATAAAATAAATAAGCTGCTTTAGTTCCATATTCTTCCTCCTCAACTAGACAGTTAATTGATGCCTAAAATAGATTGTTATTATTCAATAAATATATTGTAAGCATAAATGCAAAGGATTACAATAAGATAACACTATAATGAGAATCAGGTTAGAACTGATTGTCTGGAGGAAACTACCATGGCGAAATTTAATCCCGTCCATCAGGCTGACGGCTTGTATTCACCTCAATTTGAGAGAGATAACTGCGGCATTGGACTGTATGCCAATATGAAAGGGAAAAAAAGCCACGACATCGTTAAAAGAGGAATCGAACTACTGACGCATCTGGATCACCGTGGTGGACAAGGAAGTGACCCGGGTACAGGAGACGGTTCAGGTATTATGACTCAGATTCCACACAATTTATTCAAAAAAGAACTGCCGTCTTTCAATCTGCCAGAAGCAGGACACTATGCTGTAGGCATGCTGTTTTTCAGTAAAGATGATCCCCGTCAAGAAGAGTGGGAAGAACAGATTCAAGCGATTGCCCAAAAAGAAGGTCAGATTGTTATCGGCTGGCGGACCGTACCTACAGACGAGCAGAAAATTGGCTACAAAGCACAGGAAACTGCGCCTGTTGTCCGGCAGGTTTTTTTAAAGCGGAGTCAATTGCTCTCAGACGAGGCTGCCTTTGAACGAAAGTTATATGTGATTCGGAAACAGGCCGAAAAAATTGCGGATGACAATGACAAGGCTTTTTATTTTCCGAGTTTTTCAAGTCAAACGATTGTCTATAAGGGACTGCTGACCTCAAGTCAGGTGGATCAGTTTTACTTGGATTTACAGAACCCTGCTTACACTTCAGCCTTTTCACTCGTGCATTCCCGTTTCAGTACCAATACGGTACCTAACTGGGAGCGGGCGCATCCGAACCGTTATCTGATTCACAACGGTGAAATCAATACCCTGAGAGGAAACATCAACTGGATGCGTGCGAGAGAAAGGAGTTTCATTTCTGAAGCGTTTGGGGAAGATCTGGATAAACTGCTGCCCATTTTAGACGAATCGGGCAGTGATTCAGCTGTTTTGGATAACGCCCTGGAGTTCTTTACTCTGGCTGGCCGGTCGCTGGCTCATTCAGCTATGATGCTGATTCCTGAGCCTTGGGAAAATAATCCTGACATGAGTCCGGAAAGAAAAGCCTTCTACAACTATCACAGCATGCTTATGGAGCCCTGGGACGGTCCCACATCTATCACCTTTACAAACGGCAGACAGATTGCAGCATTGCTTGACCGAAATGGATTAAGACCTGCCCGCTACTACATCATGAAAGACGACACCATTATTTATGCATCCGAAACGGGCGTCATTGATGTCAAAGAAGAAGACGTGGTTTCAAAAGAACGCCTCAGTCCAGGTAAGATGCTCATGGTTGATTTGGAAGAGGGACGTATTATTCCTGATGAAGAAATCAAGCAGCAGGTTGTCCAGCAGGCACCCTATGAAAAGTGGGCTGATGAACTAACTGTAGGATGGGACGAACTGGAGTCTCAAAATGAAAACAATATTCAAGAAAGCAATGAGACGGACTTACCGCTTATTAATAAACAAAAGGCATTCGGCTATACCGTTGAAGATATTGAAAAGTACCTTAAGCCGCTGATTGAAAAAGGTAAAGACCCTATCGGAGCCATGGGGATTGATACACCGCTGGCCGTCTTATCCGACCGTCCGCAGTCATTGTTTCTTTACTTTAAGCAGCTCTTTGCTCAAGTCACGAACCCGCCCATCGATGCGTACAGAGAACAGATTGTGACCTCTACGTTGAGCTGGCTCGGGGCAGAAGGCGATTTGCTCGATCATCAATCAGGTGCGGCTCAGCGAATCCGACTGGACTCACCGATTCTAAGTAGCCAGACTTTTGACCGATTGGCGCATTTAAATCAGCCTAATTTTAAAAGTATAACTGTGGACGCAACCTTTACGGATAGCCTTGATGATCGCTTACTGGAGCTACGCGGAGAAGTCGAAAAAGCAGTGCGTGCAGGTGTCACTCTTATCGCATTGAGCGACCAGCAGTTGGATAACAGTCACGTACCGATTCCGGCTCTTCTGGCAGTCAGTAGCATTCATCAGCATCTGGTCAGAAAAGGGCTGCGCACGAAAGTCAGTCTGATATCAGCCAGTGGAGAAACCCGCGAGGTGCATCATTTTGCGGCACTCATCAGCTACGGTGCGGATGCGGTTTACCCGTATCTGGCTTATGAAACGATTAAAGATGAAGCAGATAAAAAGCAGTTCAAAACGGGACCGGAAGAAACGGCCGAAAAGTACCGTCATGCCGTCACAGAAGGTGTCATTAAAGTGATGTCCAAAATGGGCATTTCAACTGTTCAGAGTTACCGGGGCGCGCAGATTTTTGAAGCGATTGGCATCAGTCAGACGGTTGTTGACGAACACTTCACTGGAACAGCTTCCCAGCTTGGCGGTATTGATATGGAGACGATTGCTGAAGAAGCCAAACTGCGACATCAATTAGGCTTCCAGAAGGATTTGTATGATGTTTTGGATTCGGGAAGTGACATGCAGTGGCGTAAAGGCGGCGAAAAGCATGCCTACAATCCGCTGACGATGCATAAGCTGCAGTGGGCTGCACGCAGAGGAGATCCGAAACTTTACCGTGATTATGCGAAAGCCATTAATGAAGGCCACCACGGTTTTATTCGAAGTCTATTTTACATCAACTCCGACCGTGAGCCGATTGCTATCGAAGAAGTAGAGCCAGTAACTGAGCTGTTCAAGCGGTTCAAGACCGGAGCGATGTCCTTTGGCTCAATCAGCCCGGAAGCTCATGAGACGCTGGCGATTGCCATGAACCGTTTGGGCGGCAAATCAAATTCTGGAGAAGGCGGCGAGGATCCTAAACGCTTCAGGCCAGACGAGAATGGAGACTGGAGACGAAGTGCCATCAAGCAAGTTGCTTCGGGACGCTTTGGGGTAGACAGTCACTACCTGGTCAACGCTGAAGAACTGCAGATTAAAATGGCGCAGGGAGCCAAGCCGGGTGAAGGCGGACAGCTGCCAGGAGAGAAAGTCTATCCTTGGATTGCCAATGTACGAAATTCAACACCAGGTGTCGGGTTGATTTCACCGCCACCTCATCACGATATTTATTCGATTGAAGATTTGGCTCAGCTCATTCACGACTTAAAAAATGCCAACCGTAAAGCCCGTATTTCCGTCAAACTGGCGTCTAAAGCAGGAGTCGGAACAATCGCCTCAGGAGTAGTCAAAGGAAATGCCGATGTGATTTCCATTGTCGGCTATGACGGCGGAACGGGGGCGTCACCTAAAACGAGTATCCGTCACGCAGGGCTCCCTTGGGAACTAGGTCTGGCCGAAACCCATCAGACCCTGCAGATGAACGATTTGCGTAACCGGGTTACCTTGGAAACGGACGGCAAGCTTTTGACCGGTCGGGATGTGGTAATGGCGGCTATTATCGGAGCAGAAGAGTTCGGCTTTGCAACTGCACCACTGGTCGTTTTAGGCTGTGTGATGATGCGCGTCTGTCATTTGGATACATGTCCGGTTGGGATTGCCACGCAAAATCCGAAACTGAGAGAGCGGTTCATGGGCAAGCCGGAGCACGTCGTTA
>RECC01000032.1 GCA_007692455.1 Alkalibacterium sp. | reverse complement strand
GCACATTTGGTTGTTTCTACTTTGTTCAGTTTTCAAAGATCTATCTCGTTCGTTTGTTGTTGACTTGTTGTGTCAACTCTTACTATATTACATTGTTTTCAATCGTGTGTCAACAAGTTTTTAAAATATTTTTTATTTTCTCAACCAGTTGTTTCGAAAGAAAACGTCGGTGTTGTTAATCAACAACGGATATAAATATACCAAGTTTTCCTTCAAACGTCAACTAGTTTTAATACATTTATTTAAATTAAATTACAAATGCCTTTATGACAACGTTTCTCTCAGACCTTTTTTTCAGGACGCATGAACTCGAAGTCAGCATACTCTTTTTTGGTTACTAATAACAGTCCATCCCCAATAGGGAGAATTGTTGCGTCTACATCAGGATGATCCAGAATTACGTCTAAAAATGCATTCAACTTATTATGAATTTTCTTTCTTCTTTTCGGTACATCTTCTTCATCATCTAGTATCGTCCCCCCCTGGAGCACATCGTCTACTGCTATTACTCCTCCCTTTTTAAGAATTCTATAGCAATCTGGAAAAAAATCGTAATACTTGGCCTTAGCACTGTCCATAAAGATAAAGTCCATTGATGCTGATTCTATTTTTTCTAGCCATTCATGGGCCTGTCCTTCCATTAGTGTTACCCTGTCTTCCAGCTCAAGTGATTTGAAATTCGCTTTAGCTTTCTTTATCATATCCGGATTTCGTTCTATAGTAGAAACATGACCATCGGGACCAATGATTTCACTGATTAAAGCTGCCGAAAATCCAATTGCTGTTCCAACTTCCAATACGTGCTTGGGCTGAAGAATCGGAAGGAACCAATTGAAAAACACCACTGTTTCATGAGGAATAACTGGCACTCTATTGTCATTTGCCCATTTTTCAAGTTCTTTCAGTTTCCCAGTCAGCTGTTTCTGGTTACTCCTTAGATAATCTCTAACACGGTCGTGAATAACAGGTCTGTCCATCATCTCATTAAGCTTGCGCATTTGTTCTCCTCGTTTCCCTTATTTTTCTATATTTTACACTGAATATTCTACTTAACCAAGAACGAATCTGTTATAATGAAAATGTGAAAACACGAAAATTAAGATGAGAAGGAGCTACACTAAATGTTAATTAAACAATTATCTGTACCAAAAAGCAGCGTCACAACCATTTCAGAAGAAACAACTTTGGAAGATGCCATTCAACTGTTAGAAGACACAGGTTTCCGTTGTGTACCAGTTTTAGATAAAAGCGGAAAAATCTTCCGTGGGAATATTTACAAAATGCATATTTATCGTCATAAGGCAAACGGAGGAGATATGAGCCTACCGGTTACGCACTTACTTAAGAATGCGACAAAATATGTACACCTTAGCTCTTCTTTCTTTAAAATCTTTTTCATGATTAAAGATTTACCATACATTACTGTTCTTGATGACAACAATCACTTCTATGGCATCTTGACTCACAGTACATTGATTGATTTACTTCAGCAGTCATGGAGCCTTGATCAGGGAAGCTTTGTTCTGACCATTGCTTCTCCTGGTGAAAAAGGCGACTTGGCGAATATCTCCAAATTAATCAACCGTCATTGTTCTATCATGAGCTGTATCACACTTGATGTTCAGAGAGAAAATATGCTTCGACGCATGATTATGACTCTGGAACCTGGTGTAACAAGAAAAACTGTAGATGAGATTTCAAGAGTTCTTGACAAAAAAGGATACAAAGTTGTTCAAGTGGAAGACTTGCATAACGATTAATTTAATTTCAAAAAAATCAGCCACCCTGTCTTTAAGACACGAGGTGACTGATTTTTTTTAGGCTTCCATTCGTTTGTTGAAGTCGAGTTTCTTGTTCAGTGTCTGAATGATTGGAATACCGATTCCCATAGTAAGGAACTGGCCTAAGAATACCGTAAGGTAAGTAAACCAAAAGACTTCCTCAGCCCCTATCAGCAGAAGCATCAAAGCAATCATAAAACTGAAGACGGAAAACACGACAGTATTTATCATCATTTTTTTAACAGGCGATTGTACATATTTTGTGAGCAGGAAAAATACCGCAAAAGATACGATGGTATGTCCGACTCCCAGTACCCAGTCGTAAAGGCCAAATGGTGAAAAGACCAGATTGGTCAAAATAACACCGGCAGTTACTCCTACAGCATATTTTTTGTTAAACACTGCCAGATGATTTAACATTTCTGACAGACGGAACTGGATGGCCCCAAATCCAAATGGAGCAATCAGCATGGTAATTGCAAAATAGAGTGAACCGATAATCGCGTTCAAAACCCATTGTTTTGTTTTCATTGTCATTTCCTCCTAGTTTTTATATCGTGGGTTGGCACTTTCGAACCACGGTCAATTAAGACAACGAGAGTAAGTTTACCATTTTCAGCTATTCTTTTCAATATAAAAAACAGACCTGATTTTGGAGTGCTCAGGTCTGTTTTTGACTAAGTATTAAACTTTATATGTGTTTGTATTTGTTGGATAGTCCAACGCTTATTGCCAATGCCTCATCAACTAAGTTCATTGTTTCCGAGTTAAGCTGGGTAACTTGATCTCTTAGACGCTGTTTATCAATAGTTCTGATTTGCTCAAGCAGAATGACAGAATTTTTTTCCAGCCCTTGCTTCGCACTCACTTCGACGTGAGTCGGCATTTTTCCTTTTTCGATCTTAGTAGTTATCGCGGCAACGATAACAGTTGGGCTGTACTTATTCCCGACATTATTTTGAACAATTAATACCGGGCGCATGCCCCCCTGTTCCGACCCCACAACTGGGGATAAATCTGCATAGAAAATATCTCCACGTTTAACCATAGGCTTTCCTCCTCGAAGGAGCCTTTTGGATTAGATAATTATCTCGATATCAATGTAATCGAAATAAAAATGTTTTTCAGATATGAGTATGCGCTTCGCTCTCGCAGTCATCAAATTCGGAGCAAATCTCCAGATTGATGCGTCCCATTTCTGTGTATCCTTTCCTCATGGCGTCCATTTTATTCACTGTGTCACGAACAAAGCATTGAAAAATCTCAGATAACAATTCAGATTCCTTAATATTTTCCTCATAACAATACTCTTCTATCTCTTCGTAAACTGACTGATCTAGTTCAATTACCATTTTTTTGTTATGCTGCTCTTCCATGAATATGCCCTCCAAAAGATTATTACCACTAAAAGCTAATAATCAGCTTCCATACCAACAGAGTCAGAAGCTGCAATGAATACCCTAGCCATAAGAAAATACCATTCTTATTCCTGTTCTGTTAGTTTATCATGAAAAAACTGTGAATCATAACTGACTTTGTGACAATTCTTTGACTCAAGAAATCAGAATGATACGGTTTGTGTTACTATTTTTCTAAAATCACCTGAGCAATGGCAAGTGTTCCAGTATGAGAAATAGAGACCCATGCGTTTCCTTCGAACGGACTCAACGTAATAACAGGTTTTCCTCGTGAATCAGGAAGTATTTCTATATCTAAAAATGTCGTCTTTCCAATACCTGTCCCAAGTGCTTTAGAAAAGGCTTCTTTTGCTGAAAAACGACCCGCAAGAAATTCGACTTGTCTGCTCCCCTTTAAGGTGTTAAAAATCTCCAGTTCTCTCTCAGTCAATACACGCTGCGAGAATGCCGGCTTTTTTATGTAGGCTTTGTTAATCCGTTCAATTTCTACAACGTCTAATCCGACGCCAACAATCATTTCTATTCCTCAATTCCACTGTTTTAGTTTGATCAGTCAGCTACTGTATAATGTTACCAGATTAACCACTGAATGTCATTTAATATCGCATATTAACAGGAAAAGGAAAAGCCGCCGCACTTGCCTTCCAAGGGAAAAACCCTTTTGAGACAAGTGCAACGGCTATCTTAACTGTTCAGTTGTAATTACTTGCTGTTAGAGCGACGGCTTCCTGAGCGGCCTTTCCCTCTGTTGTCGCCTGAACGACCTTTTCCTTTGTAATTACTGCGGTTTCCACCTTTACCTTTATAGTTACGGTTTCCACCTTTTCCTCCGCCACCACCACGGCGTTTATCTTTGCTTGGCAATGGGCGTTGAGGTGTGATTTTAACGGGTACTTCAGTTGCATCTTTAACGATTGTCTTAATTAAAGCAGCTGCTAAATCTTCAGCTGAATAAGAGCTTAACAGCTTTTCAGCTGCATTCTCATATTTATCCAGACCATTTTCGTCAACCATTTTCTGAATATCAGCCATGGCAGTCTGCAATTGACTTTCCAGTGCTTCATCGTTTGTTGGTGGACGTAGAGAAGTCATTGACTGTTTCGTCAAGCTTTCAACTGTACGAAGGTAACCCATTTCGTGAGGCGTTACAAATGTAACAGCTACACCTTTTTCACCTGCACGACCAGTACGGCCAATACGGTGGACATAGCTTTCAGGGTCCTGGGGAATGTCATAGTTGTACACATGTGACAAGCCAGTTACGTCAAGTCCTCTAGCAGCTACATCTGTTGCTACTAAAATATCAATGTTCCCTTTTTTAAAGTCTTTTAAGACACTCATACGTTTACTCTGAGAAAGGTCTCCGTGAATACCTTCTGCTTGGTATCCGCGCATTTCCAATCCTTTAGCCAATTCGTCTACACGGCGTTTTGTACGTGCAAATAAGATAGTGGATTTAGGATTTTGTACATCCAACAAGCGAGTCATGATATCGAATTTCTCGTTATCTCTAGCTTTTGTATAGTACTGTTCAATAGTAGATGCAGACAATGTCTTCGTTTTGATACGAACCGTTTCAGGATCGTTCATGAAACGCTCACCAATACGTTTGATTGGTGCTGGCATAGTCGCTGAGAATAGAAGTGTCTGACGTTCAGTTGGGATTTCTTTGATGATTGTTTCGATATCTTCGATGAATCCCATATTCAGCATTTCATCTGCTTCATCTAAAACAAGTGTTTCTACTTGATTCAGTTTCAACGTTTTACGGCGAATATGATCCAGCATACGTCCAGGTGTCCCAACAACAATCTGTGCTCCACCTTTAATTTGCTTAATTTGGCGACTGATATCTGCTCCACCATAAACACATGTTACTTTTACGCGTTTATCTTTACTTAAACGGAAAATTTCTTCCTGTGTCTGGATAGCTAGTTCACGAGTCGGTGCAATGACCAGCCCTTGAACATTGTGGTTTTTAACGTCGATTTTCTGTAACATCGGCAAACCAAAAGCAGCTGTTTTACCTGTTCCTGTCTGTGCTTGTCCAATAACATCTTTTCCTTCTAAAGCAAGAGGGATAGTCTGTTCCTGGATGGGTGTTGTTTCTTCAAATCCCATAGCCTGTATGGATTTGAGTAGTTCTGGTAGTAAATCTAGTTCATTAAATTTCAAAAAATGTTTCCTCCTATTATTTTCCTTAGCGTCAATTCGTTTGCGAGCCAAGGGGGAGTTACTCCATAACAGAAGAACTACAGAACTAAAAGAAAGAACCGTTTCTGTTCTTTCATACAAAGACCCTAGCGTACGTCACTTAAATTCGATGCCGGTACACCAGGGTTATTAGTTAACTTGACTCAGTATTTAATTTTATATTATTAGCTACGGATAAAAGACATTATCCACTAAACGAACGGATCGCTTATTCCAAAAATCATCTTATCACGTAATTGACTTGTTTTCAACTCGTTTTCATGATTAACCCGAATGAATACGTTTTATCAGTTTTAGTCCAGACTTAACTCGGACACAACTTCCAGCAGGCCTGTACTTAAGCTTGACTTCACTAAAATAGTATCATCCTCTTTGAGACGCGTCCTGAGAAAATCAGTCAACTCAGCCTTTTCACCGGAAAAATGGACCAGTCTGGACTCTGCCATTTTCGGCTTTAACTTATTATCCAATGACTTCATTTCTTGTCCAAACAAAACAAGCAAATCAATTTTGTCAGGATGAACGGCTTCACTTAGACTTTCGTGCATCTCTCTCGACTGGTCACCCAATTCTAGAACATCACCCAGCACGATAATACGTCTGCCCGGCAAGTCGATATTCTGAAAATAGTTCAAAACGGCTTTCATCGAAGACGGACTGGCATTATACGCATCATTTAAAATTGTTGTACCATTAATGCCATCTTTCCACTCCAGACGATTTTTAGTGAGCTGGAAGTTTTCCAGCTGTTCAAATGCTTCTTCCTGAGTAACACCCAGCACTTCGCCTGCCAAAATCGCAGATAGGGCATTCTGGACATTATAAATCCCCGGTATTGGCAAACGGCATTCGGTATTCGGCATTGAGTTTGTAGCGAACAATGTGTGTCTAACTTCTGGCTCAGTTTTCACTGCGTAAATATCCGCTTCCTCACTATGGCCAAAAGTCAGGATGCGTTTGACTGTATCCTGCACATACCCGCCTTTCACTTTTTCGCGGAGTAGCGGCTCATCCACAGGATATATAAGAGTGCCACCCTTCATACCGTCTACTATTTCCAATTTCGCTTGAGATATCGCTTCCCGTGACCCTAGAAACTCTATATGCGATTCTCCAATCATTGTAATGATTGCGACATCCGGTTCGGCCATATTTGACAGCAGATGAATCTCACCACTCTCACTCATGCCCATTTCAAGGATAAGCACTTCGGTGTCGGCTGGCATCCTCAAAATAGTATGCGGCATCCCCAGATGATTATTGAAGTTCCCTTCTGTTTTGTGCGTCCGGTAACGCGCCGAAGCAACTGCAGCTACCATATCTTTGGTCGTTGTTTTTCCGTTACTCCCGGTTACACCGACAACTTTCGGTCCGACTTTCTTTAAATAGTATCGGGCAAAATCCTGAAAGGCTTTCTCAGTATCCGTAACTTTAATCAGCGGAAAGTCCGCCGGAGCACTAGTCAGATTGTCACTCCATAAAGCGGCGGCAGCTCCCTTGTCTATAGCGGATTGAATAAACTCATGACCGTTTCTTTCGGCAGTCAGAGGAATAAACAAATCGCCTTTTTCAAGCAGGCGTGTGTCAAAAGACACCCCTGTAATACTTTCGTCGCCGATTGCAGATATCATTTTTCCATTAACAGCTTCTGTAATTTCCTTTATTGTCCAACTTGGCATAGTAATCTCCATTTCCATTTCTTGACCATTCGGTTATTTATTGCGTCGCGTGCTGATTTCAAGACGATCTTTATGACGTCTGATACCCAGCTGAATGACTTCTTCGATTAAATCCTGGTAAGGCAGGCCTGTTTTAGCCCACACACGAGGGTACATGCTGGTCTTTGTAAAGCCAGGGAATGTGTTGACCTCATTAAGGTATATTTCGCCCTCTTCTGTCAGGAAAAAGTCTGCTCTCGATACACCGCTGCCATCAATAGCATGAAAGGCCTGAGCAGCAAGTTCTCTTAACTTTTTAGTTAATTCTGGAGAAATATCGGAAGGGACCTGACGGAAGACTTCTTCATTCAGGTACTTGTCTTCGTACGCATAGAAAGGTTTGTTCTTCACCAGTTCACCCGGAACAGATGTGTGAATATCTTCATTTCCTAAAACAGCTACTTCAATTTCACGAGCCTTGACCCCTTTTTCAACAACAACTCGGTGATCATATTCGAAGGCTAAATCAACCGCTTCTTTCAGCTTGTCTTTATCCAGTACACGGCTAATCCCTACGCTGGATCCTAGATTTGCTGGTTTCACATACATCGGATAGTCAAATTCAGCTGCAAGGGAGTCCACGACTTGCGCGGCATCCACTTTCCAGTCTGTCAACCTGACTTCTTTATACGGCAGAATAGGAAGTCCTGCTTCCTTAAATACGCTCTTGCTGATAATTTTATCCATTCCTATGGCACTGGCCAATACGCCCGCGCCGACGTACGGAATATCAAAGACTTCAAACAAGCCCTGGACCGTTCCGTCTTCGCCATTCGGCCCATGGAGTACAGGAAACGCAACGGATTCGCCTTCCATCATCTCAATAAAGTTAAAGGGAGTCTTGGCATTAGTGTCGTTCATTTCTTCGAAACTGACAACCTCATCCAGCTGGTTAATGTCTTCCCCTCTTAACCATTTGCCTTCTCTTGTAATATAAACAGGTATAACAGTATAGTGCTCATAATAAATTATGTTTAAAATCGAATGCGCTGACTTAATGGAGACTTCGTGCTCTGCACTTTTTCCCCCATAAATTAAGTAAAGTTTCATTTATTTCCTCCTGAGTTAAACTATTCATTTTATTATAAAAGCTTGACGCAAAATACAATCTCATTTTAACATACTTTGATTAATCCACACCAATATTCTATTGCACTTGTTCAAAAAGATATAAGAAAACAGCACGACATTTACCAGGACAGTTTCAAAAGTAGATTTTTACCGACAGGCCAAGTGTGCAGCTTGTTTAGTACATCGTTCCAAGGTATGTCTGCTGGTATGATTTGTCTATTTCAAAGGGTATCTTCTTTATGCAGCTGGCCTGTGATAAATACCGTAAGATGATATTTTTAGGCATCAAAAAAAGCCCTGGAGACCAGAGCTTTAAATCGATTATTCTTCTTCCAAGTTGTATTTCTTGTTGAAACGATCGATACGTCCGTCTGCTTGAGCAAACTTCTGACGACCAGTATAAAATGGATGAGAATCTGAAGAGATTTCCATACGGATTAGAGGGTACTCGTTTCCGTCTTCCCATTCTACTGTTTCACTTGCTGTTTTAGTAGACCCTGACATGAATTTAAATCCTGTCGTTGTGTCCATAAACACCACTTGACGATATTCTGGATGAATTCCTTGTTTCATATCTTTTTCACTCCTTCATGCCATGAAACCTTAGCGATTTCATAGTTCTCTTAACCTTCAGTTATAGACAGTTCAACTGACACTGGGTGCCGTCTTTCTGTCCGGTTCTTTATATATGCAACATTACATATAATAGCATGGATTTTTTTCAGATGCAACAGTTTATTTTTTTACTGCTATCCATGCTGATGTGCTTTACTGCTTAAGTACTTTTTCCACAAATGCTTCATTTTTTCCATATCGTCTCAGCGTTTTGATAAACTGATCCGTGTACTCAAGCGAGTCATTTCGCATGCCGCGTCGCAGCTTGTAAACTGCTTCATGTTCTTTCTTGGTCAACAGCATTTCTTCTTTACGGGTACTTGAACGTTTAATATCGATAGCAGGGTAAATGCGTCTTTCTGCCAGCTCTCTTGACAGATGAACTTCCATATTACCCGTTCCTTTGAATTCTTCATAGATGACATCGTCCATGCGGCTGCCTGTATCAACAAGTGCCGTGGCTACAATCGTCATGCTTCCGCCTTCTTCCACATTTCGAGCCGAACCAAAGAAGCGTTTAGGTCTGTACAACGCAGCAGGATCAATCCCTCCACTCAATGTACGCCCACTCGGCTGTTCCACTAAGTTATAGGCTCGTGCCAAACGTGTAATGCTATCCATCAGGATGACTACATCCTGCTTATCTTCCACTAAACGTCGTGCACGTTCAAGAACCAACTCACTGACTTTTACGTGATTTTGAGGCTGCTGGTCGAAAGTGGAATGGACCACTTCCCCGTCAATGCTGCGTTCCAAGTCCGTTACTTCTTCGGGACGCTCGTCAATCAGTAGAACAATCAGTTCCACATCGGGGTGGTTTGATTTGATGCCGTTAGCAATTTCCTTAAGTAATGTCGTTTTCCCTACTTTGGGCGGCGCGACAATCAGCCCTCTTTGACCAAAACCAATGGGCGCAATTAAATCTATCATGCGGGCAGACAAGGCATTCTCATCTGACTCCAGATTTATCCGACGATCCGGATACAAGGGGGTCAGCGCTGGAAAGTGTGGCCGTTCTCTTGCTTCTTCCGGATTTTTTCCATTAACCAGCTGGACATTCATTAAGCCGTAATAGCGTTCACCTGATTTAGGCGGTCGGGCTGTCCCTGTAATTTTGTCCCCGTTTCTTAAACCGAAACGTGTCATCTGCGAGGCGGAAATATAGATATCTTCATTACTGTGCGAGTAGTTTATCGGTCGCAGAAAGCCAAAATCCTGACTGCTGACTTTATCCAGTACCCCACTCACCTGAAAATACCCTTGTTTCTCTTCCTGTGCACGAATGACTGCCAGTGCCAATTCCTTCTTATTCATCTGGCTGTAGTAAGGTATTTTCAGTCTTTTGGCGTGTTCATATATTTCTTTAAGCGTGAGCTCTTTCAGCTCATTAAATGTTAAAAAATTTGCCACTCTCAAAGACCCCTATTCTTATTCATCTCTCTCTTCCATGTATAAGTCCGCTCCAAGAGCAGTCAGTTTTTCTACGATATGATCGTATCCTCTTAAGATATTATCTACACCGTCAATTTTAGTCTGTCCTTCAGCAATCAACCCGGCAACAACGAGACAGGCACCGGCCCTCAAGTCACTGGCTTTCACTTCAGCTCCTTCGAGATGCGTGCCGCCCTCTATTAAAATGACGTCACTTTCAACTCTGGCTTTTGCACCCATACGGTTCAATTCTGGAATGTGATTGATTCGCTTAGGATAAATCGTGTCAACAATCATGGACTCACCCTCTGCCATCATTAGAAGTGGCGTGAAGGGCTGCTGTAAATCGGTCGCGAAGCCCGGATAAGGTAACGTTTTAATGGATACACCTTTAAGAGGAACTTCGGGTTTTGTAATCCGAACATAGTCTTCCCCTATTTCCATAGGTACACCCATTTCTTCCATTTTTGCAATCATACTTTCCAAGTGTTCTACGATGACATTACGAATAACAACATCTTTTCCTTTAGCCGCTGCCATAATCAAGTAGGTTCCCGCTTCAATACGGTCCGGAATTACTGTGTGACGGCAGCCGTGCATGTCTTCTACACCGTCAATGCGAATGACATCCGTTCCTGCTCCTCTTACTTTAGCTCCCATATTGTTCAGAAGCGTAGCGACATCGATGATTTCCGGTTCACGGGCAGCATTCTCGATAATGGTTCTGCCTTTAGCTTTAACTGCAGCAAGCATGACATTAATTGTGGCACCTATGGACACCACATCGAAGTAGATACGAGAAGCCTGCAAGCCATCTTCATCTGTTTTCAGGTACATAGCACCGAGTTCATTCTCGACCGAAGCACCCAGGGCTCTGAACCCTTTCAAGTGCTGGTCAATCGGGCGTGGTCCGAGGAAACACCCACCAGGCAAGCCCACGACTCCCTGGCCAAACTTCGTGAGCAATGCGCCCATAAAGTAATAGGATGCTCTTAAACTTTTGATCTTACCAGTTGGCATAGGAATCGACACCATCTCAGTTGGATCAACGGTTAAAGTCGTTCCTTCGAATGTTGTCTTAACATTCATATCATTTAATATTTCAATTAAGGAATGGACGTCCGCAATATTTGGTACGCCTTCCAGAGTGACTGGGCTGTCAGCTAGAATCGAGGCCGGTATCAATGCGACCGTACTGTTTTTAGCGCCTGAAATAGTCACTTCACCTGATAGTTCATGTCCACCATTTACAATTAATTTTTGTGTCATTTTTATATCCTCACTTTTGATGTCTTTGTCAGTTAGCTTCATTAGGGTCATTTACGTTACTAGTTTATCGATTCGGCGGGCGAAAGGCAACTTTTTCAGTCTTTCATACAGACCGAATGCAAAAACAAGTTTTACTAGATCAATCGGTAAAAATACCGTTAAATTTATCGTTAAAATACTGTTCAGCGAAAGTGGCGTACTGAGTACATAGTTCATTATAAGGTACTGGTAACTCATCCCCACTGCATACAGCAACAACAGCGCTACAGTCATGACTGCTGATTTATAAAGTAGGCTCCTCTGCTTAAGAAAGGTTTTCCCGACTATCCAGGCAACTGCTAATGCTCCCAGAAGATAACCGAAGGACGGCGATAACACACTCATTAACCCTCCTGTTCCACCGGCAAATACCGGCAGGCCGACTAAGCCCATAAACAGATAAAGAGCAACAACCATTATTCCTTTGATGGGACCGAGTAGTGCAGGAAGGAAAAAGAAGAAAAATACTTGCAGAGTTATTGGAACAACACCAACCGGTATAACGATTAGTGAAGAAACAGCGAGAAGTGCTGCTGATAATGCAATTTGAGTTAAATCATTTGAAGACAATCTTTTCACACTAAAAAACCTTCTATCGTTTAAGTTAATTATGGTAATTTGTCAAACTACTTTTAGTATAATCAAATCACCAATCCAATACAATCCTAATTCGGACAAAAAAACACGTGATTTAATGAGCAATATACAATTGACACACTTCTATCACATCTGATGATTATGCATTATTCTTTTGAATAGTAATTAAAAATGCAGGGCATCCCTTTGATGGACATACCCTGCATATATTTATTCATTTTTAGAAGTCGTAGGCGTCCTCTGTTTCCTGAAGCATTTTTTTATAAGTGCCTGAAAGCAAGTACGTATTTTCGATTAGACGCTCAATTCTAAAGTGAACATCATCATTGACGATTTCTTTTCTGAAGAAATCTTTTTCTTCTATAAAGAGATAGTCCTGAACAATCTGTGCTTTCATATAAGACAAGATCGGTTTCAGCTGCGTTTCGGCAATCAAGAAATGTTTGACAGAGCCGGCAGTTACCACAATACTGGCCACCTTTTCTCTCAAGCCGTCCTGTGGGAGCAGATCGAAGACATTTTTCAGCGAACCGGGTATCGATGCCTGAAAAATTGGCGTCCCTATAATCAAGGTGTCCGCCGCCATAACGGCTTCTGTTACTATTTTAGTGTCTCCTTTATACTCCCGGTAATCCCTTCCGTCACTGAAGACTAGGTCAAATTCACTTAAATCAAGCAGGGTCACTTCTTCATCCGGATAGTTCGTTTCAATTGTTTTTCTGACGGCTTCCATAGCTGTTCGCGTCTTGGAACCGACTTTTGATCCCGATATGAGAACTGTAGACATAACATCACCTTCCTATTTTTGTGCTGTGTATTTCTTGACTTCGGGAAGAATTTTTTCTCCAATGAGTTCAATGTTTTTCATAATTTTATCAAAGGGCACTCCACCAAAATCCATCTGTGCAATATAGCGCTGGTGATTGAACTGCTCATGCTGATAAAGTATTTTTTCAACAATTTCCTGGGGGCTTCCCACATTCATGACATTTCCCCTGTGTCTGCCCTGAGCAAACGCCTGTTTAGGAAAGCCTCTTCCATTAGTCAGTTTCATTCCCTCATTAATATGAGGATAATATTCTTTAAGTGCCTGTTGCGTTGTTTCGGCTGCATAGAAAAATCCAGCTGTGGCAACAGGAAACTCTTCTGAATTATAGCCCAGGCTGTCGAGTGTATCTCTATAGGCATCAATTGGACGCTTAAAAACAGATGCGGGTCCGCCGAGCATCGCCTGATACATAGGAACACCCTGGTAAGCTGCTTTGATGGCACTTGCGGGTGTCCCGCCGACAGCGCGCCAAATAGGCAGTTGGCCGGAATAAGGACGCGGCAGAATGTGCGCATCGACTAAAGGTTTTCTAAATTCGCCTTCCCAGCTGACAATTTCCTGCTGATTAATTTTCAGCAGGAGTTCAAATTTCTCCTCAAAGAGTTCTTCATAATCCCTTAGGTCATATCCCAGCAATTCAAAGAGGCCGACTCGTGAAGCGCGTCCGGCGACTATTTCCGCTCGGCCTTTTGAGAGCAAATCGATGGTCGCGAAGTCTTCAAATACTCTGACCGGGTCTGAAGTGCTCAAAATAGTCGAAGAGCTGCTGACTTTCATTTTTTCAGTCGCCTGGGCAATCGCTGATAAAACAACTGAATGAGCCTGAGTAGTGAAATGCTCCTGGTGGCTCTCACCGACACTAATTAAGTCAATGCCCGCCTCTTCTGCCAGTTTAGCCATTTCAATAATTTCCTCAAGCCGCTGATGAGCCGGTATACGCTTGTCCGTATGCGGATTTGCCAGGTGATCCCCCAATGTATACAAGCCAAATTCCAGACCGTTACTTGAATCTATTCTGTAGTCTTCAAAAGTCATGCCATCCCTCTTTCGATATACTTTTTTGTCTCGCTTACTTATTCTTAATGTAGTGCTGCTTCCAAGGCAATTGCACTATTTATTTTCACAGCTGACAACCTTACTCCGTTTACCAGTATACACTATGCACTAACAAAAAGTTAGTCTTTTATCTCGAATTCGTTATATTTTCATATTTAAAACCTTTAAGTACTTGAAAAAGTGGTCTATCGGCCGCCTGAGTGTCTTTTCCTTTTTTATAGTCTTTGAGTATAGTTCATCTAAACTAGAAGTGAAAATTAAGTTGTTTAATCTGGCCGAAAGCCAGATTATTCCTAAACATTCAGCACTCATGAAATTGCTTGGGAGAATCATAAAGGAATAGGAATATTATTTATTTGTGCACGCAAAAAAACACCCCTTAAGAACGACGTGTCGTTCAAAAGAGGTGCCATTATTAGTTAGTTAAACTTAAGCTTTGTTTGAAGAACCGAATTCTTTCATTTTAGCTTTAGTTGTTGCAGTGATGTTTTCTTTACCAGGTCCGATAATTTTACGCGGATCGTAAACTTTGTCGTTGTTGGCAATCACTTCACGTGTGCGTCGAGTCCATACTTGCTGTAACTCAGTGTTTACGTTGATTTTAGTATGACCGTATTCGATTGCTTTTTCGATTTGGTGAGTTGGGATTCCTGATCCACCGTGCAGCACTAATGGTGCACCTGTTAAGTCAGAAATTTCTTTCATTTCGTCAAAGCCAAGTTTTGGCTCGCCGTCGTAGTCACCGTGAACAGAACCTAAAGCCGCTGCTAAAGCATCGATTCCAGCTTCGTCTACCATACGCTTACACTCTTCTTTGTCAGCATACATAACGCCACCGACAACGCCGTCTTCTTCTCCGCCGACAGTTCCGATTTCTGCTTCTACTGAAGCACCGTTAGCATGAGCGTACTCAACTACTTTTTTAGTGAAGGAAATGTTGTCTTCAATTGGGTCGTGTGAGTGGTCAATCATAACTGAAGAGAATCCAGCGTCAATTGCTTCTTTACACTTGTCGAAAGAAGAACCGTGGTCCAGGTGCAATGCAACAGGTACAGTAATGTCCATTTCTTCCAGTAATGCATTTACCATTGCGGAAACAACTGTAAATCCACCCATGTATTTAGCTGCTCCTTCAGAAACACCTAAAATAACTGGAGATTTTTCTTCCTGTGCTGCCTGTAAAATGGCTTGTGTCCACTCCAGGTTATTGATGTTGAATTGCCCAACTGCATATTTTTCAGCCAAAGCTTTGTTCAACATATCTGTCATACTTACTAAACGACTCATAAATATAGCCTCCTCAAAATTTTGCGCACTTTTTAAACCGATATACGCATTCGGTCTCATCTACAATTATATATAAAACGTCGCAATAAAACTAGTCATAATCATTATCTTTTGGTGAATTTGTGTGTTTTTTCATAAACTTTTTGCTGTTTATATTAGATTAGCTTTCCTGATTTTCAAGTGATTTCTCTATAAAGGCTTTAAACAAAGGTTGCGGACGATTCGGACGAGAAATGAATTCCGGATGGAACTGGCAGCCGACAAAATACGGGTGGTCTTTCACTTCAATGATTTCAACTAAGCGGTTGTCTGGTGAGACGCCTGAGAAGACGAGACCTTTTTCTTCCAGCTGCTCGCGGTACTCGTTATTGAACTCATAACGGTGACGATGACGTTCCTGAACCACTTCCTGATTCTCATAGGCTGCAGCAGTTACGGTTCCTTCCTGTAACTGACAAGGATATAGCCCCAATCTCAATGTTCCACCCATTTCCGTTACATTCTTCTGGTCCGGCATTAAATCAATAATGTTGTGTGTCACATCCGGGTTTACTTCAGCTGAACCGGCATCTTCAAGATTGGCCACATTTCTCGCAAACTCAACAGCAGCAAGCTGCATCCCCAGGCAGATACCGAAGAACGGTACTTTGTTTTCTCTTGCATATTTTATGGCCAGCATTTTTCCTTCTAGACCGCGTTCGCCAAAACCGCCCGGTACCAGTACCCCTTGAACGTCTTTCAGTTCACTAACTACTTCTTCCGGAGAAAGCGTCTCAGCATTCACCCATTTGATTGCCACATCGGCATCAGCCGCATAGCCGGCGTGCTTCAGTGCTTCAACAACAGACAAATAAGCATCCGGCAGTTCAACATACTTGCCGACAATCGCAATACGTACAGTTTTCTTCAGATTGCGTACTTTTTCTTCCAGTTCCTTCCACTCAGTCATGTCCGCTTCCGGCACGTCAAGTTTCAAGTGGTCCACGACAATTTGATCCAGCCCCTGTTTCTGTAGATTCAACGGGATGGTATACAGTGTTTCAACGTCCAGCGACTCGATGACTGCCTTCGAATCCACATCTGTAAAGAGTGCCAGCTTGTCTTTTGTATGCTGGTCGACCGGGTATTCCGAGCGAACGATCAAGACATTCGGCTGAATACCCAAGCTGCGGAGTTCCTTTACACTGTGCTGAGTCGGCTTGGTTTTCATTTCACCGGCAGCTTTTAGATAAGGAATCAATGTCGTATGCAGGTACATGACATTATCCGCACCCACGTCACTCTTCATTTGACGCAGGGCTTCAAGAAACGGCAGCGATTCAATGTCCCCTACTGTTCCGCCGACTTCTGTAATGACAACATCAGAATCAGTCGTCTGAGCTGCTCGTCTGATTTTCTTTTTAATTTCATCGGTAATGTGTGGAATGACTTGAACCGTTGCGCCTAAATAGTCCCCGCGACGTTCTTTGTTAATAACTTCTGAGTAGACTTTCCCGGTCGTGACATTAGAAAACTGATTCAAATTGATGTCAATAAATCGTTCGTAGTGCCCTAAGTCCAAGTCGGTCTCTGCCCCATCATCCGTCACAAATACTTCTCCGTGCTGATACGGACTCATCGTTCCCGGGTCCACGTTAATATACGGGTCAAATTTCTGGATAGTCACTTTCAGTCCTCTGTTTTTCAGCAGGCGTCCAAGCGAAGCGGCAGCAATCCCTTTTCCGATTGATGATACGACTCCACCTGTTACAAATATATACTTTGTCATTTTTTGTCCCTCCACTTTTTATTATGGGAAAACAGTCTGCTCGTAAAACAGAAAACTCCCTATTCTAAATCAATAGAATAGGGAGCGTATTGTTAATTCACTCTGTTCCTGACCCTCTCGTCTGATAAAAATCGACGTAGGGTGCCCAATGAATAGTTTAAAGATTTCCCTCCCACTAGTCAAGAAAAAATTCTTTTAAAAAACAATTGTTTTGTTTCCCGCTTAAATCCTTTACCTGATAAAGAAGAAATCTTTATCGTATTAGGTAAAACTCGTTTAACATTTTATAGTCAGTTGTATAATATGGGAGACATTAGATACGGCTCTTTCAAAAAATAAAGTTGAGTTGTATCTAGAATAACTTACTGGATACAACTCGCTATTTCCAAAATTGATCAGTTGCATGCTGAGCGCCCGTCTGAATACAACTGATGACATTTCATTCTGGTGAGCTGTACCCTGAAGCCCTTTCTAAATACAACTCATCTCAACAAATACAGCCACCCGTACTAATAGTCCATTATTTCATACAACTCATTCATTACATTACGGCCAGTTGGGCTAATACGTGTAAAATCTTGATAAACGACTTAGGTGTTGCTGCTCCTGCCTCTTTTCTTCAAATTATTCCATCCCAAAAGTTCTTCAAGTGGGAACACACACGATTTTAGTCGTGTGTGGACCGCTTTATGGCTTTGTTTTTATCTATAAAAAAAGAAGCGCCCGTGGACGCTTCTTTCATAAATGGGTCAAAGAATGATTATTCTTCTTCCTCTTCTTCATCGTCATCGAGCACTTCTTCGTCGTCCACAATATTCAGGCCTTTCAGCTCTTCGCTGTCCTCTTCTTCATCGCCTAAATCTTCCAGATCGGCTTTATACTCGCCCAAATCTTCTTCATCATCATCATCTACCATAACACCGTGCTCATCCACTTCTACACGGTCACCATATGTGACAACTTCTTCTTCCTCTTCTTCAAGTTCTTCTTCGTCAGCTTCTTCATCTTCATAAGCATCAAAGCCTTTATGCTTTTTACGACGGGGTCTTTCGTCCTCTTCGTCGTTATCATGCGTTATTTCTTCATCAATAGAGTCAATCGGGTACCAGGCACGCAGTCCCCAGCGGTTATCTCCAAGAGAAATGAATCGGCCGTTCACATTCAAGTCGGTATAGAACTGAATCATTTCCTGTTCCAATACGTCATCTTCCAGCTCAAGATAATCAGCTACTTCCGCCAGCAGATCATTGAACTCCATAACTTGCCCTGTTGTTTCAAGTATCGCGTGAGCCACATCGACCATAGCCAGCTCATTTTTCGCCTGTCCTCTAAACTGATTTAATTCCACGACATTTACGTCCTTTCTATCATAGACTTCACTTTTTCTTTACTTAACCAATTTATACTACATGATTACGTGGTAAAACGCAACCGTATTTGATAATCCCCTAATTTCTGCTGGTTGACATGAAGCGCATAGTTGACCTTTACCCGACCGGCAAAAGGCCGATCATAATAACTGACTCTCAAGTCCTCTGTGGTTACTTCCAGCGCCATTATTCCTGCAGGTGTCTTATAATTTGCACGGGTTACTTCATCGCTGTCAAAAGTGAGACGCATCGTCTGCTCAGCATTTCGAGTAAGATGTACAACACCATCCGGGTTGATTTTCACAGTAATCGGCACCGTTCCATCTTCATGCGTTTCCTCGAAGCGTATATAATAGCTGTTGTTGATGTACACAATCCGACCATTTTCTTCAAATGAGTGGTGATGGGTTTCGCCGTTTTGAACATAAGACGTTTCCATTTTCACTTCAGCCGGCAGACCGTTCTGCAATTCCTTTGAAGGCATAATTGCTGCTCCTTCCTTTACTTAACTTTCTGTTTACTCTCCCGTTCAGTTTATCATAAATACACTCGTGCGTCTCTTTCAATCTTTTTACCGCTCCTAATTCTACTGATTTTTGGTATACTTAATTTTATACTAATCAGATGATATAAAGGACGGACAAGAATGACAGTTTCTCTGGATTTTCTAACGCACTATCAACAACCTTATTACCTGTACGACAGCCTGCCCGATTTTTATACCGACCATCTTTTTGCACCTTTTGCCCTGACCGATGCTTTTATCAAAGAAGCCGGTGAAACGAACCACCCCATTTTGCACTTCTGGCAGACAGAACCTGTCGTTGTGTTAGGTATGATGGACACTAAGCTGCCTTTTTTCAAGGACAGCCTTTCACTCTTCAGTGACTTCTCCTATGATTACCTGGTCCGCAACTCAGGCGGGCTCGCTGTGGTCGGAGATGACGGTATTCTCAACTTTTCCATAGTGTTCCCTGAAGAAGAGGGACGTCTGGAAATCGATGAGGCATACTCGCGAATGCACCGGCTTATTCAGGCAGCCTTTTCAGATATGACTAAAGAGATTGACGCTTTCGAGGTGACTGACTCCTACTGCCCAGGTGCTTTTGATCTAAGTATCAAAGGCAAAAAAATTGCTGGAACCGCACAAAGGCGTATACGCGGGGGGATTGCCATTATGATTTACTTGAGTGTCAGCGGCAATCAGACTAAACGGGCAGAAATGATCCGTTCGTTTTATGAAAACGGCCTGAAGGGAACTGAAACCCAATGGACTTTTCCGGACGTCAACCCAGATTCCATGACCACCCTGGCAGAGGCTTTCAACACCTCACTCTCGGTTGAAGAAGTGAAAGACAGACTGACCGGAGTATTTGAAACAGCTGGTGTTTCCGTCGTTCCCGGCGAACTGACGTCACGTGTTCACTCCTTTTATGAAGAGGGACTGGAAAAAATGAAGAAAAGAAACGATAAATTGTTACCTTAACAATACTTCCCCATTGTGCTGATGGGATACGAAAGGAGCGCTTTTTGCCTGAATATCAGCTCCTTCCTTTAATAGGGAGTTCACGCAAAAAGCAGTCAAGATGAGTATTGATTCCTATGAAAAACTCGATCGCCTGCCGATTGAAAAAGTCTTTAAAGATCCGGTACATGACTATATTCATGTCCGCCACACCCTTATACTCGATTTAATTGATACAAAAGAATTCCAGAGGCTCCGCCGCATTAAGCAGCTCGGCACGTCTCAGTTTACTTTTCACGGTGCGGAGCATTCCCGCTTCTCCCATTCACTGGGTGTATATGAACTGACCCGTCGAATCGTAGACATGTTCGAACGCAATTATCCGGACGAATGGGACTGCAGTATGCGACTGGTCACCCTCTGTGCCGCCCTCCTGCACGATGTCGGACATGGTCCTTTTTCACATACCTTTGAAAAAATATTTGAAACCGACCATGAGAGCATTACTACGGATATTATTCTTTCGGAAGAAACAGAAATCAATGCCGTACTTAAGCGGGTGTCTCACGACTTCCCTAATCAGGTTGCCAGTGTCATTACAAAAGAGCACCCTAACCCGCAAGTCGTTCAGCTTATTTCGAGTCAGATTGATGCGGACCGCATGGACTACCTCCAGAGAGATGCCTATTTCACCGGTGCCACATACGGCGCCTTTGATTTGTCACGAGTTTTGCGCGTGATTCGCCCTTATAAAGACGGCATCGCTTTTCAGTATCAGGGCATGCATGCTGTGGAAGATTATATTGTCAGCCGTTTTCAGATGTACATGCAAGTCTATTTTCATCCGGCTTCCCGTGGCATGGAAGTCACGCTGGACCGCCTGCTTTACCGCGCCAAGCAACTGTTCAATGACAATACACTCTATCCATCCTTTGAACTGCTCGAGCCTTTTTTCAAGGAAGATGCCGAACTGAGTGACTACCTGAAACTCGATGATGGTGTACTTCAGACAGCCATTATCCTTTGGACAGAGAGCAAGGATGCCTATTTGAGCGAATTATCCAAGATGTTCTTGAACCGTAAGCCCCTGAAGTCAATTAGGTACAAAAAAGATAGTGATGAAGATATTGTTGAAAAATTACGTGACATTGTGGGCAGTCTGAATTATGATAAGGAATTGTTCACTATGACAAACAGCAGCTCTGATTTGCCTTATGACTATAAACTAAAAAACAAGACCCCCATTCACTTGATGCATTCAGACGGATCATTGATTGAATTAAGCAAGGCAAGCCCGATAGTCAAGACTCTTAGCGGCAGCCTGCATGGTGATCACCGCCTGTTTGTTCCAAAAGAATTCCTTGAAGAACACTCTCAGGCAATCAACATGTTTCAGGAAGAATACGATGTCTTTAAGCGCTACATTCTAAATGGCGCCGTTATTCATCCTGAAGAAAAATAGAATGGAGACAGAATATGACAGTTGAATTAATTGCAATAGATTTAGACGGTACCCTCTTGAACCCGGACCATAAAATCAGTCCTGCGGTAAAAGATGCCTTACATGCAGCTAAAGAGAAAGGAATTAAAATCGTCATCTGTACGGGACGCCCTTTCCCTGGCGCAACAGCATTTCTGGAAGAACTCGGCTTGGAAGATGATGATGATTATGTCATCACTTATAACGGCGGGCTGGTTCAGGAAGTTAAAACCGGTGAGATTGTCGTTCAGCACATGATGGACCACTCGGACTATGTGGTTCTTCAGGAAGCGGCAGAACAAGCAGGTTCTCACTTCCACGCTATCCATAATGAAGGCATCTTCACGCCAAACAGAGACATCAGTGCCTATTCCATAAGGGAAGCGTACCTGATTGGACTGCCATTATTTTACCGTCGCCCAGACGAAATGGATATAAATACCCGCTACAATAAAATGATGATGATTGACGAAGAACCTATTCTCGAAGCTGCTATCGCCCGTCTGCCTAAGGAACTGTGGGACCGCTACACTATTTTACGCAGTGAACCTTTCTTCCTGGAGCTTTTGAATAAAAAAGCCAGCAAAGGGACTGCTGTCAAAGAGTTGTCCGAACTGCTTTCCATCCCCCGTGAAGCCGTCATGACTTTAGGAGACGGCGGAAACGACATCGACATGATTGAATGGGCCGGCATCGGAGTAGCCATGGCCAATGCAACAGATCAGGTCAAGGCAGTCGCAGATCATGTTACAGCATCAAACGCTGAAGACGGTGTGGCTAAGGCCATTGAACAGTTTGCCCTGTAGACTGAAACGGTCAGCTGAAAATTAGAAAATTATGGTAGAAAGGCTATTATTTAGCCTTTCTTTTTTTTAGTGCTATACTAAAAATAGACTAAAGAAAAGGAGCGCGATAGCATGCCAGACAAAGTTGTTTATACTACTGCCGCAGTCAATACAGGAGCCCGTGAAGGGGAAAGTCATTCACCCGACCGTTCAGTCAAAATGGATATTGATACCCCTAAAGAAATGGGCGGAGCCGGAAACGGAACGAACCCTGAGCAGCTCTTTGCTTTAGGCTACAGCGCCTGCTTCCATGCCGCTCTCGATCACTACAAAAAAGAAGCGGGTATTGATAACGACTCACAGGTTACTTTAACCGTGCATCTTTTGAAAGATCCGTCTGACAATGGATTTAAATTAAGCGTGGAAATTGAAGTCGGCATGAAAGACATGTCGGAAGAAAAAGCTCAGGAATTTGCAGACAAAGCGCACGCTTTCTGCCCGTATTCCAAGGCAACCCAGGGTAACATTGAAGCGACCGTTAAAGCTGTTCCCTATGTAGACGGTAAATAAAGATACTAATAATGTAATGAACAGGCCTCCTGTTCATTCATTTGAATAGAAGCGGAAACCCCATTGATTCTGATGGCGGTTTCCGCTTTTTTATGTCGTATGTGCCTAGTTTGACACACTCAGAGTGGTTGACTGCGTGAGTGTGCTGAAGAGACTGTTAGTTGGGTATACCCAGCCATATTTTTCGTACGAGTATGCCAAAGTCGCCTATCTTTAGGTAAAGTCAGCACCCGTTTCATACTGAGTCTGCTGAACTTTAGCTCACTTGGGTAAACTCACTCGCTGTTTCTGATTCAGTCGGCTGAACTCGTCACGTGTTCGGCAAACTCAACCTCAACTTCTGTTTCACTTTACCTAACCCACTTCTTCTTTGGTAGACTCAGTCGTTCATCCGTCTTCACTTTGCCGAACAGCTCGCTTCTTCGGCGGACTCAAAAAAATTTCAGCTTTCACTATGCCGAATACCAATCGAAGCTTCCTTAAATTTCTTTTTCCACATCATCCAATGCTCTTAAACCTTATATCTACACCATTTTTATAGACATATTTAAATTTCCACTGAACGTATCGGACAAAAATGACTTTGTTTTTCGGACACGTTCCCCTTGACGAACCGAATGTTTGTTCCTATAATTAAATCAAACATATATTCCCGTTAAGGAGATCCTATCATGCTACAAATAATGGATTACTCAAATGAACCCTACAGAGATATCTTATGTATTGATGTGAAATCTTTCTTCGCTTCAGTGGAGGCAGTCGAGAGAAAAGAGCATCCGCTGAAGGCAAAGGTAGCCGTAGTGAGTAAGCCGGACAATAACGGCGGACTCGTGCTTGCCGCCTCTCCTTTAGTCAAGAAATTATATGGTGTGAAAACAGGCACCCGTGTGTACGAAATTCCAAAAGATGCCTCCATCGACATAGTGGAACCGCGCATGGCCTTATACTTAGAAAAAAACCTGGATATCGTTAACATATTTAAGCGTTTTGTGTCAGAAGAAGACTTGCATGTCTACAGTATTGATGAATCCTTTCTCGACGTCACTCACTCTCACCGTTTGTTCGGAAGCACCGAAGACATTGCCAGACGCATCCAGTATCTGGTCTGGAAAGAGTTGAATCTCGTCGTCACAGTAGGTATTGGTGACAACCCTCTTCTGGCAAAGCTGGCACTAGACCACGAAGCCAAGCATGATCAGCAGAATAATTTCATAGCAGCCTGGCACTACGAAGATGTTCAGGATACCGTCTGGAAAATTTCTCCGCTGAAAGATTTCTGGGGAATCGGATCCCGCACAGAAAAACACCTTCAAAATATAGGCATCCGCTCAATTTATGATCTTTCCCAAACAGATATAAAAAAACTGAAAAAGCGGTTCGGTGTCATCGGTGAGCAGCTTTTCTTTCATTCACACGGCATAGACCGCACCCGCCTGTCTGAATCCTTCGTCCCTAAGGCGACTTCTTTCAGCAAAAATCAGATTTTAAACCGGGACTACACTCAAAAACATGAAGTGGAAATTGTAATCCGTGAAATGGCTGAGGAGAACGCCACCCGTCTGCGCCGGCACCATCTGACCACCGGTCTAGTAAAACTCAGCATCGGTTTTTCAAAAGATATTGAGGAACGCGGATTCAGTCACCAGCTGCCTATTGAAACAACCGATTCCTCCAAAAAAATCATTGAAGGCCTGCTTATTCTGTTCAACCGTCATTACAAAGCTGTGCCCATCCGGGTCGTGAATGTTACCTTTGGAAAAATAGAACCAAAATCAGCCCTGCAGCTTTCCCTGTTTGAATCAGCCGAAACGCTCATTAACCAGGAGGACCTTGACCGGACTATCGATTCCATACGGCACAAATTCGGCTATACCTCTCTTTTGCATGCCAGTAGTTTGGCAAATGGAGGCATGGCACTGTACCGGTCCAAGCTACTTGGCGGGCACCGTTCAGGCAAGGAAAAGTAAATAACTGGAAAATCTGCACATACACTATTTATTTAAAGGAGGAGAGTTGAGATGGCACAGGAAATAGTTAAACTGTCGCCCGATGCGCTCGGGTACAAAGACCGTGGCAAGATGAAGTGGATGGGCATGATGCTGTCCGATCATGCCGAAGCATTGAAGAAAGAGAAGAAAAATACGCAGACTGCTCTCATCAATCCGAAAGAGAAACTGTCTGCCGAGGAAATCAGTACAATTTTTTACAAAAGTTATACATTGAAAAAACCAGTCGCTGTGCAGCTGGACATTGTAAAAGACGGACAGTATCTGCCTGATATCGAAGGCGTCATAGAAGGCGTCCAAGAAGAAATCATATACCTGAAGCGCCGCAACCAGTCCCTTACCAAGCTCAGACTCGAAGACATCCGGCACGTAGAATGGATTAAATCTATCGAATGGTATGCAAAGTACCAGCGCCAGACACCACCTTCCTGATATGTATATAAAAAGACCCCGGTCCGAGAGGAAGACGTACGCTTCACTCCAGTCCGGGGCATTCACTATTTCAGCCGGTTAGTGTCTGGCTGTTGAATATTTCATATACACTCTTCTTAACTGCTTGTTATTGGCAATGAACCTTACAGTAAACACACGAACGACTATCATGACAGCATTCTGAATCAGTCTTGGCGGAAGAAGAACCGCAATAGGATTCTGGGTTAATATTCTGAGCCATAATGTGTTTAAGGTCAGGTTAACAAACACAGCAATAACAACCTCGGCCATGATGACACGCTTCGTTGAGACCTTGCGCTTATGAAGAAACACCCCATAAATAAGTCCGGTCAGAAAAGCAGACAGTGTGAAACCGGGAAAGAAGCCGCCGACTCCACCGCCCACAATAAAGCCAAGTAAGTCTGCTAAAACTGCAGCTACACCCGCTACCCAAGGTCCAAACAGAAGCCCTATCAGAGCGGTTGGTAGGAACGCAAAGGTAATCCGCACCACCGGGGTAGTAATGCCAATTCGGCCAAGTGTAATGTTCATTGCAACCAGCAAGCCAACGATGGCAATCCCTCTAGTGTGGTTGCCGAGCTGCCACTCTGAAAGTCTGACAGTCCGGTAGATCAAAAGCCAGGCATACATCAGAAAGGAGATTGCGTAAATCACGCCGTTCCCTTCGTAAATCGCTTGCACTTGAAGCACTTCATTCTGTAAAAAAAGAATATAGGAAGCGCCGGTAATCAGCAGGCCTAAAAGCAGGCTGATCAGGATGCTTTCTTCTCTCAATTTTTTCAGGACAAAAGCACCCAGAGAAAACAGGACTCCTGTAAACAGGAATAAAAACAGACTATCAGCCAGGATAATCTGCCAGCTGTCGTACTGTCCTAAAAAGTAAGCCATGCCGTTCGTTCCAGTCCGTGTCCGTAAGTATGGGATTACAAAGGACAGAAAAACGGGAGCCAGCACACCCACAATAATATAGTGCAAAAATCTGTTCTGACGACTGTCAGTATACGGTGTTGAAGTCATAATCGAAGATCTCCTTTAATTTTTTTCTTTTCCAGTTATGCAACCGAAAAAGGCATTCAACTGAGTACGGTAGCCCCAGTAAAATTAAAGAGTCCTCGCTAAAAAACAGCTAAGTTTTAAAGCGGATGCAGAGAAAAATCGCAAAACCACCGTTTTTTCGTCTGGAGGCAACATCCCATCCATCCAGCACTTAACGTTTTTCTCTTACTCTTATTTTCCTTCTTTATTATAAGCGAGTTGGCTGTAGTTAACAAGACTCGCTCACAAAGTTTCCTTATCCAAGCCTGCTTTTTGTATCCCTTCTTCTGTGAGCAGGAAATCGACCGGCACATCGTGTGTTTCGATAGGGAAAGATTCTACAATTTGATTCGAATGCAGAAGAGAGACAGTCGGCTTAGTGAAATCTTTCAGGAAACGGTCAAAAAATCCGCCTCCGTAACCAATACGGTACCCGGAAGCCAAAAATACAAGGCCAGGCACAATCAGCAAATCAATTGCCTCTTTCTCACAACGCACTGTTTTATCCGTCTGAGGTTCCTCAATGCCAAAATAGCCTTTTTCCAGTTGATCAAACGAGGTCAGTTCATAGAAATGCAGGGCACGTTCGTTGTGAATCGATTTCGGAACACAAACGCGCTTGCCTTCACTCCAGGCCTTTTCCATAATAGCCCGCGTATCCCATTCCCCTTCACCGGACACAGTCAGACCAATGCACTCAGCCTCCTGCCATAATATCGAGTCAAACAGAGTAGCGTGCATGTCTTTTTCAACACGTTGTCGCTCGAAACGTCCAATCTTATCCAGAGAAAGCAGCATGCTTTTTCGCATAGTGTCTTTACTCATTGTGTATCCTCCTCACCCTATTTTGTCCGCTGATTCCATGCGGCCTGAGCAACCTGTTCGGCCAGTATAGCCGTTGTAATAGACCCTACGCCTCCAGGAACTGGGGTCACTGCAGCTGCTTTTTCAAAGACTTCATCGTATTTGACATCGCCGACAGCTTTTCCGTCTTTGTAGCCAAACCCGACATCAATGACAATGGCTCCTTCTTTAATGTGATCTGCCGTCACCAGTTCCACGACTCCTGTGGCTGAAATGACAATATCCGCCTGACGGGTATACTGTTTAGTATCTTTTGTTTTCACATGAACATTCGCTACCGTTGCTTCTTCGTTCAGTAGCATGATAGACAAAGGCTTGCCGACTACGGGGCTGCTGCCAATGACACAGACATCTTTCCCTTCCACTTCAATGCCATAGTACTCGAGTAGAGCCATAACAGCTTTGGGTGTGCTCGGAGCGAGGTTAGTCTGGTCATTTTCGACGACTCGTCCCAGATTTTCCGGTGTCAGCCCATCAATATCCTTTGAAGGATTAAGGCAACGGGCAATGTCGTTTCGTGACAGCGACTCCGGAAGGGGCTGCATCACCAGAACACCATGTATGCCATTATTACTGTTCAAGCCCTCAATGGCTTTAAGTACGTCTTCCGCTTGTGTCTCCTTATCAAAAACTACAGATTCAACTGCAATACCAGCGCGGTTCATCGTTTTTACGGCCGCATTCTCATATGAAATAGATGACGGGTCATCTCCAACCCTGACAATCGCAAGTGTCGGATGACAATCTATTTTGCCGAGATCATTAATCGTTTTTTGTGTTCGCTCTAAAAGTGCTTTAGCTACCGGTCTGCCTTTTAATTCTTTTGTCATAGTGTGCCTCCTCAACTACAATTCAGTCAGCGAATAAAACGAGCAGTACTCCAAATCAGCAAGTACTGCTCACTCATCCACTTAAATTAATCTGCCCATTCGTCAGTCATTAAAAAATAATGAATCTGCTCATACAAACGGCTGATACGTTCCTTCCCCGACAACAGACGCTCCTGGGCTTGTTCTTCCAGCTCAAAACGTGTCTGGTCATCGGACAATAGTTTAGTATTAATCGTCACATTCAATACTGCCGTTTCCAGAACTGTGCCCATAAAGAGAACGGCCACCATCAAGTCGTTGACGATTGTCCCCTTCATCTTCATACGGGTAAGCTCTTCAATCAAATCCAAGAGCTCGTGACTTTTTTCAAGCATGGTTAACGGTGGCTTTGCCGCGCCTTTTATAGCTTTTTCAACGGCTTCATCGCGTTCCCGCTTTTCCTCTTTTGTATCTTTTGGCAATTTATATGCTTTCAGCACAGGTTCAAAGGCTACTGCATCTTCTCTTGCCAGTTGTTCAAAGGACTGCCTGAGGTCATGGGCTTTCGCCAACGCCTCTTCGATAGTCTCTTTATATTCAGCATACTTTTTCTTGTCTTTTTGAATGTCAGCTACCATACGAATCAAAGCGGCGCTCATCGATCCGATATAGGCGGTCGCGCTTCCGCCCCCGGGTGTGCCTTCTTTTTTACCCAGTTCCGTAAGATACCCTTCAATAGTCAATTCATTCATCTGCTTCCTCCTTAAAACAAGCCGGAGATTTTTCCTTCATTATTCACATCAACCTGTACCGCAGAAGGTACTTTCGGTAAGCCCGGCATACGCATGATGTTACCTGTCAAGACGACAATAAACCCTGCTCCGGCTGAGACTGTTAAATCTCTGATGTTGACATTGAAGTCTTCCGGACGTCCAAGAGATGTGGCATTGTCGGATAATGAGTACTGTGTCTTAGCCATACAGATAGGCAAGTCTCCATAACCCAGCTTCTCTAGACGCTTAGCCATATTTTTAGCTTTCTTGCTCCATTCTGTTCCTTTTCCACCATAAACGTTTCGGACAATTTTATCCACTTTTTCTTCGATTGAATCACTAAGCTCATAGGCATATGTCATGGAAGAATTTTCTTCAGTCAATTTGACAACTTCTTCAGCCAGTTCCACTCCGCCTTCTCCACCTTTTGCCCAGACGTCGGACTGAACAACCTTGCTGCCAGTTTCTTCAATGGCACGCTTGAGAACAGCTAATTCTTCCTCTGTATCACCAGGGAATGCATTGATTGCTACGACTGCAGGAAGCGAGAAGGTATTCTGTACGTTTTCAATGTGCTTAAGCAAATTAGGCAGGCCTTTTTTCAGTGCTTCTGTATTTTCTTCAGCCAGTTCTGTTTTCTTGACGCCACCGTGCATTTTCAGGGCACGAATGGTTGCGACGATAACGACTGCATCGGGCTTAAGTCCACCTATACGGCATTTAATGTCAATAAATTTTTCAGCACCCAAATCTGCTCCGAAGCCGGCTTCTGTCACGACATAATCTGCGTGAGCCAGTGCCATTTTAGTCGCCAGCAGGCTGTTGCAGCCATGAGCAATATTCGCAAAAGGTCCGCCATGAATAAATACCGGTGTTTTTTCAAGTGTCTGCACAAGATTCGGTTTCAAGGCATCTTTCAACAGTGCAGATACCGCTCCTTCAGCTTTCAGTTCACCTAATCTGACCGGCTCGTTATCATACGTATAGCCTACCAGACAATCTTTAAGTTTCGTCTTCATTTCATCCATGTTATTTGACAGACAGAGTACAGCCATGATTTCAGAAGCGACTGTGATATCAAAACCGTCTTCTCTCGGCATACCGTTTGTACGGGCACCAATACCGCTGACGATTGAGCGTAGTTGACGGTCGTTCATGTCAATGGCCCGTCTCCAGGTAACCCGTCTTGGATCAATATTCAGCTCATTCCCCTGATAAATGTGATTATCAATCATTGCAGCCACAAGGTTGTTTGCTGCGCCGATTGCATGAATATCTCCAGTGAAATGCAAATTGATATCTTCCATTGGGACAACTTGAGCATAGCCTCCACCAGCTGCTCCACCTTTGACTCCAAATACCGGACCGAGTGAGGGTTCTCGCAGTGCAATGGCTGTTTTTTTGCCAATTTTCTGCAGTGCATCTCCTAGTCCCACAGAAGTCGTGGTCTTGCCTTCTCCGGCAGGTGTCGGGTTAATGGCAGTGACTAGTATTAGTTTACCATTTTTGCCTTGATGGTTATGTAAGGCACTGTAGTCTACTTTAGCTTTATATTTCCCATAGTGTTCCAAAGAATCCCCGTCAATTCCCAACTTATGAGCAATCTCATCAATCGGAACCATCTTCGTTGCCTGTGCTATATCAATATCGCTTTTTACCATTTGTACCCCTCCTGAATGAACTATTTGCAGTGTCCAGAATTTGGACTGTTACACAAATGTAAGTGTTTACATTTGTTCATTGACTGTTACTTTTTCAGTATAACATAGAGTTAAAAATTGCCCACCCCCAAAAGTAAATTCTATTCATTTTCTTCTTTTCATAAATAATGTGTTTATTTTCTCCTGCTTAATGAGAAACAATCGACATTTATACATAAATTTCGTATCATTAGACTATAACTACTAAGAAGGAGGGATTCATTTGAAAATTTTAGATCGTGTAGCGTTGACTTTAATCATTATAGGCGGCATTCATTTATTACTTATCGGTTTATTCGGATTCAATATGGTAGAAACTGTTCTAGGCAGTCCTGATGAATGGGGCGTCCGTATTGTCTATATCCTGATTGGATTAAGTGCACTATGGTGCTTCAAGTACTATTCCTTTACCCCAAGAGGCGGAAGCCGATTACGCGACAGGTAGCTTAGAAAAGCTATACAAGAAAAGCTTATCCCTTTTGAACCGCTACCCGGACGTCAGTGTCTGAGTAAACTGTTCAATTGAGATAAGCTTTTTTTATGCAATTAAAGCAACTATAACAAACTGGCTAGACTTCAACAGGCTGATTGAACAAATCAGCTAATTCAGTATACTCATAGCCTAAATCCATCGCTATGGGTCTGTTGGTCACTTTCCCTTTGTAGACATTCATTCCCGCTGCAAGACCGGCATCTTTTTTCATGGCCTCTTCCACACCCAAGTTAGCAAGTTTGAGGGCATAAAGCATCGTGTCGTTAGTTAAGGCAATCGTCGATGTCTTCGGTACGGCTCCCGGTATGTTGGCAACCCCATAATGTAGAACACCATGTTTAACAACAGTCGGTTCATCATGTGTAGTTGCTTCATTCAACGTTTCAAAGTTTCCACCTTGATCAATGGCAATATCAACAATAACTGAACCTTTTTTCATTGATTTGATCATCTCTTCCGTGACAAGCTTTGGTGCTTTGCGGCCTGGAATGAGGACACCACCGATAACCAGATCGGACTCCGCAACTGCTCTGGCAATATTGGCAGGCGTGGACATTAATGTCTGCACATTATTTCCGAACATATTAATCAGTTCACGCATACGTTCAGTACTCAACTCAATAATATTGACTTTCGCACGCATTCCGATAGCCATTCGAGCGGCATTTTCACCAACCACACCGCCGCCCAGTATAGTGACGGTACCACTGCTTACACCCGGTACACCTCCTAACAGGACACCGGATCCCCCTGATTTCTTCTCCAGATGATGTGCTCCAATTTGAACCGACATACGTCCAGCCACTTCACTCATAGGCGTGAGAAGAGGCAATTTTCCATTTTTTTCTACCGTTTCGTAACTGATGGCAGTCACTTCACTGTCAACTAAGGCCTGTGCCAGTTCCGGTACGGCGGAAAGATGCAGATAGGTAAACAGGATCAAACCTTTTCTAAACTGACGGTACTCTTCTTTCAATGGTTCCTTAACTTTCATAATCATATCAGATTGAGCCCACACTTCATCGGCGGAGTTCAGTATTTCCGCTCCCCCTCTGCTGTACTCGTCATCTTCAAACCCGCTGCCTTCACCAGCCTGGGATTGAATTAATACGCGGTTACCGTTGTTTACCAGTCGTTCTGCATTGCTTGGTGTAAGTGCTACACGAAATTCGTTGTTCTTAATTTCTTTAGGTACGCCAATAATCATAATGGTTAACTCCTCATTCATTTATAGGATAAAGTAGGTCAAACTCAATAGAAGACCAATAATAATTAATAACAAGCCGCCGAATTTGTGCATCAGCGGAAACCACTCAGGAAGTTGAGCTGACTGGTTGTGTCGCTTTTGTCCTGTTCCTTTTTTATGCGAATACTTAAAGGTTATATACCCGTAAAGTATAAGTGCAATTCCAATAATCAGCAGCATTCTGTCACCTCTCTAAAAATGGAGCGTGTCTCTTTCCTGACCTCTTGACACTTCACGCCAGCTGTAAAAACCGGCATCGAGTCCTCTGAGCAGAACTTCTGCTGAACCCATGTTTGTTGCCAGTGGAATTTCGTAAACATCACACAGCCTGAGCAGTGCGGAAATATCCGGCTCATGTGCTTGAGCAGTCAGTGGATCCCGGATAAAAATAACCAGATCCATTTTGTTATCGGATATATAAGCACCAATCTGCTGATCACCTCCAAGCGGACCCGATTTGAAGCGATGTATTTCAAGCCCAGTTTCTTCGGCAATGCGCTTCCCGGTTGTACCCGTCGCGAACAGCTTATGCTTTTCTAAAATAAGCGAATATGACTGAGCGATTTTGACGATATCATCTTTCTTTTTATCGTGCGCAATAAGTGCGATGTTCATTCCCTTACCCCTCCATTTCGAGTTATTTTTTTCATCATAACATAAAATAAATATATTTATAGCAAAAAGTTCTTAAATAAGAAAACGGTTACAAATCGTATAGCTTGCGCCTATTTTTCCTTATAGTTAAACTATAAATAGATGAGAAAATAAGGAGGAGTTAAGACAATGAGTAAAAAGATTGCTGTAGTGATGACAGACTTATTTGAAGATGTTGAATTCACTTCACCTAAAGAAGAACTCGAAAAAGCAGGACATATTCTGACGACGATTGGATTCGACGCAGGCGAAACGGTAACAGGGAAAAAAGAAGATACAAAAGTAACGATTGACAAAGGCATAGGAGAGGTGTCTCCCGAAAATTTTGATGCCCTGCTGATTCCAGGTGGTTATTCCCCTGACAAACTGCGTAAAGATGAACGCTTCCTGGACTTTACCCGCTACTTTGCCAATAATAAGATGCCCATCTTTACAATCTGCCACGGACCGCAACTACTGATTAATGCTGAAGTGCTTAAAGGTAAAGACATCACATCCGTATCACAGGTTGCTATTGATTTGAAAAATGCCGGTGCCAACTTCCATGACAAAGAAGTCGTTATAGATGACTCCGGACTGATTTCCAGCCGTACGCCAGATGATCTACCGGCATTCAACAAAGCGATGCTGGATGCACTTAGTGAGTAAATTTTCATTTTCTAACGACAAATGCTTAGTGAAATTTAAGGATTTGTCTGAATGAATTTGATAAACTAGCAATGTGGAAATAAAGTACACGATTCTTTTCTCCCCAAAAAGAATATCAGATGGATCCCCCGAAAAATCTGATTATTCTTTGAAAAGATAAACTATTTGAGGCCGTTATTCATTCTCCCCGAATTGAATGGTCTACTCTCAAATGACATTAAGACGCTTTGTCTTATCCCCAACCACCTTTTCTAGAGGAAAAGGTGGTTTTTTGTCGCCCTCATAAGTATTCATCCATTCAAATAAATTCAATGTTTTTTCTAAAAAAGTTCATATTAAATTCAAATCCTAACCGTATACTTTAATCATACCCACAACAACCAACTTATTTTTGGTTACCTGCACTCCTCCAAGTGTTAGGTCACCACTCCTTTTTTGCCACCTGCAGAACAGTCTGTAGGTGGTTTTTTGTGCCCGCGCGGCCTTTAAAAACAATATTGTACCTATTATCAAAAGTAAAATTGATATGTTTATCTACACATATTCGCTTAGAAAAGCTTTAAAACCAACCTTATTCAGATAGGCACCCACCTGTTTCGCTAACATCACTTACTTCACTAAATTAGACCAATAGATAAAAATGTCCCATTTTATTGCTTAGCCCATGCAGAGTACATATAATTAGCTGTGTTGTTTAAACGGCGTGTTGTTATTAGGAGGTCTATAGACGGATGATCCGACTCCAAAACATTGAAAAAACATTTTATGGAAAAGAAACAAATCTCTTAGCCTTAAATCAAATCAGTCTGAATGTGGAAAAAGGTGAAGCTTTTGGCATCATTGGCGAGAGCGGGGCAGGAAAGTCCACTCTGCTGCGTATGATCAATGCTCTTGAAAAGCCAGATAGCGGGATGGTCATGGTCGATAACGTTCGATTGACTGAACTAAATCGAAAAGAACTGCGTCTTCAGCAGAAACAGATTGGTATGGTCTTTCAGCAGTTCAATCTGCTCAACAACAAAACCGTTGCCGAGAATGTGAGACTTCCGCTGACTTTACATGATTACCCAAACTGTCTGACTGTTGATGACGTCCTTGAATTTGTCGGTCTGGAAGATAAGAAATTCAGTTACCCAGGAGAACTCAGTGGTGGTCAAAAACAGAGGGTCGGTATTGCCCGCGCACTAATCACACGACCGAAACTCCTCTTGTGTGACGAGCCCACCTCTGCCTTGGACCAGAACACAACGGAAGAGATTGTAGAAGTCCTGAGAAAAGCTCATGAAGAATTCAAGATGACCAGCGTTGTTGTAACCCACGAACTGCCTGTAATCAAAAGCTTGTGTAAGCGGGCCGCTTTAATGGAAGCTGGCGAAATTAAAGATATTATTACAATTAAGCAGTCAGACAAGTCTATCATCCAGAAACCTTATCTGGAACGGGCAATCGAGGTGCTGGCACATGACTGAGTCACTAGCGCTTTATATCGAACGCGTCATTGAATTTTCACCCCGACTATTTGACAGTCTATGGGAAACGGGCATCATGCTGTTCTTTGCCATGATTGCCGCCATTCTTCTTGGTATCCCCGTGGGCACACTGCTCTATCTGACAGCTGACAGCCGCCCGATGGCTAACCGATTCGTGAATCGGCTGATAAATATTCTGGTCAATATTATCCGCTCATTTCCTTTCCTTCTACTGGTGGTTGCGATGCAACCCTTTGTTAGACAGGTTTACGGACGGGCCACGGGTGACCCTATCGCGGCTTCATTCCCCATGGTTGTGATTGCCATAGCCCTGTATGCGCGTTTCGTTGAACAGTCTCTGATGGAAGTACCAAAAGGCATCATCGAAACCGCTCAGTCTATGGGAGCGACAAACTGGCAGCTCGTCTGGAAATTTTTATTTGTTGAAGCCAGAAGCAGTTTAGTCATTGGCTTCACAACCGCTGTTATCAGCTTTGTATCCTACTCGACCATTATGGGTGTTGTCGGCGGAGGCGGAATCGGTGACTTTGCCATTCGCTTCGGTTACCAGCGTTACGAAACCGATATTATGTATACCGCTATTGTACTGATTATTATTTTAGTTGAAGTATTCCAGTGGCTCGGGCTGAAACTGGCCAAAAAACTGGATAAAAGATAAGCATCTAAAGGAGAGAAACGATTATGTTTAAGAAAAGTTTACTATTAGGAAGTACTGCCCTTCTGCTCGCAGCTTGTGGAGACGCGGCAACAGACGATACCTCTGAAGAGAACACAGGAGTCGACGAAGAGGAAACTACTGAGGAAACGATTGATGATACAGCCGAGGACGCAGGTGAAGATGTTGTTATCGAAGTGGCTTCTCACCTGCCGCCAATGACCGATGTAGTCGAAATTGCCGATGAAGTGATTGAAGACGGCTATACAGTTGAGCTGGTTGAAGTATCTGATAACATTCAATACAATGAGGCCGTTTTGAACGGTGAAGTCGATGCCAGCTTTGCTCAGCATGAACCCTTCATGGAAATGTTCAATGCTGAACGCGACGGAAATCTGGTAGCTATTCAGCCAATCTATAACGCTATCGTTGGTTTCTATTCACCAGTTTACGATTCAATCGATGATATTGAAGAAGGTGCAGAAGTCGCCATTCCAAGTGACCCGACTAACGAAGCACGTGCACTAATGATTCTCGCTGATTATGACCTGATTACACTGACTGAAGGCGTCGGCTTTGATGCCACAGTTGATGATGTGCAAGAGAACCCTTACGACTTTACTTTCACTACAATCGATTTGCTTAACCTGTCTTCTGCCTATCAGGACGGCGTTGAACTAGTCTTCAACTATCCGACTTACATTGAAGCAGTGGACCTCACACCGGAAGATGCGGTCTTCCTTGAAGACGATCAGGGCTTTACCTTTGCCCAGCAGCTTGTTGTTCGTGAAGACAATCAGGATTCTGATGCTATTCAGGCACTGCATGCCGCCTTTACCAGCCAGGAAGTTTATGATTTCCTTGAAGAGCTGGCAGAAAACGGCCACCTTGAACCCTCATTCGACGTAAATGATTAAACATTGAATTTGAAGGAAGCCAGACTACTCTTTTATCGGGTAATCTGGCTTTTTCATTTTCCTATTGCGTTAAATGCTCTTATTCATACACTCGGTCACTCGTTGAACCCACGGCAACAAAATTATCCTTCAGTATTTTTCGCACTTTCCTAAAATGAACGGGATTGCCGCACCACTCAGAAACATTAGTCGTCGTAATTTTAAGTTCAGGAAACAAAAACTGCATCTCTTCAATATTTTCGATGATGACTTCTTCAACTGAACTTTTATTAAAACAGGACTTGCAGTAGCATGACCGTTGGG
>RECC01000093.1 GCA_007692455.1 Alkalibacterium sp. | reverse complement strand
ACAGTAGCGCAGCTGAGAGAATGGAATAGCCTTAAGAGTGACATTATTTTTGTTAATCAGAAACTGATAATTGAAAAACAGGCAGAGAGTGAGTCAGTAACTGAAGAAAAGACAAAAGTTCATACTGTTTCTTCGGGCGATACCTTGTCTCACATTGCTAGACAATATAGTCTTTCAGTAAGAGAATTGATAGAAATGAATCACTTGACAAGTGATCTTATATTCGTCAACCAGAAATTGGTTGTAATAAAATAAATTCTACCTCCCTAGTTAGTTATCAATTGATGCAGCGACAATGTTTGCTGTTAATTAATTGAAGTCTACCTAGGGAGTTTTTTGTACTAAAATAAAGTAGGATAAAACTGGATTAATGTAAGCGGTTTCGATACAATAGAGTTGACATCTTTTTAGTATATTTTTAACAGAAATCATTATAAAGCAAAAAAGATGATCTCAGGAAAAAGGAGAGTAAAGATATGAAGTATTTGCAACGTCTAGGCCGTTCATTAATGCTGCCCGTAGCTGTATTGCCAGCAGCAGCAATATTGATGGGTATTGGTTATTGGATTGACCCGAGTGGTTGGGGTGGAGAAAGTGTTGTAGCGGCATTCCTTATCGGGGCGGGGGCGTCCATAATTGATAACTTGGGTATATTGTTTGCACTCGGGGTTGCTTTGGGGATGTCCAAAGACAAAAACGGTGCCGCAGCCTTAAGTGGGTTAGTGGGTTGGCTAGTAACGACTTCCATGTTAAGTCCTGGGACTGTAGCTAATCTGCAGAATATTCCTGTAGAGGATGTTGATATTGCTTTTAATAATATCGAAACCGCCTTTACGGGTATTTTAGTCGGTATCATTGGAGCGACTATTTACAATAGATTCAGCGGAACAGAACTGCCACAGGCGCTGGCCTTCTTCAGTGGACGTCGTTTACCACCAATTATTACAGCTGTGGCTTCACTGGTAGTTGTAGGTGCCTTTTTACTCATATGGCCGCCTGTATTTGGCGCCTTAGTTGCATTTGGTACGTTCATGAGTGAACTCGGTGCTGTGGGGGCCGGTCTATACGGATTCTTTAACCGTCTACTCATTCCAACCGGTTTGCACCATGCCTTGAACTCGGTTTTCTGGTTTGATTTAATCGGAATTAACGACATTGGAAACTTCTGGGCTGGAACAGGCGAACTGGGCGTCACCGGCATGTATCAGGGTGGTTATTTCCCAATCATGATGTTCGGGCTCCCGGCAGGCGGTCTGGCTATCTATCACATGGCTGATACTGATCAGAAAAAACGTGTGGGATCTCTTATGCTGGCAGCCGGTTTTGCTTCCTTCTTTACAGGAGTAACGGAACCGATTGAATTTGCCTTTATGTTTGTTGCACCGGCTTTGTATCTTTTACATGCCGTGTTTACTGGTTTATCATTGTTTATCGCAGCTTTCTTCGGATGGACAGCCGGGTTTGGATTCAGTGCCGGCTTTATTGATGGACTCTTGAGCTTCAATCTTCCATTAGCCAATCAGCCTTATATGCTTATAGTGCAAGGGTTGGTCTTTGCGGTTGTTTACTACTTTGGATTTAGATTTGCTATTGCTAAATTCAATTTAAGTACACCGGGTCGCGGGAAAGAAGCAAGTCTGGATGATGGAATTTTTGCAGGGGATACAGCTGCGCCTGCAGCAGCATCAGCACCAGCAGCAGGCAAGTCAGAAAAGACTGATGAGAGTGATCATCAGAAAAAAGCCCGTATTATTCTAGACGGAATTGGTGGACACGAAAATGTAGTCAGTCTCGATTACTGCGCCACACGACTGCGTATGGAATTAAAAGACATGGGCAAAGTGAATGAAGCCCGTATCAAAGAGGCCGATGTTCCTGGCTTAAGAAAATCAGGCAGTAATAATCTGCAGGTTGTCGTCGGAACGGAAGTCGAATTTGTTGCGAATGAGATGGAAAAACTAAAATAAGATTGCGGCTTCTCTCCTGCTTTGGTAAAATAGAAAAAAGAGAAGAAAGACTGTACAGGATTAGTAAGTTCCTCTTTCCTATTTAGAGAGTGTATGGCTGGTGCAAATACACAGGAAGACTACTGAACTCACCTGGAAGTTGCTTTAGGGAATAGAGTACTTAAAGCCGTTTTCCGCGTTAAGGAGCCGAGGTTGTTTTATCCACTTTGAGATAGAACAATAAAAATAGGTGGTACCGCGATGACTAACGCCCTATAAGTAGCAGTTTACTGTTATTTATAGGGTTTTTTATATATAAAAAAGGAGAGAAAAATATGTCTTTTAATCATCAGACGATTGAGAAGAAATGGCAACAGTACTGGGAAAGCAATAATACCTTTAAAACCACAGAGGACGACACTAAGGAACATTTCTACGCTCTGGACATGTTCCCTTATCCGTCAGGTCAGGGACTGCACGTGGGGCATCCTGAAGGGTATACAGCTACGGATATCATTTCACGTATGAAACGTGCCCAGGGCTATAATGTCCTTCACCCGATGGGATGGGATGCGTTCGGTCTGCCTGCAGAACAGTACGCATTGGATACAGGGAATGACCCAGCTGAATTTACGGAAAAAAATATTCAGACCTTCAAGCGTCAAATCAAGTCTCTTGGCTTCAGCTATGACTGGGACAAGGAAATCAACACGACCGATCCGGATTACTACAAATGGACTCAGTGGATTTTTACTAAATTAGTGGAAAAAGACTTGGCTTATGTAGCCGAAGTGCCTGTCAACTGGTGTCCTGCTCTGGGAACCGTTTTGGCAAACGAAGAAGTGATTGACGGAAAATCAGAGCGAGGCGGTCACCCAGTATACCGCAAGCCGATGAAGCAGTGGATGCTCAAAATAACAGCCTATGCTGACCGTTTACTGGATGATTTGGAAGAGGTTGACTGGCCTGAACACATTAAAGACATGCAGAGAAACTGGATTGGAAAATCTGAGGGTGCTGAAGTGACCTTTAACGTCAAAGATTCTGACCAGTCATTCTCCGTATTCACAACCCGCCCAGATACACTCTTTGGGGCAACCTACGCTGTGCTGGCTCCTGAATCTAAACTGGTGGATGCCATCACTTCACCTGAACAGAAAGAAGCCGTTGAAGCCTACCGGGTTGAAGCCGATAAAAAGTCTGATTTAGAACGGACTGACTTGAACAAGGATAAATCCGGCGTATTCACCGGTGCTTATGCGGTCAATCCGATGACTAATGAAGACATGCCTATCTGGATAGCTGATTATGTACTGGCATCATATGGAACAGGGTCAATCATGGCTGTTCCGGCACATGATGAGCGGGATTACGAGTTTGCACAGAAATACGACCTGGAAATCCGCTCGGTTGTCGACGGAGCTGAACCGGAAAAAGAAGCTTACACAGGAGACGGCGTGCACATTAATTCTGATTTCATTAATGGGTTGGAAAAAGAAGCGGCAATTGAGAAAATATGTGATTATCTCGAAAAAGAAGACATCGGTGAACGCAAAATTACTTACCGCCTGAGAGACTGGTTGTTTGCCCGTCAGCGTTACTGGGGTGAACCCATTCCAGTGATTCATTGGGAAGACGGCACGTCAACCGTTGTAGCGGAAGAAGACCTGCCTGTCACCCTTCCAATGACGGATGAAATCAAACCGTCCGGAACAGGCGAATCACCACTGGCAAATATACACGACTGGGTCAATGTTGTGGATGAGAAAACAGGAATGAAAGGGAAGAGAGATACCAATACGATGCCACAATGGGCAGGCAGTTCATGGTATTTCCTGCGTTTCATCGATCCGAAAAATGACACTCAGCTGGCTGATCCTGAAAAACTTAAAAAATGGCTGCCGGTTGATTTGTATATCGGAGGAGCAGAGCATGCCGTGCTTCACTTGCTATACGCTCGTTTCTGGCACAAATTCCTTTATGACTTGGCTATTGTACCGACTAAAGAACCGTTCCAGAAGCTCTATAACCAGGGTATGATTCTCGGTGAGAACAATGAGAAAATGTCCAAGTCAAAAGGTAACGTGGTTAACCCTGATGATGTAGTGGAAAAATTCGGAGCTGATACACTACGCGTCTATGAAATGTTCATGGGACCACTTGATGCCGCAATTGCGTGGAGTGAAGACGGACTGGAAGGCTCGCGTAAATTCCTGGACCGTGTCTGGCGTCTCTTTATCGATGAAGACGGAAAAGTGAGAGACCGCATTACGACCTTCAATGATAAATCACTTGAAGTCGTCTACCACCAGACCGTCAAAAAAGTAACCGAAGACTATGATAATCTGCAGTTCAACACAGGTATCTCACAGCTGATGGTATTTACAAATGCCGCCTATAAAGCTGACGGACTGCCTTTGGAATACGTTAAGGGATTCATTCAGATGCTGGCACCTATAGCGCCTCACTTGGGAGAAGAATTGTGGTCCAGAATCACAGGTTCACAGGAAAGTGTGAGCTATGAATCATGGCCAGTCTTTGATGAGACTAAGCTTGTGACTGATGAAGTCGAAGTGGTTTTCCAAGTCAATGGCAAACTGCGTGCAAGAAGCCTGGCTTCAAAATCCATTTCTAAAGATGAGCTGGAACAAATGGCTTTGAACCATGAAAAAATGCTGGAACACCTGGAGGGTAAAACAATTAGAAAAGTAATAGTTGTGCCCGGGAAACTAGTTAACGTTGTAGCAAATTAATTTCAGAGCAAGGGAGGCAGCCCCTCCCTTTTTCCGTTTAATTAGAAAAGGGGATTTAGAATGCAGAGAGCCTCAGAGCTTAAAACACCCACTAAGCAGGATTTGAAAAAATTTATCAGACTCATTTGGTCCACCAATATATCAAAAGGTCTCATTGCCATAGGACTAACAGGTAGCTTATTTACAACGGGTACACAACTGATGATTCCAATAGCAACCCAGCGTTTCATTGACGGTATTGAATTTGAACAGTTCACACCCTGGCTGGTTGCACTCATTGTCGGTATTTTTATTATTCAAGTTTTATTTAATGGCTTCTCCAATTATGTCCTGCAAAAAATAGGCCAAGGCGTGGTAGCCAGTCTCCGCTCTTTCTTATGGGAAAAAGTGATCAGACTGCCTGTCCGTTTTTTTGACCGCTACGCTTCCGGAGAAGTGGTCAGCCGGATTACAAACGATACGGCTGTTGTACAAAATTTAATTTCATCTTTTTTCCCTCAGTTTATTAACGGGATTCTTTCGCTGACAGGTATTTTTATTATTTTAGTTTTAATGGATTGGCAAATGACTTTAGTCATGCTGACGACGGTGCCAGTAGGCATAGCACTCACCCGTCCTCTGGGCAAAAAAATGTCCAAAGTCTCGCGTGAAATTCAGGATGAAACAGCGGCATTTTCCGGTAAGATCCAGCAGACCATCGCTGAAGTCAGACTGATGAAGTCATCCACTGCAGAAAATTTTGAAAAAGTCAGTGGGGATAGTGACATTAACAAGCTTTACCGTATGGGCTTAAGAGAGGCTAAATATATAGCCATTGTTGGTCCGCTCATATACACACTGATGATGGGGGTCATGGTTTTCGTCATTGGTTATGGTGGGGTAAGAGTAGCGCAGGGAGAGATGACGACCGGACAGCTGGTTGCTTTTCTCTTGTATCTCTTTCAGATTATTTTTCCAGTTGTTACTTTTATGAACTTTTTTATGCAAATGCAAAAAGCTGCAGGAGCTACCGAGCGTATTTCTTCAATTCTTGAAGAGGAAGAAGAGAGTACACTAGGCGAAAAAATAGATTTAAGTGACCTGCCGATTGTATTCGATAATGTCAGCTTCTCTTATGAAGAAGAAAAAGAGGTCATTCACTCTATTTCATTTACAGCAGAACCGGGACAGAAAATTGCCTTCGCCGGACCGAGTGGGGGTGGAAAGTCTACCGTCTTTGCATTGCTTGAGCGCTTTTATACACCTGAAAATGGCGACATTCGTGCAGGAGATTTATCGATTCAGTCCATTAACTTGAAATCCTGGCGCAGTCAAATTGGCTACGTCTCTCAGGAAAACGCCATGATGTCAGGAACCATTCGCACAAATTTATGTTACGGTTTAGAAGACTCAGAAACTATTTCAGATGAACGATTGTGGCAGGTGCTTGAAATGGCATACGCTAAAGACTTTGTCGAACAACTGCCTGATCAGCTTGAAGAAACGATTGGCGAGAGAGGTCTGAAACTGTCAGGAGGTCAACGTCAGCGCATAAATATTGCCCGGGCTTTTTTAAGAGATCCCAAAGTACTTATGATGGATGAAGCTACAGCCAGTCTGGACAGTCAGTCGGAACAGTATGTTTCACAGGCTTTGGATAAACTGATGCATGGACGGACCACCTTTGTCATCGCCCACCGATTGAGTACAATTGTCGATGCGGATAATATAATTTTTATTGAAAATGGACGAGTTACCGGAAACGGCAGGCATCAGGATCTGGTGGTGACACATGAACTGTATCAGTCTTTTGCCCATCAGCAGCTCTCCGAATAAAGTATTACGTAATGAACGTAATCTAATTGTGAAGAAAAAAGAATGGATAATTTTCGAATCTTTTAGCCAAATGATTGCACCTCATTGTAGAAAGCAGTAAAATAGAGTCTGTTGCAAAGGAGCACCTTGCTCCTTTTTTCTATGAATAAGCATAGTAATGAGTGTATCTGACAGAAAGTCCGTCAGATACCAACGAGTGAAAAGAGGGTACGATTAATGGATTCGGATACAACTAAAATAGTTCCAAAAGAACAGTCACACGACCAGAAAATGGTAAGTGGTACAGCCTGGATGACTGCAGGCAGCATGATATCACGCATACTTGGAGCTTTATACATTATTCCCTGGTTTGCATGGATGGGCGGTCAGGGACCAGGGGATGCAGCCAATGCGCTGTATCAGATGGGTTACACCCCATATGGCTTTTTCCTGGCACTGGCAACGGCCGGTGTGCCCAGCGCCATATCCAAGCAGGTAAGTTACTACAATGCTCTTGGTGAATATGAAGTATCGAAATCAATCTTTAAACAAGGGCTTAAAATCATGGGCTTTACGGGCGTTCTGTCCGCTCTTGTCATGTTTATTATTGCACCGATGCTGGCAGAGGCTAGTCCGTCTGCAAATGCCAGTGAAGCCGTTTTGGTCATGCGGTCACTCACACCGGCCTTACTGATTATTCCCTCTCAAAGTGTGACCAGGGGATTCATTCAAGGGCACAATCAGATGGCGCCATCAGCGATATCACAAATACTCGAACAGATCAGCCGGATTATCTTCCTGCTGACAACGGTCTACTTAATCAGACAGGTCTATGCTGGTGAAGTGGTAACAGCTGTAGCCTTCTCTACCTTTGCTGCCTTTATCGGAGCAGTTTTCTCCTTAGCTTATTTGGGCTATACATTGAAACGTATGAAAACAGCCTTCAACTATGAGCCGGAAGAGAGTAAGGGCGAAGTAACCATTTCTCCCAATCAGCTGATTAAAAGTATCATCAAGACATCTATTCCCTTTATTATCATCGCTACGGGAATTATCGTTTTCCAGATTGTCGATCAGTTGACCTATGGGCCTATCATGCAGAGATTTTCTGATATGAGCGGCGATATGATTCAGCAGACATACGGAATTACTCAGGCGAATGCTCACAAATTGATCATGGTGCTGACGTCCTTTGGTACGGCGCTCGCTATTGCATCCGTACCGCTTATCAGTGATCTGGTCGCAAAGGATAACATGAACGAAGTGAAGAGACAGTTCTCCAAAGGGATTCAGCTGCTGAACTTTGCCATTTTTCCAGCCGCTGTTGGGATGATAGTCGTTTCGGAGCCGTTATATACAATCTTTTACGGACATAACGATTTAGGTACACGCATTACGCAGGTTTCTGCCATCCTCAGTATCTTTGTTGCCTTGTATGCTGTACTCGGGAATATGCTTCAGGCAGCGGATTTGACCCGCCCGGCCATTAAAGCTCTGCTGTACGGTTTGATTACGAAAGTAGTCACCCAGGTTATCTTTGTGATATGGGTTGGACCTTACGGGATGCTTCTCTCAGCCATAGCCGGCTTTACCGTCAGTTGTGGATTAATGATGAAAATTTTCCACGATCACACCCATTATTCTGCGTCACGCTTATTTAGACGTTCGCTGCTGATTATGATTTTCTCATTAATCATGGGAGCCGGAACACTGCTTGCTAAATGGGGGTTAAGTTTTGTCTTAACTTACGAACGGACGATGCACTCACTGATCAGTCTAATCATCCTGTCAGGTATAGGCATGCTCATTTATGGTTACCTGGTGTTGAAATCCAGACTGGCAGATCGTCTGGTTGGTAATCAGGCAGCACGTGTTAGAAGAAAACTACGCATGAACTAAGACAATAAAGGTGACAGTCGAACCATAGACAAACAAAGGAGTGCAGTATGCGATTAGATAAACTGCTCGCACACAGCGGGCTCGGTACACGAAAAGAAGTCAAGAAACTGCTAAAAACAAAAATTGTTGAAGTGAACGGAAAAGTGGAGGTCAATCCTAAGACTCATGTCGATCCGGATACGGATAGTGTGACTGTCGGGGGAGAAGAACTCGATTATCAGGAATTTGTCTATTTTATGATGAATAAACCTCAGGGAGTTATCAGTGCAACGGAAGATTTGATGCACGAGACGGTACTCGACCTGATGGAAATGCAGGACAGCCTGCAGGAACCACATCCTGTCGGCCGTCTGGATATCGATACAGAAGGTTTGCTGTTACTGACAAATGACGGTAAGCTGACTCACCGACTGCTGTCGCCAAAGCATCACGTAGACAAGACGTATTATGCTGAAATTGACGGCATCGTAACGGAAGAAGATAAAGAAGCATTCAAGCAGGGAGTCACCCTGGATGATGACTATCAGACGCTTCCAGCTGAACTTTCAATTATTGAAGTGAATGAAGAAGAAAACACTTCAACTGTTGAATTGACGATTCAGGAAGGAAAGTTTCATCAGGTCAAACGCATGATGCAGGCGGTTGGAAAAGAAGTCGTATACTTGAAACGACTGTCGATGGGCCCACTGTCTTTAGATGAGGATTTGGAACTGGGAACTTACCGTGAACTGACTGAAGATGAACTGGAACTACTGAAAAAAGCTTAAACAAAAACATACCCGATTGAGACCTGACTTCAGGTTTTTCAATCGGGTATGTTTTTGATTTTATAGTACAAAGGTTAATAAAATGAGTGCCAGGAAACCGGCTGCTATATATGAAAAAGCAAGCGCCATTGTCCACTTCATTTTTGTTTTATCCTGTTCGTGCTCTTCTTGAGTTACATACTCACTCGCCTGAGGCATAGACCACAGTGAAAAGATGAAAAGGCCTGCAATTCCTAAGAAATAAAGCAATTCCAGCCTCATCATCATCAGGACGAAGCCAAGTATGAACACCCATAGACTCATCCAGCCTATAGAAAATTTTCGTGATTTCATTGTGTACACCCTTTGATTAAAAAGTTCTATCTGTCTGATTGTACCGTTTTTTCGAACAGTTGACAATACAGCTTATAAAATAGACTCACAGCTTAACTAGTTGGGTAACTGTTGGATAAAGTGGCATGTTAGTAAGGGTTAAGTGTCAGATGAAACGCAGCTTGCCTGCCTTTTTGGTGAAATCTTTCATCGTCTTAGGTATCTCACGAATAATATGCGATGGCAGTGTCACATACTGATTTTTTGCCAGCTCATCGGCAATGTAACTGTGCATATAAACAGCAGATAATACCGCTTCTTTGTCATCATCAAATTGAGCCACAAAGCCGGCAATCATGCCTGCCAGTGTATCGCCCATGCCGCCGGTTGCCATTGCCGGGTTGCCTGCTGTATTCTGCCAGACCTCTTCACCGTAATACACTTCCGTTCGGCTTTTTTTGAGGACGATAACCGCATCCATATCAACCGCTTTGGAATGGTTGGTCTCAAGATACTGCTCATCTACCGGAAGACCTGTAAGTGTTCGCCATTCCCCCAGGTGCGGGGTGAAGATGATAGAAGCTACCGGTTTAGGCAAAATCTCATTGACATGCAGATAAATCGCATCCCCATCGAGTATGAGTGTCTGATCATTTTCAACCGTTTCATAGACCGTTTTCAGCACTGATACGGCCTGTTCGTCTCGTCCCAGACCGGGACCGATTAAAATAACATCCATCGTGTCCACTGTTTTTCGCAGCTGATCCAAATCTGTAAAAGGTAAAAACATTGCTTCGGGCAACTGACTATGAAGTGCAGCCTGATTGCTTGGGTGGGTAGCCACCGTTACTAGCCCGGCTCCACTGTGAACGCCAGCTGAAGCAGAAAGCATAATAGCTCCGCCCATATTCTCATTTCCGCCAACGAAGAGTACTCTGCCATAGGTCCCTTTATAGCTTTCTTTTTTTCTCTGTGGAATAAAGGTCTCGACTTTTTCTTTCGTGATTTTTTCCATCGAATAACCCTCCTTTCCATTAGTTTACTCCTTCCTGATTAAACAGTCACGCAAGACCTTTCGAAAAACAGCAGTCGTGATGGATTAATGATAGGGGTTTCAATATCTATGATTGGAGTTTGGTGAAATAAATGATAAAATGGAAAAAGACACACGATTAAGACTAGGAGGAATTTCAAGTATGACAGAACACACAATTGACTGGAAAGTAGAAGCAGAAAAACGTCAAGAAGCCTTTTTCGAAGATTTATTTGACTTGCTGCGCATAGACAGCGTACGTGACGATGATAAGGCAACCGAGGAAGCGCCAGTAGGACCAGGACCAAAAGAAGCGCTCGAAGCCTTTCTTGCGTTAGGTGACCGCGACGGCTTCACGACTAAAAATGTTGACAACTGGGCTGGACACATTGAATTTGGTGACGGCGATGAAACACTAGGCGTGCTTGCACACGTTGATGTGGTGCCGACTGGTACAGGATGGGACACTGATCCGTTTGAACCGGTCATTAAAGACGGCCGCTTATATGCACGAGGATCAAGCGATGACAAAGGTCCTGGAATGGCTGCATACTATGCCATCAAAATGATTAAAGACTTAAACCTTCCCGTTTCCAAAAAAGTGCGTTTCATTATTGGTACGGACGAAGAAAGTGAATGGAAAGGCATTAAGCATTACCTTGAAACAGAACCTGAGCCGGACTTCGGTTTTTCTCCGGATGCAACTTTCCCAATCATCAATGGTGAAAAAGGAAATTCAACCGTCTATATTGAAACAAAAGCAGACGGAAGCGGCGCAACGCACGAACTGGTTCAGTTCGAATCAGGATTGAGACCAAATATGGT
>RECC01000030.1 GCA_007692455.1 Alkalibacterium sp. | reverse complement strand
CCGATATTCTGAGCCACATTCAATGCGAAAGCTGTTTTCCCTACGCCGGGACGGGCAGCCAGAATAATCAGCTCATCTTCATGCAGGCCGGCAGTCATCTGATCAAGCATTTTGTATCCTGTAGACAGTCCGGTTATCTCATCATCATTTTGGAACAGTTCATCAATATTATTTATAGTTTCTCTTAAAACAGATTCAATTGAGACAAAGCCACTTCGGCTTCTTTTCTCAGAAACTTCCAGAATTTTACGTTCAGCTTCATCTAGTAGATTCGGGACATTGTCTGCTTCCTGAAAGCCTTTTGAGGCAATATCAGTAGCGGTCTGAATCAGCTTTCTTAAAATAGAGCGTTCTTCAACTATCTTGGAATAATACTCCACGTTTGCTGAAGTCGGTACAGCTCCTGCCAGCTCGGCCAGATAAGGGGTTCCACCCACATCATCAATTAGCTTTTTCGCTTCCAGACCGTTGGCGATGGTAACGACGTCTATTGCTTCATTTCGTTCATTCAATTCCACCATGACCTGGAAAATAAGCTGATGAGCCCGACGATAGAAATCGTCAGCTTCAATAAATTCCATGGCTGAAATCAGTGCTTCAGGATTCAATAAAATTGATCCCAGGACAGACTGTTCAGCCTCTATATTTTGTGGAGGTAAGCGATCTCCTGACATTTCCATTATTCGTTTGACTCCTTTGCTGTATATAAACTGTTCCTATATTTTACCTCATATGAAGTTAAAAGTATATAAGGGAACACATGTTTATTATTGTTTCACGTGAAACATTTAAAAAGAGATGACTCCTATGAGCCATCTCTTTCTTTATCGTATAATATTGAATCTAGTCTAACGCAAGTACACGTATAGTCACTTCAGCTGTAACTTTTTTGTGAAGCTTAATTTTTACAGTCTGAGTACCAACAGAGCGCATTGGTATAGCCTGATCAATTTTACGCTTATCCACTTTAATGTTTAACTGCTTCTCGATTTCTTTGGCAATCTGCTTGGTGGTTACTGAACCGAACAGACGCCCGTCCTCTGCAGCTTTTTCCTTAAGTTCAATCGGATTTTCTTCCAGAATTTCTTTTTCTTTTTTCGCTTCTTCCAGTATTTCCTGTTCTTCGCGCTGTTCTGCCTTTTTCTTCATGTTCAGTTCTTTTTTGGCTGAGGATGTTGCCTCTTTGGCTAGACCTCTTTTAATCAAAAAGTTATTGGCGTATCCATCGGAAACATTTTTTGTTTCACCTTTTTTACCGGTTCCTTTGACATCCTTTAATAGAATAACTTCCATCGTAGCATTCTCCTTCTCTAATTAATGTGTTAATCGAGTTGAGCAGATATTACTTCTTTTAATTCTTCTATTACTTCCTGTACAGACTTCCCGTCAATCTGAGTAGCTGCATTGGACAGATGTCCACCGCCACCCATTTTTTCCATAATAATCTGAACGTTTATTTTACCTAAGCTTCGTGCGCTGATTCCGACCATCTCCTCCGACCGTCTCGTCACAACAAAAGCAGCTTCAACACCTGACATACTCAGCATTGTATCAGCTGTCTGTGCGGATGTGACTGACTGGTAGATTGTATCATCATCACCCTGAGCAATGGCCACACCTTCCTTGATGAAATCAAGTGTTTCAATCAAGCGGCTGCGCTGAAGATAGTTTTCAGGAGCTTCTTTCAACATTCGCTGAATCATAGTTGAGTTAGCCCCTACTGACTGAAGGTAACTTGCAGCATCAAAAGTTCGTGAGCCAGTCCGTAGACTGAAGTTGTTGGTGTCGACCACAATCCCACCAAGCATTGCAGTAGCTTCAATTCGGTTAATCGGATCGCCGTCTGTTGAGACGTATTCGAATAATTCGGTAATTAGTTCGGCTGTAGAAGACGCATACGGTTCGATATAGACGAGCATTGGATTTTCTGTAAATTCCTCTCCTCTGCGGTGGTGGTCTATAACGATATTCTTTTTAGTCTTCTTCAGTAAATTAGGTGCAATCGACAATACCGGCTTGTGGTGGTCCACAAGAATCACAATATCATACCCGCTGATGCGCTTTTCAGCTTCTGCAGGTGAAATGATGTTCTTGTGCACCTGTTCGTGTTTTTCCAATTCTTCCATGAGTTTCATGACGTCATGGCTCAAGTCTTCTTCATCGATAACGACATAGACTGTTTTCTTGAGCATCATGGCAATACGCGCTATACCCAGTGATGAGCCTATGGCATCCAGGTCGGGATTTTTATGCCCCATGACAAAGACTTGTTCACTGTCTTTCATCAACTTCTGCATTGCCTGACTAATCATTCGGGATCTAACACGTGTCCGTTTCTCCATTGGGTTTGTTTTTCCTCCATAGTAGCGAGGCTCTTCATTAACTTCCTTGACGATGGCTTGGTCGCCACCGCGTCCCAAAGCAAGATCCAGGTTATTCTGTGCCAGATCAGCCAGCTTGTCGAATGTTTCTTCACCGTAAGCCAATCCGATACTGATAGTCAGAGGCAAGTTCCGTTTGGATGTACGTTCTCTGATGTTATCAATAATATTGAACTTCTCTTTTTCCAGACGCTTCAGCTCTTTTCGATTTAAAAGAACGAAGTAGCGGTCATCGGATACACGCTTATAGAAAATACCATGCTGTCTTCCCCAGTTCGAGAAATAGGTTGTCAACATGCTGTCAAAGCCAGAAACTCCGCGGTCATCGAGACCTTGTGTGATTTCATCATAGTTATCAAGAAACAGCCAGCCCACTACCGGCCGCGCTTCCTCATATTCTTCTTTAATGGTGGCATAATCGGTTATGTCCATCAGATAAATTGCAGCAATATCTTTTTGAACCGTTACCTGATAAATACTGTCCTTCCATTCAACAAGACTATTGTTCTTGTCTTCAGAATGGTACAGCTCAGCTAGTTCCTCGTGAATATCTTTCAGAGGTTCACCTAGAACATTATCCTCTTTAGCCAGCTGGGTCTGCATGTATGGATTCAGCCATTCTATCTGCCCATCTTCATCCAGCAGTAAAATCCCCATTGGCATTTTAATTAACGCTTCCTTTTCACCTCTCTTAATCTTATAAGAAAGGTTAAGGATATACTCATTCAATTCCTCAAAATAAGCGGAACCCAGTTTCCATATAATGACCAATGTCAGGAAAAATAGTATGAGCATGAGAACTCCCAGCCAGATATAGGCTGTAAAACTAAGTAGGGTCATAATCAGCTGAATCGATAACGCAAAAATCAGCAGTAAACGTAAAGAGGGATGATTCATAAATTTCGGAAGATTATCTTCCTTACCTTTATTATTCATAAGTTCTCCTTTAGCGCACTCTTTATTTCCCTTATTCTATCATTATTTAATTTCTGATTCTATAAGAGATACTGTTTAAGTGCAAAGTGTTTCACGTGAAACACTTTTATAAAATAGAAAAAGCTGTAACAGTTAATTTGACTGCCACAGCTCAACAAGTTTAATTTTTATTCTTCAGTAACAAATGGCAACAAGCCCATGATACGAGCACGTTTAATTGCTTTTGTTAATTTACGTTGGTTTTTTGCATATGTTCCAGTTACACGACGTGGTAAAATTTTACCTCGTTCTGAAATGAAACGTTTTAACAAATCGATATCTTTATAGTCGATATATTCGATATGATTTGCTGCGAAGAAATCTACCTTACGGCGCTTCTTTCCGCCTCTGCGTCCAGCCATGTTATAATCCTCCTTTTATCTTGAATCAAAATGGTAAATCGTCATCTGAGATATCGATAGAGTCATCATTCGACTTGCTTTGGAATGGATCCTCATCAAAATTCGCATAATTGCTTTGATTGTTTTTCGGAGCTTGATTGGTTTTTTGAGAGTAGCCTGAATTATTTGAGTTATTGGAATAATTTGAATTGTTCGAACTATTCGAATAGCCCCCACCAGAGTTTGCTCCGTCATTCTGTGCACGTTTTTCTGTAACAGATTTAGGTTCAAGCATCTGGAAGTTTTCACAGACGACTTCCGTTATATATACTTTTCTTCCTTCGTTATTCGTATAGTTTCTTGTCTGCATTCTACCGGTTACTCCAACTAACGACCCTTTACGAGTAAAGTTGGAAATAATTTCTGCAGTTTTTCTCCATGCCACACAATTTATAAAGTCAGTTTCTTTCTCACCTTGTGCATTGGTGTATGGACGTTCAACTGCGACGGTAAAGGATGCAACAGCAATGCCACTACCTGTGTAACGAAGTTCGGCATCTTTAGTTAATCTGCCTACTAGTACGACGTTGTTTATCAATCAAGGATCTCCTTTCTTCAAAAGGCAATTTGGAATTGTTTCACGTGAAACATTAGTTTTCTAGACGAACGATCATATGACGTAAAATGTCGTCATTAATTCGAGCTAGGCGTTCAAACTCGTTGATTGCCGCTGCATCGTTAGATTCTAAGTTTACCAAGCGATAAGTTCCTTCGCGGTATCCTTTGATTTCATATGCAAAACGACGTTTCGCCCAGTCTTTTGATTCAGTTACTTCAGCACCGTTATCTTTCAGGATGTTTTCGAAACGCTCAGTTAGAGCTTTCTTTCCATCTTCATCAAGATCAGGACGGATAATATACAATAATTCGTACTTAGCTGTCTGACTCATCTTTGACTGTCACCTCCTTGTGGTCTTTGGCCCCTTCTTTTGAAAGAGCAAGGAGAGTATTCATTTAAGAGTACTCACTCCGAAATATTATAGCACAGGTGCATATTTTAAGCAAGTACATTTAAAAATCTCTCCGCAGAAACTCTCACGGTACTGTAAGAATACTTTTAAGTAAATTTAATATAGCATTGTGAATATTTTAGTAAACTTACTTAGAATAAGTTTTGGACAGATAAATAGGAGGAATTTTCATTGATTACATTTACGTTAGGTATTTTAACCTTGTTATCAGGGTACTTTTTCTACAGTCGTTTTATAGAGAAGAATTTTGGAATTGAACACAAACGACCAACTCCAGCTTTCGAACTGGCGGATGGGAATGACTATGTGATTTTAGGCACAAAAAAGAATGCTTTGATTCAATTACTAAACATTGCTGGTACTGGACCGATATTCGGCCCTATTATGGGAGCCTTATATGGACCGGTAGCCTTTATCTGGATAATTTTCGGTAATATCTTTGCTGGGGCTGTCCATGATTTTATGCTGGGAATGATTTCTCTCCGTAACGAAGGAGCTCATTTGCCGGAACTTGCTGGCCGCTATCTCGGTACCATTATGAAACACGTTGTAAATGCCTTCGCAGCGCTTCTACTGTTGCTTGTCGGCACTGTCTTTGTCACTTCTCCTGCAAACCTTCTGGCTAATTTAACTCCAGGATGGCTAGGGGCCGGTATATTAACGCTGGGCATTTTTGGATACTATATCTTATCCACTCTATTACCTATCGATAAATTGATTGGGAAAATTTATCCTTATTTTGGTGCGTTACTAATTTTCAGTACCTTTGCAATATTCTTTTCCATGATTATGAGAGGAGAAGCGATTCCTAACTTAACTTTAAGTACTGTCAGAAATATGCATCCAAGTGGCGTTAGTCTCTTCCCTGGTATTTTCTTTACTATTTCATGTGGTGCCATGTCAGGCTTTCATGCTACACAAACACCCATCATTTCCCGTACGTTAGACAGTGAATCTGATGCACGCTTCGTCTTCTACGGCATGATGACACTCGAAGGTATTATCGCTATGATCTGGGCTGCTGCAGCTATGGCACTTTATGATGCTCCAGCTTTAAGCAGTGTTATTGCAGAAGGAACTGCTGCGCTAGCTGTTGAACAAGTTGCACGGCACTACCTTGGAGCAGTCGGTGGAACCCTCGCTATTCTTGGGGTGATTGTTCTTCCCATTACATCCGGAGACACGGCCTTCAGAAGTCTGCGTATGATTATAGCCGATTATCTGAACATCAGTCAAAAGCAGATTGCCAAACGCTTGATGATTACAATTCCTATATTTATGATTTCCATTGTGCTGACATTTATGGACTTTAATATTCTATGGCGCTACTTTAACTGGGCTAATCAGGCTACTGCAGCAATTGCCTTGCTGGTATCCACCCGCTATCTCTTCTTGAAAGGCAAAAATTATATGGTAACTTTAGCGCCTGCTTCCTTTATGCTCTATGCCGTGACTGTTTATATTCTGAATGAACAGATTGGCTTTAACTTGAGCTATAATGTATCGCTTGCAGTCGGTCTTCTGATAACTTTAATGCTGCTGGGTCTATTCTGGCAATCCGGTATCCGCCAGAAAAACCAGATGGATACCCGTCATGTCTTGCTAAATGATCACCTTCCTATCCACGAATTACGCGCTATAAGAGAAAACGCCTAATAGTAAAGGCATCCCCCATTTTTCTTGGGAGATGCCTTTTTTGCTCTCTGTAGTATAGATTTGAAAGGCACAGTACCGTCTTAATGGTTAAAATCTACCAGTCTTTACTGACTTTTTAATTAAATGCTTGAACAATCAGCTGTGACCAGATGATTCACCTTATTTAGCTCTTTAAAGTGGTCCACACGCGAGTGCTGCCGCGTGTGTTCCTTCTTGAAGAGCTTTTTTATTGGGTAATCAAGCAGTAAAGGCCTGCTGCATGACTCTTTTAAAGACCGATAGGAGAAGGTGTGTTTATTTTAGATACAACTGTTCAGACTAAAGTATGTGAGTTGTATGAAATAACGATGTTTTGATACAAGTGAGAGTTTATCTTAAAATGAGTTGTCATCAGAAAGGCCCACAGAATACAACTCACCAAAAAGAAACTTAGCCAGTAGTATCCAGAGACCGCTCCAAGATACTACTGGACAAATTTTGGTTAAATGAGTTGTATTTAGAAAACCACTCTAGATACAGCTCAAGCTTTCCAATGAAGTGAGTTGTATCTAAAATCACTTAATCTATACAACCCGCTTAAACTAATTTAACGAGTGCTAACTAATACTGTACACATCCACTCAAAACTAAAAAATCCCCCTCAACCAGTCCGGCAGACTGCTTAAGGGGGATGTCATGTTACTGTTCGTTGTTTTCGTCAGTTTCAGATGAGGTCGGTTCACTTGCTTCTGCTTGTTCAGCTGAATCAGTTGTGCCATCTTCAGCTGCATCATTCACAGCTTCTTCTTCATCGTCTACCGTAATTTTAGCTAAGGTGGATACAAAGTTGCCTTCTTCCAGTCTCATCAATCGGACACCTTGTGTGGCACGTCCAGTCTGAGAGATATTTACAGCATGGAAACGGATAATGACGCCGCTGGTGGTAATCAGCATGATATCCTCATCACCAGTGACAGTTTTCAGACCAATCAACGGTCCGTTCTTGTCAGTGATATTGGCTGTCTTGACACCTTTTCCTCCGCGTCCGCGAATCGCGTATTCGGAAGCAGCGGTACGTTTGCCGTATCCTTTTTCAGTAATAACCAGAACTTCAGATTCCGGATCCAGTTTATCCATTCCAACAACATAATCGTCATCTCTTAAACGGATACCCCTGACGCCCGAAGCCGACCGTCCCATACTGCGGACTTCGTCTTCATGGAAGCTGACGGCATAGCCTTGGCGGGTACCGATGATAATATGGTCTGATCCGTTTGTCACAGAGACATTAATGAGCTCATCGTCTTCTTTCAATACGATGGCACGCAAGCCGCTGGTACGGATATTCTCAAACTCTTCAAAAGCGGTACGCTTGACCGTTCCCATTCGGGTCGTGAAGAACAGCTGGTCACCTTTCCCACTCTCGCCTCGGGTATTGATGATTGCCTGGATGCTTTCGTCATTGTTGATGCCCAGGAAGTTAATCGCCGGAATGCCTTTGGCTGTACGGCCGTATTCCGGTATCTCATACCCTTTTGCTTTATAGACTTTACCTGTATTGGTAAAGAACAGAAGCAGGTCGTGTGTGGAACAGGTCAGCAGGGTTTCGACAAAGTCATCGGTGTTGGTGCCCATGCCTTTCACGCCACGTCCCCCACGGTTCTGTGCCTTGAATTCCGAGATGGGCATGCGTTTCATGTAGCCGTTGTGTGACAGCGTAATCGCAATTTCCTCTTCTTCAATCAGGTCTTCGTCTTCAAGACTCAGTGACTCCCCGACAAGCAGTTCTGTCCGACGGTCGTCTCCATGTTTGTCTGCAATTTCCTGCATTTCCTCATTGATGATTTCGTTGACTCGTTCAGGACGCGCTAAAATGTCTTCTAAGTCATTTATCAGCTGAATGAGGTCTTGGTATTCACTTTCGATTTTTTCGCGCTCAAGGCCTGTTAAACGCACCATACGCATATCCAGAATGGCTTGTGCCTGTCTGTCGCTTAAACCGAAGTTTTCAATCAGTGATTGTTTGGCTGCATCGCCTGTCTGAGATCCTCGGATAATCTTGATGATTTCATCAATGTGGTCCAGGGCAATACGCAGTCCTTCAAGAATATGCGCTCTCGCTTCAGCTTTACGCTTATCATATTCAGTTCGTCTTCTGATGACGATTCGCTGGTGCTTCAAGTATTCACTGATGATTTCTTTAATACCCAGCGTTTTCGGTATGCCGTTTACAATGGCCAGCATGTTAAAGCCGAAGGATGTTTGAAGAGGCGTCATCTTGTACAAGTTGTTAAGCACAATGCTTGCAGAAACGTCACGTCTGACATCGATAACGACACGCATGCCGTCTCTGTCAGACTCATCATTCAAGTCGGTGATGCCTTCAATACGCTTGTCTCTTGCCAGATCCGCAATTCTTTCCACGAGACGGGCTTTATTGACCAGGTAGGGAATTTCATCCACGATAATACGCTCTTTGCCGTTTGGCTGTACTTCGATTCGAACTTTCGCACGGACTTTAATGGATCCACGGCCCGTTTCGTAGGCTTTTCGGATACCTGATTTACCTAGAATCATCGCCCCTGTCGGGAAATCCGGTCCAGGCAGCACATCCATCAGTTCAGCAACCGTTGCATCTTCATTTTCCATCATGATACGGCAGGCTGCAATTACTTCTCTCAAGTTATGCGGTGGAATATTTGTGGCCATCCCTACGGCAATCCCTGACGCGCCGTTGACCAGCAAGTTAGGAAAACGTGCCGGCAAAACATTCGGTTCTCTTTCAGACCCGTCATAGTTGTCATGGTAGTCAATCGTGTCTTTATTGATGTCACGAAGCATTTCAAGGGCCATCTTGCTCATTCGGGCTTCCGTATAACGCATCGCCGCGGCACTGTCTCCGTCAATCGAACCGAAGTTTCCGTGTCCGTCAATCAGTGGATTACGGTAACTGAAGTCCTGAGACATTCGTACCATCGATTCATATATGGCCGAGTCCCCGTGCGGGTGATACTTACCCATAACGTCTCCGACGATACGGGCCGATTTCTTGTACGCTTTATCCGGAGTCATGCCCAGTTCATTCATTCCATACAGAATACGGCGGTGAACAGGTTTCAGTCCATCGCGGACGTCCGGTAAAGCACGGGACACGATAACGCTCATCGCATAATCCAGGAATGAGTTTCTCATTTCATTTGATAAATTAATCTGTTCCAGTCGTGCTTCTCTTTCTTCAGCCAAGTCTTTTGTCCTCCTTAAACTCTCTTGCCACTAGAAAATACCTTGATTTAAACGTCTATATTCGTGACGTACTGGGCGTTTTCTTCGATGAACTCTCGTCTCGGTTCAACTTTTTCACCCATCAGCATGTCAAATACCAAGTCGGCATCAATCGCATCTTCAACCGTTACCTGAAGTAAACGGCGATTTTCAGGGTTCATTGTTGTTTCCCATAACTGTTCCGCATCCATCTCGCCTAACCCTTTGTAACGCTGAATAGACGGCTTAGGAGACGCCGGAATCTCTTTCAGATACTCTTCCAGCTGCTTCTCAGTATCCAGGTACACTTCTTTTTTACCCTGTTTAACCTGATACAGTGGCGGTTGAGCGATATACACAAAGCCAGCTTCAACAACCGGACGCATATAGCGGTAAATCAGTGTCAGAAGCAGTGTTCTGATGTGCGCGCCATCCACATCCGCATCGGTCATGATAATCAGTTTATGGTAACGGGCCTTATCCACTTCGAATTCTTCGCCAAAGCCGGTACCCATGGCTGTAAACAGCGAGCGAATTTCTTCGTTTGCCAGAATGCGGTCAATGGTCGCTTTTTCGACGTTCAAAATTTTACCACGAATCGGTAGAATAGCCTGGAACAGACGCGAACGCCCCTGCTTGGCTGATCCTCCGGCTGAGTCCCCCTCAACGATGAAAATTTCAGACTGTTTTGGATCTTTCGATGAACAGTCCGCCAGTTTTCCGGGCAGATTGCTGATTTCCAGACCGTTTTTCTTACGGGTCACTTCACGGGCACGTTTCGCAGCCAGACGTGCTTTTGCTGCCAGCAGTGCTTTTTCCATAATTTTTTTACTTGTTTTAGGATTTTCCATCAAAAAGCGGTCATAATGCTCACTGAACAAACGGTCAGTGATTGTACGCACTTCTGAATTACCCAGTTTTGTTTTCGTCTGACCTTCAAACTGAGGATCCGGGTGCTTGATGCTCAAGACTACGGTCAGTCCTTCGCGTACATCTTCCCCACTGACATTGTCTTCGTTTTCTTTAATAAATTTATTGCGGCGGGCATAGTCATTGACAATACGCGTAAGTGCCGTCTTGAAGCCCGATTCATGCATTCCGCCTTCATAGGTGTGAATATTGTTGGCAAAACTCATCACGTTCATGTGGTAGCCGTCTGTATGCTGCAGAGCGACTTCTACTGCAATGCCGTCCTGCTCATCTTCCAGATAAATAGGTTCGTCATAGAGGACTGTCTTGCTCTGGTTAAGGTATTCGACGTAACTCTTGATTCCGCCGTCATACTGATACTCCAGACGCACAGGCTCCTCGCCTCGCTGATCTTCAATCGAAATATGAAGACCACGGTTCAGAAAGGCCAGCTCACGGATACGGGTAGCCAGTTTATTGAAATCGTATTCCACTGTTTCCGTGAAAATTTCCTTGTCTGCCTTGAAGCGGACTTCTGTCCCACGCTTGTCTGTTTCGCCGACTTTCTTGACATCATACATGACGTCTCCACGTTCATAGCGCTGATTGTAGACTTCACCGTCTTTATGGACATTAACTTCCAGATATTCTGACAAAGCGTTAACTACAGATGAGCCAACCCCGTGGAGTCCACCGGAAACTTTATATCCGCCGCCGCCGAATTTACCACCGGCATGCAGAACGGTAAAGACCGTTTCCACAGCGGGACGTCCCGTTTTAGCCTGGATATCAATCGGAATGCCTCGACCGTCATCTCTGACGACTACGATGTTCTCGGGTTCAATGATGACTTCAATTCTTTTCGCGTGGCCTGCCATCGCTTCATCAATGGAGTTGTCAACAATTTCCCATACCAGGTGATGCAAACCTTCTACACTGGTTGAGCCGATATACATACCCGGACGCTTACGGACCGCTTCCAGACCTTCCAGCACTTGAATATGACTGGCATTATAGCCTTCTCTTAATTCTTCCAGTTCTTTCGGTGATAACTTTTCAATTTCTTCCGGTGTGATTTGTTCCTCTGACACTCTATTCACTCTCCATTTCAATTTGACCACTCTGTACAGTAAAAATACGCGGATGATGCAGCAGTTCTTTCTTTACACCATCCAGACTCGTTGTCGTTAAAAAGGTCTGCACCTTGTCCTGAATCGATTTCAATAAATGCGTCTGACGATCATCATCCAGCTCGCTCAATACATCATCCAATAATAAAACGGGGTACTCCCCCGTCATCTCATTCATCAGTTCAATCTCGGCCAGCTTCAAGCTCAATGCAGTGGTCCGCTGCTGACCTTGGGAACCGTATGTCTGCACGTTTTTGTCATTTACGAAGAAACGCACATCATCCCTATGCGGGCCATATAAGGTCGTTCCCTGCTCAATTTCTCTCTTTTTATGCTTCTCATACTGATTCAGCAAATCAGCCATCAGCTTGTCTGTATTCGTCTCGTCAGTCACAGGAAAAGAAGACGCGTACTCCAGCGTCAAAGTTTCTTTCCCCTGCGAAATATCCGAATGAATAGGCTGAGCCCAGTTCTGAAGTCGCTTAACAAAAGAAAAACGCTGCTTCAGGACTTCCGCCCCTTCCGCAGCTAACTGCTCATTTAATATAGACAGATACGTCTGATCCAGTGTTCTGCTCTTTCTATTCTGTTTCAGGTAGGCATTGCGCTGTTTAAGAATTTTCTGGTATTCCACCAGGTGATAAAGATAAACCGTACTCATCTGTCCCATTTCCATATCCAGAAACTTGCGTCTGACTGATGGTGATCCTTTGACCAGGGACAAATCTTCCGGCGCAAAGAGAATGACATTGAAATTCCCGATATACCGGCTCAGTTTCTTCTGTTCAAGATGATTGAGCTTTGCCCGCTTGCCTTTTTTAGTCAGGATGATTTCCATCGGATACGAGCCATTGGTTTTCTCAACCACTCCAGTCACTCTGGCAAATTCCTGCTCCCAGCCAATCAGCTCTTTATCATTGGCTGTCCGGTGGCTGCGTGCCATGGAGAGAACATAGATGCTTTCCATGATATTTGTCTTCCCCTGAGCATTTTCACCCAGGAAAACATTAATATGTCTGGAAAAGCTAGCATCCGCTTCCTCATAGTTACGGTACCCTTTCAGTTTCAGCTGTCTTAAAAACATTACTCCGCTCCGTCTACAGAGGATTCAATCGTATACGTTCCGAATTCTTCAACGTCAATAGTGTCGCCGGGATACAGTTTACGTCCACGACGGTTTTCAGCTTCTCCATTTACAGAGATGGCATATTCCATAAGGAAAGGTTTCGCCATTCCGCCACTGGAAATAATGGTCGCATGTTTTAAAAACTGTCCTAATGTGATAAATGCGTCGTCAATCTGAATTATTTCTGCCACTCTAATCGGCTCCTTTAAAAGCAAAGACGTGGACTGAAAGCTTCCACGTTTGCATAATTTCTCTTCTTATATTATACCTCAATTGAAAAAAGAAGACAACTTTATCTAAAAATAAACGGCCTCTATTCGATTTTCACATAATAAAGACTTTTCTATTTGTTTTCGGGAAAATACGCTTAAAAGCCGTTAAATTTAATTTTTCGGATAAGAGCCCTCTGTTTTTTTGGATAAAACATAGAAAAAGAGGGGGAAGGAGCAGATTGATTAATTAACAAATCAAAATGGAAGAATAATTAAACTGCGGAAGATTGCCAAGTCAGTTTCTAAAGACTGTAAATGTTAAGAAAACGCTAAAGTCTTGCTGAAGAGCTTGGAAGGAAGCCGGGTTATCCACTGTTGATAAGTTTAGGTAGGGGAGTGAAGCAGATTAATTATCAGCTAATTACCTCATGCGAATCATAATTATATTGATTTAATCGCTTTTCGTAGCCAGTCATGTGTTGTGAATCACGATTATCTTGAAATAATCATGATTCAGCCCATTTTAAAACCGCTGAAAGCTGATTATACGATTTTAATTCCTATTCATGTCCAAAAAAGAGGTCGGAATCATGATTATTCATGCAAAAAGCTAAATATGAGTACAGTAAAAATCTGTCGCAGCCAGATTTTTCATTGTGTACTTTAAGTAGTGAACAGAAAAAAGCGACAGCCGGCTTATTGGGCTGTCGCTTTTTCATAATTTAAATTTAAGTTGATGTTCGGATTGGTGTGATGAGCTGAATGAACTCGTTCGCATCTTCAGTTGGAACTAAAACAAACGGACGAAGGGTGGAAATCAGCTTGATGGTGATATCTACGGCTCCAAAAGTTGTCAAAGCAGCTTTCAGATAATCCGGGTTAAATGAAATATCCATATCTTCTCCGTTAATTTCATGAGTCGACACTTGCTCGTTTACGCGACCAACTTCAGGTGAATTACCGGTGATTTCAACGGTATTGTCTTTAACAGACAACTTAACCACGTTATTTTTACCTTCATGAGATAAAAGAGACGCACGTTCAACTGCACCAAGGAGTGTCTGAGCATCCACTTTGACTTCAGTCGTAGATGAGTCTGGAATCAGTCGATCCGTATCAGGGTAATTTCCTTCAAGCAGGCGAGAATAGAAGAGGGTATCTTCTGTCTTAAATAGTATCTGATTTTCTGCAATCGCCACTTCAATTTCATCAAGACCATCATCAAGTAAGCGAGTCAGTTCCTGCAGACTTTTACCTGGAATAACCAGGTTATAGGATAGCGATTCGGTTCCTTCAATCGGAATGACACGCTGACTTAAGCGGTGGCTGTCTGTCGCAACAGCTTTCAGCTTGCCGTCATTAATTGTCAGATGCACACCAGTCAAGATAGGTCGGCTTTCGTGAGTCGAAACAGCAATGACTGTCTGTTTGATTATTTTTTTCAGCAGATTAACAGGTAAAGCAAAAGATTGCGTCGTATCAATTTCCGGTAAGTGCGGATAGTTAGCCGCATCCAGTCCATTAATAAGAAAAGAAGACGAGGCAGAAGTAATAGCTGTCTGAACTCTGTCTTTTACTTCAACGGTAAAACTTTCGTCAGGCAGTTTGTTGACAATATCGCTGAAGAAACGGGCAGGCTGGAGAACAATCTGACCTTCTTCTTCAACTGTCAAGTTAGCCTGATCATCTTTTGTCTGTATAAAAGTTTCAATAGAGATGTCGGAATTGCTTCCTGTCAGTTGAATTCCTTCATTTGTGGCAATTAACTTAATTCCTGTCAATATAGGAATCGTTGAACGAGATGAAACAGCTAGCTGTACATCTTTTAATTTTTTTAAAAATACTGATCGATTAACTGTAAATTTCATATGCATCCTCCAATAAAAAATGAGTACCCAACCTATATTATATAGTATTAAATAACTTAGTAATAGTAGTAGGGCCTGTGTATACTGTGGAAAACAGAAAAAAGAGTATGAAATAAAGGTTTTCCACTTGTGGATAACATGTGCATAAAGATGTGCTCAACTTTAACTGTTATCCACAGCTCTTTCATTACAAACTCTTTTTGATTTCTTCTATTTGATCTCTTAACTCACTGTCTGTTTCATTATTTAATGCCTTTTTAATTTTCTCATGCGCATGAATAACGGTTGTATGATCCTTGCCGCCGAACTCCTTACCAATTTTAGGCAGAGAAGTACTGGTCAGTTCTCTGGACAGATACATGGCAATCTGGCGGGGCATAACGATTTGTCTGACGCGTTTTTTGCCTTTCAAATCAGCCAGGGAAATCTGATAGTACTTGCAGACTTTCTGCTGGATGGTTGCAATGGAGACGTTCTGTTTCGCGTCGCCTTTGACCATACTTTTCAGAGCATCAGCTGCGAGGCTTGTGGTAATGTCGCTGCGCTGAATGGCGGAGTAGGCCTGGACTCTAACCAGTGCGCCTTCCAATTCTCTAATGTTGGAATCAATCTGACCGGCAATATAGCTGAGCGTGTCATTAGGAATTTCAAGACCTTCAGCATTGGCTTTTTTTCTAAGAATCGCGATGCGTGTTTCCAGATCCGGAGGCGTAATGTCAACTGACAGTCCCCAGGCAAAACGGGAAACGAGCCGTTCTTGTAGTTTAGGAATTTCATTCGGTAGTCTGTCACTGGTTAATACAATCTGTTTGCGGTCATCATAGAGAGCATTGAAGGTATGGAAGAATTCTTCCTGCGTTCCTTCCTTGTCCGCAAAAAATTGAATGTCATCTACTAATAGCAAATCGACATTTCGGTACTGCTGTCGGAATTTTTCCTGTGTCCGGTTTTGAATAGAGTTGATGAAGTCGTTGGCGAAATTTTCACTCGATACATATTTAATGCGGGCATTGGGCTTAATTTGCAGATACTGGTGACCAATCGCATGCATCAGGTGAGTCTTCCCAAGTCCAACTCCTCCATAGAAGAAGAGGGGATTGTAAATCGTCCCGGGTTCTTCGGCGACAACCAGTGCAGCTGCGTGAGCCATCTGATTGCCTTTACCAATAACAAAGGTGTCAAATGTGTATTTACTATTTAATGTACTGGAGACAGGCTGGGTTTCAAAAACGTTCAGGGCTTCCTGATCCTCTTTTTTGTCCTGCGCAGACTGTTCATCAGTTGTTACAAATAGGGGAGAGAGCTCCCGGCCTAGAAATTCATATAAATATTCAACTACTCTAGTGGATAAGTTATTTTTCCAATATTCCTTGTGTAGAGTAGAAGGGACTTCAATGGTCACTGAGTTATCAGTTATTCGGACGAGGCTTGCACTTTGAATCCACGTATCGTAGCTGACTTTAGATAATGTTTCACTGAATTTTTCTTGTAAATAATTCCATGTTTTATGTAAATCGTCCATTCTATTCCTCCTCGCCGATAAGATGCTTTATTATTTTATCACGGATGGAAATACTTTTCCACAGTCGATTTTGATTGTTAATAAATTTTCTACAGGCTGTAAAGAAAGATATCCACAGGACATGAAAAGGTGTGTATTGTTTTCAATAATACTTGTTCTTTAACAGGGAACTGTGGACAAGTAAGTGCTTTTTAAGACTGACACATCAGTAGTTTAGAAGGTTATCCACAGCGCTAGGGAGCATGTGCATGAGTTCTGTAAACACCCTGTGGACCTGTGGGTAACTTGTGTACGAACCTGTGCAGAGAAAAAATAGGCGTGACAGTTGTTAGACACATGTGGATATCTTTTCGGGACAAAAAATACTGTGGATGACCAGTTTGGACAGATTTTTAAAACGCGGGGATTAGAAAATGTGGACAAAAAAAGAAAAATAATTCTTTAATCAAGGAGAGAGACTTGACAAATTACAATAAATTATATAAAATTACATAGTCTGTCTAGATAGAAAAGCAGTCAACACTATTTTGCTTAACGTAAAGTCAGAGAACTAAGGAAAGATTCAGGAGGTGTTCGCCGATGGCACAAGGATTAACATATCAACCAAAAAAACGTAAACGTCAAAGAGTGCATGGATTCAGAAAACGTATGAGTACTAAAAACGGACGTAGAGTATTGAAAAACAGACGTCGTAAAGGAAGAAATAGAATTTCTGCTTAATGACGATAGGCGACGGGAGCTTCTTACTGATAGCTATAGTGAGAGCACGTCGTCTTTTTTTTTACTTATTTTGATATATTATCAATTTATATTCATTAAATATTGTCTAGCTGCTCAAGTCTGACACCTTTTAAAAAACGAGATTAGGCCAGCTCACGCATACTAAATGACTAAGCTGCTAAAGCAGCAAGTCTATTAGCAATTGCGCGGGATGCTCTTCTATAACATACCGCATACTGAGTCTCTACGCATTAAAATGCTAGAGGCTCAGCAATTCAGGGCCTCAAATCTAATATTTTAAAGGTGTCAAAACGGACTTGTTCCGCTTTTCTTATTTTAGAAAGATGGGGGATTCATGAAAAAAGCTTATAGGGTTAAAAAAGAAGCGGACTTTCAGAAGGTCTTTCATCAGGGAAAATCGATGGCCAATAGACAGTTTGTTATTTACGCCCTGCCTAAAGAAGGACAGGCTCATTTTCGTGTCGGTTTATCTGTTGGAAAGAAAATGGGAAATGCAGTAAAGCGTAATGACATTAAACGCAAAATCCGTCATGTTCTGATCGAACTGAATCAGGAAGATAAAATTAAGCCGGAAATTGACTTTATTGTGATTGCAAGAAAACCGGCTGCACAAATGGACTTTCATGAAATAAAAAAAAGTCTGCTTCATGTAATGAACAAAGCTGAATTACTTAATCAATAAAAAAGTTCCAGCTAATATTCTGGAACTGAATCAAGAATCATGGAAAAGAGGAAAGAACTGTGGAATTTTTAAAGAAACGTAAGCGATTGCTACTGGCAATTGGCATGCTGTCATTAATTGTGTTTTTATCAGCGTGTGGAACGGAACCGATTAGTTCTGAAAGTACGGGAATATGGGAAGGCGTCATTATTTATAACTTCGCCCGTGCGATTATCTGGGTATCGAATCTTTTTGGTGAAAATTACGGTATAGGTATTATCGTTGTGACAGCAATTATTCGTGCAATGCTGATTCCGTTCACGAACATCCAGCAAAAAAATATGCAGCAGATGAATGAAATTAATCCTCAGATGGAAGAGTTGAAACAAAAGTATCCATCTAAAGATGCTGAAACGCAGGAAAAATTTAAAGAAGAGCAGCAACGCTTATACAGTGAAGCAGGCGTTAACCCATACATGGGCTGTCTGCCGATGCTAATTCAAATGCCGGTTTTCATTGCCTTGTATCAGGCAGTTAACCGTACGCCGATTCTGGCAACAGGCGATTTCCTATGGGTAAATCTGGGTCAGCCCGATCCTTATTTCATCCTACCATTGCTGGCGGGTCTGTTCACACTGGGTCACTCTGTATTAATGAGCATGGGTAGAGCAACAGAAAGTAATAAAATCATGACCTACGTTATGCCGTTGTTCATCGTTTTCATTACATTCAGACTTTCCAGTGCTTTGGCTCTTTACTTTACAGTATCAAACGGTTTTTCAGTGATTCAGACATTATTGTTCCAGAATCCTTTTAAAATCAGAAAAGAACGCCAAACGAAAGAAGAGCAGGAACGCGAAGCTGAACGTCAGCGAAGAAAAGCAATGAAACGTGCTCAAAAATATGGCAGAAACGTTAAAAAATAGAATTCTTCTGACTTATTGTTTTGAATTTGGTAAAATGAATGAGAAACAGAGATTTGAATGGGGGATAGTATAAATGAAGGACAAGTATACCGCTCAGGCAGCTACTACCGAAGAAGCAATTGCAAAAGGACTCAAGGCATTAGGCATCAGTCGCGACAATGCAGATATCTCGATTACTCAGGAATCCAAAAAAGGATTTTTAGGTATTGGACAAAGAGATGCTGTAGTGGTGGTTAAAAGAAAGAATGCAAAAAACGCTGTACAGGAATTTGTTACTAAAGAAATGCTATTAAATGAAGACAAAGAATCCACTATCAAAATGGACGAAAAGCCATCCAAACCGGTCGTTGAACCTGTTGCAGAAAGCCCTGAAAAAGTGCTGGAAGCAAAAGAAGAGGCTAAGGACGAAACTCAAGAAGAAGAAACTGAAGAGGCAGCCGGAACAAAAACAGCTGACCAAAAGCCTTCTGAAATGAAGAAAGACGATTCCGGGGAGAAACAGGATAAAGACGATGAGCCAAAAGACAGCAAGCCAGTCAGAAAAGAAGTCGTCTTAAACGAAACAGATGAAAAAGCCATTCAAAGCGTGGCTGACTACCTTCAGCGCATCACTGATAAAATGGGCGTTGAGGATGTTACCATCACCGTGAAACGCAATGACCGACGTGTTCAGTATGTTATTGATACAGAAGATGCCGGACTGATTATCGGCCGCCACGGGAAAGTGTTGAATAGTCTTCAGACACTGGCGCAAATCCAATTGCATCAGGAAGCAGACAACAAATTGTATGCAAAAGTGGATGCTGAAAATTATCGTGATCGCCGCCAGAAAACAGTTGAACAGCTGGCAACACGAACAGCTGAAAAGGTTAGACGCACCAAGCGTCCAGTTATTCTTGAACCGATGCCTGCTCACGAACGCAAGCAGATTCACCGTTTCCTGAATCAGCATAAAGGCGTGCAGACACATTCAGAAGGTAAAGAACCGCACCGTTATCTGGTGGTTGAACCTTCTAAGGAAGACGAATTTAAAATTTAAAAGCACTAATTAGAGGAGTGAGTTCCGTTGAACTCACTCTTTTTTTTTATATCTGTAATCAACAAGACAGTGATACCTATTTGTTTGTTTGCTTTCCCTAAATAATTTTGTTACGTTATTATTGAGAGTATTTTACAATAGTTCATAATCTATCGACGAATCATTCACAGTAACTGAGTTTCAGTGTGCGAAAAACTCTCAGTTAAGAAGAGGAGAATAAGTATGAAAACAAAGACACCAAAATTTTGGAAAATGTTTTTAGTAGCGATGATTCCGGCTGTTATATTTGCCTTTCTAGGTGAAAATTCAAACGTATTTGCATTAATAAGTGTGTTCTTACTGGTCACGATTATAGAGTCCTATATTTATAAAGCAGATAAAGAGTAAACTAAACTGGATTTTTATTTTTCTAAGTAAAAATATCGTTTTTGAGTCGATTATACGCACCGGCAGCGCGTATGTATCTTCTTTAAGCCCTTTTAGAGGGAACTCAGATAGTGATGATCGGTGGGTTGGGGTTAACTGATTTTTGTGCCAAGACTCAGTAAAACCATCGAGTTGAGTTCCTGGTAAAGAGTCGTAAGACGGGTACTCACGGACTTTTTTTAGTTGAGTTACGGGTCAAGATAGCTTACACCCGTAACTCACTGGCGAATTATATCCGGGTTCCGGTATAAGGAAGCATTGACCTGGAACTCGTACGATTAAGCTGCACGGGTTACCGGACAAAATGCGGTTTAGCCACTACCCAGTGTTAAATTTACGTTGAGTTCCTGCATAAGACCAATAATACTTTTTTAAAATCGGTTTGAAAACATAAAGACAAGCCTGCGGTCCCAAACGCAGGCTTGTCCTTCACTATGTCATTTTTAGTGGAAACCGATTCGTTTACTCGACCCGCTCGCCGTAGACTAAGAGACGTCTATCATTCATCGGATATTTAAGACAAGTGACCAGTGTAACCAGGTCTTTATCCTGCCTTATGGTTAACGTATCGACTTCATTCGGATAAACAACTTTTGTTCCTGTCACGCGGTAGACCAGTTTGCCATCCATTGTATGGATTTCGAAAAGATCTCCCGAGTTTAACCGGTCCAAATCAAGGAACATGCGGTGATGCAGCGTTCCTCTATGGGCTGCGATAACGGAGTGTGAACCTTGCCCGCCTAGTGGAAGGGAAGAGCCGGATACAACGGCAGCTCCTTTCATCAGGTTGTCATCTGATGCGCCCACATAGATTGGCAGTTCAACGTTAATTTTTGGAATACGGATATAGAAGTAAAAGGAAGTGCCGAAAGATGATAATTGTGAGCCGGACGAACTGATTTCTGAACGGGAAGATTCGACAGTATAGTCGTCACCACCAATATCTTTTCCGTCATTGCTCTCTGTATTCATATCATTAACTTCGCCAGTGTCTATATCTCCTTCGCCTTCATGTTGATAAAAAGCATTAGATGCGACTACCTCGTCTGTAAAGGCATCTTCAATGTTGTTCTGGCTGTTCTGAACCAATGAGCGGTTATACTCCATCATGTCGTCATAGAGCTGCTTTTTCTCGTCTTCATTGACAGGTTGAGCAGAAACCGTTTGGAACTGCTCGATTTCCTGTTGCATGGCATAATCATTAACGTAATGTGCAATGTAAGGGTAGAGAAAGAACAGCAGACCTATTAAGAAAAGAAAGCCAGGAATGATTTTCTTTTTCATTACTGTGCCTCCTTTCTTTTTTTATAAAGAAGGTAGACAATGAGAACGAGTGCGAGGGTTCCAAAGATTATCAGACGGGTATAGTCGAATGAGCTGGTTTGTGAAGGGGGACTTTCATTTACTTCTCCTTCATATGGGATGCGGACACCTGTGACTAGAAGGCGGTGAGTGTTGATCATATAGGGGGTGCAGGTGATTAACGTAACTAAATCTTCACCTTCTTGAATTGAAATGTATTCAGTTTCATGAGGAAGGACAACGATGGTTTCAGCTACTTCATAAGCTAACGTTTCACCTAAAACATGTAGGTAAAACACATCACCAATTTCGACATCCGGTAAATCAGTGAAAAGGCGGGAGGTCGGCAAGCCTCGGTGACCGGTTAGGACGGAATGGGTGCCTGTTCCGCCAATCGGAAAAGAGGTATTATCCAGCCAGCCTATTCCTCTTTGAAGGATAGCGTCACTTGTTCCCTCATAAATGGGAAGTGAAGCATTGATGGTTGGAATATCAATTTTTCCAATGACATCACCTAATTGTTCAGTGAATACGTTGTATGAACTCACACCACCTGCGGCTGACGCCTGATTACTTGGATTACCGGATTCCGCGAACGGATCGGTTACCCTAGACTCTCCACCCGACAAGGACTCATTGTACTCATTAAGCTGACTCTTGTATTCATTCATTTCTTCCTCTGAAATTGAAGAGAGGGACTGTTGGTAGGTGTCAATGACGCGTGTTTGAGTCATTTGAGAATAAATTTGGGTAACGACGGGGTATAAAAAGATGATTAAACCAGCAAGGAATCCAAGACCTAAGAGGATTCTTGATTTAGAAGTGTTTGAAAAAAAGGTCCGGATTTTTTTCATTTAAATCCCTCCCTTCAAGAGGAGTGGTAGTGTGGAAGTGTTTTAAGTAAGGGATGGGGCATGAACCCCATCCGCGAGGTGTTAAATCAGTGAAAGGGACAGTTATTTTTTCTCAGATTTTTTGTAGAGTTTAGCGGAAGTTCCCATTAAACCTAAACCGATAATGCTGAATAACAGTGTACCCATTCCACCTGTTTCAGGTAATGTCATTTCTCGACGGTTTTCGATTGGCATTAAGTGAGTATCACCGTAAGTGTCTTTATCAACCATAAAGTCGATATCTGCGCCTAGTCGATACTGTACGTCGCCTAATTTAGGTGCTTCGATTTCTATGAGAGTATATAGCCCTTCTGCTAAACCTTTAATTTCGAAGTAGCCATCTTCAACAGATTTAATTTCCCATGCATCGTCTCTTGAATCAACCCATTCATAGTTAGAAGTTAGATATTTTCCGTTACTATTCTGAATGATGAACTTTGCGCCCTCTAAACCTAATTCAGCGTTTGAAGCATCTACTTTACGGAACTGTCTACCACCAGTCCAGACAGTGGCTGAGGAAGTATCATCGTATTCTTTAAACCCATTATGATAAATTAATTCAACATTGTTTTCAATATCTGCACCCATGACTGTTGCGTTATCATCGAAGAGTGTAGTGAACTCAATAGTTAATTTACTACCTTCTAATTCTTTTAACGCATCAATTTCGAATACGATTCTCAATTTATTATCCGATGTTACAGGCTGAACTTCATAATCAGAATCGTCAAGCTCAAGGATAGTTAAGTCATCTTGATAAATAAGCTCAGGATCCATTGTATCTTCAATTACATAACTTACAAGTTCATTTCCATCTGGAAAATTAATGAAGATAGGAACGTCTGCTTCAATAATCCATTTAACTGGATTTTTAAAGTATGCAGAGTCCTCTTTTCTTTCCACCTCAGTTACATATTTTTCAATTTTTGGTAAAAGGTGGTTAGTCAAGTCTACTTCTTGTTTTACATCGTGGTCATCAAGAGTTATTTCAAAAGGAATTTCAGTCTGATCTAAACCATACTCAGGAAGAGTTGCAGTTTCCATGAAATAATATTTTCCTACTTCCAATTCTCCAACAAATATTTTACCTTCTTCTGTCATCAAAGGTACTTGATTAATTTTCAGGTCCTCACCATCTTCAACTACTTTAAACAAGTCAAATGTTATACCGCTTAGTAACTTGTTCTCAGCACCTCGTTTAGTTAATTCAGCTGAACCTAAAATCAACTGGTTCTTAGGATAGACATGGACATCAGAATTCCATTCGCGACCGTTAGGGTTCATCATTGGCACGTCGACTAAGAACTGAGGACTGAAATTGGTAACCCCTTTAGGAGTGTTTGTTTCAACAACCAGATATCGACCGGCATTTAAGTTTTCAAATTTAAGGTAACCATCGTTATTGGTTTCACCTTTTCCAGCTTCAGTTAGTAGGCTAGTGTCAATACTAGATGGGTCAGCATCGACTTCATAATCATCTGCGAAATAAATAGTAAATTCCACTTCTGCAAGAGTTTCATACATTGACACATCTCTCTGTAATCCATCGTTATTAATGATGGTATCGTCAAAATTTCCATCGTTGAAAACTAATTTATGAATATGAAGGTTACCCGTTTCAGGTCTAGTGGTTGGAGATGGTTCTGGTGCTACTGCTGCCATCGCTGTAGCAGGTGCTACTACTGAGAGGATCATCAGAAGTCCCATTAGTAATCCTACTATTTTTCTCGTACATTTTGACATTTTACTCACTCCTCTGATAGATTCTTTTTAGTTTTGGATTTTTTGAGACCGTAGACTGTTCCTCCCATTAGAGCCAAACCGAGTACAGTAAAGATTGTGGTACCCATGCTGCCTGTCTCAGGTAATGATTGAGAAGCCTGATTGCGAATGACTAATGGATTGTCTTCGTCAATTAGTGTCTCATCGTAACTGACAATTGTTTCGCCATCTTCACCTTTTTCAACGATGATAATCAACTCATCAGGGAAAAGATTAAATCCTATAGGTGATCTGGTTTCTTCCAATCTGTACGTTCCTGCAAGCAAGTCTTCAAAGACAAGCCTTCCTTCTGCATCTGTTTCTAGAGTCTCGCTGTAATCGGACCCTTCAGGTGAGGTACGAGTCAGTCTGAATTCAGCCGGATTTCCAGTGATCGGATTACCTTGCAGGTCTGTTTTAAGAATGAAGAGGTCGCCCATGACTAACGTGTTGGTTACATCGAGTATTAGTACATCGTCAATGTAGTAAACATCAGGGTACTCTTCATTATAATTTTCAGGTACTTCTTCTGTGATGGAGTAGATGTAATCCATTCCGTCACTATCTGTCAGGTCCTGCTCCCCGAAGCTGTAAGTCCAATCGTTTTCAAATGATGTAGTAACTTCTTTGACAAATTCCAAGTCATCGTCGCCTTCAACCATTCTGAATAAAGAAATGGTTAATGTACCAGGTCTATGAGCTTCTGTATCATTTTCCCAGCTCTTGGTACCGGCTATTTCAATCAGTGGACTTGTATAGGTGTTTGTAACCAGCCAGAAATCATTGAGTTCACCAGGAGGGGTTACAACTGAATTATAATTTTCAGGAACACTTGGTTCGCTGACTTTATATTCATATAGATTGCCGTCATTATCTGTAGCCGGCAAGTCAGTCCAAATATAATCAAATTGAGCACTCGTACCATTCTCTGGAGTAATATCAGGATCAACCTCGACATCAACAAAGGCTTCTTCATTTATTCTTCGGCTAAGAGTCAAGTCGACTGCCACATGATCAGTTGATGGTCCACCATCCCAAACTTTACGGGCTTCAATATCGATAAGTGGACTCACATAGGTGTTGGTAATAACCCAGACACCATCTACTAACTGAGGTTCACTAGCCGTGTAGTTTTCAGGTACCTCTGGTTCGGTTATTCGATAGAAGAATTCATTCCCATCATTATCAAATTGAGGTAATCCAATCCATTCATAATCGAAGAAATCGTTGGTATCCTCTTCTGGAGTAATAACAGGTTCAACATCTTCAACTACATTATAAGTTTCACCATCAAGTGACCGTTCCAGCACGAGGTTAACGGGTGTGTGATCAATTGATGGTCCACCGTCCCAGACTTTACGGGCTTGAATATCGATAAGTGGACTCACATAGGTGTTGGTTACCATGCCTTCATAATCTACAAATACTCCATATATTTCACCGTCTATCTCAGTATAATTCTCATACTCACGAGTATAGCTTTCCACTTCTATTTCAGTGAAATAATACGTGTACTCAGTACCACCGATTGTTTCTAAAGGTAATTCAGCCCAAGTATACGTAAACTCGTCAGCTGGTCCTTCTTCAGGATTTATGTCTGGAGCAACTTCTACCTCAGTAAGAGTCGTTCCATCCGTAGTTCGCCATAATGTGAGGTCAACTGGATTTTTATTTTCTTCCGGTCCGCCCTCCCATACTTTAGTGACTATAAAGTCCTCTTTTGGAATAATCAGTTCGTTTGTCACAACGATAGATAAGCTGGAAAAATCAGCTAAGTCAAATTCATATTCTCCATCGTCATTGGGATTCACTTCTATTCCATTTGCAGTTACTGTAACGTCATAGTCTTCGGCCTCTTCGCTCAATGTTATGAGAGCATCAGTAGGTAAATTGTTAAGTGGAAAGTTGTCTTCATGACCGAGAGTAAAGGTTCCACTTACTGGTTCATAATAATGATCTGTTTCGAATTCTCCTGGTCGAGCAATGGAGTAATTGAACTCAAATTCATCATCAAAGTCTGCATCACTACCAGAAATCAGTTTTTGAATATCAACATCTGTTGCTTCTACAATGACAGTAGATGTATCTTCTTTTGGAGCAACAGCACCAGTTATCGTGGCGGTATTTGTCAATTGCTGACTATCTACAGCATCATCATTGACATAAGCTCTCACCAGGAAGGTTCGTGAGCCTCCGTTTGCTGCTAGAGAAATACCACTGGCCAATTGAACTCTGCCATTGTCTATCACAGCATCCATCCATTCCCCGCTACCATCTTTAACTTGGAGAACAGTGGTCTCATCAGGAGAGTCATCGAATACATCCACATTACTTAAAGCTAAATCACCATTGTTAGTGACAGTAATCGTGTAGATTAATTCATCCCCAATGGTCGCTGTAGTAGGTTCGACCTCTTTAGTGATTGTGTAATCAAGGTCAAGTGTGAATGTTAACCCCCTGATACTAAATCCATCTGCTTGATTTAGTATTTGTAAGGTGTTTGTTTCCAATAGTTTATCTGTCATTGGACCTAGGTTAAAATCAAATAACCTAACTCCTGTTATAATTCTTTCTGTTCCACTTACATTTAATGTTAAGCTTGTTCCAATTTCATCCCAGAACGGTTCATAGTTATTGAAGTTTAAACCAAAACCTGCTGCTGGAAAACCATTTAAAACAGGATCATAGAATCTTGTCTGATTTGCGGTATTCTTATCATTATCTATGATGAGATGAACATTATCATCTTCATCGATATACACACCAACAACTGAATAATGTTGGTTTGTACTGGTTCCGGTAGCTGGGAAGTAATTTTGAGCATTTACGGTACTTAGAATGCCAATACTTTCAGCCATCATCACAATAGCATCTACTTCGTCTACTGCTTCACTGTCTTCTTCCGCTTTCACTTCGAGTTCGCTGTCGTCTAGTTCTTCTTCGACATCTTCCTCTTCGTCGATTTCAACAGCGTCTTCCTTATCGGTTTCTTCTTCTAAATCAGCTGCTTCAGCCTTTTCTTCGCCTAGTTTTTCAGCTTCTGCTTCTTTTGCTGCGGCTTGTTCAGCGGCTAAACGCTCCTCTTCAGCCTGCCTTTCGGCCTCTTCCTGAGCAGCCTGTTCAGCAGCTAGTCTTTCTTCTTCTGCTATTCTTGCTGCTTCTTCTTCAGCAGCGATACGTTCAGCTTCTAACCTTTCTTCCTCAGCGATACGCTCTTTTTCGAGTTGAGCGAGTCTGTTAGGAATGGTTAGATTTTGAAGGGCTGGATTAGCCTGGGTATCCACTGCTTCAATAGCAGCTCCCATTGCAATAGCCAGCTGATCTGAGGTTAAGTCACTGACTGCGGTTTTAAATTGAATGATGAGTTTCTGTGATGAGGTTGTGTAGGACTGAGGATTGAATCGATAATTTCCGTTGTGTGCGGTAAATAATGTTCCGTTAGGGGAACCATTGAGGGTAGCTGATTCTATTCTAGGTTCTCCAACGCCGGGGGGTAAATTGAGTTCGACGACTGGAGAGGCTTCTGTTTCTGATTCAGCCTGATGTATAGTTACTGTCCAGTTGATTTCTGTGCCGTCTTTATTGACTGTCCACTTGGCTTCACCTGAGCCGCTGTCATCTTTGAAAAGTGTGATGGCGGTCGGTGATTCTGCCGAAGCGGTCATAGCTGAAATCAAGCTGGCTGGCAGGAACTGTACAAACTGAAAAATCACAAATAGAAGCGTAATAAAATGAGTCAGCATAGATTTATGTTGAGTTTTCACATTCTTTACACCTCCATAACGAGAGAGTTGCGGACGATCGAGGGTCGTATTCAGTTTTTAAGGTCAGTAGTCCTCACCTCCTTAAAGGGTCCTAAACAAATAAAGTTAAGATGATGAAATAAACTGTATAGAGCTACAGGTTAGGAAAGTATTGTGATGGATTATCATGAGTTTGTATCTTGAGGTGTATATAAGGTGAATAGTGTGTAGAAGTTAGAAGTGGGTATATAAAGAGTTTAATAAGGTGTGTAAATCATGTTGCTTAAGTAATTGGAAGTAATTTTTATAACGAAATAAGGTGTAAAATCGTTTGTATTTGACTAAATAGGGTAAAAGAGAGCATGAAAAATTAACGGGACAGATAGGAGTATGAAAATAAAGGTTAAGGGGAACGCTATAAGTTGGGTAGAAAATAAACACTTGGGAGGTGTTGAGATAAATTATGAAAGGTGTATTAGGAGAGTGTTGTGAAGAAATTGTGAATAATTTCTAATTGATAAAGCTAGTATAATCCATGGTTTTCGAAATTGCAAATGATAACCTCGAAAAATATAAAACTTTTTTAATATTTATTGAATATATAACCGTGTCTCAGCCATATATAAATATAGAATTCTATGGAAGGTGCTGGTAATATAGCTTTTTGACTATAGAATGATTATGATAATAGAGAATGTAATTAAACTTATATTCCATCTATTTTAAAGTCGCCCTTTTGCGTAATTATTGTATACTGTTAAGAGACTATAGTTTTTTTAAGGAGTTAAGTATATGAATATGACTGATGTCATAAAATTAGTGAATACAAACAGAGGTACTGGAAAAAAAGAAAGCCTGTCCCGCATGAGTTTGCTGATGAAGAAAATGGGGAATCCACAGGAAAGTCTGAAATACGTACATATAGCAGGTACGAATGGGAAGGGATCAACCAGTGCTTTTCTCGCTTCCATTTTAAATGAAAGTGACATCAAAGTGGGGGTGTATACGTCTCCTCATCTTGAACGCATAAATGAGCGGATTCAAATTAACGGCAGAGAGATAACAGACGAGGAGTTTATTCGGCTGACTGAGGCAGTAGCTCCTCTTGTAGAAGAGGTTGAAAGGGAACTCGATGAAGTACTGTACTCCTTTGAAATCCTGACTGCAGTGGCTTTGGCTTACTTTTCTGAACATAACTGTGAACTGGTGATTCTGGAAGCGGGAATTGGTGGGCGCCTGGATGCGACCAATATCATTGAGACTCCTTTAGCAGCAATCATCACTTCCATTGGACTGGATCACATGAAAGTTCTGGGCGAGTCGAAAGAACAGATTGCTCTTGAGAAGGCTGGAATCATAAAACATAACGGTGTCGTTATTTTTCCGGAAATGTCCCCGTCAATAGATGATATAGTTCTGAAGAAAGCCAGATCGGAAAAAGCTGTACCTGTTCAAATCAGACAATCGGATATCCTCAATGTCAGGTTGAGTGAGGACGACAGTGTCTTTGATTATAAGGACCTCAAAAATATAAGCATTCAGCTGCTTGGCAGACATCAGATTTCAAATGCTGTGCTGGCAATCGAAACAGCCAAAATCCTTCAGGGAAAAGGCTATACTATAGAAGCCAGCGCTATTAAAAATGGCTTGATGAAGGCAAAGTGGCCCGGACGAATGGAAAAAATAAGTGAAGAACCGACAGTGATTATTGACGGGGCCCATAATCCAGAGGGGATTGAGCACCTTAAAAATAATCTGCTCCGACTCTTTCCGGATGACAAACTGATTTTTGTAGTCGGAATGATGAAGGATAAAGCTTATATGGAAATGATCCGAACAGTTTTTCCTCAGGCTGAAAAAATACTTGCCGTCTCTCCGGACCCATACAGAGGCTTTGATGCTGAAGAAACAGCTCAGAAAATAGTGTCAGAAGGCATACCGGCTAAAGCATTCGAATCAGTTGAGTCTGTTGTAAATAATTTAAAAACATCTGCTCAGTCAGACGATAAGATAGTTGTATTTGGCTCCCTATATCTCATCGGCGAATTTAGAACAATTTGGAAATAAGACACGCAAGCGCTCTCTGCCTTCTTCAGGTAGAGGGCTTTTGTTATTAGTTCACCAGCAAACAGTGCTAAAATATAAGAAGAAGATTAATTGTTGATTATAGATTTTCTATAGTGAAAGGAGAGGGATTGAAAATTTGAAAAAAGTAAAATGAAACGCTTGCATTTTTTTCGGCTGTGCAGTATAGTAAAAATGCAGACAACTTGTATATACAAGTTAAGAAAAAGGAGGAAATAAAAGTGGCAGATTTTAAAAAAGATGCACAGGAGTTACTGGACGCGATAGGCGGCAAGGAAAACGTCAATGCGGTCAGTCACTGTGCGACACGTATGCGTTTTGTATTGGACGATCCGTCAGCTGCAGACAAGGAACGAATCGAAGATATTCCGTCTGTTAAGGGAACATTCACACAGGCCGGGCAGTTTCAGGTTATCGTAGGTAACAGAGTGGCCGATTTCTATAATGAGTTCTCAGCAATATCCGGACTCGAAGGGGTCTCAAAAGACGAAACTAAAAAAGCCGGTCAGCAGAACATGAACAGCCTGCAGCGCATCATGGCAGCACTGGCAGAAATATTTACCCCATTAATTCCCGCAATTATTATCGGTGGTTTGATTTTAGGTTTCCGTAACGTCCTGGAGGCTGTAGAGTTTGGCTTCTTAGGGGGACAGACAATTGTTGAAACATCTCAGTTCTGGGATGGCGTCAATGCCTTCTTATGGCTGCCGGGTGAAGCGATATTCCACTTCCTACCAGTTGGTATTACGTGGAGTGTTACCCGTAAGATGGGGACCACTCAAATATTAGGTATTGTTTTAGGTATCACACTGGTATCGCCTCAGCTACTGAATGCTTATGGTGTTGAGGAAATTTTAGCAGGTGATGTCAATCAGTGGAACTTCGGCTTTTTCCAGCTGGATATGATTGGGTATCAGGCACAAGTTATTCCCGCTATGATGGCCGGCTTCCTGCTGGTTTATCTTGAAAAATGGCTGCGGAAATTTATACCAGAAGCTATTTCCATGATTTTTGTTCCGTTATTTGCACTGGTACCGACGGTATTTGTCGCTCATGCGGTCATCGGACCTATTGGCTGGCAGCTGGGTATCTGGTTATCCCAAGGTGTTCAGTGGGGTCTGACTGGTTCGTTTAACTGGATATTCGGCTTCGTATTCGGAGGACTCTATGCGCCTCTTGTTGTTACAGGCCTTCACCACATGACGAATGCGGTTGACCTCTCATTAGTTGCTGAATTTGAACAAACAATTTTATGGCCGATGATTGCCCTCTCCAATATCGCACAAGGTTCAGCGGTTCTCGGAATTATCTGGATGCACCGTGGAAACGAGAAAGAGCAGCAGATTTCAATTCCTGCTATGATTTCAGCATATCTTGGCGTTACAGAACCTGCACTCTTCGGTATCAATATTAAATATGTCTACCCATTGGTTGCCGGTATGATTGGTTCGGCCTTTGCCGGTATGACCTCTGTCGCACTCAATGTTGCATCATTCAACATCGGAGTTGGTGGACTGCCGGGTATCCTGTCCATCATTCCTCAATACTGGATTGGCTTCCTGATTGCCATGGCGATTGCCATTGTTGTACCAATTGCTTTAGTCATCCTATTCGAGAAAAAAGGTATCCTGACTAAATGGGAAAATGATCAGTTACCCGTTCCAAAACTGGGGAACTAATCAGTTAATAACAAGTTATTTAGAGTTTTACAGATAGGAGGGTTTTCCTGCGGAGGTTATTTCTGGTCGTTGTAAACTGGAAAAGAGAATCTTGCAGGAGAATCCTTTTATTTTGTTGAAAGTGTCAGAGCGGATGTATTCCGCTTTTCCTATAATACCTAAAGGAGAGAAAATTAGATGAGTACATTTCACGATAAAGTTATTTATCAGGCCTATCCCAAATCGTTCAACGATACAAGCGGAAATGGCGTAGGCGATTTAAAAGGGGTTACTGAAAAACTGCCGTATCTGTCAGATTTAGGCGTTGATATGCTTTGGCTGAACCCGTTTTACCCGTCCCCTCAAAACGATAATGGCTATGACGTAGCAAACTATACAGACATTGATCCGATGTTCGGAACGTGGGAGGACTTTGACAGACTTGTCGAGGAAGCCCAGAACCACAAGATAGATTTGATGCTGGACATGGTGCTGAACCATACCTCAACTGACCACGAATGGTTCCAGAAAGCTCTGGCTGGCGATGAGTATTACCAGGACTTTTATATCTTGAGAGAAGCCCAAGAAGATGGCAACTTACCGACAAACTGGGAGTCAAAATTCGGCGGAAAAGCCTGGTCCAAATTCGGTGACACCGACAAGTACTACCTGCATCTCTATGACGTGACGCAGGCGGACTTGAACTGGCGTAACCCGAAAGTCAGAGAAGAACTCTATAAAGTCGTTAACTTCTGGCTGGAAAAAGGCGTCAAAGGCTTCCGATTCGATGTCATCAACGTTATCGGTAAAGACGAAGAGATGAAAGATGCGGATGACGGTGTGGGCAAATCACACTACACAGATACGCCAATTGTTCACGACTATATTCAGGAGCTGAACAAAGAGACATTCGGCAAGTACGAAGATATTATTACAGTTGGTGAAATGAGTTCCACCACAGTCGAAAATGGGGTAAAGTATTCTAATCCTGACCGAGACGAACTGTCGATGATTTTCAGCTTCCATCACTTGAAAGTTGACTATAAGGACGGCGAAAAGTGGTCCTTGATGCCATTTGATTTCATTAAGCTTAAGTCGATTCTGAACGAATGGCAGGAAGGCATGGCAGAAGGCGACGGATGGAATGCCTTGTTCTGGTATAACCACGATCAGCCACGCGCCAACAGCCGATTTGGAGATGTTGAAAATTATCCGTTTGAAACGAGCACGATGCTCGCTCAGACAAACCATCTGCTTCGCGGAACGCCTTACGTTTACCAGGGAGAAGAAATTGGTATGACCAATCCGAACTTTGACGACTTGGATGATTATGTCGATATTGAAACCCACAATGCCTACAAAGAAATGAAAGAAAAAGGTATTGAGCACGAAGAAGCCATGGAGATTATTAAAGAAAAATCTCGTGACAATTCTCGTACGCCGATGCAGTGGAATGAAGCGGAGCATGCTGGCTTTACGACCGGGGAACCATGGCTGAAAGTGGCCGACAACTTCAAGGAAATTAATACTGAAACCGGTCAGACCAGTCAACGCATCTATAATTACTACAAAAAACTGATTCAGCTGCGTAAGGACATGCCGATTATTCAGGAAGGGGACTACAAAGCACTCGAACTTAATCATTCAAGCATTTTTGCCTACAGACGTGATTATAAAGGTCAGACACTTCTGGTCCTCAACCACTTCTATGAGGAAGAAAGCAGCATCACAATTCCTGATGAACTACTGGGACTGGATGCAAAGTATCTGATAGGTAACCGTGAGGAGCGCACACTTGAAAAAGAATTCAAGATGGGAGCCTATGAAACAGTCGCTTTCTTGTTAAACTAAATGGATATCAGAGTAAGAAACTGTGTGAACTGACTCTACTGATGAGGATATAATTAAACCGGAAAGGAATGTGCTGAGGAGCACACCTTTCCGGTTTTTCTTTTTTGGTTTTATCGAAGTAAGTTTTCTGGTGACTAAATGAAACGTTTGAGGTTGAATCACAAAATAATAGATTGATACTTACTATTATATAACTAATAAACATTAAAGGGACGTTAGCGAGTTTTCTCACTAAGGTCCCTTTTGTGTATCGCTATTGGTAATAATAGGCAATTCACTTAAGTGTAGTTGACAGGACCACGCCGTCGAGCGAATTCGACAAAGCGGAACTTATCCAGTCGGTGTCGGGATTCTGTATACTGAAATAAAGTAGCATCTTCCAGGTGGACTTCACTTCGAGTGACAACGACATGCGTATCATTGTGGAGTGTCATCAATTCTCTGTCTTCCTGGGTGGCTGGCTCAACGATAAACTCTTTTCTGGCAAAGCCAATTATCAGATTCAGCTTGTTTTCAATGTAATGGTAAAGGGAATGCCTGGCTTCCGAATCAGGAACATCCGGTATGACCGAAGTAAACAGGTAGTCTTTATCGAGTATAACCACTTCACCATCCACTTTACGGGCACGAATAATACAGTGCACTTCCGTATCCGTTGAAACCTTTAGAAAGTCCGCGATGTGTTCAGGTATAGTTATGATTTCATTTTTCACTAAAATTGTCTCACTGGATATGTTCTGTGAATCCTGAAGTTCCTTATAACTGGTCAAACCGGATATTGGAAAATTGAAGCGTTTCACATCGAGAACAATGGATCCTTTTCCCTGTTTTTTTGAAATGTAACCACTTTCAAGCAGTAAACCAAGGGCTTTCCGAATTGTTTCGCGTGAAACATTATACTTTTTGGACAGCTGATTTTCACTTGGAAGCAACTCTCCCGCCTTGTACTGCTGGTTTAAAATATCTGATTCGATGTCCAAAAAAATATCCTGAAATCTACTCATCTCTGCCATTCCTTTTCATAGTCATTCTGTCTAGCGACCTTCATTTTATAAGAAAAATAAATGCATCTCAAACATAATACCATAAATAACTTGCTTATTAATTAAATTGAGTTAGGATTAAATAAATTGCACAAAGAGGGGGAGCTGAACATGAATAGGAAAATAAAAAGTAGCCTCATCCGTTTCATCGGAATCGGTCTCATTATTAGTTTATTCTTAGCCATTATCTGGACGATAATAGCCATTGGACAAGATTATGCAGCTCACCAGGAGGTTGTCGGCTGGGGCTCCATATTATTTATCAGTGCAGTGTTGATGGCAGCATGCACAGGATTTTTTTACAGTCATATTCTCATTCATGAAGCAGGGCACCTCATCGCCGGGGTGGTGTCGGGCTATACTTTTCTGCTGTTTCGTATGGGCCGCTTTGGTCTGATTAAAGAAGACAAGGCATTCAAGCTGATCAGCTACAGAATGAGCGGCACTCTCGGTCAATGTCTCATGTATCCGCCGGACGCAGTCATTAAACCGTATCGTCTTTATCTAGCAGGAGGGGTATTGGGTAATCTTCTGACAGCAACTGCCGGCCTAGGTGCATATTTCCTATTTCCAACTCGCTATCTGATTTTATTTTCGCTGATGGGCTTAGTTGCGGCGGTCACAAATGGGATTCCGTTAGGCTACAATGACGGTAAAATCTTAGGCAAGCTAATGAAGAGCGAAACAGCTCAGGAGCAGTTTTTTCAGCAGTTAAAATGGAATGGGGAGTTTATACGCTTTGAAAAAACCTATTCAGAAGTGGGCACTGAGGATAAAATCATAAACGTTAATCAGCCAATTACCGAACAATTCAATATTTATACAAAGCTAGTGGAAATAAATGCATTACTTGAACAACTAAAACTTGACGAAGCCTACAGCGAATTGAGTGACTTATTTAGTCAAAGGAATTATGTTATTACTCCGTATAGAGTAGAAATCATGCGCGAATACCTCTTTTGCCTGCTTATTTTAAATGAGGGCTCCTCTTTTCTGGTAGAGCAGATTGTGAACGACCCTGCGTTTAAGGAACACTTGAGAACCAGACAGGTGGATGTTTTCCGACTTAAAGGTGTGCTGGCGTATTTCAGAGAAAACGACCGTCAGGAAGCTGAAATACAGCTGGAACTGGCAGAAGACTACTTAAAAAAAGCACCGACTAATGCAGATAGACAGGTGAACCGTGTGCTCCTTGACTACCTTAAAGAACTGATGGAATTTGAATGAAGCAGAAAGGAGCATAGAGAAAGTCAGAGTGAAGTTAATTTGTCGGCCTTATACATTGGAGCGTTGAAAAACAAAAAGCATCTTCACTTCATCCTATTTAAAGGGTGCAGTGAGGGTGCTTTTTAACAGTCAAAGCATATTGCAGTGAATGGCTTAATTAATAATTAGATAATTATATATATAAAAGAACCGGCTATACAGTGCCGGTTCTTTTAAATGGTAACTGCTTATCTGATTGTTAGAACTTGACCGACACGAATGAGGTTAGGGTTGGAAATGTTGTTGACTGATGCCAGACGGGCCACTGTTGTGTTATAGCGAAGCGCTATAGCATAAAGCGTATCGCCGGATTTGACAGTATAGGTTGTAGTGGTTGGTGGAGGAGGTGGTGGAGTAGTTGTACCACCGCTGGTAGAAATGGTGAGTACTTGACCAACACGAATGAGATTTGGATTGGAAATGTTATTGAGAGAAACGAGACGGGCCACCGTTGTGTTGTAACGAAGTGCAATGGCATAAAGCGTATCGCCAGATCTGACAGTGTAAGTGGTGCTGGTAGAAGGAGGTGGTGGAGTAGTCGTACCTCCGCTGCTTGAAACGATAAGCACCTGACCGACACTAATGAGGTTAGGATTGGAAATGTTATTGAGAGAAACGAGACGGGCAACCGTTGTATTGTATCTCAAAGCAATGGAGTAGAGTGTATCGCCAGGTCTGACAGTATAGGTTTGGCCGCTAGGTGCAGAAGGGAGGTTCATCAGTTGAGACATGGTGACGAAGCGGTAACCCTGCCCTTTCAGACGGGTAATAATGGTTGGAAGAGCAACTGGAGTACCTGGAGCACCTGCTCCGGTATGCATCAAGACGATGGCTCCTGGAGTGATTCTGCTCATGACTCGGTTAATGATGTCTGTAGAAGAATTTCCGGTCCAGTCAATGGTATCGATTGTCCACATGACATTATAACGGTAACCGGCATCCCCTATAACTTGGTTGACTGTTGAATTATAGGCTCCAAATGGAGGTCGGAAGAACGGTTTGGTCGTTTTGCCAGTTAAATTTCTGACAATGTCTTCTGTCCGCTGCAGTTGTGATCTCATTTCGCTTGCTGAGATTTTAGTAAAATCTGGATGGCTGTAAGAGTGGTTGGCGACCTGGTGGCCTTGATTGGCGATGTTACGGATGGATTGAGGATGATTGTTGGCCCCTGTTCCTGTGAGGAAGAAAGTGGCTTTGACATTGTGAGTGGATAATATATTTAGGATTCTATTGATATTTGTACCATCGGATCCATCATCGAAGGTCAGAGCAACGACTTTTTCGGTGGTGTTACCTCTAGTGATGGTCTGGGCGGGTGCAGCAGCTGCCGGAAGGGCTAATGAGAGACTGAGAAAGAAGCCTAAAAATAGGAGAACGATTTTTAAGGCTATTGACCGCAAGTGTTTTGTTTTCATTTTTCTCACCTCTTTTCTGACACACAAGACGGTAAACCTTACTGTGACATGCGAAAATGCGTGATGAGACTGTCCTTAACTTACTTTAATTATAATGCTAATGAGTGACAAAAGCACGCAAGGTTACTTTGAAATGTAACCCTAAACAAAAAGATGTTACATCGATTAGATGTAACATCCCCTGAAAAGAGTTTAAATAATTACAGTTTCTTTGAGTAGCAGATGATACGGTTGG
>RECC01000063.1 GCA_007692455.1 Alkalibacterium sp. | reverse complement strand
ACTCAGCTGGACGGCAATTTGTCCCGACTGATCAGAAATCTGCGTCAGGAAATACTGAACACACTGGCTCAGGTAGAAGTGAATATCGACTACCCCGAATACGATGACGTTGAAGAAATGACGTCTCGACTATTGGTGGAAAAGGCTGAACTGGTTAAAGCGCAGGTTGAAGCCTTGCTGGAAACTGCGAGCCAAGGGAAAATTTTGCGTGAAGGACTGGCCACAGCCATTATCGGCCGCCCCAACGTAGGGAAATCAAGTTTATTAAATATTTTGCTGAAAGAAGAAAAGGCGATTGTAACCGAAATTGCCGGAACGACTCGTGATGTCATTGAAGAGTACGTCAGCGTAAAAGGCGTGCCGCTAAGACTAATTGATACGGCCGGTATTCGCGAAACTGAAGATATTGTCGAAAAAATCGGGGTGGAACGCAGCCGGAAAGCCTTGAGCGAAGCGGATCTGATTTTACTGGTCTTTAACCAGAGCGAACCGCTGACCACTGAAGATAGACTGCTTCTGGAAGCAACCGAAGGCCACAACCGGATCATCATCCTCAATAAAATGGATCTGGACAACAAGCTGGATCTCAATGAATTGAAAACGCTGGTTGACCCGTCGAGCATTGTGTACACGTCAATTGTGACACAGGCTGGATTGACCGAGCTGGAAGGCAAGATTGCCGATATGTTCTTTGCCGGACACACCGGTGAAAAGGATGCCACTTATGTATCGAACATCCGCCACATTGCCTTGTTAAATGAAACGATTGAAGCCTTCAACGATGTCATAGAGGGTATCGAAGCCGGTATGCCGGTCGACTTGGTACAGATTGACATGACACGTGCCTGGGACTTGCTGGGAGAAATTACCGGAGACAGTGTGCAGGACGAGCTGATCACTCAGTTGTTCAGTCAATTCTGCTTAGGAAAATAACAGATTATAAAAGATTGCTGATAATGAAACGAATAAGCTTTGAATTCAAGAGAAATGGAAAGGACTAATGCCATGCAAACGTATGAAGCTGGAAATTATGATGTCGTCGTTGTCGGAGCGGGCCATGCTGGTTCTGAAGCAGCCCTTGCCTCTGCCAGAATGGGCGCTGAAACGCTTTTGATTACCATTAACCTGGATATGGTTGCCCACATGCCGTGTAACCCGTCAATCGGTGGACCGGCCAAAGGGATTGTTGTTAGAGAAATTGATGCACTGGGCGGCGAAATGGGCCGCAACATTGATAAGACATATATTCAAATGCGCATGCTGAACACAGCCAAAGGACCGGCTGTCAGAGCACTGAGAGCGCAGGCTGACAAGCACTTGTATTCCACTGAAATGAAGAAAACCATTGAACAGACGCCTAATCTGGACTTGAAACAGGGAATCGTAGACGACCTGATTGTAGAAGATGGAGAAATTAAAGGGGTCGTGACCAACACCGGAGCCATATACCGTTCCAAAGCGGTTATCTTGACGGCCGGAACATCTTCCCGGGGAGAAATTATCATCGGAGAACTGAAGTATTCGTCCGGACCGAACAATACGCAGCCGTCCATTAAACTGTCCGAAAGTCTGCTTGATTTAGGCTTTGAACTGGACCGCTTCAAAACAGGGACACCTCCGAGAGTGCATAAACATTCAATTGATTACTCGGTAACGGAAGAGCAGCCTGGCGATGAGGCACCGAACCACTTCAGTTTTGAAACGCCAGATGAAGATTATCTTGAAGAACAGGTTTCCTGCTGGCTGACTTACACCAGCAACATTTCTCACGACATCATTCGAGAAAACCTGCACCGCGCCCCGATGTTTACAGGTATTGTTGAAGGAGTCGGCGCACGTTACTGCCCGTCTATTGAAGACAAAGTGGTCCGCTTCAGCGACAAGCCGCGCCATCAGCTCTTTTTGGAACCCGAAGGCGCCAATACGGATGAAATTTATGTTCAGGGCTTGTCTTCTTCCTTACCTGAAGACGTTCAGCTGAGTGTTCTCCGTTCCGTTGAAGGACTGGAAAACGCGCAGATGATGCGTACAGGTTATGCGATTGAGTACGATGTTGTGAAACCTTATCAGCTGCGTCCCTCGCTTGAAACTAAAAAAGTGAGCGGACTGTTCACTGCCGGTCAGATGAACGGTACCTCAGGCTATGAAGAAGCTGGTGGACAGGGACTGATTGCCGGCATTAACGCCGCTCGTCTGGTGAAAGGTGAAGAAGCCTATGTGCCTAAGCGTAATGAAGCCTACATGGGTGTCATGATTGACGATCTCGTTACAAAAGGAACCAACGAACCTTACCGTCTCCTGACTTCCCGCGCCGAATACCGTCTGCTGCTGCGTCACGACAATGCAGATTTCAGACTGACAGAAAAAGGCTATGAATTGGGTCTGCTTTCAAAAGAGCGTTATGACGCGTTCCTTCTGAAAAAAGAACTGGTCGAAAACGAACTGGACAGACTGAAACAGATTCGTCTGAAGCCGAATGAAGTGCAGGACTATCTGGAAGAAAAAGGCGAGCCTGGTCTTAAGGATGGTATGCTGGCGTATGATTTCCTGAAACGCCCATATGTCAAGTATGATGATATTGCTCTCTTTACTCCGACAGAACAGCCGCTGCCTAAAGCTGTAAAGGAACAGGTGGAAATCTTCATCCAGTATGAAGGCTATATTTCCAAAGCCATCCGCAAGGCCGACAAGGTGAAGCGCATGGAAAACAAACGCATTCCTGAAGACATTGACTACTCAGCCATTAATGGTATTGCAACGGAAGCACGCGAAAAACTGACGAAGATTCAGCCTGAAACCATTGCGCAGGCCAGCCGAATCAGTGGCGTGAATCCTTCCGATGTGTCTATCTTGATGGTGTACGTTGAACAAGGCGATATCCAAAAGGTCAACGCCTCTTAAAAGAAATCAGATCGGTAAAAAACACATGTCCGTTTGAATCGCATGCAGATGCTGATTCAGGTGTGCATGTGTTTTTGTTTTACTTAGTAATAGTTTTGATGAAAGATGGCTGGGGTGGTCAGTTAGGCAGACTCGGACGCTCGAGCTGAGTGAGTTAACCGAAAAGGTAGTCTGTTCGGCAAGGTGGGAGTGGAGGATGACTGGAGTCTGCCGAAGTATGAGGCTGTTGGGTAAACTGGTGAGAAGTTTTTGGCCAGTCTGCCGAACTTTGGTGAGCTTTGGTAAAGTCAGAAAAATATTGGACTGAGTTTACCTAAAGAGAGGCGACTTCGGTAAAGTGAGTGTCTGCGATGTGTTGAGTATGATTAACAGCGCTCTACTTCGGCAAAGTAGAGCCTCAGATTCGGGCGAGTTTACCGAACAATCGTCCACTTCGGCATACTGATAGTCAGTAGGCAGGCGGGTCTGCCGAAGTTTCCCACATTTTAACAAAGAGATCAGTCCAAGGCAGTAGTTTTGCTCTCAGCGCCCCCAAAACATCCAGCTGACTAGAGGTTCTAGGTAAATGGTGCTATATTTGGTAGTATAAATGAAAAGATGTGCTGAAAAGGAGACTTGAAAGTGGTGGAAAGAATAATGGACTGGCTGGCCAGAGTGGATAATTACGGCATAAGCTTCTGGATGGGAGCGATAGTGGGCTTTGTCATCATTCTTGCCCTCAGAGCGGGGTTAAAGAAAGCCTTAAAAAAAGTGACGACCAATGAGCGGACAGAACTGTTTCTGACGACTGTCATCAATTGGCTGACGCTTTTCATCATAACTGTTTACTCGTTCTCTTATATTTCCCGAACAGGCCTGATATATCGGACACTGTTTACATTCGGGGATACGGACATCACTATTTTTCTGATTATTACAGTCATATTTTCATTATTTTTGGCTGTGAAAATCTCAAATGCAGTGAGGCAGTATATTTTACCGACGGTCTATGATAAGTATGGCCTTGACCGGGGCGTGCAAACTTCGATGAATACATTCTTCCATTATCTGATTGTAACGATAGCGGTGCTGATTGCCGTTTCCTCCGTTGGATTTGATTTAACGAGTCTGACCGTATTTGCCAGTGTACTAGGTGTCGGGATCGGGTTCGGTCTTCAGAATATTATGTCAAACTTCATATCGGGGCTGATTATTCTATTTGAACGGCCGATTAAAGCAGGTGACCGAATCATTGTTGATGGAACTATAGCGGATGTTGAAGAAATTAAGATGCGGGCAACAGTTGTCAGAACACGGCTGCACGAGCGGATGATTATTCCAAATTCTTATTTTCTCGAAGAAAAATTCGTCAACCGCTCCTACGCGGACACCCGCTTGAGGCTAACCGTCCAAGTTGGGGTAGCATACGGCAGTGATGTGAACCGGGTCAAAACGCTTTTGAAAGAATCTGTACTGGAACTTCGTGAAGAAAAATGGCAGAATATACTTGATGATCCGAGCCCCCGTGTTTTTTTTGAAGAGTTCGGCGACTCCTCGCTCGATTTTACCGTCTGGTTCTGGATTGATACCCAGACAGAAGAACGGGAATTTAGAATTCCCAGCGATCTACGTTTTAAAATCGTTGAGAAGTTTAAAGATAATAACATCGAAATACCTTTCCCTCAGCGGGATATTCATATTAAATAAAATGGTTACAGTCTGATATGTAAAATAAGGAAAGAGGTTCAGAAATGAAAAAAGTACTGATAGTAGAAGATGAGCAATCAATATTAACCTTGTTGAAATATAATCTGGAAAAAGAAGGGTATCAGGTCTCTACTGCTACAGACGGGAGAGAAGGGTACGAAATAGCACTCAGCCAGCCCTATGACATGATTCTTCTTGATTTGATGCTTCCTGGCATGGATGGTATGGATATATGCAGAGAGTTGAGAAGAGAAAAAATTGACTGTCCGATTATTATGCTGACTGCTAAAGACTCGGAAATAGATAAGATAGTCGGTCTTGAAATTGGGGCAGATGATTATATTACGAAGCCCTTTAGCCCAAGAGAAGTTGTGGCGCGAATGAAGGCCATACTCAGACGAGTTGAAAAAGCAACATCGAATCAAACTGAACAAGAATCAAATGAACAGATAATTATAGGAGATATTGTCATTTCACCGAGCCTCTATACTGTCAGCGTTAAAAATGTGCAGCAAGAGGTGACGCCTAAAGAATTTGAACTGCTTTTATATCTGGCCCGTCACAAAGGTCGCATACTGAATAGAGAACAGCTCTTACAAGCTGTGTGGGATTTTGATTTTACAGGGGAAACCCGTATCGTCGATGTGCATATCAGTCATTTAAGAGAGAAAATCGAAGAAAATCCTAAAAACCCTGTTTACTTAAAAACGGCAAGAGGGTTCGGCTATAAGCTAGAGGAGCCAAAATGAAACAATTAAGAATGAAAATCCTGGGATTTTTCACCCTGGTCCTCGTTCTTTTCACGCTTCTGTTTCTCTTTCTGTTTTCAACCATTCTGGAGAGGCAGGCTATCGAACAGCAGGGGGAAGATTTGCAGTCTCAGCTATTGACGTTAAGCAGTCTGCTGGTCAGAGAGCAGTTTGAGACGGATGTGTCTCAAGTCTCTGAACAGTTATCGCAGACGGCTGAAGTCATTAATGAACGGATTACGTTTATCACGCCGGATGGAGAAGTGATATATGATACGCGTGCCGAAGAAGGCACCTTAGAAAACCATTTAAACCGGCCGGAAATTCAGCAGATTATTCAAGATGAATCTGTCATAGGCACCTATGATCGAACTAGCGAAAGTACTGGAGAAGTGCTGTATTATGCAGCGACGGCAATCACAGATGATTCAGGAGAGGTGATGGGCTTTCTTCGGCTGTCCAAGAATGTGGAGGAGATGGCCGGACTCACCGAACAGATGATTCAAGTACTGGCTGTATTTATGCTGATATCCATACTGGTTGCTCTTTTATTCACCAATTACTGGACAAAAAAAATAAGTGACCCGATTGAAAAAATGAAGCAGTTGACAGAGAAGCTCAGTGACCAGAATTATTCCAGCCGCTACACTGGGAGTTCCTATGGAGAAATAGATGATTTAGGGCAGTCTATCAATCTGCTGGCCATCAATCTGAATCAGCAGATGCAGGAAATTAATGAAAACCAGACGCGATTGAGAGAACTGATTAACCATTTAATTATTGGTGTCATGGTGGTCGACAATGAGGGACACATCACAATGGTGAATCCGGTCATGAATGAAGTGCTGGGGGAAGACCTACACAGTAAAATTGGTGAACCCTTTGCTGATGCACTTCACAGCACAACTTTAGTTGAATTAATCGAAAAAACGATAGCTGAAAAAACAATTCAGAATCAAGAGACTGAACTGTTTTATCCGAAAGAGAAGATTGTTGATGCGAATGTTGTCCCCGTATTCAATCAGCTGAAAGAGACCTTCAATCACATCGTTTTACTCTACGATATCACCGAAATACGGCGACTGGAAAAAGTAAGAACAGATTTCGTGGCGAACGTATCGCATGAGCTACGCACGCCGATTACTGCAGTTAAGGGATTTGCGGAGACGCTTCTGGACGGTGCGCTCAAAGATGAAGAAGCACTTATTGAATTTCTTGAGATTATATACAAAGAATCAACGAGACTGGACTTGATGGTTCAGGATATCCTGCAGCTGTCGAAACTGGAAAACCACAAAGTGCACGCCGTTGTTCAGACAGTCCGTGCATCAGAAGTTATTAAAGAAGTCCTGAAGATTGTGCACCAGAAAATGGATTTGAAAAATCAGTCCTTTGAACTGGTGGAAGAGCTGCCCGTTAAACTGGAAGTCGATCGGGATCAATTTAAACAAGTATGCTTGAATCTGATAGGCAACGCAATCGCATATACGCCGGATGGCGGAAAGATAACAGTGACGCTCAAGGAAACCGGTAATGAAGCGGTTTTGGTTGTCAGTGATACGGGTGTGGGCATACCGAAAGAAAGTCAGGCTCGGATATTTGAGCGCTTTTACCGCGTGGATAAAGCCAGAAGTCGCAATGCCGGTGGGACTGGCCTGGGTCTGGCGATTGTAAAATGGCTCGTTGAAAATAATAATGGACACATTACTCTGGAAAGTGAAGAAAATAAAGGCAGTACCTTTACGGTATGGCTCCCACTTCATAAGGAAGACTGAATAGACCGCTCGTCAGGCTGACATCTGACGGACGGTCTTTTTTACATAAAATTTACATTGCCTTACATAAAGCACACAATAAATCGATAGGAAATACAAATAGACAGAGTAATATAGGGATTGTGAATAGGAAATAAAAAAACTTACGTAAAAAGGGAGACTATTATGAAAAGAAATCTAAAAATGCTTTCTGTTATTGGACTAGCTGCAACGACACTTATTGCGTGTGCAGATACTGAATCTGAAGGTACTCAGAATGGGGAGTCATCAGGCGACTTTGACTCAAGCAGCAATGTACACGTTGTAACACGTGAAATGGGATCGGGTACGCGAGATGCTTTTGCTGAAATGACTGGTCTGGTCGATGGTGACAATGATTTGATTGATCCAGGTGCGACAGCTCAGCAAGGAACGAACGCAGTTAACAGTACCGTAGCAGATGACTTGTATTCGATTGGCTACACATCCATCGGAGCCGTCGACGACTCCTTGAGAGCTGTTCCAGTAGACGGTGTGGATGCGACAGAAGAAAACATTCTAGACGGCGACTATGAAATCGCCCGAAACTTCAACGTTATCATCGGAGAAGAGTTGAGTGAGACAGCTGAGGATTTCTGGACATTCATGTTTTCTGCAGAAGGACAAGCTATTGTTGAAGAAGTTGGCTACATTATGGCAGATACAGATGCTCCAGCATACGAAGGACAGGATCTGGACTTAAGTGGTTCCATAGACGTTAACGGATCAACTTCTGTTTATCCAGTTGTCGAAGCCATTGCAGAAGCTTACATGGAAATTCATTCAGACGTTCAGATTGCCGTGCATTCAACAGGTTCTGGCGCAGGTGTGACATCAGCGATTGAAGCAACATCAGATATCGGCATGGCATCTAGAGACTTGAATGACGATGAAATCGATCAAGTTACAGAAGCAAGACCCGTAGCTCTTGATGGAATTGCAGTGGTTGTTCACCCGGATAATCCACTGGAGGGTGTAACGATGGATCAAGTTGCCGATATCTTCAGAGGCGATGTCAGCACGTGGGACGAATTGCTGGATAACTAATAAAATCAGCTATCTGAAAGCGTGAAGGCTGAACTAAATCGAAAAGTGAAAGGGGGCGTACAGAGCGGACAGCGAGTCTACTCTGCAGCCCTCTTGTACTGTATACACATATGAAAGGATTTTAATTATGGATAACCTCAGACAAGGGTCGATTAAAGAAGCTCATCGGCGTCCTCCCTTTAAAAAAGCTCACAAAGGCAATTTAATTGAAAAAATCATGCATGGTGTTTTCCTTTTAGCAGCCTTCACCTCTATTTTTTCACTTGTTTTGATTGTAATCTTTATCTTTACGAACGGTTTACCGATGATGTTTGAATACGGATTGACAGACTTTATTTTTGGACAGACCTGGAATCGGACAACATTTGGGCTTCTGCCGATGATACTGGGATCTATCCTCGTCACTATCGGAGCCGTAAGTATCGGTGTGCCGATTGGAGTAATGACAGCCATATTCATGGCTGAATTTTGCCCTAAATGGCTGTATGAATTTCTTAAACCAGCTGTCAATCTGATGGCGGGTATTCCCTCAATCGTTTACGGATTTTTTGCACTGAGAATCATCGTCCCTCAAATCCGTCAGTTATTCGGCGGGCCAGGAAACAGTATGCTCGCAGCTATTATGCTGTTGGCCATCATGATTCTTCCGACGGTCATTTCGCTTTCAGAAGCGGCGATTCGCTCCGTCCCCCGCTCTTACTTTTCAGGAAGTATTGCTTTAGGGGCTAGCCCGGAACGCAGTATTTTTTCAGTCCTGGTCCCGGCGGCAAAATCGGGTATTTTTTCCAGTATCGTTCTAGGTGTAGGCCGAGCTATTGGTGAAACGATGGCGGTCGTCATGGTAGCGGGAAATCAGCCGCTGATGCCGAGAGGATTAACAGAAGGTGTCCGCACACTGACAACCAACATTGTTATGGAAATGGCGTATGCCTCCGGTCAGCATAGAGATGCGCTGGTAGCAACAGGCGTCGTGCTCTTCATCTTCATCATGATTATTAATACAACATTTCTGATAATGAAAAACAAGGAGGCGAAATAAGTCATGACAAGCAAACTGATGAAAATCCTGGTTTACCTTTCCGCAGCGTTTACATTCGGTATGCTGGGGTATCTGGTCATTTACATTCTGATCAATGGTGTCCGTTTTCTGACGCCTTCCCTTTTCGCATGGAACTACAGCACAAGTAATGTATCGATGATGCCTGCACTCATGACGACACTGATGGTTGTTGCCGGCACTTTGCTCATCGCCACGCCAATTGGGGTATTCACCGGCTTTTATCTGGTGGATTATGCCAATCGAAAAAACCCGATTGTTAAGGCTATCGGTATGGCTACCGATACGCTGGCCGGTATTCCCTCTATTATTTATGGTTTGTTTGGGATGCTTTTCTTCGTTATTTTCCTGGACTTTCAGTTTTCACTGTTAGCCGGGATTTTGACTGTGACCATCATGTCACTGCCAGTTATTATCCGTTCGACGGAAGAGGCACTGATAGCTACAGGAATGCCGATTAGACAAGCCAGTTATGCTTTAGGAGCCGGGAAACTTCGAACCTTATTCAAAGTGGTGCTTCCTGTGGCGATGCCGGGTATTCTATCCGGTGTTATATTGGCTACTGGTCGAATTATTGGAGAAACAGCCGCATTGATGTTCACTCTAGGAACAGCTACAAATTTGCCAGGCAGCCTGTTTGCTTCAGGCAGAACCTTATCTCTGCACATGTATATTTTGTCTCAGGAAGGACGTCATGTCAACGAAGCTTACGCCACAGCGGTTGTACTGCTCGTCTTTGTCCTGGTTATGAATGCCCTGTCTACACTAGTCAGCAAGCGTCTGGCTAAAGGAGGAAAATAGTATGTTGAATCAAAAAATTAAAGTGAGAGATCTGAAACTGTGGTACGGCAAATTTGAAGCTTTGCATGGTGTAGATCTGGATATATACGAAAATGAAATCACAGCTTTTATTGGCCCATCAGGGTGCGGTAAATCGACCCTTATTAAAACGTTGAACAGAATGAATGATCTGGTTGAAAACTGCCGGATTGAAGGAACAGTTGAACTCGACGGAAAAGATATTTACAGTAAAAAAGTAGAGTTAAATGACCTGAGAAAACGTGTGGGTATGGTTTTCCAGCAGCCGAATCCATTTCCGAAAAGCATCTATGACAACATTGCTTTTGGACCGAGAACACATGGCATTAAGAAAAAGAGTGATCTGGACGAGATTGTAGAAAGAAGTCTGCGTCAGGCAGCAATTTGGGATGAGGTTAAAGATTATCTCGACCGCAACGCTTTATCTATATCCGGTGGTCAGCAGCAGCGAATCTGTATTGCCCGAGCATTGGCTGTAGAGCCGGATGTTCTTTTGATGGATGAGCCGACCAGTGCCTTGGATCCTATCTCAACAGCGAAAATCGAAGAACTGGTTATGGAATTGAAAAAAGACTATACCATCGTCATGGTTACACACAACATGCAGCAGGCTTCCCGAATATCTGACCGGACTGCCTTTTTCCTTAATGGTGATATCATTGAACAGGACTTGACCCGTCAGCTGTTCACCAAACCTAAAGAAGAACAGACTGAAAACTATATTTCCGGACGCTTCGGATAAACGACAGAAATCAAAGGAGAAAAGAAAATGAGAAGAGTGTACGAAGAAGAACTCAGCAAACTGCACAGTCAGTTTTTCCAGATGGGCAATCGTGTAAATGAAGCAATATACAAGTCAATCAAAGCTTTTACCAATCATGATAAAGAGCTGGCGAAGCTCGTGATTGAAGAAGACAGAAAGATTAACGAGCTAGAGCATCAGCTGGAGCAGGACTGTATTGAACTCATTGCCTTGCAGCAACCCGTAACTGCTGACTTGAGAAAAATTATCACAGTAATGAAAGCATCAGCTGATTTAGAGAGAATGGGCGATCATGCGGTCAGTATTTCCAAATCAACTATCCGGGTAAAAGGAAATAAGCGAAATAAAGAGATTGAAGATAAAATATCTCTAGCTGGGGAAAAAATAAAAGTGATGGGGCAGGAAATTATTGATGCCTATATTCAGTATGACAGTAGCAAGGCGCTCAAAATCGCTGAAAAAGACGAAGCCATCGATTACCTCGCCGACGAGATAAAAAAGGCCAGTATAGATGAGATGAGGAGAGATCCCGATCTTGTACTTGGCGCGACCGACTATATTCTGGTGAGCACTTATATAGAACGGATGGGAGATTATATTACGAATATATCTGAGTGGATACTCTACTTTGAAACGGGTGTGATTCAGGAACTGAACACGCATCATAATTATGAAGAATAAATATACAGGAATGGCTTGTAATTCTATGAGTCATTCTTTCTTTTGTTTCATGTTGCTCTTGATATAATAAATTAATTATACATAGGAAATAAATGAATGTGATAGGACTAAGCATAAGATTGTTGCTGTTAAGGTGACTTAATCACTTTATTAAATATCATTTATTCACTTGGTTTTGCCTCTTAAAACGTTGAGAAGAATTCTTCAACTTTCTCTAGCAATATAATGAGAATTTGTGTATACTATTTTAATATAACTAATATTATAATTGTAATAT
>RECC01000078.1 GCA_007692455.1 Alkalibacterium sp. | reverse complement strand
AATAGTACGAACTCAGTTCAGTATACCCTCACCAGTTACCGCTATCCGCTGATAAGATAATCAGAATATTCTGGCCCGGCCAGAATGTACAAATTACATCTTTTTACACATTACTTAACAGGAAATTATTTATGGCGTACTTTTTCAGTTATCAATAATCTATACTTTATAGCAATACAAAAACCCACTGCGTTCGTTGCGCAGTGGGTTTCCTCTTTAATTCTTAGATTGCATGGCTTTGGCCTTCTTGTTGCTCTGCATGATATTCCATGACCGTTTTATTGTCCCGAGAATATTCGTATCAGAATAAACCAGTACATTTGAACGGTAAAAAGCGAGAGATACAACAGCAATGAGAACAGTGAACGCTGCTGTTCCTATTATCGATAGCCAGATTCCACTTGTAGCCACTGTTCCTGAAGCTATCCTGAATGGCATGACAAAAGGCGTAAATAATGGGAAATAAGAAAAGAAGACTGAGACAGCATTTTCAGGCGAGTTAAATGCGAATAACCCGATATAAAATCCTGCCAACGCAATGAACACAATAGGTGTCACGGCTTTATTGACATCTTCCATCTTAGTTGCCAGTGAGCCGAAGAATGCTGCAAGTATCACGTACATCAGCACCCCGCCTATAAAGAATACGAGTGTATAACCGAGCAGTTCCTGCAGCATAGCGACCAGATCGAAGCCGCCGATCAGCCCCTGCACAAAATCTGTATTTCTAAAGTAGAAGTATGCACCCGTTCCTGCGGCAATGTAGATTGCAATCTGAGTCAGCATGACCATACTGACCCCGACCAGTTTACCGAAAAAGTGCTGGGTGGCACTGGCACTGGAAAGAATAATTTCCATTATACGGGTGCCTTTTTCATTGGCGACTTCTTCTGCAATGATTCCGGAGTAGGTTACAATGAAGGCCATGATGGCAATACTGACTGCATAAGCACTCCAGACTTGAATCATACGGTCCATCTGATCTTCTTCAAGCAGGCTTCCTTCTGAAATAGAAACTACCTGCTCGTCTAGAGCAACCGGTGCGTAGAGAGACATGACTTCCTCGGATGACAAGCCCAGTTCCGCAGCTCTCAGCATCGCCTGGTGGGTAGTCAGCGCTTCAGAAATCTGAGGGATGACTTGTGATAATCCATTCGTATGAACAATCGAGGCTTCTACTGATGACCCATCTGATTCAGCCACGATATAGCCTTCGATATCCTCGTCAATCAGTGCTGTTTCGGCCTCTTCCTCTGTCGTGATTTCCTCATTCACATCAATGTTCCAGTCATTCTCGGTGAAAATAGTCTGAAGACTCTCATCCTCTGTAAGAATAGCCACAGGCACAGCTTCGGCGTTAGCCGCCTCCTGAGAAAAATAGTAGCCTAGCCCAGCCAGAAAGCCCACGATGACAAGAGGAATTAGTACCATAGCAAGAAAGCCGAATGATTTTATGTTCTTCTTAAATACTTCTTTAGTAATGATCCAGAATTTATTCATTGTTGACACCTGCCGTTCTCTTGAAAATTTCTTCCAGTGTTGGCGGCTGCTGACTGAATGTAGGGATATAACCGTTCTTGGTAGCCTCTGCAAAAATGATGCGTCCTGCTTCCGGATCGGTCAGGTAGACTATATCCAGTCCGTCACGGGTTTTCTGCACTTTTCTGACACCTTCTATGGCCATCAGTTCTTCCGGTGTCATATCAGACTCGAGAAACAATTTGGTTCGACCAAACTGCTGTCTGACTTCATTCAATGTGCCATTCAGGACCTGTTTGCCGTCTTTCAGCATAATCAGAGAATCACACAACTCTTCAACATTATTCATATTATGACTTGAGAAAATAATGGCTGCACCATTGGCCTGAGCTTCTCGGATGCCATTTTCAAGAATCTCAGCATTGACCGGGTCCAAACCGCTGAACGGTTCGTCCAAAATAATCAGTTCCGGTTCATGAATAAGTGTACAGATCAGCTGAACTTTCTGCTGGTTCCCTTTAGACAGTGTTTTGACCTTGTCCGCTTTCTTTCCTTTAACTTCAAACTTTTCCAGCCAGTCATCTATTAACGGTTTGACGTCCTGTTTCTTTTTTCCTCTTAACTGGGCAAAATAAAGAATCTGATCTTCAATGGAGACTTTAGGATACAGCCCTCTTTCTTCCGGTAGATAACCGATTTTATTGAACACTTTCTTGGTGATGCGCTGGCCGTTCCAGAGTACCTCTCCTTGATCGGCGGTCAATAAGTCTAGTATGATTCGGAAAGTTGTCGTCTTTCCCGCGCCATTCTGTCCAATCAGACCCATTATTTCTCCCGGCTGAATGGTGAAGCTGATGTCCTCGACTGCCTTTAGACTGCCGAATGATTTATGTAGCTCTTTTACTTCAAGCATGTTTCATCCCTTCTTTCATTATAAATATCAGTAACATTCCACATACATCATTATACATTATTCACAAAGCCTTCGCATCGGTCCTGCGAACCATTTCACACAAAAAAAGTTTACCAGTCTCCTACACACAGCACGTTCTAACTGCTGCATGTAAGAAATCTGATAAGCTTTCATCACTCTATCCTTCTAGAATTTTCACGAAAACCTTTCGCGTTCTTGGTCCATCAAATTCAGTGAAATAGATGCTTTGCCAGGTGCCCAAAACAAGTCTGCCATCCTGAATCAGAAGGGTTTCACTCGCCCCTACTAGAGACGATTTCATATGACCGTCAGAATTCCCTTCAGCATGGATAAAGTAATCATGATTGGGGAAAGTGTTATTGAGTGATTTTTTCAAGTCGGTTTTGACATCAGGGTCCGCATTTTCGTTAATCGTGACCCCGGCTGTCGTATGCGGGACAAAGACAACCATGATACCATCCTTGACGCCACTTTCAGTAAGAATATCATTCAGATAATTGTCCAGTAAGAAAAATTCCTGTTTGCTGCCTGTCTCTATTTTAAATTCCTTCAGACTGCTCATTAGTTTCTCTCCTTTTCAGAATAATTGAATGCTTATCACTCTTAGACTTTTTCTATCCAGCCATCAGGCCCTTCGATGTCACCAAACTGAATGCCCACCAGTTCATTATACAGACGCTGAGTCACCGGGCCGACTTCTGTTTCCGAATAAAACACATGAAAATCCTCTCCCACCTGCAAACCACCAATGGGGACAATTACGGCTGCAGTTCCGCAAGCTCCGGCTTCCTTAAAGCGGTCAAGTTCATCAATTTTAATATCGCCTTCACTGGCTTTTAGATTTAAATGATTTTCAGCCAGCCACAACAGAGAGTATTTGGTAATACTCGGCAATATGGAAGGCGAAACAGGTGTGACAAACTCATTGTCGTGTGTAATACCAAAAAAGTTCGCTGCTCCTACTTCTTCTATTTTAGTATGTGTAGCCGGATCAAGATAAACAGCATCGCTAAAACTGCGTGTTTTTGCATCTTTTCCGGGAAGCAGACTGGCCGCGTAATTCCCGCCAACTTTAGCTGCTCCAGTTCCTTTAGGTGCCGCACGGTCATAATCACTGACTATAAAGTTAGACGGTTTCAAGCCGCCTTTAAAATAAGAGCCAACAGGCATGACAAATACAGAAAAAATATACTCATCTGCAGCTTTTACTCCGATATTATCACCCACACCAATCATGTAGGGGCGAATATAAAGCGACGCACCAGTGCCATAAGGCGGAACCCACTCTTCATTAGCCCGCACAACCTTCTTGACTGCCTCTACAAACGCCTCTTCCGGAAAAGCAGGCATCAACAGTCGCTCACAGCTTTTTTGCATACGCTTGGCATTCTCATAAGGTCTGAATAGGTTAATTGAACCATCAGCTGTGCGGTAGGCTTTCATTCCTTCAAAACACTGCTGGCCATAATGAAGTGCTGTTGAGCCTTCTGAAATATGGAGCTGATTGTCCGTCGTCAGCTGCCCCTCGTCCCACTGTCCATTCCTGTAGCGGGATATAAAGCGGTAATCCGTTTTTATATAGCTGAATTCCAAATTTTCCCAGTCAATCTTCTTAGTTTTACTCTTTTCAATCATCTATCTGCTTCCCCTATCCTTTAATAAAATTTCAGTAATGCAAGTATTTCAAAGTAAATCAGCTTACTGTTATTGCCATATCTCCCGTTTTGATTACTTTGGAAGCATAAAGCACCTTATTTATAGTGTACGTTATTATTATAGGGAGAATTGCCCCACAGAACAAGTATACACTAAGTCCCCTCAACCCTGAATTATTTATTACCCACAAAGGTGCAACACCGGCCGCAAAGCCGACTCCACCCATCTCAGGAATGGTTTCAAATCCGAAAACCATAGTAGCAATCGGAGCCGAAACAGCAGACGCTATAGTTGGGCCTACTAAGATCATTGGGTTATTGATAATATTCGGCAGCTGCACTTTGGGTGTGCAGAGACCTTGTGCCACATAACCACCTAAGTCATTTTCCTTGTAGGAAAGAATTGAGAACGAGAAATACTGAGCCGTGGTGCCAATCAGCATTGCCCCATTCACCATCGGACTCATTGCCAGGGCAATCGACAGAGCTGCAGAAGACAATGGCGACATCAGGAACAAGCCGAACAGTGCCGCCATGACTGATGATCCGATAACCGGGCTACCGGCAACAGCTGCGGATATCATCTCGCTGACACTTAACAAAATTGGTGTAATAATCTGAGCTAAACCGACACCGGCCAGTCCACCAGCCAGCAAAGACAACGTCGGAATGGCCATCATGTCAAGTGGGGAGGTATTTGTTACTTTTTTCCCAACCCATGTAGCAATCGTTCCGGCTATCAGTGCACCGATTGGGTCTCCACCCACAAGTGTGAAGCCCGCTTCCGTGATTTCTACAGCCCCGCCTCCAATTGTTGACGAAATCATTGCTGAAAATAATGTTAAGGTATTTGCCTTTAGGTTGTACGCAATGCCTGCCCCAAGTGCGGGAGCTAAAAGAACCCTTGCAATGCCGCCGATTGTAACCAATATTGACAGCCCCAGCATATCTCCTAACGTCCCGAATAGAAAGCCGATACCGATAGTGACAAAAATGGCATTCGCTACTCCTGATGATACTTTCAGTAAATTGGTCTTAACATAGTCTCTCATAATTAATACTCCCCTTTTTAGATTTATCCACTATACAACAGAAGTGCTCCTTAAACTGGTTAAAATCAAAGGAACCCACCACTTGATCCATCCACTACGCCTAATAAAAAAGCCAGCCTACTTATAAAAAGTAGACTGGCTGCACTATGCATTACCTGAGCCCACTTTCCAAAGTTACAGAAATAGGACTCCATCTTTACAGATAAGAATCCTGGCTAGATAATAATAATAAATAAATCATGTAGTGAGACAGATACTGAATTGTGCACATCAACAGTAACATCGACGTGTGATGAATAATTTAATGTGTTTCTCATTAGTCTGCCTCCTCAAATAAGTAGTATGAGAGCAATACTAGCAAGACATAGCTGTTAAGTCAACGCTTTTCATTAAAACTTTCTAATGATTATTCATATCTGCCATGCAATCGCTTTATTTGTAAACTATACCTTTTTTTATTAATCAGTCTGTCCCTCATGCTCTTATGTTACAATAAACTAATAATTAGTGAATTGGAGTGAAGAAAAGTGAATATTGGATTTATTGGTTTTGGGAATATGGCCCAGGCAATTGCCCGTGGCCTGCTGACAAATAAAATTATAACTAAAGATGAACTGCTGTTTTCAACTCACAGAAAAGAAACGCGTGAGAAAATTGAGAATGCCTGGAAAGTAAAAGGCGCGGATGGCAATCAGAAAGTCGTCGACCATTCTGACGTTATTATTCTGGCGGTCAAACCCCACCAAATCGAAAATGTCTTAGGCCAGTTGACAATCCCTGAAAGCAAGCTTATTCTGTCAGTCGCTGCCGGTTACCCAACTCAGAAGTTATTCCAATTTTTATCACCCAAGCAGGTATTGCGCGTCATGCCTAATTTAAATGCACAGGTCGGCGCATCAATGACTGCAATTGCTGAAAACACTGCTGTATCAAAAAAAGACACGGATACAGCAGATCGCATTTTTAAAGCAGTTGGGGAGACCGTGTTCCTGCCTGAAAATCAGCTAAGTATCTTCATTGGCCTGGCCGGAAGCTCTCCTGCTCTAATATTTATGTTCATCGATACTCTCGCCCGGAGCGCTGTGAAGTATGGCATGCCAAAAGATAAAGCGGTGAAAATTGCCTCACAAGCCGTTTTAGGAAGTGGAAAAACAGCCCTTAATTCTGATGCCTCGCCGTGGGATTTAATTGATCAGGTGTCATCCCCCGGAGGTATAACGGTCGAAGCTGTCCTGTCACTTCTCCAGAGTGATTTCTCCAATGCAGTAGTCACCTCCTTCGATAAGATGATTGAAAAGGATAATGACATGTCCGGTAAGTAACCATAGAGAGTATCATGAGCTTACAGAACACAAAAAGCGCTTATTCCTCTAGTGGGATAAGCGTTTTTTCATAAGTTAATCAGCTGATTCTTTCTTTAACTTTTTTTTCTTTAAGCGAAGCTCTCTGAAAAAATTGGTAAGCAGTTGTCTGCACTCTTCTTCCTGGACACCCCTGTGTACTTCACACTGGTGATTCAGCCGGTCGTCTTGGAGAACATTCATCAGCGATTCCACTGCGCCTCCTTTGGGATCAGCGGGACCATAATAGACACTTTTTAACCTTGAAAGTACGATAGCTCCGCTGCACATTACGCATGGTTCCAGCGTCACAAACATATGGCAGTTTTCAAGCCGCCAGTTGCCTATAGTCCTGTTCGCCTCCGATATGGCAATCATTTCAGCGTGGGTCGTCGCCTCCTGAGAGGTCTCTCGCAGATTATGCCCTCTGCCAATGATTTCTCGATCTTTCACAATAACTGCTCCAATCGGTACTTCCTCTACCGCTTCAGCCTTTCTGGCTTCTTTAATGGCTTCGTTCATATAGCTGTTAATTTCCTCTTCTGTAAACTGGCTCATATCTCTTTCTCTCCATACCGAATTTTCTTCATTATACCGTAGTTTCTCTTTAGTTGAAACAATGGTAAAATAAGACTAGCATGTAAAAGGAGGCCCTTGCGTGGACTACGCTAAACTTAAAACACTTTACCCTAATCTTCAATTATCCGATTACCCGTTTATGGATACGGACACCTTTCGTATCCCTTATAAAAATAAATGGATTCATATACCAACCGAATCCTTGAGTGATAAAGAATGGCAGCTGCTGACTCTGTTAAAGCAGGAAAGCGAGCCTGCAACCTTTCCTGTTTCACATTCCAAATGGGCAGCTTTTCTTGAAGGAAAAAGAGAATCGCCACCGAAAACAACCGGGAATATTCGAATGACTCAACTGATTCTACAAAAAATAGACACACAATTTGACTACTCAATATGGATTGATTCCATTGCACACTTATTTGAACCTGTTTTGGACATTTTCTTTGTAACCTCTGATACATGTCTGATTATTCAAGATACCTCAGCTCCTGAGTTTACGGATGAAGAGATGACTGGTATTCTTCAAACTCTGGAAGATGATTTTTCTGTTCGCACTCATGCGTATCTTGGACATTTCTGGACAGCAGATAAGCATCTGAAAGGAGTTCTGAAAGAAGAACAAACTATCTTCCAGCAGGAAGTGACTCATTTAACCCATCAGACCTGTTCGCTCCCGGATGTCGCTCTACGCTATTTCACTAAAGAAGCGACCAATAAAAGTGCCATTATGAAAGAGCTGAAAAGCCTGATAGATGAATCCAGTGACTGGCGTGAATTAATACACGCCTTGTGGAACAGCCAGGGTAACGTTAGTGTGGCCGCTAAAAATCTCTTTATTCACCGGAATACTCTTCAGTACCGGATGGACCGCTTCCAGGATACTACCGGTTTGTCATTAAAAAATAATCACGAATTACTGTTATGCTATCTTCTAATCCTATAAAAAAGAGGCCCTTAAAGGGACCTCTTTTTTTTATTTTATTTTATTTTTTAGCTTTTTTGTATGCTTTTTTAGCATCTTTCTTCTTATCGTGCATGAAGTCCTTTAAATCAGCTGTCATATCAGAAAATTTATCTTCCAAATCATGCACTTTATCTGCAGTACCTAATAGCTTGTTGACCTCATCATCAGACAGTTTATCCACCAGATTTTTAGCACTTTTATTATTGAACTTGTCACTTACATAGTACTTAGCTTTCTGTCTGTTGACTGTTGCCTTTGTTTTGTTTTTTGCCTCATCAGAAGCAAAAAAGAAAGTTGCTATACCGACAAGAAAAGCCACCGCTACACCAATCAGGATACTCTTTTGTGTATCATCCATTTTTTCATTATGATTCATATTTTTTACCACCTTCCGCTTATTTTCTATTTTAACTTTAACAGAAAGAACATAGTGAACCAACTAATATGCCTTATAGAGACAAAAAGCGTGTGCCATAATCAAATGACACACGCCTGTTCTATTAGGATTTAACCGCTTGTTTGGAATCGTTTTTTGACTCTTTCACTTTCAAGGTAATTTCACCCTTGGAAGCTCCGAGTGTTACATTATCTCCGAGGCTTATTTCTCCAGCAAGCAAGGCTTCACTTAAACGGTCTTCCATCTTGTTTTGAATAGCACGTTTGAGTGGTCTTGCGCCGTATTCCGGATCAAAGCCTGCTTCTGCAATAACATCCATTGCGGCTGGTGTTATCTTCAGGTGAATACCGATTTCTTCCATTCGGGTAATAATGTTTTTGGTCAGCAGTTTGACAATCTCTCTAAGCTCTTCTTTGTTCAGAGACTTGAAGACGATGGTGTCATCTACTCGATTCAGAAATTCGGGTCTGAATGCATTTTTCAACTCTTCTCTAATACGTTTCTCCATGGCATCATGATCAAATCGCTTGTCAATAGCACCAAAGCCGACGGATTTTTCATCACGAAGGGCTGTAGCACCAAGGTTGGACGTCATAATCAGGATAGTATTCTTGAAGTCAACCTTTCGGCCTTTACCGTCAGTCAGCAAGCCGTCATCCAATACCTGCAGCAGGATATTGAAAACATCCGGATGAGCTTTCTCAACTTCATCAAGAAGAATAACTGAGTAAGGTTTCTGACGAATTTTTTCGGTCAGTTGACCACCTTCGTCATAGCCCACATAACCGGGAGGGGATCCTACCAGTCGACTCGTGCTGTATTTTTCCATAAATTCCGACATATCTACACGCACAAGCGCTTCTTCACTGCCAAACATTGATTCAGCCAATGCTTTCGCCAGCTCGGTTTTACCTACACCAGTCGGTCCAAGGAACATGAACGATCCTATTGGTCGGTTGGGATCTTTCAAACCACTGCGGGCACGTCTGATTGCTTTTGAGACAGCAACAACAGCTTCCTCCTGCCCTACAACGCGTTCATGCAGCACTTTTTCCAAATTAAGGAGACGGGTGCTTTCTTTCTGTTCCATCTGATTGACAGGAATACCTGTCCATTGTGATACCACTTCGGAAATATCCGAAGCATTCACTTCCAGCTGAGCTTCTGTTGACTGGGTTTCCTTCTTAACCAGTTTTTCCAGACGTTTACGCTGTCGCATTTCTTTTTCGCGTATAAGTGCAGCACGTTCAAAGTCCTGTGACTGTATCGCTTCTTCTTTTTTGCGTACCAGGTTTTCTAGATTTTCAGTTGCTTTTGATAGAGGTGTGGCTGCATCACTCTGATCCATGCGTACTTTGGACGCTGATTCATCCATTAAGTCAATCGCTTTATCCGGTAACTGCCTGGATGTTATATAGCGAGTGGACAGGTGAACTGCTGCACGAATAGCGTCATCCAGTATCTTAACTCCGTGATGGGCTTCATAGCGCTCGCGGAGGCCAAACAGAATTTCTTCTGCTTCCATTTCTGTAGGCGGGTCAACATGAATAGAGGCAAATCGTCTCTCAAGTGCGGCATCTTTTTCGATATGCTTCTGGTACTCATCCAGTGTAGTTGCCCCAATAGTCTGCAATTCGCCACGAGCCAGTGCCGGTTTGAGAATGTTAGACGCATCTATTGCACCTTCAGCTCCACCTGCACCAATCAGTGTATGCAGTTCATCGATAAAGAGAATGACTTCTCCATCATGGTAAATTTCATCGATAATTTTTTTCATTCGTTCTTCAAACTCGCCACGGTATTTTGTTCCGGCAACGAGTGAGCCCATATCCAGTGTCATCAGACGTTTGTTATTCAAGACAGGTGGCACTTCACCGGCTACTATTTTCTGAGCCAGTCCTTCGGCTATCGCAGTTTTACCAACACCCGGGTCACCTACGAGGACTGGGTTGTTTTTCGTACGACGACTCAATATCTGAATAATCCGTCTGACTTCTTTATTTCTTCCAACAATAGGGTCCAGTCGGTTATCTCTAGCAAGCTGTGTTAAATCTCTTGCCAATGAATCTAGTGTTGGTGTACCACCGGTAGCAGTACCTTGTGATGATTTTACAGCGCGTCTACCGTTCAACTTAGCTTTCTGGGATTTATCCTGAGATCCCAGTTTTTTCAGGACCAGCTGTCTGGCTTTAGCTAAATTCACATCTAAATTATTTAATATTTTTGCTGATAGAATATCTTCGTCTCGAAGTAACCCAAGCAGAAGGTGCTCTGTACCGACGAGTGGACGTTTCATCCGACGCGCTTCATCTGTTGCATATTTAATTATCTGTCTTGCTCTAGGAGAATACGGTAATATCGCATTATTCGGAGTCGACTGACTTGGTCCATAACTTGACAGGTGTTCTATTTCCTCCTTAATATCTTCTTCGGAAATATTTAATTCTCTGAGCGTTTTTCCTGCAATCCCTTCGTCTTCAATGATAAGACCCAGCAAAAGATGTTCTGTTCCAACTGATCGATGGCGGAAAGATTTCGCTTCTTCCTGGGCAATTAATAAGGCTTTTTTGGCTTTTTCTGTAAATAGTTCATTCATGAGTTATCCGCCTTTCGTTTCTTAGGTTCTTCATATTTTAAATTAGCCAGCATTGACTTGAGTAAATTGGCCCTTAGTCGATTGTCCAGTAACCGGTCCCCTGTATAGAGTGACTTGTCCATGGCAACCAGCATAAGTTTGGCTTCTCTTTTTGATACGATGTCTTCTTCATAGAGTTTCTGAACAACTGATTTAGCCTCTTTTTCAGAAATACTCTTGCCAATGATTTCAATCATTGTGTTCAGCATATCCAAATCATCGAGGACTTGTACTTTTATGATACGAATGTACCCGCCACCACCACGTTTGCTTTCAACGAGATAGCCTCTTTGAATCGTGAAACGGGTATTAATGACATAATTAATTTGCGAAGGGACACAATCAAACAGCTGAGCTATTTCACTTCTTCTGATTTCGACCTGTTCCTGCTGCTGCAGTACTTTTTTTAAATAGGCTTCAATTATATCGGTCATGTTCTGATTTTCCATATCGAATCATTACTGAAGTTTAGACTTGAAGTGTATCGGTTTTAATAGTGATTTTCAAGTCTTTCAGTATCCTCCTCTACTATAGAATATAAGGCATCGATAAGTGTTTGACTATTTTTGACTAATCATAATTATACCAACAATTCTTTTAAATTAAAAGGGAGATGCAACTGCCCAACCTACTTTTTGATTTGTGCATCAGCCGGATAAATAAAAAAAACGTATGACCTCATAAGTTAATGAAAGTCATACGTTTTCTGCTGTGTATATTGATAGACCTATTGCTTACGCGCCCTAAAGGACTTGAACCCTTAACCGCCTGATCCGAAGTCAGGTGCTCTATCCAATTGAGCTAAGGACGCATAGTTAAACCGTGTAGATGAGCCGTACAGGATTCGAACCTGTGACCCTCTGATTAAAAGTCAGATGCTCTA
>RECC01000091.1 GCA_007692455.1 Alkalibacterium sp. | reverse complement strand
AAAGTTTTGATTGTGAAGCGGACCATGAATGGCAGTAACGTTTTCCATTAAAAGGAAGCGTGGCATTGGTTTGCCTGTAATCTCATATTCATTTAGAATTCTTTCAATTTCCCACAGTAATCCTGAACGATTCGGAGTATCTTTATTTATTCCTGTAAAGTTGCTGTGCCAGTAAGAACTAATAGATAGATCCTGACAAGGAAAAGAATAGGTTAGGAGATCTGCCTCTGGCAAGTCACTAACCTTTACTTTCGAAATATCAACTAAGTTCTTATTGGCTTCTATACTATGTTTGATAGATTTTAATTTTTCAATTGACATGCGACTTAAGGATTTATCTTTTAGAGGTTGCTTTCCATCAGAACTAATATTATATTTGCTGAGAAATGCAACTAGACTTTCCTTGCTCATATTATCGTATTTGGATAAGTCTTGAGGTCCGTTATGGAGTATATCATAAGCATACATAGCTCCAATTTCCCATTCAACAGTGGCCTCTATACTATATTTAAAATTTGGATTTATTTTTTGAATATTTTTCAATGCTTTCGCTTGAGATCCTATCCCACTGAATGTCTCAATTATTTTGAATGTCATATGAATACCTCCGGTCAGTTTAATTGTAGCAGGATTAACAAAAATAAACAAGTAGGTCTGAACGAATGTTTGCATATATATTATAGTATACCATTAAATGTCTATAACTCGGTCTCTGATGGTGCAGGAAGTAGGGAACAAAAAAAGTCTAACCTCTAAAATGTAATTCTTAGAGGTTAGACTTTTCGGGATTCAATTATCACTTAAATATAGCCTTGACTTCAAGGTAATCCTCGACACCGTATAGGCCGTTTTCTCTTCCCAGGCCGGACTGCTTGTATCCGCCGAATGGGGCTTTCGGTGTGCGGGCTCCTTCATTGATAGTAATGTTCCCTGTTTTCAGTCTGCGGGCCACTTTGATGGCTTCGTCTTCAGGTCCGACTACTCCGCCTGACAGGCCGTAGATCGAATCATTGGCCAGTTCAATGGCTTCCTCGACTGAATCATAAGTGAGGACCACGAGAACAGGACCGAAGATTTCTTCCTGTGCAATCGTCATGTCATTGGTGACGTTGACAAAGACAGTCGGTTCGACGAAGTAGCCTTTGCGGTCCATTTTGTTTCCGCCGACCAGGATTTCAGCGCCTTCTTCTTTCCCTTTTTCGATATAGTTCAGCACGGTTTCCATCTGATCTTTAGAGACGATTGGTCCGACCATGGTGTCCTCTTCATTCGGATCACCGACTTTAATGTCTTTATAGTAATCCTTAATAACTTCTTTTGTACGTTCCAGTTCGTCCTTGGGTACAAACAGACGGGATAAGGCAGAACAAGTCTGTCCCTGGTTATGCAGCAAAGTATTTGCTGAATTTTTCACTGCCAGCTCCAGATCGCCACCGTCCAGATAAATCATTGGTGACTTGCCGCCGAGTTCCAGAACAATTTGCTTCACAGTCGTTTTGGCTTTTTCATACAGGCTCTTTCCGACATCAGTAGAACCCGTGAAGGAAATAGCTGAAACGTCTTCGTGACTGGTTAAATAGTCACCCGTCTCGCTGCCGGTACCCGTAATCAGGTTGAATACTCCATCGGGCAGTCCGGCTTCATCAACGATTTCAGCCAGTAGTATGGCGGTCATAGGTGTGAGCTCAGCCGGTTTGACGACGACCGTATTACCAGCAAGCAAAGCTGGTGTGATTTTTCTCTGTATTTGATTAAGTGGGTAGTTCCAGGGGGTGATACAGGCCACAACGCCGTAGCCTTCTTTAATCACAGTGGCGTTATCGACTTCGTCTTCGAAAGAAAAGGTTTCAATTTCTTCCAGGGTCGCTTTCATTTCTTTTTCCGAGACCGTCACCTGTGTGCTTTCGGCGAACTGTCTGGATGTCCCCAGTTCCTTAATCATTACGTCAACCAGTTCATCTTTACGAGCGGTGATGCCTTTCAGGATGTTTTCTACATACTCCGCTCTTTTCTTCGGCTCCAGAGTATTCCAGCTGTCAAAAGCAGCTTTTGCTGAAGCGACCGCTTTATTAACGTCTTCCTGGTCAGCAGTGACTACTTCTCCAATAACTTCTTCCGTAGTCGGATTAATGACTTCTTCATATTCAGTTGAATGAGCATCTTGCCAGGCTCCATTATAATAAAGTGTTTGTCTGTTCAAGTGTATCTCCTCCTTATCTACTAGTATGCAAAAAATGGAGGGGAACACTCAACTAATAAGATTGTGCTAAAACTTTTTCTTGGGATGTTTATCGACCACTTCGTCATGTTTAGCCAGCAGGGAAATGCCATCTTGAGTTAGTGCGTAACCTCTCACGTCAAATTGGCTGCTCAGCTCTTTTTCTGAATAGACTTCTCTGACTTTATCCATCAGTTCAGCCTTCTTTAATTTAGAATAGCCTGTAACATCTTTAAGTTTGAGTAAATGTTTTAACTGCGGGGCATTGAGATGAGTCAGAGATTCCTGTGCTGAAAACTGTCTGGCGTAATTTTTTTCCAGTAACTCTGTTAACGCCTGCTTCGCATTGATGCCGTAGTCATATTCAAAGTATTTTGGGAAGACACTTTCGCTGGTAAAGGTTCCGAAGTTAATGCGCCACAGCAAAATGATATGTCCGAGCAGTAAGTCATTTTCAAGGCGGACTGTATTCCGTTTAGGTACAAGGGTTTCAGTTCCTATTTCCACTTTGTTGAGCCAGTCTTTTAAATCCCGTGTTGCCGCTATATAAGGTGTTTCTTCATGCTTGTCGTAAAGCGTTAAGACTGCCTGGACATCTGGGTCCGTCAAATCCAGGTGACTGTTTTGTTTGTTGATATTGGTTGTGTTCATTTTAAACCTCCATTTTTAAAGAAGTACTTACAGTTTACCAAAAGATACCAGGCATTCCTATTTTATGAAAACTAGAAATGGCAGAATAGAAATCAGATAGAAAATAAACAAGTCTCTATAAAAATACCCCGCTGTCTGAATGATATTTATCAGATAGCGGGGGCAGGGCATTATGCTGTATGGAGTATTTCTTTTATGTCGTTTTCAATTTCTTCAGGTTTAGTTTTAGGGGCATAGCGTTTAATAACGTGGCCTTCACTGTCGACTAAAAACTTAGTAAAGTTCCACTTGATTTTACTGGAGAGAAGTCCGTTCTGCTGTGACTTCAGGTGTGCATATAAGGGATGCGTCTGTTCTCCATTGACATCAATCTTAGCAAACATGGGGAACGTTACATTGTAGTTCAGCTGGCAATAGTCGATGGTTTGCTTGATATCATCGAACTCCTGATCTTTAAACTGACCACATGGGAAGCCGAGTACGACTAATCCATCATCTTTATATTTATCATAAAGGTTTTGCAGCCCCTCGAATTGAGTAGCAAACCCGCAGTGGCTGGCGGTATTGACGATTAGCATGGGCTTCCCAGAGTATTCTTTCAGTTCAAAATCTTCTCCTGACGGTGTCTTTACAACAAAATCATAAGTATTTGTCATTATTATCTACCTCTTTGTGTGTATTTAGGTTTTTCTAAAATGAGTGAAGCAAGGGAAACCTATAAACCACTATCTTGGAGCCATTGAGACTGTATGAATCCTGTGTTCTATGAGAAACTATAATTGTTTCTATTTCTTTATATAAATAAAATCTCGAATTAGTATAAATTATATCAGTATGTGAATGACTTGCAAGCTTTTCAAGTTTCTCTTTATATAAAAGGGTGTCGATGGTGTCAAAATAAAGCGGACAAACAGTGGATAAATTATCCCCTGCAGCTTGTCAATTCAGTATTCGGTCAAGAGCTTCTGCGATTGCCTGATAGCCGGCTCCGTTTGGATGGAACTGGTCGAATGACAGGTAATCATCCAGATGATACTGGAAGAGTTCATAGGTTGGAATATGGGTGATGCGGTCATCACCACTGGCCAGAAGCTGAGTTTCAAAGTTCCATTCCATAAGAAAGCGTGACAGCTCCGGATTTTCCTGGCGGTAAGGATTATAGAGGCCGATTAGTGCCAGCTGAGCCTCAGGATTGAGAGCTCGAACGGCTTCTATACTGGCTTCCAGATTACCAATATAGGTGCTTAATGTCTCTTCAAATTCAAGGCTGATGGTTAATTCGTCTTCAATTTGGAGGCGATTCAGATCATTCCCGCCAATGGAGATTATAATCAGTTCGGTCGAAGCAATGGCAGAATCAAACTCGCCACTTTCGATTTGTTCAAGCAGCTGAGGTGCTTCATAGCCCGGTACGGACATATTGGCGAGGGTGCGTTCTTCGCCGTCTGCTTCAGTGAGCAGATCACGGTAGCGTTCGCCGAAGCCTCTGTTTTCTTCATCTCCGACTCCAGCACCGAGAGAGTCCCCCATGACGAGGATGTCCGAGACCTCAGCCACAGGCAGCTCATCAGTAAATTCCTGTACCGGCTCCGTCTGATCTTCTGACGAGACGGGTTCTTCCTCGCCCCTACTGACAGTGATGGACGCAATGAAGCCATAGAGAAACAAAATTGACAGAATGGAGGCGCTGGTGACAATAAGCGGCCAGATTATTTTTTTAAACATGCGAGCCCTCCTAGGGGTGTGAGTTAAACTAGTACATCTTTCCGGTTAAAAATAATAAAACTGAAAATGAGAGACAGGCCGCCCCAGACAGCCAGTGTCAGGATGGAAAAGGTGAGGCTCATGCCTTCCACGGGCTGATAAGAACCCGTCAGGTAGCGTGTCAAATCCAGGTTAGTGACAAAGAAATACTGAACCAGCTCCCATTCGGCCAGGAAAAACTGAAGAAACTGCCCGCCGATGAGTGAGGCCATCAGAATACCGATAGCCGACGAACTGCTGTCCACCGTTACGGAAATCAGCAATGTTATGGAGGCAATGATAATGGATACAAACCAGACGAGTGAATAAATAAAAACGGAATACTGCAGGCGTGAAACCAGAACCGTTGAATCAGAAACCAGCTGGCCTTCAAAGACACTGAAACCCGTCACGACCGGTTCGCTTGCACCTAGTTCTCTGAAAAACAGGAAGGAGACGAGGGTCGACAGCACTGCGACAATAAAGACGAGAATGGTCGTCATCATCAGGAGAGCCAAATACTTACTCAGCAGGATTTTCCACCGGGGAACAGCACGGGTCAGCAGTATTTTGATGGTCTTTTTTGAAAACTCCCCGGATACCAGATCGGCAGCCAGGATAACAACTAGGAGTGGGATAAACAGGACAATCCCCTGTTCGGCAAACTCTGCATTGAATTTAAAGGCAGTCGGGGTGATGGGGTTAATGTCATTGTCGATAAAATAGTTTAGCTGCTGGATTTCCCTGTCAAAAGAAGCCCTGACTTCATCAGGTATTGATTCATTTGATCTGCGTCTTTCGAGGTCGTCGAGCCGCTGACCGGCTGGTACGCGCCAGTCGAAAGCTGTCTCACTAGTTTCTGCTTCAAACTGTTCAATGGTACGCTCATAGGCATAGTTTTGGCCATAGGAGAAAAGTGTGACAAATATCAGCAGCAGAAAGAGGATGAGCAGCATTTTTTTCTTTAAAAGAATTTTCTGAATTTCATTTCGTATGAGTGCAATCATAAGCTCACCTCTCGGCTAAATTTTTTCTTCATGGGTCAGTGACAGGAAGAGGTCTTCCAGTGTCTGTTTTTTATTATCAACGAGACTGATTCGCAGACCGGCATCAAAGAATGCTTTGTTAATGTCCGGCAGCCTGCTGATATCCAGGTTAGCGCTCAAGCCTCTCTGGTCAATCGTGGAGGTAATCTCAAACGTTTCTTCCAAAATACGTTGGCCTTTGCCCGGGTCATCGAGTGTCCAGATAACCTCACCTGTTGACAGCATATCTTCTATCGAAGCATTTTTGATAATCCGCCCCTTGTTAATGATGCTGACGCGGTCGCACATCAGCTGCACTTCACTGATGAGGTGAGAGGATATGAGCACGGAAATACCTTTTTCCTCAGCCAGCTTTTTGACGATTTCCCTGAACTCATGTATTCCCTGCGGGTCGAGTCCATTAGTCGGTTCGTCCAGTATAAGCAGTCTGGGTTTATGAATGAGGGCTTGGGCGAGTCCGATGCGCTGCTTCATGCCCATTGAGTAGACATCGACTTTATCATGGATACGGTTTTCCATTCCGACCAGCGAAACGGCTTCATCAATATCTTTTTTTGTTACATCTTTAGACATGCTTCCCAGCAGTTCAAGGTTTTTATAGCCACTCATGTAGCCGTAAAGGTCAGGCCCTTCAATGATGCAGCCGACATTACTCATGGCATTAATGTACTCTTCTTTAAGAGCGTGTCCGCAGATTTGAATGTCACCGGATGTCGGTCTGATTAAACCGACAACCATTCGCAGCGTTGTAGTTTTACCGGAACCATTAGGACCCAGAAAACCGAGAATTTCTCCTTCTTTAATATCAAAACTGACATCGTGAATGATTTGGGTCTTTTTAATTCGTTTAGTCAGGTTTGAAACTTTCAACACTGAAGATGCCATATTAATCCTCTTTTCGTAAGTTTTTTCCTGTTAACGTTGTTAGAGATATTGTAACATTTTCCCCCTGTGTTAAGTAGCAGTGAAGTACTGGCTAGAGTAGTGAATTTTATTTAAATCAAAAGTGGTGTAGTATCCTGTCTTTTAATGCAAAGAGTAGAATGATACAATCAATAGTAATGAAGAACTCACTAGAAAGTGTAGCCTTTTTCATTTTTTAACAATTAAATGTCAGAAAAAAATATAATTCTAAAGAACTAAATAATTAACAGCACATGGAGGAATTCAAATGGATGGAGAGCAAAATAAGTCCGGTGAAGCGGAGGCTTATAATCAGTTTCCGAGAAAAGCAATGTGGTTCTACATAGGTGTGATTATATTTTCGGCACTCGCAGGTCTACTTACTGATGGCGTTGAGGTGGATCCTGAAACTGGCTTAGGAATGTCCGCAGTGGTTATTCTGGTAAGCCTGTTGCTTGGTAGCCTGGGAGTATTTGCATTCGCGATGATTCAGTATGCACTGATCAAAATTCCGACGCAGTGGATTGCCAAGGACGAAGAAGTATACAAAAACGATATCTGGGCAGCTCTGTTTTACTCAAACGCCATCGGAATGCTGATGAGTGTGCTGGCCAACCAGCTTGGCCATGGTGAAAATGTACTGCTGGCAGCTATAAATGCAGTAGTAATAACCGTTCTGTTCCTTTATTTCTACTTTTATGGAACGAATAAGCCGGCACACATTAAGCGAGCCATTATTATCGTGCAGGTCTTATGGATGCTCCTGTCGCTGGCGTTCAGTGCCGTAGCCTACCAGTATTTGTGAAACGTATAGTAATTGATTACTAAAAATCAGAAACGAAGCATAGCTTATTGCAAAATAGACAGGTCCTGAGCGTTGTCATCACGATGACAGTCAGGTCCTGTTTTTCTTATGAAAAACTCGTATTTTGAGACAAATGTTATTGGCAGAGTGAGGGGGTGTGTTAGTGAAATGTGCTGTGAAAACTTACAGATAAAAGGTTTTCAAAATTAGAAAGCTCTAAAAAAGGTTAACCGATTCAGGATTCATCCGATAGTAGAACAGTATCTCCAAAAAAAGGAAAGATACAAATTACTACATATTCTGGAGGAAATGAAATGAAAATCACGACCAAACTATTAGGTTCTTACATAATTTTAGCTATAATAGTCCTTTTATTAGGACTGGTCTCCTTTCTTGGACTGCGCAGGGTGAACTCAAACTCAGAAGAACTCTATACTGACCGGTTCAGGCCGGCTATGGTACTGGCAGAAGTAGCCCAGTTAATGGAAAACAGCCGTGTCCATATGCTGACAGGTGTCATCAATTCTGATGCATCCAGGGGAGAACCGGCTTTGGAAAATGTCGAACGTATTGATGAGCTGCTGCTGTTTTACAGTGAGCGTCCCTTAACAGAAGAAGAGGCGCCGTTAGTGGAGGAATTGAACAGAAGCTGGGATAATTATTCAGATTTTATTCGGGAAACTTCAAACGCATTAGTTGAGGAGGAGTATACAGAAGCATTGAATGGTATTCGTCAAGGAGGCGTCTGGTACGGGGCAGCAAATATGTACTTGAATGATCTTTTAAGTCTGACGGATACTCTGTCAAGTGAGGCCAATGCAGAAAATAGAGCGGTATATACCTCTATGTGGACGATTATTCTCATGGCAAGTTTGGGGGCAACAGCTTTTGCTCTTACTGTTGGTTTAATGATGGGTAAAGTCATTGGAAAGCCGTTAACGTTAATTTCACGCAAATTAAACGATGTGGCTGAAGGAAACTTGACGGGAGAAGCTTTAATAACAAAAAGAAGAGACGAGATAGGGATACTTGAACAGGCAACGAATAAAATGCAATACGAATTAAGACATATTATTGAGTCTGTATCTCTAGCAAGCCAACGGGTTTTAAGTGCCAGCGAGGAATTGACTCAATCAACTCAGGAAGTCGTGATGGGGGCCGATCAGATAGCCTTGACGATGCAGGAGCTTGCGTCAGGTTCCGAGTCACAGGCCCATTACACAAGTGATTTGTCAGAAAATATGTCTTATTTTTCATCAACTATTGAAACATCTGTAGCCAAAAGTGAGAGTGTAAAAGATCATTCCACTCAAGTGAAAGGTTTGACTAGTGATGGATCGACACTGATGCAGGATTCTGTTGCGCAGATGGTGACCATCGACCAGATTGTCCAGCGTTCCGTTGTAGGTATGAAAAATCTGGATAGCAAATCAGGTGAAGTATCAAAGCTCATTACTGTCATTGAAGAAATTGCAGAACAGACCAACTTGCTGGCGTTAAATGCGGCTATTGAAGCAGCAAGAGCAGGAGAACAAGGAAAAGGATTTGCCGTTGTAGCTGATGAAGTGAGAAAGTTATCCGAGCAAGTGTCGCATTCGGTTGAGGAAATCACAACCATCGTTGAAAGTATGCAGAAAGAATCAACAGAGGCTGTTTCTAGTCTTGAATCGGGATATGCAGAAGTGTCAAAAGGAACGGCACAGATTCAAAAAACAGGCGAAACCTTCAATCATATAGCTGCTTCAGTTGAACAAATGGAAGAAACGATTAAAGACATTGTTGAAAAACTGGCTATTAATCGAGAGCAGACTATTAAAATGCAGACCAGTGTAGAAGAAATCGCATCTGTATCGGAAGAATCTGCAGCCGGTATTGAGCAGACGTCTGCTTCTGCCCAGCAGTCCAACAGCACTATGCAGGAAGTATCTGCCAGTTCACAAGAACTCAAAGGTCTTGCCGAAAAGCTGAATGGCATGGTCGAACGGTTCGAATTATAAAGATAAACGATTAGAGCAAACTCTAGAAATCAATATGGGAGCGAGCTTATAGGATCTAAAGGCACTTAAATGAATCGGTTAAGTTTTTCCGACGTCATCCTTGACATTCTATCTGATGCTCCCTATAATGAGAAACAATTAATAAAACTATTAAAAAAGAAAGGAGGATCACTCAATTATGGCTCACGATTCAAACATCCAATTGACAGTGCAATATTCATGGCAAAGCTGGGGCGTCGACGTACGCGCTGGTTATTGGCGTTGCACAACAATTGAATGAGCGAATCGTAAATGAGTGATTCTTCGACTAAACAACAGGTATATCTGTAGCTGAAACTGTACCCTCTTCCTTGTGATTTCAGGAGGAGTGTAGCTGATTAGATTCTATGGATAACTGTATTCTGCAAAGGCAGAAACTCATTTATATGGGTTTCTGTCTTTTTTTATATCCAATCAATAAGTAAGAAGAGTATATTCAACCTCCCCTTTACAGAGAACCTGCAAAACTGAGAAGCAGGTATGGGTGTTGAATGGAATGGGCTTACTTGAATCTATCTGAATGAAAGTAGGATAGGTCGATTCATCTTCGTTAACAGATGAGAGTGCAGGAGGGCAATCCTCCTGAATTGTGGTGGTACCGCGGTAATTTTATCGTCCCTCATTAGTGTGAAAACTAGTGAGGGGCTTTTTTGTATTTAATAATAAATAGACAGTTCAGTAACAGACAAATGAGTAGAGGAGAAAATTAAATGACTATCGACTATAAAATTAAACAGATTAACGGGGATATGCTGACACCCATTTCGGTGTTTCAGCGTTTACAGGGAAAGAAGAAATTCATTCTTGAAAGTTCCAGTGGCCATGGAGAAAAAGGGCGGTATTCCTTTATCGGGATGGACCCTTACAAGGAAATTATCGGAGACGGACAGGACGTAAAAATCAAAACAGCAATGAAAGAAGAGACAGTGAAAGACAAGCCCCTTGAAGTCGTGAAGCAGCATATTCCAAACATCTCACTCGATCTGCCTTTTCCTTTTTACGGCGGAGCGGTCGGTTATATTGGCTATGATGCCATCCGACAGTATGAACAGATTGGGGACAGACTAGATGATGAGATTGGGATGCCTGACATTCACCTGATGTTTTACCGAGAGCTGGTTGTCTTCGACCATAAAAAACAGGAAGTGACTATTGTTGCACTGGATATCGACGAAACGGGCAATCTAGACAAGCGGATTAGGATAATCGAAGACATGCTCGAAAAACCTGCGGAAGAAAAAGGAGAAGAACTCACACCACTTGAATTTACAGCAGCAACCGACAAAGAGACCTTTATGGAATTGGTGAAGAAAACCAAGCAGCACATCATCGATGGAGACATTTTCCAAGCTGTATTGTCCCAGCGGATGCAAGCGGAATTTCACGTGGACCCCTTCAGTTTTTACCGGAAGCTGCGTGTATCGAACCCGTCACCTTATATGTTTTTTGTGGATTTTGAAGACTCTATCGTTTTAGGCGCGTCACCCGAGAGTTTAATCAAAGTAAGTGGTGATCAAGTCTTCACCAATCCGATTGCCGGCACACGCCCAAGAGGAAAGACACCTGAGGAAGATAAAGCCTATGCGGAGGACCTATTGGCAGATGAAAAGGAGTGTGCTGAACATAAGATGCTCGTCGATCTCAGCCGAAACGATTTAGGTCGCGTCTCACAGATTGGGTCAATCAGCATCGACAAGTTTATGCTGATCGAACGATTCCAGCATGTCATGCACATCGTCTCTGAGGTCAGTGGCACACTGGCTGACGGTCTTTCAGGCTTGGATGCGCTGACCACAACCTTGCCGGCCGGCACAGTATCGGGCGCCCCAAAAATCCGGGCGATGCAGCTGGTTAATGAACTAGAAGAGAAAAAAAGAGGCGTCTACGCCGGTTCAATTGGCTATATCAACCTGAACGGGGACTTGGATCTGGCTCTGGCCATCCGCACGATGGTCGTCAAAAATCAGATGGCTTATGTACAGGCGGGTGCCGGAATCGTCTATGACTCTGACCCGGCAACCGAATACGAGGAAACGATGAATAAAGCGAAATCTTTACTGGAGGTTGGACAAAAATGATTTTATTGATTGATAATTATGATTCATTCACATATAACTTGTACCAATACTTGGGGGAATGCGGGAAAGCCGTCAAGGTGGTTCGAAATGACGCCATCACGGTAGAGGAAATCAGGGAGATGGAGCCTGAAGCGGTGGTCTTGTCGCCGGGACCCGGTGCACCCGCTGATGCAGGGATTTGTGTCGATTTGGTTAAAGAGTTACAGGGTGAGCTTCCAATTCTTGGCATTTGCCTGGGACATCAGGCAATCGGAGAAGCGTTTGGTGGAACGGTCGGCCATGCAGATGAAGTCAAGCATGGAAAGACTGCACAGGTGATGCATCACCAGGCTGACCTGTTTGAGGGACTGAATGCAAAAGTAGAAGTCATGCGCTACCATTCACTGGTTATTTTAAGAGACACCCTACCGTCATGCCTCAACGTGACAGCCACATCCATTACTGACGGTGAAATTATGGCTGTGAAACACGAAAGCCAGCCGATATTCGGTGTCCAGTTTCACCCGGAATCAATCGGCACACACGACGGCAGACAGATGATCCAGAATTTCCTGAACACCATTCAAAAGGAAGTGGAAACAGTCCAATGAAAACCTTTATTGAAAAAGTATTAAAGCGAACCGATTTGACCATCG
>RECC01000076.1 GCA_007692455.1 Alkalibacterium sp. | reverse complement strand
CGGGTTTTTCACCGAGGAAAATAGCTACAACCGGTTTAGATAAGCTATGCAGCATAGCTACAACTTTGTCTCTCACTGCTTTAGCAGGTGGTTTGGAAATAGCGACGATGACATCTACATCTGCTTGTTTATCCATCGCAGCCAGAGCATCAAGCATCGTAATGGCTCCAACTTCCTCAGATAAATCACGTCCGCCAACACCAACGGCATTGACTACTCCACCACCAAGGCGATCAATGATGGTAGTGACTTCCTGAATCCCCGTTCCGGAAGCCCCGACCATACCGATATTTCCCGGTTTGATAACATTCGTAAAGGCTAGTGGTACACTGGAAATCATTCCTGTACCAGAGTCAGGGCCCATTACCAGCAGACCTTTATCATGAGCCTTTTTCTTCAGTCGCACTTCTTCTTCAATTGGAATATTGTCACTGAAGACAAAGGCATGCTTGCCATCATCCAGGGCCCGTTCGATTTCAGCAGCAGCGTAAATTCCTGGAATGGATATGAGGGCGACGTTTGCGTCAGTCAATGCTTCAGTCGCTTCTTTCCAGTTTGTTACACTCTCGGTTGAGTCTGCATCTTTTTTTACTGACAAGTCACTTAAGTAGTTTTCCACTTCAATCATAACTTCTTCCAGAACCGCTTCGCTTTCAGAATCGATGGCTACGACCATATCGTTCGGTTGAGCATTTGCTACCTGATCGTTGGAGAGACCAGCATCTTTAAATAAGTCTTTATTTGCATCAGTCCCCATCATCACTTGAGCACTGTTAACCCCATCAACTGTATTGACGGCATTGGTCAGCAGCATCAAATTGATTGAATCCTGATAACTATTTTCTTTAATACGTGTATAAATCACTCTTTTTTCCTCCCTTAATCTTGCTTATCCTACTATAACAGTAAATGGGAGCGTATTCATTTAAGCTCATGGACAAATCGACCTTTGCTTTTTGTCCCTTATAGATAAAAAACGAAAAGATTGCTCTGTTTTTTACCCTCTCTTTGACAATATGCTAAACTTAATCCAACCTACTTACGGAAGGAGCCATAGATTTGGACTATACTGATTATACTTATGCTTGTCTAGAAGACCTAGAATTAAAAGCATCCTTCTACCGCTCAGAAAAAGCAGAAACCGACCGAACTATTTTATATTTTCATGGGGGGGGTCTGGTGTATGGGAAGCGTCAAGATCTGCCGGACGAATACATCTTTAATTTACTAGAGGCAGGTTACCATTTCCTGGCTTTTGATTACCCTCTTGCACCGGAAAGTTCGCTTCGAGTGATTACACAAGCTGTCAAAGATGGCATCTACTGGTTTGTGGAAAATGCCAGGAGCACTCTTCAGCTCAACCAGTCAGACTATGTGCTTTTCGGGCGGTCTGCCGGGGCTTATCTGTGTTACTTGATGGCAGCCGACGAGACTCTGCCAAAGCCAAAGAGACTGATTGCTTTTTATGGCTACAGCTCTCTAGCACATCAGGCATTTACAGAACCCAGTGCCCATTACATGCAGTTTCCGCAGTTGCCCGAAACTGTTATTAGCCGTCTGATTAAGCCGTATCCCATCGCAGAAGCACCTCTGCAGACTCGCTTCGCACTCTATTTGCATGCCCGCCAGTCGGGAAAGTGGTTGGATTTGCTTACAGATTCTTCTGAAGACATCACGACTTATGAACTGACCGAAGAACAGCTAAACCAACTGCCCCCTACTTTTATCGCGCACAGCAGAACCGATAAAGATGTACCTTACGGCATTGCGGAAAAACTGAGCCATCAGATACCGGAAGTTTATCTGCATTCAATTCCCAACGGCGATCATGACTTTGACCGGGACACTGAGTCAGCAGACGGTCCCAGAACCTACCAGCAACTCATTAATTGGCTGAAAGACGAGCAACATGTTTAGTATAAATGTCTCTAGACAGTCTTCACATCAGGAACAGCATAACTAACAGTCGTATAAAAAAAGTCTCAAGTAGAAGCTATTCACTTCCGCCTGAGACTTTTTCAATCTTCAATTGATTCAATTTTAGTGCACAAAAAGCTGATTATATATGCAGTAGAAGCATGACTATGCCTATAATGACTGCGACAGTGATTGTAAATGGAATGATCTTAATGAGTACTTTGCCTTCCGACCCTAAGATTCCAGTAGCTGATGTGCCAAGCACAACGTTGCCGGGTGCCAGCGACATACCGATTGCTCCACCTGCTGTTTGGGCACCTACTACCGCAGGAACATTCAATCCAATAAAGTCAGCTGTTAAATACTGAAAGTTCCCGAACAGGATATTTGATGACATATTGCTTCCTGTGATAAAGGATCCCAACAGACCGACGAAAGGAGCGACAGATGTATAGTAAGACCCTAATACAATTGTCATCCCTTCCGCGAGAACCATTGTCTGTCCCGTTCCGGCCATGACTCTGGAAATTGCCAACAGGGACAGAACTGCTATGCTTGGAGACATAGCTTTTCGTAGTGTTCGGGTCAGAACCCCTCTAACAGGATTTTCAGAGAACACAAGATTTTTCTTTTTATAATAAAGAAAAGACAGTAGAGCAGATAAAAAGAGAAACATGCCCGCATGTACAAAGGGATAAATAGGTGAAAAGTTTTCTACAGCCGGATTGACAACCCCATATCCTGTAGTCGTTTCGATAAAATCCGGTCCGAAAGAGACGCCTCTCAGTAGAGCATTGAGCGGGGTAAAGAGTAAACCTGTTAAAGTAATGACCGTCATCAGTATATAGGGTACGAGAGATTGCAAGACTGACATAGTTGGTTTGGATTCTCTCATTTTACGTACCGGTTTATCCTCTTCAGATCGGGCTAACATAATACGGCTGTCTTCTAAAGCCCAGTCCTTGTTATACAGACCAGATTTAGACAGGAGAATAATCATCATTAGCGTAAGCGCACTTGGAAGAAAGGAAGCCAGTTCAGGGTTGATCTGAGACATGACTAACTGACCGCCTCCCTGAACAAGACTGATAAGTATGATTGCGACAAATCCTTTTTTGACAGCCTTCATTTTCCCATAAGCATACGCAATGAAAAAGTTCGCGGATACGGTCAATATCAGAAGAAAAAGTGCTGCGAAAAAGGCCGTTGAACTGAGAAATGCAGCTCCTTCCACCACAAACTGATCAAGCAGCGCTTCCCAGGCAATTGCAAGTGTGCCAAACGTACCCGCCCAGCTGTGTCCTACTAATGGAATGATGACTGCCCACATAGGAGCTACTCCAATTTGAACCAGTAAAGGAGCCGTTACTAAAACAGGTACACCGAATCCCGTCACTCCCTGAAGGAAGCTGGCAAAAACAACACCTATGAGAAGTATACGAATCAGCTCATTTGGTGCGACTGTCTTGAACAGCCGGTTAAGCGTCTCGAACGCGTTCACTTCATTACTGACTTCATATAAAAGAATGGCAGTTAAAATAACGAGTATAATACTCAGTGAACTCCATGACGCACGCAGCAGTTCTACACCTATCACGGTCAGTGAACCGCGGAATACTGTCATGCTTAACATAATCGTAATCAGCAGTGTAGTCGGAGCTGCTTTCAAAGCCCCCCACTGTAAAATAACCATAAAAATAATTAATAAAATAATAGGAACAGTTCCCATCAGCCAGAAAAATAAATTAACCGGAATATCCATAAGCAATCGTGACTCCTCTATAAAATTAACTTTATATCTATTTTGAGCTTGATTAAATCAACGTTTCTGTTAATCTAATTCTGGTAGCTCTTTCATTATTGATTCATGTACAAATGAGATACAGTAAGTATACCTCATCAAAAATTCCGAAGACATTTGCAGAGTTCTAAAAAACTACTATTTTTTTATCCACAAGAGATAATAAGCAGCACTTTCTGATAATAGGTCTCATATGATTCTATAGACATCTCACGGAGGTTAGACCATGTTCACCATTAAAGAATTAATTGAATCACCTGATTTTTCTTATTTAACTCTATTAAATACAGAAGGTGACCTTACTAGAGAAATTAATACCATTGAAACAACTGAAACCCCCGATGTTGCAAACTTTCTACCTAAGCATACTTTTCTTCTGACTACTGGAATGGCCTTTCAGGATAATCCGGAAGCCTTGTGCAGTTTTATTTCCTCTTTAGATGAACTGCCGGTAGCGGGGCTGGGGATAAAGCTCGGCCGTTATATAGACGAGGTCCCTCCAACAGTTATTCAGCACGCCAACAACCTCAACTTTCCTTTAGTCGATATTCCTAGAGAAAAAACTCTGGGCAGTGTTTCCCATCATCTATTGTCTTACTTATGGGATAACCAGGCAGGCGCGATGGAGATGGCCCTTAATCTTCAGAAACAATTTTCTGAAATGATGCTAAAAGATGCATCGCTGGAAAATCTAATCAAGTATCTGGGAACGATTTTGAAAGTCCCTATTATCTTAGAAGATCCCTTTTTTAACGTCATTGCCGTTTCTCAGCATTACAATAGCAGCAAGTATTCTCTTGTTCAGTTTGAAGAAGACAACGAGTCATTTCTTAAAGAAAAAATGCGGTCCTACTTAAAGACACAGTCAAAAAAGTCATTTGAAAATGACAAATACTTTATACACCCTATTCAAATCGACTCATTGTTTACGTACTACCTAGTACTAAAAAAGAACAGCAAAGATCCGTTTCCTTTATCCAGCCTGATGCTCGAACAAGCCACGGCGGTCCTTTCTCATACTATATATAAGAACCTGCAACTCATTGAAAAGTCGGTTGCAGCCAAACAGTCCTTTTTCGACCGACTCCTTGTAAAAAATCAGATAAATCCGGACGAAAGTTTCCACTGGCTTAAATATGGATCAGATTTTGACTTAATAGATTCAGACTATTACCAGGCCGGTATATGTCGGTTCGTAACGGATGAATCTTCTATCAGACAGCAGCAGGAAAACACCCAGCGTCTGATTCTAGTTTATGACTGGTTTGAAAAACAAGTCAGCTCTTACGGAAAATCACTTATCCTCTTTCCGATTGAGTCATCAGATAGTTTCGGTTTTCTCGTACAGTCTGATGATCTGCCGTTAAAGGATATCCTTGAAGATTTAAACAGACAGTTTTCCGGCTCTTCTCTATTCACTTTCAAGTTTTACTTAGGTAACCCTGTTTTTACAATTGCCGATATTCATTATTCATTTAAAGAAGTCCTGGACACCCTTGCAGAGACTCAAAGCAGCTCTTCAAACAAGCTCATTCAGTATTATGAAACAAAAGAAATAGCCGATTTGCTGCATTATATTCCTGAGCATGTCAAACGCCATTTCTGTTTGTCGACCCTTAAAGATATGGCCTATCCGGAAGACGACTCCTTAAAGGAACTGCGCCATACACTTAAGGTCTACCTCGACTCCCAGAGCGAAATAAAGTTAAGTTCTGAACGCCTATTTGTCCACCGGAACACCATCAAGTACCGCATCGCGAAGTGCAAGGAACTGCTCGACTCATCTTTAAATGATCCTCAAGAAATACTGAATCTTCGGGTAGCACTTGAGATGACTGAGAATCAGCCAATTTAAATTAATAAAAAGTCCCCCTTTCTACTCTAATTAGAATGGGGGATTTATGTTTAGTCTGCGAAAGGACTTGATAAGGCATACTTGTCAAAATGAACAGTAGCGCTTGTCAGATATGCATGAATATCAGCAACTACCGGTATACCGTTCTCTTCATACTCCTCAGCTTTGACTAAAGCAAGCTCTCCTGGATACATGACGCGGTCAAAACCCGAAGCCGGTTTTATATGATTTAGTTCATTCATACTCTGGTCTACCTGTTCCTTGAATAACTCAATATCTGTAAACCGTGCTGGGTCGATTAATATGAACAGCTGACCTAAATCCCGGCCGACCGACAAATCGTTATACATGGACGACACATCTTTTCCAAATGGGAGCCCGAGCAGAATACCGGACAGGATATCCACCATCATCATCAGTCCATACCCCTTAGGTCCGGAAATAGGCAAAAGGCCTCTGACCATATGCGGATCTGTAGTCGGTTCACCCGACTCGTCTACAGCCCAGTTATCTGGAATGGGTTCATTTTTCGAACGGGCATCAAGCACTTTCCCCCATGCTTGAACCGTAGTGGCCATATCAAAGACGACTGGCTCCGCTCCTTTTCTTGGCGCACCAAAACCGATTGGATTGGTTCCGTAGTAAGGTTCAGCTCCACCGAATGGCACCACCATCGGATCAGACTGGCACATGGAAATAGCCACCAAATCCTGCTCGGCTGCTTTCTTGACATAATAAGCCATCGTTCCTGTGTGACTGGTACGTGAGACACCGACCGCAGCCATGCCTGAAGACTTTGCCATGGTAATAGCTTCTTTCAGTGCTTCATTGGCCACAACATGACCCATGCCATTGTCGCCGTGAAAAATCCCCGTACTCTCACCGGTCTTTTCAAAATCAAATGTCGGATGCGCATTAATACCGCCTTTGGCAATACGTTCTGAGTAGTAATCCACACGGACAGCCCCATGTGAATGAATCCCGTGGCGATCAGCGTATACTAAGTGCTTCGCCAGTTCCTCCGCATGCGACTCCTGTAAGCCAGCTGATTTCACCTTATTGCAGATGAGGTTGTGCAGTTCTTCGTTTGAAAGCCTTACTTCCTTATTCATGCTCGCTTCTCCTCGATTCTCTAGGTAGTCTTAAATTTCAGGATCCCGGTTACTATCTTTGGAATAAACGTAGCTTAGTGGTTCATTTCTCCCCACAGCATACGCAGCCTGCTGGACATAGGCACTCATGAAAATATAGTCCCCTTTTTCCACAGGCATCCACTCGTTATCGAGATTGTACATTCCTTTTCCGCTTAGTAGATATGCTCCATGCTCCTGGAAATGCGTTTCAATGTAGCCATGAGAAGCGCCGGGTTCAAATGAGAGGATGTGGAAATTCATATCGAAAGCTAGATCATCAGCCGGCAGAAGGTTCTGCAGCTTAACATCTGTCATCCCTTCATAATCGATTTCTTCCAAGTCATTAACATTCCCAGTAACCGTGTAAGGTTCATGTCCTTCAAGAGGCCGATAGCGTTTTTTATAAAGGAAAATCTCACTGTTTTCTCCGTTGTTATCGTTTGTAAAAGTCATTTGCTGAGATGGAGGCACATATATATAGCCGCCTTTTTCAAGTGAAAAATCCTTCTTTCCATCACTGAAACTGACTTTCCCTTCCACTACATAGGCAAAAGTCTGAACACCATCTCCACCGAAACCTTTAGTGTTTTTACCTTCAGGTAGCAAAGTAACAATATAATCTACAAAGTTAGCACCTAATCTTGGTGATGAAAGTATGGACATTTCTGTATTTTCAAAACCGGGAATTACATTATTCACTAGCCCTTCGTGAGGAATTAATGCGTAATTGTTCTTTTTTATAATTGCTCTCGATTTTAACGTATCTTCTCTGTAACCTGTTATTCCGTCTCTGTATCCCATTTCTGAATTCTCCTCTTTAAGTTATTTGTCAGTTTTCATAAGCCAACTTGTACAGTGTGTCTGCAAAAATTTTGACCCCTTCTACCAAATCTACCAGTTTAGTATTTTCGTCAGGGTTATGACTTATCCCGTCAATACTTGGAACAAATACTAAACCTGTTGGATAGTAAGGGGCGATTATTTGTGCATCGTGTCCTGCCCCACTCGGCATGATCTTGTAACTGTACTCGCCTTCTTCAGCAGCTTCTTTAATAATATTGATAATTTTCTCATCCATTGGCACAGGGGATTCATCCATCCAATGATCAATTTCCACATCCATATCCATGTCATCAACTGTTTGTTTGATATCAGCTATGAGATTATGGGTAAATGATTTAAGTGTAGCTTTGTCCGTATGGCGGCAGTCGATAGAAAAAGTGACTTCTCCAGGTACCACGTTAACGGTATTCGGCTTCGGATCTACCCGTCCAAATGTGAGCACAAGCGGGTCTCCTTCTTTTTCCGCTTTTTCAATCGCTTCTGACACTATTTTACTGAAAGCATAGACGGCATCTTTTCGGTATCCCATGGGTGTCGTTCCGGCATGATTTGCCTGACCTTTAAGCGTAATGGTGTAACGCTGCTGGCCCACAATCCCAGTAACGACACCAATTTGCTTCTCTTCTTTTTCCAATACACTTCCTTGTTCGATGTGTATCTCCAAAAAGGCCTTGATGTCTTCCCGTCTTCTGTCATTTTTACGGAAATCGAAACCTGATTCTTTCATGGCGTCAGTAAACTTAATACCATCTCTGTCCCGTGCATCTTTGACATCTGATGCTTCTGCCGTTTTTACCAGATTTTTACTTCCCCAAAAAGCATACGGGAACCGGCTGCCTTCTTCTTCAGCCAATGACACAACTTCGATAGAACGTTTCGGGTCGCCACACTGTTCTTTAAGCAGTTGAACCGCCAGATATGCTGCAATGACACCATACTGGCCATCCAGTGATCCGCCATTTGCAACGGTATCAATATGTGAACCTGTCATAATCACTTCGTTAGCATGGGAAGTGCCTTCTATTCTGCCAAATAAGTTGCCGACCTCATCGTAAAACGTATGCATGCCTATTTCCTCCATGCGCGTTTCCACATATTCTTGAGCCTCTACCCATGATTTTGAATACAACAATCTGGATAAACCTCCTGATGGATCAGCTCCGAGACTATTTAAATTTTCCAATTCCTGTTTTAGTCTTTTCCCCAAATTATCTTCCATAATTAGACCCTTTCTTTATTTATGTGATAACCAGTGCTCTTTACTTTCAGTTTATATCAACTCTCATTAATTTGCCTTAGACATTCTAGCCAGACTGTAGAATATCATTTGTATATTAAGCCCAATCTTGTCTTTTCTAAACTCATGGAGTACCTCAGTTATTTTTATCTAAAATGAAACGACCTGAATGCAATTCACTTACACCTTGCTCACTGTCATAAATCGTTTCGCCTCTTAATATAGTCTGAACTACCTGACAGCCTATCTCTCGACCAACATATGGACTGATTTGATTTCTGTACTCCAAATCTTCGGCTTTTAATGTATAAGGAGCGCTTGGCTTAATGAAGACAAAATCTGCATCTTTTCCGACTGTGATACTGCCTTTATGTGCTAAGTCAAATCGTTTAGCAGGTTTGTTAGCAATGGCATCTGCAAATTGATTCAGTGTCATTCCTCTTTTTTGTACGCCTTCATCAAAGAGGACATCCACATTGTTCTGCAGGCCGGAAATACCGCCCCATGCTTCAAATGCATTATCCGTATCTTTCAAATCAGGTGTACACGGCGAGTGATCTGAGGTTACAAAATCAATTTCTCCATTCAATAACTGTTCCCACATTTTTTCTCTATTAGCAATATCTCTGATTGGAGGAGAGCACTTCACTACCGGGCCAATATCATCAAGCTCGTCGGTATGGAAGTATAGGTAATGCGTGCAGGTTTCACACGTGACATCCAGCCCAGCCTCTCTTGCTTTGGTAACTTCATCGACTCCTTCAGGGCAAGCCACGTGAACAATATGCAACCGGCAGCCTGTCTCTTTTGCAAAAAGAATGGAGCGCTGTATGGCTTCCACTTCCGTAAATACAGGTCGCGTCTCCACATAAGATTTCAGAGATGTTTCTCCTCTTTCCATTGCGATTTCACCTAATTTGTCTGTAACCTCTGCATTTTCACAGTGAATAGACAAAATCTTATCCGTTTCAGCTATCTGCTTCATTCCTTCATATAACTCATAGTCTCCGATGTTTTCAAAATCACCTTCGAGATTTCTGTCACCCGCTGTTGAAAGAAAAGCTTTATATGCCATTACTCCGCCTTCATCAAGCTCTTGAATCCCTCCATCTAAATTGGAAGGTACAAGACCTCCATAAGAAGCTACATCTACCGTCAGTTTGTTCTTACCGGCATCAAATTTTGCCTTAAGCGTCTTACCGTCTACTGTGGCAGGCAGCTGATTCAATGGCATCTCGAGAAAAGTAGTGACGCCCCCTTTTGCTGCTGCACGTGTTCCGGTCTCATACCCTTCCCATTCTGAACGGACTCCTCCAGGATCCGTTATATGTACATGTGCATCCACCATTCCCGGACTGACAATTAAACCGTCTGCTTCAATAACCCTGCTTCCACCAGTCAGATTCTCGCCAATCTCAGCAATTTTACCGTCTTTTATTCCTATATCTGTAACTGCTGATTCGTTCTCCAAGATAACGTTTCCATTTTTTACTATTAAATCAAATGACATGTCTATTCCTCCTGTATAATTAATAACTATGTTCTGTCCTGTCTTCAAATAATGGTACCATATTATTTAAATCCGTTCTCTGTATGCAACCAACAAAGAAACCATCACTATTTATCGAGCGTCACTAATCTATGAGCATTCTTTGCCGAGAATTGAAGTTAATCCCTGACTCCTCTCTATTATTAATGAAACAGGTCTTGTATACTTCATTTAACGACAACTTTTCTACTGGCTCTATTTCGATTAGTTCAAGACTATAACTTTACAATAAAATAATACACTCACTTAATCTTTAGTCATTCTTAACAACTCTTCCTGCATGATTTGTTTTTACTCTACAAAGAATCAGTAAATCCTCTGTGCTATTATTACTTTAGAAGTGATAGCGGTTACAAAAACGTTGGGGGCGGTATACTTTTACAAGAATTTATGCACTTGTACTATTTTATTTTATTATTTTTTAGGAGGAAAAGGGAATGAAGAACAGTAGTGTACGCAAAAAAAGAGATGGAATGCATCCGTGGACAATTCTACTGATAATGCTTGTCTTGTCTGCAGTGGCGGGTTATTTAATTCCATCCGGATTGTATGATCGTGTGGCGACACCAGATGGTAGAACCGTAGTTGATCCAGACACCTTTCGTTTTGTTACAGAATCAGATTTAAGTTTAATTGGTATTATGACAGCTATTCCTAGGGGTATTAGGGAAGCCATCGATGTCATTATTATCACGTTCATGATTGGTGGCGCTTTCGGTATCATCAAAAAAACCGGTATGCTGAATATCGGTGTGAAAAAACTGGTTAAAACCTTTGAAACAAAAAAACTGGCAATCATATTTGTTCTGTCAGCTGTATTTGTTCTAATTACTGGCTTTATAGGTGTACCTGAACTTGCTTTAATTTATATCCCAGTACTTATGCCTTTGTTATTTGCTTTAGGCTTCGATTCAATGGTAACGGTAGCTATTTCATTAACTGCCACAGCAGCCGGTTTCGGTGCTGCCTGGTCTGCTCCAGGAACTGTGGGTCTTGGACATGTGCTATCAGAATTACCAATGTATTCCGGAATGGGATTCCGCGTACTCACAGCCATTGCACTTGCTTTAACTTCTGCTGTATACATTGCCGTATACGCTCGTAAAGTTCTGAAAGATCCAACTGCAAGTATAGTTTATGAAGATGATTTAGTACATCGAAAAGAAATTGAAAAACAGACAGAGAACGAAGAACAGTCAGTTTATCCTAGAGTTAAATTAGCTGGGATTATTGCTATCTTATTGTTCATCGGACTAATCTTAGGGGTTATATTCTTCACGTGGGGCTTTGATGAAATGTCCGGTTACTTCATTCTACTAGGTGTTATACCAGGACTAGTTGCCGGCATGAAGTTTAACGAAGTGTTGAATGCCTTTGTAGTAGGCTTAAGAGACATGCTGGTCGGAGCATTCATTATCGGTATTGCCCGTGCTATCGCTGTTGTTTTGACTGATGCAATGGTCATGGATACCATTATCATGGTGCTGGCCCGCTTTGTAGTAGTACTGCCTAGTCAGATTGCTTCATTAGGTATCTTCTTTGTAACTACTACATTTAACGCTGTTATCGCATCTGGTAGTGGTAAAGCCATTATTGCCCTGCCAATCATGCTTCCTTTAGCAGATATCACTGACGTTACAAGACAAACGACTATTCTGGCTTATCAGTTAGGTGACGGTATTACCAATATATTATGGCCAGCTTCCGGTTACTTCATGGCTGCTCTGGCAATTGGGAATGTCAGCTACAAGAAATGGGTTAAATGGTTCCTGCCATTGCTTGTTATCTGGCTTATAGTTGCAAGTGTCATATTAATAATAGCTAACTTGATTGGCTTCGGTCCATTCTAATATAATTTGAAAAGTACAAATAAAAAGGAGCATCCTGACTATTTACAGTCAGGATGCTCCTTTTTGCTTTACA
>RECC01000023.1 GCA_007692455.1 Alkalibacterium sp. | reverse complement strand
CCAATCACCTCAAGCAGCTGATTCAAGTCTTTTCTCAAGACATCATTGACCTGCTTCAGCTGATAGCCGTAAGCTGTATCCACCACATCAGTACTGGTCAAGCCGTAGTGAACCCATTTCTTTTCGTCACCGAGGGATTCGGAAACTGCACGGGTGAAAGCCACCACGTCATGCTTTGTCTGCTTTTCGATTTCCAGAATACGGGCAATGTCAAAGGACGCTTTTTCGCGAATTTTCTGGACATCCTCTTTTGGAATTTCTCCAAGCTCAGCCCATGCTTCATCAGCCAGTATTTCAACTTCCAGCCAGGACTTGTAGCGGTTCTCTTCTGACCAGAGTTCCTTCATTTCAGGTCGTGTATAGCGTTCAATCATAGTCACAGTCTCCTAATCCCAAATTTTCGTTTCATCAATTGCTTTTAATGTTTCTTGTCTATCATCCGTCAAAATAGTCACGTGACCCATCTTGCGCCCTTCTTTAACACCCGTTTTTCCGTAATCATGAACGTGCCAGTAGGGCTGTGTTTCGTTCAGTTTCAATGCCGCCTCCAGATGTTCACCTAAAATATTTACCATGACAGCCGGCTTCAGCAGCTCAACTTCCGGCAGCGGATAACCGCAGACTGCTTTAATATGCAGGTCAAACTGGGAGTGTGAGCAGGCTTCAATCGAGTAGTGTCCGGAGTTATGCGGACGCGGCGCCAGTTCATTGGCGTACAGGTCACCTGTTTTAGTCAGAAAGAGCTCCACACCAAGTACACCGACCAGAGCCATTTCTTCGGCGATGGTTTCTGCAATAGTACGGGCTTCTTTTAATGTCTCATCTGATGCTCGGGCAGGCACGATACTTTTCAGTAAAATATTGTTCGTGTGAATATTTTCAGAAACCGGTAGCGTCACTGTATCTCCTGATGCATTGCGCGCCACCATGATGGATAACTCCTTTTCAAAGGATACCCACTCTTCAAGCACACACGTGCCGTTTTCAAGCAGTCTTTCTGCTTCTGTTAAATCAGAGGCTGACTTTAAAACGACTTGACCTTTCCCGTCGTAGCCGCCTTGTATCGTTTTTAATACACAAGGGTAACCGATTGTCTCAACGGCTTCTTTCAAATCGTCTCCGTTTATTATTTTAGCATAGGCAGCTAAAGGAATCCCTGCTTTTTTCAGAAAATCTTTCTCACTTAAACGGTTCTGCGTATTCAATAGCAGGTCTGTTCCCTGTGGAATGGCGATTGCCACCTGTTTATTTACCTCTTTGATTGCTTCAGCATCGACATTCTCAAATTCATAGGTCAGCACATCGCTCATTTCGGCCAGCTTTTTCAGAGCATTCACGTCATCATAGGCGGCCTGAACATGGTGATCTGCGACTTGTGCTGTCGGGCAATCTGCTGTCGGATCCAGAACGGCAATGCGGTAGCCTTTTTCTTTCGCTGAAAAGGCCAGCATTCTACCCAGCTGACCTCCCCCGATAATCCCAATCGTGCTTCCCGGTTTAATCAGATTAGACAAGGTCGTCACTACTTTCCATTACTTTCTGTTTTAACGCTTCTCTGCGCGCTTCGATTCTCTCAGCAACAGCCGGTTGCGTGGCGCCTAATATCTGAGCGGCTAGCAGGCCGGCATTGGTTGCGCCCGCCTTTCCAATTGCCACGGTTGCAACAGGTACGCCGCCCGGCATTTGGACAATGGACAGCAGAGAATCCAGACCGTTAAGTGCCTTGGACTGGACCGGTACACCAATAACCGGCAGTGTTGTTTTAGCTGCAAGCATGCCCGGTAGATGCGCCGCCCCGCCTGCTCCCGCAATAATCACTTTGAGTCCACGTTCGCGAGCTTCTGCCGCATAGTCAAACATTAAATCGGGCGTCCGGTGTGCCGATACCACTTTCTTTTCATAAGGAACATTCAATTCATCCAAAATATCACACGCGTGTTTCATCGTATCCCAGTCGGATGTGCTGCCCATAACAACGCCTACTTCAATTGCCAAATGTAACGCCTCCTAAATGTTGTGATGATTTACATTGCTTTTTTATTGCCAGCCGGTTCACTGTTTACTGCCCGGTGACCGATGTCTCTTCTGTATACACAGCCTGGTTTGCTTACTGAATCAAGGGACTGGTAAATAAGGGACTGCGCTTCTTCAATTGTAGCTGCGGAAGCTTCCACCAGAAAAATGCGTCCCCCGTCTGATACTAGCTGGCCTTCTTTTTCTGAAACGCCTGCAAAGTAGAGTTGAAGCTGTTCGTCTTCTTCTGGCAGACCCAAGGGAATTTCTTTTTCATAGGTCTCCGGGTAGCCTTCTGCTGCAACGACCACACCTAGGCTGACCCCTTCTGTTTTCCACTTCAAGTCTGGTTCGCTGTCATTTAAAATAGCCTGGATCACTTCGCCCAGATCGGATTCCAGTCGGTTCATTAAGACTTGTGTTTCCGGATCACCAAAACGGGCGTTGAATTCAATCGTTTTGGGTCCTTCTTCGGTTGCCATTATCCCTGCATATAATATACCGGTAAAAGGGGTATTGTTTTTCGCCATGCCCTTTGCTGCTGGTTTCAAAATCTGTTCGATGGCCTGTTCAATTATGGAGTCTGCAATGTGCGAGACCGGTGCATAGGCTCCCATCCCACCTGTGTTAGGACCTTTGTCTCCTTCAAGCAATCGCTTGTGGTCTTGAGAAATGACCATCGGATAGACCTTTTCTCCTGACACGAAGGCCATCAGAGAAAATTCCTCGCCTGTCAGGTACTCTTCAATAACGACTCGGGTATTTTCAGAACCAAATTTTTTATCCAGCATCATGTCGTCCAAAGCATTAAGTGCAACTTCCTTTGTTTCGGCAACGACAACGCCTTTACCGGCTGCCAGTCCGTCTGCCTTGATGACTATGGGGACAGGCCCATTCTCAATGTATTGGCAGGCTGCATTGTAATCATCAAAAGCTTGGTAGCCTGCGGTCGGGATATTATTTGCTGTCATCAATTCTTTAGCGAATTCTTTTGACGCTTCAATTTGTGTGGCTGCTTGAGTGGGCCCGAAAATAGCCAACCCTTCAGCCTGAAAATCATCCACAATTCCGTTGAAAAGAGGCACTTCCGGTCCGACAAATGTCCAGTCAATCTGTTCTTTTTTAACCAAGTCAATCAGTGCTTCATGATTATCCTGAGGTATGGCGACGACGGTTATCCCGTCTCGCTTCATTCCTGCATTTCCCGGTGCACAATAGACCGACTCAACTGTCTTGCCTGACAACAATTTCTTTGCAACCGCATGTTCACGGCCGCCTCCCCCGATGACTAGTACTTTCACAGTGTTCTCCCCTTTGATGGATGGTCTTTTGTCTATGTAGTAAAATCTGGCCAGGCCAGATTTATCCGTCTGCATGACGGTTGTTCAGTTTGGCATGTGTTTTCAGCGCAAACTTTATATTTTTATTGATTATTTCAAATTTGAACGCTTCACATCATGCCAAACTGGACCCGTTGACAACTCGGTACAGTTTGGCGCCTGAAGTCAAATCCAAACTTGAAATTTCCTGCACCGTATTGAAGTTTGACCGCTAATCAGCCGCTAAACTGAAGCCACCAGCACTTCTCAATAATGAAAGAGAGGGGCCCCTCTCTTTTCTTCTTATTAATGTCTGAAATGACGGACGGAGGTGAAGACCATTGCGATGCCGTATTCATTGGCTTTATCGATGGAAGCCTGATCCTTGATGCTGCCGCCCGGTTGTACAATCGCTGAAATGCCGTGCTTTGCAGCATATTCAACGCTGTCGTTCATCGGGAAGAAGGCATCACTCGCCAGAACGGCTCCTTTTGCCTTGTCTCCGGCCTGTTCAACAGCAATTTTTACTGCACCGACGCGGTTCATCTGACCGGCTCCAATGCCTAGAGTCTGCTTTTCGTTTCCGACTACAATCGCATTACTTTTCACATGTTTGACGGCTTTCCAGGTCAACTCCATCGCTTTCAGCTGTTCTTCAGTCGGTGCTGTTTCAGTCACCACTGACCACTTAGACGGATTTTCGTCAAGCCAGTCCTGATCCTGGACCAAAAGTCCCCCAAGAACCGAGACAGATTCCTTGCCGCCTTGTTTTGCTTCGGAAAAGTCCAGTTGGAGAAGACGAATATTTTTCTTTTTAGTCAGAACAGCCAACGCTTCTTCGGAGAAGCCGGGTGCAATGACAATCTCCAGAAAAATTTTGCTGAGTTTCTCTGCCAGTTCAAGAGAGACTGTCTCATTCACAACGACGATGCCGCCGAAAATGGATACGGAATCCGCTTCATAGGCACGGTCAAATGCCTCTTCGATGGTCTGCCCGATTCCAATACCGCACGGATTCATATGCTTCAATGCCACTGCGGCGGGTTCATCAAATTCACGCACGATGCGAATGGCCGCGTCCGCATCTTTAATATTGTTATAGGACAAGGCTTTGCCATGCAGTTGGTCAGCCTTGGCGATGGAAAAGCTGGTCGATACCGGCTCTTCATAAAACAAAGCTGTCTGATGGCTGTTCTCACCATAACGAAGAGGTTGTTTCAATGTATAGGTCGGTGTGAGAGTTTCCGCTTCTGTTTCTACTGATAAATCGGTTAAGTAGTCAGCTATCAGTGCATCATAACTGGCTGTATGACGGAATACCTTAGCAGCCAGACGCTGCCTCGTTGCCGGAGTCGTTTCTCCTTCAGCTTCGAGTTCATCAAGCACAAGCGAATAGTCAGCCGCATCAACGACAACGGTAACGGATGCAAAGTTCTTTGCCGCACTGCGCAGCATGCTCGGACCGCCTATGTCAATCTGTTCGATGGCTTCTTCCGGAGTGGTTCCGCCCTTGGAAATGGTCTCTTTAAATGGATACAAGTTGACGCAGACCACATCGATTGGCTGAATGTTGTGATCCTTCATGGCATCCATGTGACTAGTCAGATCCCGTCGTCCCAGCAGGCCTCCATGAATAAGGGGGTGCAAAGTCTTGACCCGTCCATCCATCATTTCCGGAAAGCCGGTTACTTCTTCAATCGAAACCGTTGACAAGCCTGCCTCATCCAGGACTTTTTTTGTCCCTCCGGTCGATATAATCTCTATGTTCTGTCTGCTTAATCCTTTTGCAAATTCCACTATGTTTGTTTTATCTGATACACTGATTAGTGCGCGTTTCATAATTAGACATGCTCCTTTTGCAGCTTTTTAATCACCTTCTGGATGACTTTTGGAAACAGTTCATGTTCAACGGCATGAATTTTCCTCTCTAGTGAGTCTATCGTATCATCAGGTTCAATCGCAACTGTTTCCTGAGCGAGCACCGGACCGGTATCGACGCCTTCGTCTACCAGATGAACCGTTACCCCTGTCTGTTCAACTTTATCCATAAAGGCATCAACGATTCCCTGTCTGCCGGGATAGCTTGGCAACAGCGACGGATGAATATTAATTATTCTTTCTGGATAGGCTTTTAGCAGGGTTTTCCCTACGATTCGCATGTAACCGGCCAGCACAATCAAGTCCACCTTCGCTTCTTCCAAATGAGCCAGCACTTCCCTTTCATAATCCGCTTTGGATTCAAATGTTTTTGGGGTAAAGGTGACCGCCGGTACTCCCAACTTCTCTGCGCGGGTCAGAACGAAAGCGCCCGGCTGATCACAGACCAGTAAAGCCAACTCTCCGTCTACCTCACCCTTTTGAATGGACTGAGCGACGGCTTCAAAATTAGATCCGTTTCCTGAAGCAAAAACAGCGAGTCTGATGGGCTGATGCTTAGTCAAGGCGGACAGCCTCCTCTTTACTTTCTGTTACCTGTCCAATCACAAAGGCGGTTTCTCCTGCTTCGGCTAAACTGGTCATGACGTCTTTTTCCTTGTCAGCTGGAACAGCCAGTACCATACCGATGCCCATATTGAAAATGCCATACATTTCTTCATGATTTAACTGGCCATTCTTTTCAAGAAAATCGAAAATAGCCGGACGGTCAAAGGAATCGACCTTTACATCAGCACATAAGCCCTCAGGCAGCATGCGCGGCAGGTTCTCAATGAAGCCGCCACCGGTAATGTGAGACAAGCCATTTACCCAGCCTTTTTTCAGAAGAGGCAGGACAGTCTGAACGTAAATTTTTGTCGGCTCTAAAAGCACGTCTCCGAGTCTCTTCCCGTCCAGTTCATCAAGTGTATCCTCATTACTGAATGCATTCTGTTCAAAGCAGATTTTTCGGACCAATGAATAGCCGTTGGAATGAATCCCACTGGAAGCCAGTCCAATCAGCACATCCCCAGCCTTTACGTTCTCTGGTGTCAGCAGCTGACTTTTTTCAACAACCCCGACACAAAAGCCGGCAACATCATAGTCATTCTCTCCATACATATCCGGCATTTCGGCTGTTTCTCCGCCGATTAACGCGGCGCCTGCCTGGACACAACCTTCGGAAATGCCCGCAACAATCTGTTCCATTTTTTCAGGAACCGTTTTTCCAGTAGCGATGTAATCCAGAAAATAAAGGGGTTCAGCGCCTTGAGCTAAAATATCATTCACGCACATGGCTACACAGTCAATGCCTATCGTATCATGCTTGTCCTGCTGTATCGCGAGCAAAAGCTTTGTACCCACGCCATCTGTTCCAGAAACCAGTACCGGTTCTTTGACCGAGAGGCTGGACAGATCAAAAGCTCCGCCGAAGCCTCCTAAAGCACCCATGACTCCCAGGCGTTCTGTTCGTTTCGCGTGTTTTTTGATGCGCTCTACCGTTTCGTATCCTGCTTCAACATTTACACCTGCAGCACTGTAGGCATTACCCATTTCATCGCTCCTTGTCTTTTTTCGTATACTTTAATTGTCTATACCATCAATGGATTGCTTTCTTTGATTTTATTCAACGTTGCTCTGTAGTCCGTTTCGTAATCATATAAAGGCGTCGGATAATCACCGGTAAAATAAGACATGCACAGACCATTATGGGGTGCATTAAATGTCAGACCGATTGACTCCACTGTGCCTTCGACACTTAAGAAAGAGAGACTGTCTGCACCAATTTTTTCACGGATGGCATCAACAGAATAATCCGCGGCAATCAATTCTTTCTGATTTTGGATATCAATTCCGTAAAAACACGGGTACTTGAGTGGCGGTGATGAAATGCGCACATGTACTTCTGCAGCACCGGCTTCTTTCAGCAGCTGAACAATACGCTTGCTTGTCGTACCGCGAACGATGGAATCATCCACCATGATCACTTTTTTGCCTTCCACAACGCCTCTGACGGCAGAAAGTTTCATGCGGACGCCCTGTTCACGAAGTTCCTGAGTCGGCTGGATAAACGTTCGGGCAACGTACTGATTCTTGACGAGACCCATTTCATACGGAATGCCACTCTCTTCAGCATATCCGCTGGCAGCCGATAGAGATGAATTCGGCACACCGATAACCATATCCGCTTCAACCGGTGCTTCTTTTGCCAGGCATTTACCCATTTTTTTACGAGCTGTATGGACATTCACACCGGCAATATTGGAATCCGGGCGGGCAAAGTAGATGAATTCCATCGAGCAAATCTGTTTCATCGTGTGGTCGGTGTAGGTTTCGATTGTGTAGCCTGAGTCGTCAATGATAACAAGCTCTCCAGGCTCTACAGCGCGGACAAATTGCGCTCCTACTGCATCCAGAGCACACGTTTCACTTGCAAGTACATAAGCGCCATTGTCCATCTGACCAATAGAAAGTGGACGAAAACCATTTGGATCAAGCGCACCAATCAGTGCATCCGGTGTCAGCATGACATAGGCAAAGGCTCCTTTAACCGTATTCAGACTTTCTTTAATCCGTTCAAGCAGCGTTTCCTGTCTGCTGCGGCGAATCAGATGCATCAGCACTTCCGTATCTGAATTCGAGTGAAAAATAGCCCCGTCTTTTTCCAGTTCCTGACGCAGACTCAAGGCATTAATCAGGTTGCCGTTATGCGCCAGCGCAATTTCTTCATCGTGAAATTTAAACAGGAAAGGCTGGATGTTCAGGATGCTGTTGTTCCCGGAGGTGCTGTATCTGACGTGCCCGATACCCGCTTCTCCTGTCAATCCCTGCAAGTCTCTTTCATCTTTGAATACTTCTGACAATAATCCCAAATCTCTGTGTCCACGCAGGCGGCCGTTGTGGTTGGTGACAATCCCGGCCCCTTCCTGCCCACGGTGCTGCAGACTGTGCAGCCCGAAGAAGTTCAGCTGTGCCGCATCCGGGTGTCCCCACACACCGAACACACCACACTCTTCATTTAAACTTTTGACTTCAGCAAACATGGAATTGCTCCTTCCCAAAGCTCTTTCAATTCACTCACACTGCATTCCAGCTGCTCATCGGCAGTCTTAATGGAAGCTATACCCGTATGTGTAACTTCCCCTATTACTGATGCGTCGCTTTCAAATAATTCCGCGACAGCTTCGACATGTTCCGGTTTCACACTGAGTACAAAGCGCGACGGCGATTCTGAAAACAGCCATTCTTTCGGCATATCAACTGTTACATCGAGCCCTAACTCTTTTGTAAATGCAGCTTCCATCAGTGCAACAGCCAATCCGCCCTCAGAACAGTCGTGAGCACTCTGCACCCAGCCGCTTCGGATAGCCTTCAGCACATTATTCTGTACCGCTTTTTCTTTTTCTATATCAAAATCAAACAGTTCCCCTTCGATTCTCCCCAATTGCATTTTCTGCAGTTCTGTTCCGTTAAAGTCCGCCTTCGTTTCTCCCACAGTAACAATGACGTCCCCCGCCTGCTTGAATTCTGATGTCGTCACGTGATCCAAGTCTTTCACTAAACCGACCATTCCGATAACGGGTGTCGGATAGACCGCCTGTCCGTTTGTTTCATTATACAGAGACACATTCCCGGAAATAACGGGCGTCCCTAAAGTCGTACAGGCTTTTGAAATACCATCTGCAGATGTCCACAGTTCCCAGAACACTTCAGGCTTGTCGGGATTTCCGTAATTCAGGCAATCCGTTATGGCGAGTGGTTCTCCCCCGCTGGCAACAATATTTCTTGCCGCTTCCGCTACTGCCATCTGTCCGCCTCTTTCCGGATTCAGGTACAGATAACGGGCATTGCAGTCGGTAGTCATGGCCAGAGCTTTTCGAGTGCCGCGGATACGCAAGACCGCCGCGTCACTTCCAGGTCCCACGACTGTATTCGTTCTGACCATTGAATCATATGTCTCAAAAATAGATTTCTTTGAAGCGATTGTCGGCTGCTGGAGCAGTGCTTTCAATGTTTCCTCAGCACTGTCTACTGCCGGTTCAAAAGCCTTCATTTCTCTGTATTCTTTGATACGTTCAGGTTCTGTGTATTCTTTATGATATACCGGTGCATCTTCTGCCAGTGCATCCACAGGTAAATCAGCTACCAGCCGACCGTGATGATACAAACGATACTGGCCATCATCTGTGACCTCTCCAATCGTTACGGCGTCCAGTTCATAGCGGGAAAAGACTGTCTTTATACGTTCTTCAGATCCCTTTTTAACACAGATCAGCATGCGCTCCTGTGATTCAGACAACATCATCTCGTAAGGCGTCATTTCGGTTTCACGCTGAGGTACATCATCCAAATTCAAAATGAGACCACTGCCAGCTTTTGATGCCATTTCCGAGCTCGAAGAAACCAGTCCTGCAGCCCCCATATCCTGAATACCGACGAGAATGTCACTGTGTTCCTTAATCAGTTCCAGGCAGGCTTCCATTAATAGTTTCTCCATAAAGGGATCGCCGACCTGCACAGCTGAACGTTCAGATTCTTCTTCATCAGTAAACTCTTCTGATGCAAAAGTCGCACCGTGAATCCCATCGCGTCCAGTTTTCGCACCGACATACATGATGGTATTACCGACACCTTTTGCCTGTCCTTTTTGAATATCTTTGTGATCAATGAGACCGACACACATTGCATTGACCAGCGGGTTGCCTTTATAGACCGGATCAAAGCCAATTTCGCCACCAACTGTCGGGATACCAATACAGTTTCCGTATCCACCGATTCCAGCTACGACTTCCTCGAGTAAATATTTGGTGCGTTCATTATCCAGTTCGCCAAAACGCAGCGAATCAAGCATCGCGATTGGACGGGCACCCATACTAAAAATATCCCTGATAATGCCGCCAACTCCAGTAGCCGCTCCTTCATAAGGTTCGACTGCAGAGGGATGGTTATGGCTTTCTGCCTTGAATACGACTGCCTGATTATCCCCGATATCAACAATACCGGCTCCTTCTCCTGGCCCCTGTAAAACATGAGGGCCGTCTGTTGGAAACTTTCTTAGAACCGGTTTGGAATTTTTATAAGAGCAGTGTTCGCTCCACATAACAGAAAACAGGCCGGTTTCTGTATAATTCGGTAAGCGGTCTAAAATTTCTTCTGAAATTTGTCGGTATTCTTCATCAGTCAATCCCCACTGGGAATAAATGCGTTCGTCTCTGATCATTTCTGGTGAAGGTTCGAAAGTGGTTTTCATACGTCAGCAGTCTCCTTTGCAAAATTCTTTACCATTGACTGGAAGAAACGCAGTCCGTCACTTGAACCGAGCAGGTCTTCCACAGCTCTTTCCGGGTGCGGCATCATGCCGAGAACATTGCCTTTTTTGTTGATGATTCCAGCAATATCAGCCACAGAACCATTAGGATTTTCTGATGCATAGGTAAAGACAATCTGGTTGTTCGTTTCAAGTTCCTTGAGTGTCTCGTCATCACAGTAGTAGTTGCCTTCTCCATGTGCAATGGGAATGGTCAACTGCTCGTCTTTTGCATACTCTGAAGTAAAACGCGTCGTATTGTTGGCCACTTTCAGTTCAGTAGGCTTGCAGATAAAATGCAGCTGTTTGTTGCGTTGCAGTGCACCAGGAAGTAGACCCGCTTCCACCAGAATTTGAAAACCATTGCAGGTTCCAAAAACCGGTTTGCCATCTTCAGCAAAACGCTTCACTTCACTCATGACATTTGAAAAGCGCGAGATAGCCCCACTTCTTAAGTAATCTCCGTAAGAAAAACCACCCGGTAAAAGGACACCATCAAAGCCATCCAGACTATCCGCAGTGTGCGGAACATATTCAGCCTCTTCCCCAGTGCCGTCCTTAATGGCATGAAGCAAGTCAACATCACAATTGGATCCAGGAAACTGTATCACTGCAAATCGCATCGTTAAACCGTCTCCTTTACTTTTTCGATTTCGTAACGGTAAGTCTCCATGACCACATTTGCCAGTAGTTTGTCGCAGACTGTTTCAATAACGTCTTCAACTGAGCGCTCATCCCGTTCCTGCACTTTTATTTCAAAATACTTCCCCATACGGATGGCATCTATTTCGTCATACCCCATACGGTGGACAGCACCTCTTACCGCTTCACCTTGAGGGTCCAGGATTGATTCTTTATAGGTTACATATACTTTGACATTATACATTTAGATTTAGTCTCCTTTTTTACTTATTTAATTGAGTCAGTCGGTCCAGAACTTCCTGATAGACTGGAATAATGTCTCCAGTGTTGTGTCTGAATACATCTTTATCCAGTCGATTGTTCGTGTTTTTATCCCACAGGCGACAGGTATCTGGTGAAATTTCATCTGCCAGTAAAATAGTCCCATCACTGTTTTTCCCGAATTCGAGTTTGAAGTCAATTAATGTAATATCGGCTTTGTCGAACATTTTTTTCAATGCATGGTTAATCTCAAGGGCTTTTGTCTTTAATTCTGAGACTTCCGCTTCGTCAGCCAGATTTAGTGCAGTTACATGGGCATCATTAATGAACGGATCGTTCAAATCGTCATCCTTTAAATAAAATTCAACGATTGGTTTAGACAAGACCGTCCCTTCTGATACACCCAGTCGTCTGGAAAAGCTTCCTGCTGCAACATTTCTAACCACGACTTCCAGATTGAACATGTCGACTTTTTCAATGACCTGTTCTGTATCAGACAGTTTTTTGATGAAGTGACTCGGTATGCCTTCTGATGATAAGTACTCGAAAATCACACTGGTAATAAGATTGTTCAGCTGACCTTTACCGGAAATGCTTTCTTTTCTTTCACCATTACCTGCTGTTGCCTGATCTTTGTACTCTACCCATAGCCAATTTTGCTCGGGAATGCTGTATAATGCTTTTGCCTTACCTTCATATAGTAAGTGCCCTTTGTCCACTAATCGACGCCTCCTTGATTGTAAAGAACGAACATTATTAAATCTTTTTATATAAATCGTTCACTTATCGATACGTCTTCATCTTAATTAACTCATAGAGTTGAGTCAACCCTTTACCTGAATATTAAAATATTTTAATGTCTTATTGTTCGTCTTTTATTTTGTATTTCTGATTAATTATCATTAAAACTGTTATTTCATTATAAAATAACGAATTTACCTGTTTCTTCCATTATCACATGTAGTTGTACAGCACATAATCAAAACCACCAGTCTGAACTGCTGGTTTTGATTATATGACACTGAACTTGATTGATCAGTCAAAATACTTGAGTTCAGATATCTGAACTGCACTATAAAACGTCATCTCATCGCTGGAATGCATTTCGCTCTTTTAAAAGCGGGCTGAACTACACTCACGGTGTAGTTCATTCATCATAGTCTTTCTGAACTCAATCTGAAGCAAAGTTGAAATTGATTCGTATTTAACCATTTACTCGGCAATGAATCAGGATATGATAAAAGAGGCTACCCCATT
>RECC01000048.1 GCA_007692455.1 Alkalibacterium sp. | reverse complement strand
GAAAAAGCTGGTATCTCACGAGCAAAAGCACTTGTGGCCTCTTTAAATAATGATGCCAACAACCTATATGCTGTCCTTTCAGCTCGTCAGCTGAATCCTGATTTGCACATTGTCGCACGAGCCATTACGCATGATTCCCATGAAAAGCTCATTCGGGCGGGTGCGGACAAGACTGTTTCTCCTAATGAAATTGGAGGATATCGCATGGCCTCTATGCTTTTGAAACCGAACGTTATTGCCTTTTTAGATACCATTACACACTCAGGTAAAATCGATTTGAACTTAAACGAAGTCATTATCAAACCGGACTCCGAATTAAGTCACAAAACGTTGATGGATGCAAACATTCCCGAACAGACCGACTTGATCATCATTGCCATCAAAGAGGAGGAAGATGACGGCATCGTGTTCAACCCTACTAAAGATCACTTGTTGAGGCCTGGACAGACATTGATAGTCTTAGGTGAAGACAAGGACTTGAATAAACTTAAGAAACTGGCAGAATCATAAGCCAGGTGATGATTATTATTATAAAAAGAAGGAAACCATTATATTGAATGGTTTCCTTCTTTTTGGTTTAAATATACATTTCCTTATTTTTCATTTTCCTTAGGTTCTTCCTCAATCAAGACCACATTAGACTTAAATGCATCGACTGGAATCCCGTCTGAATCTTCATCCAATATAAACGAACCATTGCTGTAACGGTCGCTGAACGAATAATCTTTAGGAATGATAGTCTGCGAAGCATTTTTGTCAGTTACAACAGTCCATTCATCCTGATTATCATTGACACCTATAAGCAATGCAACACGGTGAGGTTTATTTTTCAATTCTCTCAATACTAGAAGACCTCTCTTGGCTCTTGATATAAGATCAAACTCCCTCACATTCATCTTCTTGACAGCTCCTCTATGAGTGACAAGCATGACGCTCTTATTCCCGTCTTGAGGATTAAACAGGACGCCGTTGACGACTGTGTCCCCTTTTTTCAAGTTGATGGATTTAACGCCACTTGCTCCTGCACCCACCAGCGAAACCTCTGACAGGTTATATCTCAGACCGAATCCAAGTTGCGTAACCAGGAATACATCAAGGTTTGAATCGTCTTGGATACGGTAAACCGCTAGGCACTCATCTGTAGCTGACTTCAGCTTAATGGCTGTGGCAGACCGGGTACGATAGGTCCGTTTAGGCTCATATTCACTAGCCAACGTCTGCTTAATATATCCTTCTTTTGTAATAAAGACAAACCGTTCCTGCTCGCTGAATTCCTTCAGCCCGAATACAGCTATCACGGTTTCATCCGATACTAGACTGATACTTTGGGATATGTGCTGCCCGAAGTCTTTCCACTTGATATCAGGCAGTTCGTGAACGGGACGATTAATGACATTTCCTTTTGATGTAAAGATAACGATGTGCTCAAGTGTGGACATTTTCTCGGTAAAGAGAGAATAATCGCCTTCTCTTAACCCCAGTTCTTCCGGTTTTGAAGCACCATAAGAACGCAGGCTGGTTCGCTTGAGGTAGCCTTGTTTTGTGACGGATACAATAACTTCTTCTTCCGACACCAGTACTTCTTTTTCAACTTTCAACTCTTCAATTTTCTCTTCTATCTTGGTCTGACGATCTTTTGAGTAAGCTTTCTTGACTTCCTTGAGTTCTTTTTTAACCACTGAATCGAGCGCTTTTTCATCATTCAAGATAGTCAGATAGTCTTCTATACGCTTGCTCAATTCGTCTGCTTCTTTTTGAAGCTGGGTTATATCAGTATTAGTTAATCGGTACAACTGAAGACTGACAATTGCTTCAGCCTGCATGACAGAAAACTGATAGGCTTCGATTAAGTTATCTTTCGCATTCGATTTGTTTTCACTGCTTCTGATTGTCTTAATAACTTTGTCCAGAATGGAAATGGCTTTGATCAGCCCTTCAACAATGTGGGCGCGTTTTCTGTCTTTGCTTAAAAGAAACTGTGTCCGTTTCTCGATGACTTCCCTCTTATGTTTCAAGTAAGCTGAGAGGATTTCTCTTATTCCCAGCTGCTGAGGTCGTCTCTCATTGATCGCAATCATGTTTAAATTATATGAAATCTGCAAATCCGTGTTCTTCAGCAAATACGTCAATATGCCGTTGGCTGGAGTGTCTTTTTTCAGTTCCACAACAATACGCAGGCCAGTCCGGTCTGATTCATCACGGACATCTGCTATGCCGTCAATTTTTTTATTCAGACGTATCTCGTCCATCTTGCGGACAAGGGTAGCTTTATTGACTTCATAGGGAACCTCGGTAATGACAATCTGTTCTTTGCCGCCACGCATTTTCTCAATTTCAGTCTTGCTGCGCACGACAATTTTTCCTTTACCTGTCGTATACGCTTCTTTCAGTCCTTTGACTCCCTGGATAATTCCCCCGGTAGGAAAATCAGGTCCTTTGACAAAATCCATCAATTTATCAACTGATGCATTCGGGTGGGACACCAAGTAGATAGCCGCGTCGATTACTTCCTGTAGATTATGTGGAGGAATATCGGTTGCGTAACCAGCTGAGATACCTGTCGCTCCGTTTACCAGTAAATTAGGAAAACGTGCCGGCAACACAGTCGGCTCGTTAGTCGTATCGTCGAAATTAAGTACCAACTCGACTGTTTCCTTATCTATGTCCTGCAGAAGTTCGGAGGCCACTTTTGACAGACGTGCTTCTGTGTAACGCATCGCTGCCGGTGGATCGCCATCCATACTTCCGTTATTTCCGTGCATATCAATCAGTGGAGCCTTCATTTTCCAGTCCTGGCTCATTCGGACCATAGCCTCATACACACTGCTGTCGCCATGGGGGTGGAAGTTACCGATAACGTTACCGACAGTTTTCGCTGACTTTCTAAACCCTTTGTCAAAGACGTTTCCTTCTGAAAACATTGCATACAAAATACGACGCTGTACCGGCTTTAAGCCATCGCGAATATCAGGAAGCGCACGCTCCTGTATAATATATTTCGAATAACGACCAAAACGATCGCCCATTACTTCTTCTAATGTCAGTTCCTGTATTTCTGCTCGATTTTCATTTGTCATGTTCACTTGTCAAACCTTTCCCGTTATTGAATTGGATTTTCAGGTTCATCCATCATTTCGTTTGTCTCAAGAATACTGCCTTCTTCTTCTAACGAGAACTCTACGTTTTCTTCAATCCATTTTCGTCTAGGATCAACTTTATTGCCCATCAATACAGAGACGCGACGCTCAGCCTGTGCCAAGTCATCGATCGTTACTCGGATAAGCGTTCGGGTGGCCGGATCCATGGTTGTTTCCCACAGCTGGTCTGCATTCATCTCACCTAAACCTTTATACCTTTGAATCATATATGTTTTCCCAAACGTTCTCAGCAGTTTTTCCAGTTCCTCATCTGTCCAGGCATAAGCTATTTCTTCTTTCTTCCCTTTTCCTTTAGATACTTTATATAAAGGTGGAAGTGCCAGGTAAATTTTACCGGCTTCAATAAGCGGACGCATGTACCGATAGAAAAAGGTCAGCAAAAGCACTTGAATGTGCGCGCCATCTGTATCCGCATCCGTCATAATCACAATTTTATCGTAATTGCAGTCTTTCAAGTCAAATTCCGGTCCGACTCCTGCTCCTATAGTGTATATCATTGTGCTGATTTCTTCGTTTTTTAAAATATCCTGCATATTGGCTTTTTCGGTGTTGATGACTTTACCTCTTAGGGGCAGAATAGCCTGAAACTTTCTGTCTCTTCCCTGCTTGGCAGAGCCGCCGGCGGAATCTCCCTCTACAAGATACAGTTCATTCTTACTGGCGTTTCTGCTCTGTGCAGGCGTCAGTTTGCCGGATAGTAAGGTTTCTTTGCGTTTGCGTTTTTTCCCATTTCGAGAGTCTTCTTTCGCTTTACGGGCAGCTTCTCTGGCCTCTCTTGCTTTAATAGCTTTTCGCACTATCTGCTGGCTCATTTCGCCATTTTCAGCTAGATAAAAGTTGAACTGTTCAGAAATAATGTTGTCACAGGCGGTTCGTGCTTCGTTAGTCCCCAGCTTACTCTTTGTCTGTCCTTCAAACTGAAGCAGATTTTCGGGTATGCGCACAGATAATATAATGGCAATTCCTTCTCTAACATCGGAACCTTCCAGATTTTTATCTTTTTCCTTTAACAAGCCAACCCGACGGGCATACTCGTTAAAGGTTTTAGTTAAGGCAGATTTTGCACCGATTTCATGTGTCCCGCCGTCTTTTGTCCGGACATTGTTAACAAAGCTCAGTACATTTTCTGAATAGCCGTCATTATATTGAAAAGCACATTCCACTTCAATGCCTTTGTATTCCCCTTCGAAGTAGGCAATCGGAGTCAGTGTGTCCTTTTCTTCATTTAGATAATGTACAAATTCTTTTATGCCTTCCTCATAATGGAAAGCCTCTTTAGCGTCTTTGCGTTCATCCTCTACGGTTATCGTTACACCTTTGAGTAAAAAGGCAGATTCTTTCAGACGCTCACTCAGCAGGCTGAAGGAATAATCGGTAGTCGAGAATATTCCAGGATCCGGTTTAAAGTGAACCACTGTTCCTGCTTCTTTTTTAGCTATTTTTTTCTTTGACAGCTTGCCGTCTGGTTTGCCGCCGTTTTTAAATTTTTGAATGTATTCGTATCCGTCTCTTTTGACTGTTACAGTCAGCCATTCGGACAAGGCATTAACGACTGAAGCCCCCACACCATGCAGACCTCCGGATGTTTTATAGCCACCATCCTGGCCGAACTTACCTCCGGCATGCAGGACAGTAAAGATAACCTGTATGGTTGATACACCGGTCGAGTGCATCCCTGTTGGCATACCTCTTCCGTCATCTTTTACTGTAATACTATTATCCTTGTGAATAATCACTTCTATTTCTGAACCGTATCCTGCCAGAACTTCATCAACTGCGTTGTCGACGATTTCATAAACAAGATGGTGCAGCCCTCGTGAATCGGTCGATCCAATATACATCCCCGGACGTTTACGTACAGCGTCCAGTCCCTCAAGCACTTGAATTGCGTTATCATCATATTTATTCATTGCCATGTTTTATATACTCCTCGATAGTGAATCATAAATTAATTTGCCCTTTCCTAATGGAAAACGCAAGCATTAATATAATACCATAAAAACAGCGACCTAAAAACTTAAGACTGGATTAATCTATGTAAAGAGTGTCTCAAAGTGTGTTTATATCAGAATATCTTTAAACCGTTCACTTGGTGGTCACAATGGTTTTAAAAATCTGGTGCAGCCAGATTCTTTCCTCTTAAGCAGCTGTATTTTAGTTTAAAAACTTTTCCTATTCCATACTTTATTTTAGTCAGTATTTTATTTAATTCGGCTGCAGATCATTCACTGAACTTTAGTCATTAAGTAATCGGTTTAGTTTAGAGCCCATTTACTCGGGTAATCTCCATCCTCTCGATAGATTTTTTCAGTTTAGGTTTCAAACTTATTTTAAACTGAACTCCTCTATATCAGACAACCGCTAAAAGCAATAGGGTAAATCTGGCCAGGCCAGATTTTACACATATAAGTTAATCTGTACAAAAAAAGCTGAAGGCTATAACTTTCTAATAGCCTTCAGCTTTTCGTACTATATATTTTGATTAGTAATTTTTCAGAAGATAATGAAGCGGCAATAGGGAAATCAGAATAATCAGCAAAGCTCCAGGCGCTGCCTGAATATATAATGCTTCAGAAGCCTGATAATATACCCTTACAGCCAATGTATCAAAGCCCGGAGGCCGTAGCATCAGAGTGGCAGGCAATTCCTTCAGCGCGCTCACAAAGACAAGTGCGCCTCCTGCCAGCAGTCCCGGAAGCATTGAGGGTAACGTAATGGTTAAGAGTACTTTCCAAGTAGACTGCCCTAAACTTCGTGCTGATTCCTCCATTCGTGGGGAAACCAGGCTGATAGCAGATTCTCCCGCCTGAAGTACCTGTGGCATGAAACGAATGACTTGAGCCAGAACAACCAGGGTCACTGTGCTGTAGAGCACCGGTATATGGTTGTTAAATAAAAATACCAGCCCTAGAGCAATAATGACGCCCGGTAATGCATAGCCGGTATAAGTCAGTTTATAAATCACACTACTCACAATTGATCGGTGCCTCGCATAGAGATAGATAACCGGTACGGACAGCAGGATGCTTATAATCGCTGCAGAACCGGCTACCCTGAAACTGTTGAGCGTGTAGCCTAAGAAGGCATTGTTATAAAGGCCCAGTCCAGAATTCAGCCCCATAACTGTCCAGTAGATCAGAACGCTGACTGGCAGCAGGACAGAAATAGTAAAGATGAATAGGACAAAAAGTAAAGCAGGCAACTTAAATCGGTTCAAGCTGATAGTCTTTGGTTCTTTGACCATTCCCTTGCTTTGATGGTACACTTTTTTCTTTTTTACCAATTTTTCTATAAAGAGTACGACTAGGGTGATGGCAATCAGTACGAGACTGAGTACAGCTGCAGACGGAATGTCAAAACCGGCTCTCTGAAAATAGATGGCCGAAGTAAACGTAACATACCTCAACATGGATACAGCTCCAAAATCACTTAATACATAAAGAAAGACTAGGATGCTGCTGGCCCCTATCGAAGGCACAAGTAAGGGCAGTATGACTTTGAAAAAAGTGGTAAAACCGTTATGGCCGAGTGACCGGCTGACTTCTTCATAAGCTGAACTCGTTTTGCGCATGGCTGAGCCGGTAATTAGAAATACATAAGGATAAGTAAACAGCGTCATGACCAGAACAACACCGGCAAATGAATAGATAGTAAAAGGCAGTTCCCTAACTTGGGTGGCTGTTCTATTTATCAGTTGAAATACCCAGCCTCTCGGGCCAAAAACGATGATATAGGTTACAGCTCCTATATAAGGTGGTATGACAACCGGCAGAGCCAGCAGGCCTTTCCATATTTTTCTCCCCGGCAGATCGGTCCGATTCACTATCCATGCCAATACTACCCCAATTGAAGAGGATAGGATTGTGACAGATATTGAGAGAGACAGCGTGTTCCATAGTAATTGAGGAATTCGATTACTGATTAGTCTCATCCAGCTGGCAGTTCCAGCCAGAAAAGACTGGTATACAACATATATTAAAGGCAGTGTCATTAAAATCGCTATAAGAACCGCTACAGTAAGCAACGAAGGGCTGGGAATGTTACCGTTCCAGATTTTACGGGACTGTTTTTTCAGAGTGTCTAAGCCTGATACTTTATTCTGAATTTTTATATCACACAGTCTCATATTTGCCCTCCTATACTAACCTCTAATGTTTTTGCACGTTTTATCTCAGATTCAAGTCAAGCCCTGCATCTTCAATTAACGAACGGGTGTCTTCAAAATAGTTACCCAATTCACGAAGCGGCATATCCTGTACAGTCAACTCAGATAAATTAACTGCCTGCTCAAATGGCGGATCCAATTCAGTGTTGATTGGAACTTCAAGTGATTCTCCCACAAAGGCAAGCTGATTTTCTTCTTCAAGTAGCCAGTTTAAAAATGTTTCAGCGGCTCCTTCATTTGGGCTGTCATTCAACAGACCCACTCCAGCTGCATTAACAATGGCGCCCATTTCTCCATCTGCCTGATCAGGATAAACAAAACCGACGTTATTGTTTTCAGGCTCAAGAAGCTGCTGGTGGTAGTAATAGTTATTGACGAGACCGAAAGCGTGTATGCCCTCTCCTACAGCTCGTCTGATATCGCCATGCCCTTCGAAAATACCTGCTGCATTTTCCTGAATAGCTTCAACCCAGTCTTTGGTACGCTCATCGCCCCATTCATGTCTAAGAGCCGATACATTGGAAATCATTCCTCCGTTCCCTCCACGGGTAATCGCGAAACCATTTTCTACAGAACTGTAAGTATCGTCCATCAGGTCTTCCATGCGGGTGGGAACATCCTCTTCGTCAATCAAATCCTTATTGTAAATAAATCCTCTAGCTCGGGAAGATAAGGCAATCCATTCGTTATTTTCTGCCCGGTACTGTTCCTCAATGCTCTCTACATTATCAGAATCAGTGGATTTGAGCAGCTCTTCATTATTCAAGTACTCAAGAGCCCCTATGTCATTGGAAATGAAAACATCTGCCTGAACATTGTTTCTTTCTTCCATCAGCTGCAATGGTTCGACACCATGCAAGGCACTAACTGAAATGCCCGTATCTGACTCGAACTTGTCCAAAAGATCAGCTACAAATTGTTCATTACGTGAAGAATACACAACCAGTTCGTCATTTGCCTCACCAGATTCTGAACTGGTATTGGCACAGCCAGCTAATAAAACCAATGATGATATACCTAATGCAGTTAACACTTTATTCGTTTTCATATGTTCTTCCCCTTCTCATTGAGAATGATTATCATTATCGATAATAAAAGATTACCCTATTCAAAGGACTGAGTCAATCTATTTTTGTTGATAACTTCACAATGAGCTTTAAAATTTTACTGTTCAATAATGGTAACGGCTTCCTGTTCAATTGAAAAACGGATAGGATGACCGACAAGAATATCATGATTGATCGGTGCAGTAATGATGATTGGTGTTCGGCTCTGATTTTCATTTCCATTAACTGTCAAATGTATCTCCTGAGTGTCTCCCCCGTATACGATTCGGTCAACCATCCCGTTGTATTTCCCCATGGCATTGACTTCAATCGTTTCCGGTCTGATGGACAACATGACTTTTGAGTCTGGCGCATATACGCCGCTCAAAACGGGCAATTCGCCTAAAGCCGTGTGTACCTGCCTAGCCTGGTGGTCGACAATTCCTTGAATCAAATTGGTTTTTCCTACAAACTGCGCTACAAAACAGTTGACGGGACAGCGGTATAATTCCTTTGGAGTGGAAATCTGCTGTATCATGCCATTATTCATGACCACGACCTTATCTGCCACTGCAAATGCATCTTTCTGATCATGCGTAACGATTATTGCTGTCGCATCGGCCTTCTTTAAAATAGTGGAAATATCCTGCCTCATCTTTTCACGCAGACTGGCATCGATACTGCTGAATGGTTCGTCCAGTAAAATCACATGCGGAGACGGGGCCAGAGCACGGGCAATAGCCACTCTCTGCTGCTGTCCTCCTGATAAATTCGCAGGTACAGACTCTGCAAAGTCTGTCAGTTCAACCAGTTCCAACATTTCTCTTACTTTTTTTAATTTTTCATTTTTTCTCATATGTTTCAGACCGTACATAATATTTTTAGCTACACTCATATGTGGAAACAAAGCGTGTTCCTGAAATACCATACCTATGCCCCTTTTTTCCGGTGGCACTACTGCAGAATCTGAAACAACAAGTTGACTGCCGACTTTTATGAGACCCTTAGTAGGGTTCTCAAAGCCCGCAATCATTCTCAAGGCAGTTGTCTTACCGCAGCCACTTGGGCCCAGAAGGGAGACGATTTCCCCTTTTCCTATGTTGAAGCTAATATCGTTCACCGCCGGTAAAGCGGAATCCGAAAACTGTTTGGTTAAATTGGATATAGAAATAAATGACATATAGATGCTCCTTTTCTCAATTCTGTCCATAATTATTGAGAATGATTATCAATTAAATGCAGTATATCACAATTAACTTACTGATAACATCACTTAATTTGTCAGTTTTGTGGACTTCTCTCTTATGTCAGCCCTTATAAAAAGATACCGGTGGAGAAAAAAACGTGTTAAAATAATATTTAGCGTCAAGATAAGCAAGGAGGAAATCAGTTGGTTGAAATCATCGTCATAGTAGTGGCGTATTTATTAGGATCCATTCCTTCAGGGGTCTGGATTGGAAAACTATTTTTTCAGACAGATATTAGAGAACACGGAAGCGGCAATTCCGGTACGACCAATACGTATAGAGTTCTTGGTAAAAATGCCGGTACAATTGTTCTGATACTTGATATTGCAAAAGGAACGGTCGCTGCACTGCTTCCCGTCTGGCTGGGTTTGACTATCCATCCCATGATTGTCGGTATATTTGCAGTAATCGGTCATGTATTTCCGATATTTGCGCGTTTTAAGGGTGGAAAAGCCGTGGCAACCAGTGCAGGTATCGCCTTAGGTGCCCAACCTCTGCTCGCACCTTTTCTACTGTTCGTATGGGTTGCCGTTTTGCTCTGGTCAAGCATGGTCAGCTTAGCCAGTATTGTTGTCGTGCTCGTCGCTGCTGCAGTCTCTCTCTTTATTGGAGATACGATCTTTGCGGTAATTGTCTGGTTAGCTATGATTATCGTTATCGTCCGTCACCGGTCTAATATTGAACGTATTAGAAAAGGTGAAGAAAGCAGAGTGCCGTTTGGCAGAAAAAGCTCAAAAAAAGATTAATTTCATTAAGTTTATTCTAAAGCAAAGCAATAGAAAAACGAAAAAAAGGATTATCTCCCATTCTGAGATAATCCTTTTTTCGTTTGCTGCATTGCTTCAATTTAATTGTACTGATTGATTATGGCCCAACAATTTTGTTCTTGCCAGAGCGTTTAGCCTGATACAAGTAATTATCAGCTTCATCAATGAACTCTTCATGCGAGTCGTGATGATCGAACAGTGTATAGCCACCACTGATGGTAATCGATTCGTTTTTAAGAAACTCATTGAAGATAACAGCTTCCCGGCAGCTGTTCAAAAGTTGTTCGGCTTCATCTCTGCCCATAAGAGGCAGGATGACAAGAAACTCTTCGCCACCGTATCGCCCGACACAGCCTTTGTCAGTTAGTGTTTTACTGAGCGATTTCGCCACTTCTTTCAGTACATAATCCCCATATACGTGTCCTTTAGTATCGTTGATCCGTTTAAAGTCATCAATATCCAGCATGGCGATGACAAGCTGCTCTTCCTCGATTGAGCTTTTCATCATTTTTGCCTTCAATTCTCTAAAAATAGAACGGCGATTTCTGATTTCTGTCAGTTCATCTTTCTCCACAATTTCAATCAGACTTGAGGTTAGTTCTTCAAGATTTTCTTCCTTTTCTTTTTGACTCGTCACATCAAAAACAATTCCAGAAGCAAAAAGCGGCGTGCCGTCTTCTTCTCTCTGAGTGACTTTTCCTCTATCATAGAACCATTTCCACTTACCGTCTTTGGCTTTTATACGGTACTCTATTTCATAAACCGGTGTTTCACCTTTGAGATGCTGCATCATCTTATCCATTGCAGTAATGTAATCATCAGGATGCAATTTATCAGTAAAAAATTCATACGGTACTTTTTCGGGAATTTCATCTTTGGAGTAGCCTAGAGCTGTAACCTTTAATGGATTAAATACAACGTCGTTAGATTGAATATTCCAGTACCAGTGTCCCAGATTGCCTTTCCAGGGATAATCGAGTTTGACTTCAGCCTCTTTTTCAGCCAGAAGTTCGTTAATTAACAGATTCTGAGCCTCGATTTTATCCATTAATTCTTCTCTGGTTAACTCTGTATTCGTCTGGTTCAGCATCTGAACACCTCATTGATCTCATGATTTTTTATAGAATGTATCGCGTCAGGTCTTTGTTTTCCACAATATGACCGATTTTATCTTCAACATATTTTTGTGTAATTTTTACTTCGCCCATACTCATATCCGGTGATTCGAACAACAGATCTTCCAGCAAGCGCTCAAGAATTGTATGCAGACGTCTAGCACCAATATTGTCTGTTGATTCGTTCACGTCAAAGGCTATATCAGCAATTTTCTCAATGGCCTCCATCGTGAAGACAACGTCAATATTTTCAGTACCCAGTAAAGCACGGTACTGCTTAATTAAGGCATTTTGCGGTTCGGTCAGAATCTTGACAAAATCTTCATTCGTCAAATCATTCAATTCTACGCGGATAGGAAAACGTCCCTGCAGTTCTGGAATCAAATCGCTTGGCTTAGACAAGTGGAAGGCCCCTGAACCAATAAAGAGAATATGGTCAGTATGAACAGTCCCGTATTTTGTTTTAACACTTGACCCTTCAACAATCGGAAGGATATCTCTCTGTACACCTTCTCTTGATACCTGACCACTGTTCTGCTGTCCTTTAGATGTAATCTTATCTATTTCATCAATAAAGATAATCCCGGCGTTCTCAGTTAGGTGAACAGCATCAGAATTAATGTCTTCCTGATTAATCAGCTTATCTGCTTCTTCTTCAGTAAATATTTCAACTGCTTCTTTAACCGTGACTTTACGCTTGACCTTTTTACTTGGTGATAAAGCACCCAGTGTCTCAGATAAATCGATACCCATGGATTCCATCGGCGCACTCATTGGGTTGTTAGGTGTCTGTTTCTTTTCAACCACTTTGATTTCAACTTCTCTGCTGTCCAGCATCCCTTTGGCTATCTGGTCTTTCAGTTCATCCCGCTTGGAAGAAATTTCCGACGTGACTGTTTCCTCTTCTTCCTCTTCATTCGCCTGAGCAAACTGATTCGGGTCCATCCCCATACCTTTGAACATGCCGGCTAGCGGGTTGTTGTCATAGGTGCTTTTTTCTTTCTTAATCCCAGGTGCGAGTGCTTTTGCTACACGTTCAATCGCTCTTTTTTCAGCACGTCCCCGGACATTTTTACGGTATTCTTCTTTGACCAGCTGAACTGATGCTTCCGTTAAATCTCTAACCATTGATTCAACGTCACGTCCAATGTAGCCGACTTCTGTAAATTTAGTCGCTTCCACCTTTAGGAATGGCGCATCTACGATAGCAGCAAGACGTCGAGCAATTTCTGTTTTACCTATACCGGTTGCCCCGATCATTAAAATGTTTTTAGGAGTAATCTCTCTCTGCATCTCAGTATCCAGCTTCAATCGACGGTATCTGTTTCTTAATGCTACCGCAACTGCTTTTTTAGCTTCATTTTGTCCGACAATATAAGCGTCCAGTCGGCTGACAATTTCTCTTGGTGTTAAATCATTTCTAGCTCTCATCTATTCATTCTCCTTACAGTTTTTCACTTATAATATTGTGGTTAGTGTAAACACAAATGTCTGCTGCCACTGTCAGACTGTCTTTTGCAATCTGTTCTGCCGTCAGGTTTTCTCCATGTTTCTTCAGAGCTCTCGCAGCTGATAAGGCAAAATTTCCGCCTGAGCCAATGCCGAGAATACCGTCATCCGGCTGAATAACTTCTCCATTACCGGAAATCAGAAGCATCTGCTCTTTATTCATGACTATCAGCAGGGCCTCCAGATTTTTCATCATTTTATCTGTGCGCCATTCCTGTGCCAGTTCAACAGCCGCACGCATCAGATGGCCATTATATTGATTCAAATAGCCTTCAAATTTTTCTTCAAGCGTAAAGGCATCCGCAACACTGCCGGCAAAGCCAACTAATACTTCATTGTTATATATTTTTCTGACTTTACGGGCTTTACTTTTCATTACGACTTGCTCGCCCATTGTAACCTGGCCATCTCCGGCCATGGCACATTCACCTTTATGATGAATCGCTAAAATTGTGGTTGCATGAAATTCTGTCATTTTAAAAATCCTCCATTTATTTCAGTGTTGATTTCTCAGGTAAAAGCAAAAGAATGTATTCAATCACTTTACCCTTATCCACTATACTATTGTTTTCTCTTAGTTTCAAAAAAACTGTATGCCCCCTGATAAAGCTTCAGGCTCTTGGATGATAAGTGTTATAATTTTTCTGAAGATGTTCTGTCGTAACGTGCGTATAAACTTGAGTAGAAGACAGGCTTTTGTGCCCCAGCAGTTCCTGTACAGTCCGTATGTCCGCTCCATTGTTTAAAAGATGAGTCGCAAACGTATGCCTCAGCATGTGGGGGGAGATGTTATTGGTTAAGCTGCTTTTCTTAATCAGTTCAGTCAGGACAAACTGTATGCCGTTCTGAGTAATCTGGTCTCCGTGATGATTGATAAAAAGGTACGAATGGTCTTTATTATACTTTTTCATCAGAATATCGCGACCCTCTGAAAGGTAAACTTTCATCGCTTCGCTGGCGTAATGACCAAAAGGAATGTACCTTTCCCTATTGCCCTTTCCTTTTACAAAGAGCATGCCCATCGTGAAGTCTACGTCTTCCAGCTTAATTCCCTGGCATTCGCTCACACGAATACCCGTACCGTAAAGCAGCTCCAGCAGTGCCTGATTTCGGTGATCCAGCGGTTTCGTTCCCTCTGCTGCTTCAAAAAGTGCCGTCATCTCTTTTTCATAAAAGAAACTGGGCAGGCGCCGTCCTTTTTTCTTAATGTGCAGATAGGAAAAAGGGTTATCAGAAATAATGTCATTGTTTAAAAGAAACTGGTAAAAGGCTCGCAAGCTTGATATTTTTCGTGAAATCGATGCCCTGGCATACTCTTTATCTGTCAAATAGCTTAAATAAATACGTGCATCAGAGAGAGAAACGGTCAAAAAGTCAGCTTCTCCTGTTTCATTTAGGAAATGTTGAAAATCCCTTATGTCTTCCGTATAGGCCTGGTTTGTTAACGGGGAGTAGTGTCGTTCGTTAGTTAAATAGTCTTCGAATAAGGTTACCCATTTATCTGTCACTCATTTCACATCCTCTTCCTCTCTATTTTACCATAGCATTGAAAGTTAACCTATTTAAAATCGACTTTGAAAAAAAGCTAATTCAGTAGTGAGCAAAGTCAGCCAGCTTTATTTAGATTCCTCTTTATTTACCCGGTAATAGGTAATCAGAGTCAGAGACTCAACCGGTATTGAAAAAACGCCTCTAATCCCAAAAAGGAGACAAAGGCGTTTAGTTCGACATATCAGATAATCACTCTTTATTTCTGTGGTTCTTCCTCATAATCACAATTTGAACATTTCACCTGTGACTGTTTCTTGGTTTTCTTTTCAACGAGGTAGTGCTCGCATTTTGGACAGTCGCGTCCTACTGGCTTGTCCCATGAAGTAAACTCACACTCAGGGTAATGTTCACAGCCATAAAATATGCGGCTCTTCTTGGATTTACGCTCGACGACTTCTCCTTTTTTACATAGTGGACAAGTAACGCCAATCTTTTTAACAATTGCTTTCGTATTGCGGCAATCCGGGAAGTTCGAACAGGCATAGAATTTACCGTAACGGCCCATTTTGATAACCATCGGCGAGCCGCATTTTTCGCAGTCGAAGCCGGCTGGTTCATCTTCAATTTCCACTTCTTCCAGTTCCTTTTCAGCCTTGTCCACTTCAACTTTGAATGGCTTATAGAACTGATCGATAATGTCAATCCATTCACGCTTACCTTCTTCAACAGAGTCGAGATCTTTTTCAAGCTCAGCAGTAAAGTTAATATCAACAATATTCGGGAAGAACTCCCCAATAATCTCATTAACGATGTCTCCGAGTTCAGTAGGCTCGAATCGCTTGTTCTTCAGCGTAACGTAATAGCGGCGCTGAATAGTTTCCAAAGTAGGCGCATAAGTCGACGGTCGGCCCACGCCGTTTTCCTCAAGTGATTTAATCAGTGTTGCTTCACTGTAACGTGCCGGTGGCTGAGTGAAATGCTGATTCGGTTCCAGAGAGTCCAGACTCACTACATCCCCTTCTTCCAAATCGGGAAGCATGTTGTCTTTTTCCTTCTTCGATTCAGCATAAACCATCTGGTAACCTTTGAATTTAATCTGAGAGCCGTTAGCACGAAACAGGACATCGTTTTGCTCAATGTCTACTCGTACGGTATCGTAAATAGCCGGTTTCATCTGACTTGCGATAAAACGAGACCAGATTAGATGGTACAATTTATATTGATCTTTACTTAGGTACTGCTTGATGTCTTCCGGTTTACGGTAAGCACTGGTCGGTCTGATTGCTTCGTGAGCGTCCTGTGCGGAAGACTTGTTCTTCTGCTTGCTTGGACTGGAAGCGGCATATTCTTTGCCATAGCTGTCTACGATGACGGCATTAGCCTCGGTTTTAGCTGTCTCAGACAGACGCGTGGAATCGGTACGCATGTAAGTAATCAAACCAACTGCGCCGCCTTTTCCAAGAGAAATCCCCTCATAAAGCTGTTGGGCAACCATCATAGTTTTACGGGTACGGTAATTCAGTTTTCCGGCAGCTTCCTGCTGCAGGCTACTGGTGGTAAAGGCCGCTTGAGGGTTACGCTTGCGTTCTTTCTTGATGACTTTTTTCACATCAAAATCAGCTGACTGATCCAATTTTTTCAGGATGTTCTGTACAGAGTCATTATCTGGTAGACCAGCTTTTTTGCCATTCACTCCATAGAAATTCGCTTTGAATTTCTTTTTCTTTTTAGCAAAGTTTGCTTCCAGTGACCAATATTCTTCCGGTTCGAAATTTCTTATTTCTTCTTCACGGTCGCAAATCATTTTTAAGGCAACGGACTGAACACGACCGGCACTTAATCCCCGTTTAACTTTCTTCCATAGTAACGGACTGATCTGATAGCCCACAATACGGTCCAGTACTCGTCTGGCCTGCTGTGAATCAATTAAATCTTCATTCAGCTGTCTGGGATTTTTCAAGGCGTTTTTAACGGCATCTTTCGTAATTTCATTAAAGACTACGCGATTTTTATCGTCTTGCTCCAGCCCCAGCAGAAAACTCAAATGCCAGGCGATTGCTTCCCCTTCTCTGTCCGGGTCAGCTGCGAGATAAACTTTTTCAGCTTTTTTTGCATGTTTCTTTAAATCTTTAATTACCGGGCCTTTTCCTCGAATCGTAATGTAATCCGGTTCGTAGTCATTTTCAAAATCGACACCCATGCGACTTTTAGGTAAATCGCGAATATGGCCGAGACTGGCAACGACTTTATAATTTCTTCCCAGATATTTTTCAATAGTTTTTGCTTTGGCAGGTGATTCGACAATCACAAGATATTTATATGCCAAGTCACAGGCTCCTCCCTCAATAATACCGTATTTATTTATTTAAATACTTATTAATTTATACGTTAAAACGCACTAATGTAAGAATCGTTTACCATCATATGCTATATGAAATGGCTTTGTCAACTTTCATTTTTTAAATCCTGCTGCTTGCTCTACTGAATCCATTCGTTCAAAATGCTATTACCATCCGTGCAAAGTAGTGCTCCATCTTTGAGCAACTCATGACAGCCGGATGACAGCGGGTTCGTTATAGCACCTGGTACAGCAAAGACATCCCGTCCTTCTTCCAAAGCTATTCGGGCAGTAATCAGACTGCCACTTCTGGATTTTGCTTCAATGACGACCACACCTTTTGATAAGCCGGAAATAATACGGTTTCGTTCCGGGAAATGGTGCCGTCTGGGCGGGGTGCCGAGCGGATATTCGGAAAGTACCAGCTGTGTTCGTTCCATTCTCATTTGAAGTTCTTTGTTTTCTGATGGATAGTAATAATCCAGTCCCGTTCCTACAACACCTATAGTCCTGCCTCCCAGGCTGATTGTGTTCTGATGAGCCAATCCATCTACACCTTTGGCTAGACCGCTCACTATGCCAACCTTTTCTTCAATCAAAGTGGGCAGTATGGCTTGGAGTACCTCCTTTGAATAAGGTGAACACTCCCGAGCTCCAACGACCCCAATCATCGGAAGCTTTAAATTGCTTTCGTTTCCTTTCAAGAATAAAACCAGAGGCGGCGCAAAAATGTGTTTCAGCTGTTCAGGGTAAGCGGGAGAGAAAATGGAATGATAGACTATTCCTTTTGAATGATAGGCTTCATTTAGTTGCATTATAGGGAGTTTACTTTCATAACGCAAAAAAGAAGCTTTCTTTTTATCTGTTAATCGTCTTAACGGCACTGCAGACTGAGTCCTTTCAGCCAGATTTCCTATCTGTTCATTAGCAAGGACCCACTTTTCCTTGTACGATAAAAAAGGACAGTGAGCAATCTTAAACAATAGTTGTTCTGTATTTTCTGTCAGCATGTTCATTCCTCCAAAAAAAAAATAAGTTCTACTCTATCTCATTGCTGAAATAAAGTAAAACTCACGAAAAAAGTTTAAAATTATTTGAAAAAATTACTAACTGGCTTAAACGAACGTCTGTGAATAGGCGATGGTCCCTGTTTATCCAGGCCTTCCAGGTGCTGTTTGGTACCATAGCCGGCATTTTGTGCAAAGCCGTATCCTGGATAGATCTCATCGTACTGACCCATTAAGCGATCACGAGTCACCTTGGCTATTATAGAAGCAGCCGCAATAGAAATGCTTTTCGCATCCCCTTTAATAATTTTTTTCTGAGGAATTCGACTATCTATCTGCATGGCATCAATCAGAAGCATTTCCGGTTTAACACTTAAATTTTCAACTGCATCTTTCATTGACAGTCGCGTTGCTTCGTAAATATTAACCCTGTCGATGACTTCAGCTGATAACACCGATGTACTTACTGAGAGGGCTTCATTGTGAATTCTTTCAAACCAGTATTCTTTTTCCTGCTCATTCAGCTGTTTGGAATCATTGATTCCCTGCAACTGAATCCCTTCAGGCAATATAACAGCTGCCGTTACAACGGGACCTGCCAGCGGCCCTCGCCCGACTTCATCGATGCCGGCAATGTACTCATACCCGGCTTGACGCGCCTTGTTTTCATACTGCATCATCAGCTGAAATTTTTCTTCAAGTGCCTGCGCTTTCTTCTTGCGGCTGTACCAGCTCTTTAGAGCCGTCTGAACGCCCTTGCGCTCATCACTGCTCAGTTGTTCCAGAACCTCCTCTGACAGGCTGTCTTCATCACTTAAAAGCTGTTTTATTTCCTTAATCGTCTGTTTCATCTGACTCTCTGTCTTCTGGTTTTTCAAAGGTTAATCGTCCTAACTGTCCATTTCTAATTTCATGTAAAATCATTTCTGCCGCACGGTCATAATCCTCCCGAAAGCCACGCTTGTGAGAAATATGCATAAGCAGATCTGGCATTGTCTGATTTGTTTCTTCTTCTCTATCGAGTTTATAGCGTTTCGCTATAGCACCAGGGTATTCGTTCACCAAATATTCCATAGCATAAAGGGTAATATCATCAATATGCAAAAGAGTATCTTTAATGGCTCCGGTGACGGCCAGTCGCTTACCGACTTCCTGGTCTTCGAATTTTGGCCATAAAATACCTGGCGTATCCAGCAGTTCAAGTTCCTTGCCATATTTAATCCATTGCTGAGCTTTGGTCACACCCGGTTTATTACCGGTTTGCGCGATATTCTTACCTGCAAAACGGTTAATTAGAGTAGACTTTCCGACGTTGGGAATGCCGACACAGACTGCACGGACGGCTCTGGGTTTCATTCCTTTATCCCGACGTTTCTTATTGAGCGGTTCAAGTACTTCCTTAGTTAATTTAAGCACTTCTTTTAATCCTTGTCCCAGCTTTGCGTTAATAGATATGGCCGGTATACCTTTTGACTCATAGTATGCAACCCACTCTTTAGTCTGTTTGGGATCTGCCAAATCGTTTTTCATCAGTACAACAATATGCGGTTTATTTCCAATCATTTCTTCAATATCCGGATTCTTGCTTGAATAAGGTATTCTGGCATCTACTAGTTCGTAGACGACGTCAACCAGATTCAGTTTTTCTTTAAATTGTCTTTTGGCCTTTGCCATGTGGCCTGGATACCATTGTATAGTCACACTATCAGTCCTCTTTCTTCTCTCTTTACTACATTATTCCACTATCCCGATACGGTCGATTGGCCATATACGCAAACTGGTTTCCCCTATTACCGAATCTAAAGGGATAAAACCGAAGGAGCGGCTGTCTTTGGAATTCACTCTGTTGTCTCCTAAAACGAAAAGCATGTCTTCAGGGACTGTTTCGACCCCTTGAAGTGATGACAGAGAAAAATCGCCATTATAATACTCTGTAATTTCTTCACTTTCCTGAGTCAAATCAACATAATCCTCTATCACGGACTCGTTATTAATATACAAAGTCTGATCACGATATGCGATGTCATCCCCAGGCATGCCGATGACACGCTTAATAAACTGCTTTTCGGGTTCCTCCGGAGCAGGAAACACGACAATATCGAATCGGTCTATAGACGCAATTTTATTAAGCAGCAGTCGGTCTTCATGTTCTAAAGTGGGATTCATGGAATCGCCCTCTACACTTACTGGAGCAAATAAAAAAGTGCGAATTGCTACAAATATTCCAGTTATCACAATGATATATAAAAGTGTACTGACCAGTTCCTGTGCAAAGGTCTTATTGTTCTCAGGTTTTTTTCGTTTTTTCTTTCCATAAACTTCTCTGCGTGGTGCATATGGAGAATCGCTCACAGCCATCCCTGCTCTCTTTTTAATGTTCACTATGTACAATATAGTATATACACTAAATTTACTATAAAAGCAGCGAAAGAGAAAGGAAAGAGGTTTTACCCGCCTAATATTCCTTTCTCCTTCATTTGCCTTTAATTTTCCAGTAAATACTCTACTGCTCTATTATATTGCGTATCGTTTTCCTCAAGCAACTCTCGCAGTGCATCAATTAAAGCACGTGCCGTTTCACCTGTGACAATCCCGTCAGAAGTCAAGTCGTTTTCCTCCTGGAAATCTTCAACTGCTGAGCGAGTTTCTGCATCAAATGAGTTGTCTACTTCACCGATGTCATAACCTAATGCGTCTAAAATACCATTTATATTCTCGACAGCTTCGGATACATCGCCTTCTTCATAGTTTTCCTCCGGATTGATTAGCAGGAAATTCTGATACTCAGGCATTTCTACCTCAATATCCGGCTGAATGCCTTCTTCATTGACCCAGTCACCGTCAGCTGTCAGCCAGCGTCCGGCAGTGAACTTCAATTCACCATTACGGGAAAGCTCCTGTATGTTCTGAATAGTCCCTTTACCAAAAGTTGGTGTTCCAACCAGTGTAATGCCGGCGGACTGACTCATGGCACCTGCTAAAATTTCAGATGCACTGGCACTGCCTCCATCAATCAGAAGGACGCTAGGATCCGTGAATTTGAAGTCTCCGTACTCTTCCGAATCGGCATAGTAAACAAACGGTTCCTCATCTCTTCCTTGAGACTGCATTAATGGCTGACCATCTTCGACAAATATATTCGAGATTTCAATTGCCGAATTCAGAAGGCCGCCTGGATTTCCTCGCACGTCAAAGACAAACTGCTCAGCTCCCTGATCCTGAAGTTCTACTATAGCATCGACAATTTCCTCATAAGTCGGGATGTTGAAATTTGTAATGTGAACATAGCCGATTGTTGGATGATCTTCGTCCAATTCGTAGCGGACTGATTCTACAGGGATCGAATCCCTAGTGATAGTGACTGTAAATTCGGTATCGCCTCTCAATACAAGCAGGTCCACTTCGGTTCCTTGAGGCCCTCTAATTAAGGCCACAGCTTCATTAATGTTTAAATCAGCTACAGATTCTCCATCAACTTCTACAATCAAGTCGTTAGGCATCAAACCTGCCTCTTCTGCAGGGGAACCGGCAATAGGCGATACAATTCTGACGTATTCTCCCTCTTTCATAACTTCGGCACCGATACCCTCAAATGAGCCCTGAATATCTTCGTCTATTGAACTCGACTCAGCTTCATCCAGAAACTCCGTATATGGGTCATCGATTGAACTAGCCATTCCTTCAAGGGCTCCTTCAATTAATGTCTCAGAATCTATTTCTTCAAGGTAGCGCGTCATTAAAATCGTATACATTTCTTCCAGTGGCTGAAAACTGGAAAACTGGGAATCTTCACCGTTCTCAGTATCGGTGTCTGTTTCTGATTCTTCAGTCAATTCCGTTAACTGTGAGTCATTGCTGTCAGACTGATCCAACACATTAATAGCCAGGGCAGTTCCACCTATTCCTATTATTAAAACAGCCATTAACGAGGCAATATAAAGTGACAGACTGACTTTCTTTTGTTCATTTTGTTTATCCGGTTCGTGCTGCATGCCATTCCTCTTTTCTATCATGAAACCTCCTGGTTATGCTTGAGCTTCCATTCTCAAAGCAGCTTCCAGAGCAATAATCATCATGTCGTTGAACGTTGTCTGTCTTTCTTCTGACGTTGTCTCTTCTCCTGTCAGAAGGTGGTCACTGATTGTCAGTAAAGCTAAGGCCCGTTTGTTGTGTTTGGCAGCTAAAGAATACAGTCCTGCTGCTTCCATTTCGACAGCCAGCACACCATAATCGGCCAGCTTCTGCTTGTCTAATTCTTGATTATAAAAACGGTCTGCACTCAGTACGTTTCCGACACGAATGCTCATTCCTTTGTCCGTTCCTATATCATAAGAGTGTCTGAGTAAATCAAAGTCAGCAATCGGTGCAAAGTCCACCTGATTGTTAAAAATATGACGGTGAAGACTAGAGTCAGTAGTGGCTGCCTGAGCTAAAACCACATCACGAATTTTTATTTCCTTTTTCAGTGCTCCGGCTGATCCCACACGAATAAGATTTTCGACTCCGTATTCCTGAATCAGTTCTTCTCCGTAAATCATGACAGAAGGGATACCCATTCCTGTTCCCTGGACAGAAATTTCCTGTCCTTTATATGTTCCGGTATAGCCAAATGCGTTTCTAACAGTGTTGTACTGCTTAACATCCTCTAAAAATGTTTCTGCAATATACTTGGCTCGCAAAGGATCTCCTGGCATCAGAACTGTTTTTGCGATTTCACCTTTTTTTGCTTCGATGTGTGTACTCATTCGTCTCTCTCCTTTAAGTCATTTTTTTATTTATTATTATCAATGTAATTCTGAAATACTTCATCAAACACACTCATTGAGTCAACGTAGTCCGCATCAATTTCCAGATAGCGCGATATCTCATCATAATCTTCCGACTGTTTTGGAAACGAGCCATCCTTGTCTACTGAATTGGCAAATAAGGTCACTTCATCCTTCTTATACGGATCTCTGATTGTTTTGACGTAATGATAAAAAGAACGTCTCATTCATTATTCACCTGCTTATTATCCTCTACCCAAGCTTTTCTTTCTTCTTTCTCCTTGGCATACAGTCGCGGATTCTTCTTGTAAAACTGCTGATGCTCATCTTCTGCAGGATAAAAATCTGTTGCTTCTTCAATTGTTGTGACAATTGGACCGGCGTATTTCCCGCTCAATTCGAGTGCTTTTTTCGATTCCAATGCACTCTGTTTCTGCTCTTCAGTGTAATAAAAAATGACTGGCCGATAGCTCTCTCCTCTATCCATGAACTGTCCCATTGCATCAGTAGGATCTGTCTGCTGCCAGTAAATAGTAAGCAGTGTGTCAAAAGATAGTTTTCTCTCATCGAACTCGATATAGACTGCTTCTGTATGACCCGTCTTCTGCATTTTCACTTCATCATAAGTCGGGTTCTTCAACCAGCCTCCTGTATATCCGGAAACGACCTTTTCGATTCCATCCGTTTCTTCAAAAGGCTGAACCATACACCAAAAACAGCCACCGGCAAATAATGCTTTCTCCATAAATCAGAACCCTTTCTAAAACATTTATATTGAGCAATTAGTATATCATTTTATAGCTTCTTCAGGCAAAATTATACCTATGCGAATATCGTCTTCTTCCAAATCGATATGCTGCATTTCGAAGGTAGTGCCATTATCAAGTTGAAATTCATTTAATGCCACTAATATAAATTGCTGTTCACTGTCTACCCTCACCCACTCAGGCAAGTCAATCTGCTGACTGATAACGTTCATCGCCATACTGATAGGCAACTCAAAAGCACCTAACTGAATGGACTGAGCGCGCAGCTGAAGATTCCCATCTTCCATAACATAAGGATCAGTCAGTAATGTAAAATCGACATCAAACCCAAGTACTTGGAGAACACCATGCAGTTCAGCCTGATCAGTTAATTCAAAACGGAAATCTGTGTCCTCTTCTTCCATTTCTTCTTCAAGATACAAATTAACGACCTGATTCATCTGACTTCTATTAGTCAGCACTTCGAACGTAATTGGAGTTTCTACATGCACCGGCTCGCCAGTCCTGGCTTCATCGGTATCTGAAGGAGTACCTTGAAGATTAATAACCAGCCAAACGGCAACAGCAACATTTAATGCGAGGATAATGAAAAAAGCCCACATCCAGCCACTGGATTTTTTGGTGCGGTTCCCTCTTGTTTCAGACAATTATCATGCTCCTCTCTAAAAATTCTACTATATAATAGACTGCTCATTCAGTTTAACGCTTTACCTTTTCTATGTTATACTATATAGAAGATAAAAAAGATTTAGTCTTTCTAAAGTAGTATACCAAATTTTTATAAGGTCGTACAGAACGCGGAAGACGAAGGAGGTTCATATGGGAAATTCGAATAATGACTCACTCTTTTCTAAAAAATACTTAATTGTAAATGAAGTATTAAATGCGGTAACACATGGAATCGGTGTTATTTTGAGTATTATCGCTTTAATATTTCTAGTACAGAAGGGACTGGATTATGGAGGAATGGTGGAAGTCACCTCTTATACCGTCTACGGTGTAACGCTTATTCTTCTCTATCTATCCAGCACGTTATATCACAGCCTAACCTTTACAAAAGCCAGGTCGGTATTTCGGGTTATTGACCACTGCAGTATTTTCCTGCTGATAGCCGGAACTTACACGCCCTATACTTTAATTACCATCGGCGGTCGACTGGGAATCATACTGACACTGCTGATATGGACCATTGCCTTATTCGGAGTCATCTATAAAACAGTATGGTTCAAAAAATTCCAAGGTCTCTCAGTCTGGCTATACATTGCTATGGGATGGATTTCTTTATTCTTTATCCATTACCTGTATCAGGGATTAGGAACACGAGGATTTATCTGGTTGATTGCCGGTGGCTTGTCCTTTACTGTAGGTGCCTTATTTTACAGAATGAAACATGTCAAATACATGCATGTCGTATGGCATTTATTCGTCCTTACAGGAACTGTCTGCATGTTCTTCTCTATATACCTTTATACGTAAGCATAATCTTAGTTACTGAAGTTTAGATAACTAAGCAGTAAATCTAATTGTATAACAATAACGAGCCGCGATCCTTATAAGAAATGAGGATTGCGGCTCGTTTTTATATTATTTTACCTGTTAGAAAGACTGTCTAACTGAATTTTGCTCAGCCCTTTCTCTTATAAATCAGGAAAGTATGTGGATGTCTATTCTTATCATCCACTGTACCCTCTACTTTTTCAATCAGCTCAAACTTGTCATAATCAATTTGAGGTATGAACGTATCACCTTCAAAAGTATCATGAATAATTGTGCGATAAAGCATGTCTACTTCATCTAAGAATTCTTCAAATAAAGATACCCCACCTATAACGTGCAGCGGCTTATCCTCTTTTTCGTTTTCTGCCAATACTTCTTCTTTATTGTGACAGACAACTACTCCGGGGAATTCATAAGATTCATTACGAGTCATTACAACATTCTTCCTATTTTTCAAAGGCGGATTCGGGATGCTTTCCAGAGTTTTTCTCCCCATAGCAACATTACCAGTCAGTGTTACTTTCTTAAAAAAAGCCATATCCGCCGGAAGTGTCCATGGCAACTGGCCATCTTTTCCGATAACGCCATTTTCATCTTCTGCCCATACAAAAGTTATCAAACCAATCTCCTCCTTGTTATTTGCTACAACCAACTAAACAGTTGTTTATAGCAACTCTTTTAGTTTTATACTGCAATCGGTGCCTTAATCGACTTGTGTGGATTGTAGTTCTTAATTTTAATATCGTCCATTTCAAAATCAAAAATACTCTTGTCCGGATTTAACTCCAATTGAGGAAATTCACGAATATCTCGAGACAGCTGTTCATTAATCTGGTCCATATGGTTCAGATAGAGATGGGCATCCCCAAGTGTGTGAACGAATTCTCCGACTTCCAAACCAGTTTCCTGCGCGATAAGATGAGTCAGTAATGCGTAACTGGCGATGTTAAATGGAACGCCTAAGAACACATCTGCACTTCTCTGGTAGAGCTGACAGCTTAATTTGTTCCCGTCAACATAGAATTGGAAAAGAGTGTGACAAGGTGGCAAGGCCATGGTCGGAACTTCTTCAGGATTCCATGCTGAAACTATGTGTCGTCTCGAATAGGGTTTAGTCTTGATAGAATCGATGACATCCTGAATCTGATCAATGAAGCCTCCTTCTTTTGTTTCCCAGGCACGCCACTGGGCACCATAAACATTTCCAAGAGAACCATGTTTTTCTGAAAAGTCATCATCTGATAAGACCTTTTCTCTGAATTTATTCATTTCGACATCATACACTTTTTTAAATTCTTCATCTTCCTGAACACGCAGACCAAAATTTGTCATGTCTGGGCCAGTATAATCTTCACTCTTGACGTAACGTTCAAATGCCCACTCATCCCAAATATGATTATTATTTTCTAAAAGAAAGCGGATATTGGTATCGCCTTTCAAGAACCACAGCAATTCACTTTTAATCAGCTTGAAAAAAACACGTTTTGTGGTCAGCAAAGGAAAGCCCTTCTGTAAATCAAAGCGCATCTGATGTCCGAAAACCGATTTTGTACCCGTTCCGGTGCGGTCTTCTCTTTTTGTTCCCTCATTGATAATTCTCTGTGCTAAATCTAAATATTCTTGTTCCATTTTTTGCACTCCTTAACTGTATTGTGCCAGATATTCCCACCTGGCATACTTTTCTTCCAACTGTTCATTTAAGTTAGACTGTTCATTTGTCAGTTCAGCCAGTTTCACATGATCAGACACACTAGTTTCCATAGCTTGCTCTATCTCTTCAAGCTTATTTTCAAGCGTTTCAATCTCTTTTTCAATGGTTTCCCATTCTTTTTTTTCCATATATGTCAGTGTTGTCTTTTCTTTGACTTCTTTTTCTTTTTTTGGCAATTCTTTTGCCTTCTTTTCAGCAGCCTTTTCAGGTTTCATCTCTTCGCTTTGCTGAAGGTAATCGGATAAAGAAGAATAACTTTCTTCAATACGCCCCTGTCCCTTAAAGATAAGCAACTTATCTGCCACTTTATCAAGAAAATACCGGTCGTGAGACACCGCTATGACTGCTCCGGGAAATAGAGCGATATAGTCTTCCAGTATGGTCAACGTCTGAACATCCAGATCGTTGGTTGGCTCATCTAGAATCAGCACATTAGGCTGCTGCATGAGTATCTTCAGAAGGTAAAGCCTTCTTTTTTCGCCACCGGAAAGCTTGTTAATTGGTGAACCATGCATCGAGCGGTTAAACAGAAAGCGTTCAAGCAGCTGGGAGACGCTCACTGAAGATCCATCTGCCAGTTTTACTTCTTCAGCAATCTCTCTCAAGTAAGTGATGACGCGTTTATCTTCATCGAACTCTTCATTTATCTGCTTGTAAAAGCCAATCTTGACTGTCTCACCGATAGTCAGTATGCCAGAGTCTAAAGGCTCTTCATCAGCTAAAATGTTAAGAAAAGTCGTTTTACCAGCACCATTAACACCTGTGACACCTATCCTGTCAGTTTGCTGTATCAACAGATTAAATTGGTCAAGGATGACAATGTCTTTTATGTTTTTAGATGCATTTTCCAGTTCCAGAACTTTTTTCCCCAATCTGGAGCCGGATAAGTTCAATTCGAGGTCAGACTTTGTTTCCTGACTCTTCACTTTGCTTTCCAGCTGAGAAAAACGCTCTTTTCGAGCTTCCTGTTTGGTTCCTCGGGCTTTGACTCCGGCTCTCATCCAGTCAAGTTCCTGCTTGTACATCTGTTTCTGCTTATGCTGTAGTCTTTGTTCTGTTTCTTCTCTTTCAGCTTTCAGCTCGAGGTATTTTTGATAATTTCCCGGATAGGAGTACAACAGACCGCTTTCCAGTTCGACTATTTCATTCGATACCCTATCGAGGAAATAACGATCATGGGTGACCATCAGTAATGCGCCTCTATAACCTGATAGATAATCTTCTAGCCATTTAATCATCTGGAAGTCCAAGTGGTTTGTCGGCTCATCTAAAATTAAGAGATCAGGTTCCTGTATTAAAACTTGAGCAAGAGCCGCTCTCTTTTTCTGTCCACCTGATAAGCTCTCGACTTTCTGACTGCTGTCCGCAAGGCCCAGACGAGTTAAAACTGCTTTGGCACGGGCAGAAACATTCCAGGCATCTTCCTGATTCATTCGTTTTTCAGCTTGTGTAAATTCTTTCTGGATAGTTTCATCCATTGGATTCTCAGTCAGACGTGTTAAGACTTCTTCGTAGTATCTCGCAGCTTTTACAATGGGCGATTCGCCATCAAAAACCGTTTCGAATACGGTCTTCTTTTCATCCAATTCATTTTTCTGACTCAAATAACCAATCGCATACTCGCCGGGTTTGCTTATATTTCCTTCATCCGGCTTTAATTCACCGGCTACTATTCTCAGTAAACTGGTTTTACCTGTTCCGTTAACTCCAATCAGACCGACTCTCTGATTCTCTTTAATTGAAAAATTTATTCCTTTAAATAATGTCTTAATTCCATAAGAATGCCTTAAGTCTTCAATTTTCCATTCTTTCATATGTTATCTCCTCACCTTTTGTCCTTTTTAATTCTAGCATAGTTTTAGTGTTGTTTCACTACCAGCTGGAAACCTTCTTGCTCATTAAGATGGATTGACTCGAGAAAGCGAATACTTTATACTAAACTCATTAGGCGACTATACTTAAGATATCTTAGGGGGAAAACGATGACTATAGGTACTGTTAAATGGTTTAACAACCAGAAAGGTTATGGCTTTATTCAGTATAATGATGAAGATGATGTTTTCGTACACTTTACCGGAATTGACATGGAAGGGTACAAAGCATTGAATGAAGGCCAGAAAGTTGAGTTTGATATCGTTGAAGGGTCACGTGGTCCTCAAGCTACTAATGTCGTTGTTAAAGATGAAGATGATGAATAACTTAAATTACATAGAAAAAGATCAGATGGAATAGAATCTGGTCTTTTTTCTATTCAGTTTTTCCATAACTGTACTATTTTCCACAAGAAAAGGAGAAGTCAATATGCTCAAAATTTATAGTGATGGAGCGGTTTCTCAGCAGCAGAAGCTCGCAGGCATGGGACTGCTCATAGTGGGTGATGGTTTGCATGAGCAGTTAGCCTTTCCTCTGCCAGATACACTTGATAATCATCTAGCAGAACTGCATGCTTTTCATGAAGCAGTTAAATGGGTCGTTGAGCATGATCGGGTAAATGAATGGACGATATTTCATACAGACAGCCAGCTAGTTGCCCAGTCAGTTAATAAGCAGTACATAAAAAACGAGGATTACCAACCCATATTTGAAAAAATCTGCTTCTTACTTAAACAACTCACTCTCTATGATGTTGTTTGGATTCCAGAAAAAAACAACAGAGGAGCAGATAATCTTGCCAAACAGGCTATTCGCGCACAAGTTAAAAAATAAATGCAGTGTATTTCGTGACTAATCCTTTAAGACTCTTCTTGTACTGGATTTGCATTATTTCCTAATTCTAAAAAAGCTAGCCACCTTAAATCAGCTTTTATGCTGAACCAAGATGGATAGCTTTTTTATCGTGAGTAATGGTTTTCTTTCAATCATTTTATTTCATCACATTAAGCTGCGCTTAGTTATAGTAAAGGTTATCTGAAGGATATACCGGATCATTCGTGACATCTATTCCTAGCATCCGAATAGTCTGGGCATTCTCATTATTCAGCATGACCGTCGAGTGTGCCTGAGCATCTTTTAAATGTTCAATCTCCTTATAGGCCAGTGAAGCAGTTGGATTAGTCACAGCACTGATAGCCAGAGCAATCAGCAGTTCGTTGGCAGACAAAGTCGGTACTTTACTCTTAAGTTCATTTGTTTTCAGCTGCTTTATGGTTTCTAGAATCATAGGGGCCAGCAAATCAATCTCATCGGAAATGTTCGCTAAAGATTTCAAACTGTTGACAATTGCAGCCGCAGAAGCATCCATTAAAGGTGTAGTTCTGCCGGTAATGACTTTACCATTCGGCAGCTCAATAGCCAGTACTGCCTGAAGATTTGAACTGCCGAGCTTTTTCTGGACCTTTTCGGCATATTCTCTCGCCACAGTTACAGTTTTTCTGTTTTCTTTCTTCAAACCGTTTTCTTCAAGTATCAGCTGCATATGACGAAGTGTCTCATCATCTGCTGTACCTTTAATATAGTCATTTTCAATGGCAAAGGCTCGTCGGATAATTTCCTGCATTGAAGCCTGACAAACAAGTTCATCATCAATAATACCTGACTTCAGACGGTTGACACCCATATCAGTTGGAGACTGATATACTGATGCTTTTCCTGTAATCTTTTCTATAATCCGTCTGATAACTGGGAACATTTCCATATCTCGATTGTAATTGACGGCAACTTCCCCATATGCTTCAAAATGATAGTTATCCAACATATTGACATCTTTCAAATCAACAGTCGCAGCCTCATAGGCACTGTTGACCGGATGTTTAAGTGGCATATTCCAGACAGGAAACGTCTCAAACTTTGCATAACTTGCTTCGTTACCATTCGCGTATTCATGGTAGAGCTGGTTCAAACAAGTAGCAAGCTTGCCGCTTCCCGCTCCAGGAGCTGTCACGACCACCAGAGGTTTCGTTGTGTGAATAAATGAGTTGGATGCAAAACCGTTGTCACCAACAATAGCCTCTACATTAGTTGGGTACCCCTCTATTTCCTTATGGGTGTGCACGACAATTCCACTACGTTCAAGTTTCGACATGAATATTTTAACGTTCGGCTGTTCCCGGTATCGCGTAATAAGTACGCTGTTTACTGGAATACCATATGCCCGGTATTCATCGATTAAACGAAGGACATCGCGGTCGTATGTAATGCCGTAGTCCCCCCTAACCTTATTGCGCTCAATATCTCCTGCATAGACGCAGATTATTATTTCAGACTGATCTTTCAGTGAAGCCAAAAGTTTCATCTTGGCATCTTCGTCAAAACCCGGTAGTACACGCTTAGCGTGTTTATCTCCTATGAGTTTGCCTCCAAATTCAAGATATAGCTTCTCACTGTTCTCTACCCTTTCTAAAATATAGGCAGATTGTTCCTTAAGGTATTTATCTGTATCAAATCCAACTTTTTTCATAGTGTCCTCCTAAAAACAAAAATCAACAGATTAATTATATCATTAATCTGTTGATAAGCTGATACTATTATAAAAATTTAAGCAGATGAATCCGTCAGACTTAAATCGTCCATTCCCACCATTTTTTTATTCAGAACTTCCTGAATAATTCTACGGCTGCTTTCCGGTTTGTTTTTCTTCAGCAGGTCAAGCAAGGTTTTTGCACCGTAATCCATTCCTCTAGCTCCTGTAATAAGCATTAAATCTCCCTGCTCAATTTTTTTGAGACTTGAGGATAGTGCCTGTTCAAGTTCATCATAGTATTCCACATCAATTTCAAAATCTGCCATTACATCCAGAAAGGCATTTAATTCTTCTTGGGACACCTGGTCCTTAGTTTTTACATGCGATCGACTGGCAGTGAGTACCATTTTATCAATAGACAGTTTTCTGAACCACTGTGCCATTTTAGTCGCATTTTCCCGATTCAGTTTCGAACCATTGCTTCCTCTTATCGCATGAACGATTTTTATAGACTGGTAGGTTAAGCTTTCCAATGTGCGCATGCTTGATTCGATATTATTTTCATTAAGGAACAAATCGTCCACTATCATGAATTCTTCATCGTATAAAATGTGAAAGCGTCTCTCTACTCCTTCAAACGACTCTATGCCACTTTTAACCGTACTTACAGATAAGTCATTTGCCAGTCCGACTATAATAGCCGTGAGGGCATTGTACATGGAGTGCTGTCCAGGCACGTTCAAGTCGACAGGGAAAGATATCGGAGCAAGGGTATTCCCACCCAGTGTTGTAAGAGGTGTGTTAATATTTACCGTAAAGGAAGGTCTGCCTGCCAGCAGCTGTACATCCGTGACAGTAACATCGGCTTCTGTATTGTTAATGCCAAACGTCACTACTTGAGCCTCAGTCTCATTGACTAGAGAGGTCAACAGCGGTTCGTCTCCGTTTATGACAGCAATACTGCTGCTTGAAGCTTTTCTAATAAGAGAGGCTTTAGCAGAAAAATACGCATCAAAAGAGCCGTGAAGTTCTATGTGATCTTTATTAATATTTGTAAAGGCCACTACATCAAAATCGACGTCAGCAACCCTTTGGAGTTCCAGTGCTGAGGAAGATACTTCCATAGATACATGGGAAACGCCGGCTGTCTGCATATCACTAAGGTAGCCCTGTAAGTCCAGTGATTCTGGTGTGGTCAACACACTGGGTGTTTTCTTATCTCTGTTTTTTATCATGACTGTTCCAATAAGACCCGTTTCCAGTTTATCAGCTCTAAAAATACAGTCAGTCATATAGGTTATGGTCGTTTTCCCATTGGTACCCGTCACACCAAATACACTCATTCTTTCTGATGGACGGTCAAAGAACACACTCGAAATTTTCGCAAGCGCTTTCCGGCTGTTTTCAACCTTATACTGGGGTATGTCCAATTCTGGCAGAAAGCGTTCGACAATAAGTGCCGTTGCTCCCTTGAGTAACGCCGCTTCAGCAAACTTGTGTCCGTCAGTCCTGTAACCGGTTATGCATACGAATAAAGTGCCCTCTTCTACTTCACTGGAGTGATAAGCAAGTTTATGTATAGGGATGCTCTTCTCATTAAGTTTTTCTGTATTACTGGATATAATCCCCACTGGTTTTAACAAATCTGAAAGTAGCATGCTTATTATTCCTCTCTTGTTGGTTATTAATGCACGTCAATAACGGCTGTTACTTTATTTATACTAACACTATTCTGTATAATTTTAAAAGGCACTTATATAAGTTTACTTATTTTTTGTCAAAAAGTCTTATCATTTGCTCATGGAATTTTACCATCTGTTTGCAGACTAAGAATTACACCACTTATGTGGCTTATGACGTATATCTGGCATTAGTGTAAACGCTGAAAAAATGGAATAGGATTACTTAAATTATACTGTAATGTGTGCCCAGAGCCAAAAGTTATAGTCGGCTTTTAAGAATTTAATTAATCAATGGACTAATATGGACTGATTAGGAGGAAAAAGAATGAGAATCGAAAAAATGATGGCTGAATTGGTTCAACATCAAAATGCATCACAAGCGGTGCAGATGGAAAAATATATGCGCAATCAGTTTGCCTTTCTAGGCATACAGTCAAAAAAAAGGCGGGCTCTCTCTCGGGCTTTTTTAAATAATGAAAAGAAAAATAAAGGAATAAACTGGAATCTAGTCTACTTCATGTGGAACCAGCCTTACCGTGAATACTCATATATCGCCTGTGATTATCTTTTAATGAAAAAAAGTCTGCTGGTTCCTGATGACCTTCAGCACCTGAAAAAACTCATCACCTCACATTCCTGGTGGGACACGGTAGATAATTTAGATAAAGCTGTTGGTGAACTGACACTAGCTTACCCTGAATTAAACTCAGTTATGCTTAAATGGAGTCAATCCGATAATCTCTGGCTGAAGCGAGTGGCCATCAATCATCAGCGTGGGCGGAAAACAGAGATGGATACAGTATTACTAAGAGACATTATTTTAAACAATCTCGATTCTGATGAATTTTTTATCAATAAAGCCATCGGCTGGATTTTGAGAGATTACAGCAAGACGAATCCTGAGTGGGTATTGACGTTTCTAGAGCAGCATAAAAAGCAGCTGCATCCTCTAAGTATCAAAGAAGGCAGCCGCTATCTGTCATGATTTTCTTTTTTTGTCCTGAAGGAATAAAGATTTATTCTGCAAGGTGATTATTCACCGGCCATATGAATGTCCATCTGCGGATAAGGTATGGAAATGCCTTCCTGATCAAAACGCGCCTTGACCGACTCGAGAATGTCAAAATGAACGGTCCAGTAATCCTCTGATTTCACCCATACTCTTACGACATAATCAACTGCACTATCTCCGTGAGCTGATAAACGTATGAATGGTTCCGGGTCTTTCAAAATCAAACCATGAGCTTCTATCACTTCAGAGAGAGTATCTCGCACATGCTGATTGTCCGCTTCATAACCGACACCAAATGTGAAGTCCACACGACGGGTGTCATGCACAGAGTAATTGACAATTCCTGCATTTGATAAATTACCGTTAGGTACGTAAATCATCCTGTTATCAGGCGTAATCAATTCTGTATAAAGAATCTGAATGGCTTTAACTGTACCATTGTACCCAGCCCCTTCTATGTAGTCCCCTACTTTAAATGGACGCATTGTCAAAAGCAGAACTCCTCCTGCCAAGTTTGACAAGGCTCCTTGAAAGGCTAGACCAACAGCCAGTCCTGCAGCACCTAAAATAGCCACGAAGGAAGCTACGGGTATTCCTAAAATACTGATGACAGTAACAATCAGCATAACTTTTAACCCGACACTGATAACTGAAATCAAAAACGGCTTTAAACTTTCGTCTATTTTAGATTTATTAATTTGCCTGGCTGACAATCGTACAAGGCCTTTAATTATCATTAAACCGACAATCAGTGTGATGATGGCAAATATAACCGGCATTGCCAATTCTACTGCTAAATTAATCCAATTCATAATTTATCTCCTTTTAGAAAATTGGCCCCACCAGAATGGAGCAGGACCATTTTAACATATTTACAAATTTCTTTCATTCCTGTCAAAAAATTACCTGGCTTCTTCCAATTTAACTTTTCCCATATAGTTAGAAAGCATACTAAATACAACAGTACTTATTGTTGTTGCAACTGCTATTGTCAATAGTACAGAGGGATCAGAAAAATTATTAATAACGACTGCATAAGCTACCGCACCATTGCGCTGGCCTGAGGTGAAGCCTGAAGTAATGCGCATGGCTTCATTGGTGTTTGAGTATTCCATTACAAATCCAATAACTGATGCTACTGCAACTATTCCTATACTGCTCACTATCACTCCGCTGCCTATCAGGCTAATAAGTTCTGGAAGCAAACCAATCATCATACCGTATATGGCTAAAGTCATGGTTGTTTTTTGAAGCTTCAGTGCATATGGACGGATTCGACTGGAAAGGTCTGTAAACAATAGTCTCATTACAGAACCTGCGCTTAAGGGTAACAGTATGCTTGATACGAGACTCCCAACAAGATCGAACGAAGTAATTTCAGCTCCTTCAATCATGAAGGGTAACAAGATAGGAAGAAAAACAACAGTAGATAAGGTCAATAAGATCATTGATGAGACGGCGAATACGGTCTGATTGTGTGTAGCCTGTACAAAAGCTATCACAGTCGAGGCACCCGCGCAAAGAAACAAAATCATCAGCCCTATGGCATAGTTTGATTCAATAGGCATCAAGCGAAGAATCAACCATAACCCTAGAGGGATGAGTAAATTATTCAGCAATATCAACCTGAGAAAATATGACCAGTTATGTCTAACAGTTGAAAGAATCGTTCGGGGGTGCTCACTCATTCCAGAATTAAACACCAGTAAAACTATAAACAGGGGCATTATGAAATAACTTACCTGATAAACCATATTCAATACATTTGTAACAGTATTCATGTAACCTTCTCCTTAAACATACTAATATATATGCTAGCTTATCTGTAAAAAAAGTCAACTCTCATAAAACTTGTCTAGCCCATTTCAAACAAAGACATTATTTCCACGCATACCTCACATTGCTTTCAAGCAAGATAAAGTATAGGTCAGACAATTTTGACTGTTATGTAAACAGTAAGATCAAGTTTGAGGTGAAATCGTTCTCTAAGTAAAAAAAGTTAAGTTTTAAACGGTTATACTTAATTATATAAAGTTATTTTCTGTTTTAACCTTCTCGCTTTATTGATTTAGTTAACTTATGGTATGCTTATGCTTGTTCATTAAAAAATGATTAAAATACAAGGAGTGAACTTATGTTAACTAATCCAGTAGTAATTTCAGTGGTCGTAATGGTTGGGTTGTCGCTTTTTAAACTCAACGTCCTGCTCGCACTGATTATAGGCGCTGTAGCAGGCGGACTTGTTTCAGGTATGTCGCTGACTGATACATTGGAAACTTTAATAGGTGGAATGGGTGGTAACGCGGAGACTGCGCTGAACTACATATTATTAGGTGCTCTGGCTGCTGCAATCCATCAAACGGGTGCCGCCAAGATAGTGACTCAGAAATTATCTCAGAATATCAAAGGCACTGGAAAAGTACTGATTTTTATCATTGCTTTTATCAGTATATTTTCTCAGAATCTGATTCCTGTTCATATTGCTTTTATTCCGATTCTTATTCCTCCACTCATTACAGTCTTCAATAAAATGAAGATTGACAGGAGAGCTGTTGCTACCGCTCTTACCTTTGGTCTTAAGTCAGGGTATATTTTAATTCCTGTTGGTTACGGGCTGGTCTTTCATAATATTATTCGAGACGAAATGGCCTTGAACGGAATGGATATATCAGATATTGCAATCTGGCAAATCCTTTGGATTCCAAGTTTGGCAATGCTTGTCGGTCTTATTATCGCTGTACTCTTCACTTACCGAAAACCACGTGAGTACGATGAAAAAACAGGAACAAAATTTGGATACAAGACTCAGGATACTGAAGTAGAAACATTAAGTAAAAAACATATCATTGCTCTCATTGGAGCTGTTTCAGCCTTAGTAGTCCAACTTGCCATGGGGTCTTTGGTGCTCGGTGCTATTGTTGGTCTGGCAATTATGGTACTCGGTGGTGCTATTAAATGGACTAACCTTGACGGTATGGTGAAAGATGGTATTGGCATGATGGGCTTCATTGCCTTCGTTATGCTTGTTGCATCCGGCTTTGGTGACGTGATTCGCGCTACCGGTGGAGTCGACACATTAGTTGATTCTGTTTCAGGTGTGATTGGCAACAACCAACTCGTTGCAGCTACCGTAATGATCATTTTAGGCCTATTCATTACTATGGGAATCGGAACGTCTTTCGGTACTGTTCCTATCATAGCAGCTATTTATGTCCCGCTTGCAATGGAAATGGGCTTCAGTCCTGCAGCAACCATTCTTCTGATTGGTTCAGCTGCTGCTTTAGGTGATGCAGGCTCTCCTGCTTCCGACAGCACGCTCGGTCCAACGGCCGGCTTAAACGTAGATGGCCAGCATGATCATATTTGGGATACATGTGTCGCAACATTTACTCACTTTGATATTCCAATTATCATTTTCGGTATCATTGGTGCCGTTATCCTTTAAGAAAATAAATAGAATAGATAAAAGACAACTGTTTATCTCGGCAGTTGTCTTTTTTTGCTTTATGCGATTAAAGTCATCAATAACATTCACTTCTAATGTGTGACATATACTCTCGATTGACTTTGAAACTTGACCGTTCTTTAATCACAGCACCCCCTACTACTCTTCAAACCAGATTGCTGTTTCTCGCTCAACACTTTCGAATGAATCCGATGCATGCACTGAGTTTTGTGTTTTATCTATGCCGTATAGAGCACGTATAGTCTCGCTTTGTGCATCGGCTGGATTAGTTGCCCCATTTAGATTGCGAACTGAATCAACTGCGTCTTCTCCTTCGACCAAAGCCAGTACAATCGGTCCGCTCGTTATATAGGAAATCAGCTTATCATAAAAAGATTTGCCTTTATGTTCACCATAGTGTTGCTCGGCTTGTTTGAGTGACGGTGTGAGCATTTTTAGTTTGGTTATCCTTAGCCCGTTTGCTTCATAAATACTTAAAATATTTCCAATTAGATTTCTTTTAACGGCATCCGGTTTAATAATGACAAGTGATGACTGCATTCTATTCCCTCCTGATTAACTGTCTAAACTAATAATCTATTTTATTAATTTCAGTATAGTACTTTAATTATACATAACTCTCTACTATATGGAAACGTATGGTGAAAACATCATTGACTTAGGTCCAAATTTGACAGGAACGGTTATCGGATTCGTGGTTCCTGAATACATGGAAGATATCAATTCTATTGAAGATTTACCTGAAAGAGACTAATTTCATGCATTTTTTAAAAAGAGTACATAATCCTTTATGATTGGATTGTGTACTCTTTTCGTTTGAGCGGTTAAAACGTATAATTAAGAGGTAAAGAAAAAGTGAATCATGTTAGTATTGAATAAACAGGATAGCCGTCATATACAAGGAGGATTCTGATGAAAATAAAAACCCGTTATCTGTTATTAACCGCTCTTGCAGTTTATCTATTAAACGCCTGTAATAACGAAGTACAGGAGAATACAGCTGACTTAGAAGAATCTACATTAGGTGAAGTGAATACCATAGACAATGTCTCAATGACTGCTGACAGTGAATCGGTTTCCCCTACTGGTGTGACTGTAATTTTTGAAAATAATTCTGAACAGCAACTCATTTACAGTGAAGATATCCTACTGGAAGAATCTATTGAAGAGCAGTGGTATGAGTTGCCAGTAACTCTATCTGGAGATTATGGTTATGAAGATATCGGGTATGAAGTGGATTCTGGTGAAGAGTCATCCATGGCAATAAATTGGGAATGGTTGTACGGTGATTTGGATGAAGGATATTACAGAATTGCAAAACGTGTGCTCGATTTCAGAGGAACCGGAGATTTTGATGAGCACACATTAACTGCTGAATTTGAAATTGATTAGCTAGTAGTCAAAAATGAAAAGCAGAAAGGTTGAGGAAACCACCTCAATCTTTCTGCTTTTTTATTGCATCATAATGTCTACTTAAATGTTTGCTTTGCCGCATAGCTATTATTTATTAGACTGACGTTTACCCCAGTACTGGAAGTAATCTGTTCGCAGGTAACCGTTATATAGCTTACGTTTCTTGGTTGCTCTTTGCCCATAATGTTCTTCGAAATCCAAATCACTTGTGATGATATACTTGCTCCATGTTTCAAGCGGCCTGAAGGCTTCACCCATGTCACGGTAAACTTGATAAGCCTCTTCTGGATCTCCTAAACGTTCGCCATATGGCGGGTTAGAAACCATAATTCCAAACTCTTTATCGGTAGTAAAATCTTTGACCTGAAGCTGTTTGAAGGTCACGCTATGAGACAGTCCAGCTTCAAGTGCATTAGCTTTGGCTATTTCAATCATACGCCCATCGACATCGGTTCCTAGAATATCCAGCTCAACATCGTAGTCTGCCTGCTCTTCTGCCTCCAGACGGACTTTTTCCCACATATCTTTTGGCATCCAGTCCCAGTCTTCACATAAGAAAGAACGGTTAAAGCCTGGAGCGATATTATGACCAATAAGAGCAGCTTCAATTGGTATAGTTCCAGATCCACATGTCGGATCTACAAATGGACGGTCCGGTCTCCAGGTTGTCAGCATAATTAGTGCAGCCGCCATGTTTTCCTTAATAGGCGCGCCACCCTTTTCAATGCGGTAGCCGCGTTTAAATAGGCTTGGACCGGTTGTGTCAATGGTCAGCATCACTTTGTCGTTTCTAATCGCCACTTCAATCGGATACTTCGCACCCGTTTCAGGAAGCATACCGCTGCGGTGGTAAACATCTTTAATTTTATCCGCAATGGCTTTATTCACAATACGCTGGACATCCGGCACACTGTACAGTTTCGATTTTATAGATTTTCCACTTACCGGGAAAGCCGAATCCATCATTAAGTAGTCATCCCATGGCAATGCTTTAGTTTGTTCATATAGATCATCGAACGTTTTTGCGGTAAATTCACCCACAATTATTTTTACACGGTCGGCTGTTCTCAGCCATAAATTCGTCTTGGCTATGTCTTCTTTATCGCCTTCAAAACGTGCCCGTCCGTTCTCAACTTCAACGGTGTAGCCCATATCTTTTAATTCTTTTCCAACAAGTGCTTCTATTCCACTTGCTGCTGTTGCCAGTAGTTTATAAGTCATTTATCCGACACCTCTCTTATACTAATAGTATGCACTATTTGTCTGTTAACGTAAAGAAATCCTCTCAAAATTAAGAGAGGATTTCAGTCACTATGTACATCACTGTAAGCCATGTTCTGTCT
>RECC01000008.1 GCA_007692455.1 Alkalibacterium sp. | reverse complement strand
ATTTAACCATTTACTCGGCAATGAATCAGGATATGATAAAAGAGGCTACCCCATTGGGATAGCCTCTTTTTCAGTATAATAGTTAGCTTAAATTATTTTCGAATAGTTAGAGAACTTTGGACAAGAAGTCCTGGGTTCGTTCATTTTTTGGATTAGAGAAAATAGCGTCCGGAGTCCCCTGTTCGACAATAATGCCGTCATCCATGAAGAGCACACGATCAGCCACTTCTCGTGCAAAGCCCATCTCATGCGTTACCACGACCATTGTCATACCGGACTTGGCCAGATCCTTCATAACTTTCAGCACTTCACCGACCATTTCCGGATCCAGAGCCGAAGTCGGTTCATCAAAGAGCATGACATCCGGGTCCATCGCCAGCGCGCGAGCAATCGCTACACGCTGCTGCTGACCACCGGACAAATTGGCCGGATACGCATCTTCCTTATCGCCCAACCCTACCTGCTGCAGGAGCTGGGACGCCTTTTGATTGGCTTCATTAACTTCGACGCCCTTGGATTTTATCGGTGCAATGGTCAGATTTTCCTTGGCTGTCATATGAGGAAACAGATTAAACTGCTGAAACACCATACCCATTTTCTGACGCAGCTGATTCAGATCTTTTTCATTAAGTCCTGTCAACGTTGTCCCTTCAAATACAATCTCCCCATCAGAAGGCTCTTCCAGTAAATTGAGACAACGCAGAAAAGTCGATTTTCCTGAACCGGAGGGCCCAATAATAACTACCACTTCTCCCTGTAAGACCTCTTCATTGAGATCTTTCAGCACCTCGTTTTTATCAAATGATTTTTTCAACTGGTTCACTTTAATCATGATTCATGCTCCCTTCATAGTAATTCAATAGCTTCGTCAAGCTGTACGTTAACGTAAAGTAAATCAGCATGGTCACGAATAAAGGCAGAATACCCTGGAACGAGATGGAACGCACCACTCGTGTCTGGAAAATCAGCTCTCCAACACCAATGACTGAGACGATGGATGATTCTTTGATAATCGTAATAAATTCATTACCGAGTGCCGGCCAGATGTTTTTCAAGGCCTGAGGGAAGACAATATGACGCATAGCCTGCTTCTTGCTCATCCCTAAACTTCGCGCCGCTTCATTCTGACCCTTGTTAACTGAATTAATACCACTTCTGATAATCTCTGCAACGTAAGCACCTGAGTTGAGTGACACTGCAATAATACCGGCTGTCAAAGCAGGCAAATTAAAGAACATACCTGAAGCAAAATAAATGAACATGACTTGAATTAGAAGCGGTGTCCCACGAACGAATTCAACATAAGTGGTTCCCAGCAGTCTTAAAATAATGTTCTTAGACAGACGCATCAGCGCCAGCAAGGAACCGAGAATCAACCCGAACACCACCCCTGCAGCTGAAATTAGCAAGGTGATTAATGTCCCGTCACGAAAATACTCCCAGTAGCTGGCTATAAATCCTTCTTCAGCACTCTCCTGAGCCATATACTCGCCGGCAGTCGCCAAGTACTCTTCAGTCAGATTCTGCTCCTCGATTTCTGCAAGACTCTCATTGATTGCTTCCACAAGAGACGTTTCGCCTTGTCTAAAGGCAATGGCAGAACCGGCATCATCATCATCCATATCAAAGTCAGCGATAAAGGTATAGAGATCTTCGTCGTGACCCGCATGTGCTTCCGCATTCGGTCCCTGCATGACAATGGCCTCAATACGATTCGTCTTTAACGCCAGCAGCAAATCACTCAGATCGGTCAGACTCATAATATCTGCATCCGGAATCTGTTCCGCAAGTCCCTCTTGTAAAGAACTAGACTGAACACCGATACGCTGACCACTTAACGATTCAATAGAGTCGTAAACGTCCTGGTCAGCTGAACGAACCATTATATTCTGGAAGGTCTGAAAATATATATCTGAGAAATCAACACTTCTACGACGTTCCGCCGTTGGCGTCATCCCCGCAATGACGACATCCACGTTTCGTGCTTCAAGCGCCGGAAGCAGACTGTCAAAGCCGATATCCTGAATTTGCAGTTCCACTCCCAAATCGTCAGCAATTTTTTGGGCAATCATGATATCCATACCCACAACTTGACGTTCGCCATCCACTACCGCATAGAATTCAAATGGAGGAAAATCGGCACTTGTCCCCACAACAAGTACACCCTCATCCTGAATACGCTCAAGCGCTGACCCGTCATCTGCAAATACTGTATCCGCAGAAATGAATAAACCACTTATAAAAACAAATAATACCAGTACACCTTTTATACTCTTTTTCATCATTCCATTCTCCCTTTTCTTAATTGACTTGAAAAGAATAATACCATCTTGAATATATTTATGCAAGATAATTTATGAAAAAAGGCATTAAATGTTTAAAAACAGTGTTTAGTGTATTTTTTATGTATAATCACGGTAGCGTTTTCAGCATTAAAAAAAGAGACAGTAGAAAATTCCGTCTCTGCTCTCATTCGCTTAGATGCTTATTTTTTTATCTGTTTACCTTCACGGAATTCTTCATCGTATTCCAGCTTATCTTCTTTACTGTAACGCAGCCACCGTCCGTGCTTCTTATTATGCTTAAACTGTCCTACCTGCCATAACTGGCCTGTTTTACGATAAAATTCCCAT
>RECC01000087.1 GCA_007692455.1 Alkalibacterium sp. | reverse complement strand
GGCATAGAAGCACTCTGCCGAGTTACTCCAATCGCGACAACGGAAAAGAAATAATTTGACTCGATTACCAAATAGTAAAGTGAGAAGCTGTTAATCAATAGTTTTTGCTAAATAAGCTGTTTTTAAATGGGATTTTGCAGATACTCAATGTCTATTGAGTATCTTCCACTCTCGAGCCTTATTCGTTGCAAGATAAATTCAGTTTTCTTACGATATAATCAAATCAGTAGTTAGTGAAGGAGCGAGGAAAATGGAAATTAAAGTCATAAGAGAAGACATTACCAAGCTGGAAGTTGACGCGATAGTAAACGCTGCGAACAAGTCTCTATTAGGAGGTGGGGGTGTAGATGGTGCAATTCACCGGGCTGCCGGTCCTGAACTGAAAGAAGCATGCAAAGAACTGAATGGATCAGAAACGGGTGAAGCCAAACTGACGCCCGGTTTTGATCTTCCAGCAGAATATGTGATTCACACAGTGGGGCCAGTATACCGTGACGGTGAAAGCGGCGAACCTGAGAAACTGGAGGCCTGCTACAAAAACAGTTTAAAGAGGGCCAATGAGAAAGAGCTGAAAACACTCGCTTTCCCTGCTATAAGTACAGGGATTTACGGTTATCCATTAGAAGAGGCATCAAGCATCGCAGTGAAAACTCTGCGGGAGGAAGGTGGTAAAGACACAACCGTTGAAACTGTCTACCTGGTAGCCTTTGACCATAAAACAGAAAAGGCATTGAAAGAGAGTCTGGAAGGTAAGAAAGGAGAAAAACAATGAAAAAATATATTCGCTTTGGCCTAATGATCCTGACCTCTACTGTAATCATGTATTTTATAATGTATTTTAATATTTATGAGGTCGGTCATTTCGAATTCAGTCAGACCAGAATATTTATGGCAATCATGATGGGGGCTGTAATGACCGTAGTCATGCTTCTGTTTATGTGGAATATGTATACTAACAAAAAAGTGAATGCAGTGATATTGGGTTCTGCAGTCGTTGTCTTTGCACTCATGCTCTTTTTGGTCAGAAGTCAGTCCACAGTAGATGACACTTCCTGGATGAGAGCGATGATTCCGCACCATTCCATAGCTATATTGACAAGCGAACGGGCCAATCTGGAAGATCCCAGAGTCCAGGAGCTTGCTGATGAAATCATTGAGGCACAGGAAAAAGAGATTGAAGAGATGAATGCACTGATTGATGAACTGCAGAATGAAGCAGAAGAAGATTGACCAGCATAATAAAACTCCCTCGCTTTTCGTTAAAGGAATGAGCGAGGGAGTTTATTGTTGTAATATTAACGATCAGATACTGGTTTTGATTCTTCCGGAATGGCTTTAGTAGAATCCTCTGTTTTTCCAATCGCATAAGTCAGTGCATAACAGCCGGCTGCTATTAGCACAGCTAACAGAAATCTCATGAGTCCGCCGCTGCCATCCAGATCAGCCAGGGCATTCGTATTGGAAACAACCGCTACAGGAGAAGCCATCACCAAGCCTAAGATGGAAGCATAAGTGAATCCGGGCTGAGTTTTGAAGAAATAATCAATAACTTTACTGATTAAAATGATGCCGACGACCATTCCAAATGCATAAGCCAAGAGGAGGATGGTAAAAGGAATCAGGTTTTCCATATTGAATGTACCGAGCGCTTCTGTAAAACCATTAATCGTATAGATAACGGCATAATAGTAACCGATAATCAGCATGAGAAGTGACCCGCTCACACCAGGTATAACCATCGCCGCTGCTGAAATAATACCGACAAAGAACAAGGCAGCCATTGGTCCAACACCAAGCGAAACGCTTTGAACACCGCCACCTGCAACTTCTGCCACACCCATCCAAGCTACGAGTATAAAGAAGAGGATAAACAGGATGATATGAGTTGCCCCCACTGCTTTGCCCTCCACTTCAAGGCTCTTTCTAAATGAGGTCCGTAAAATGGGCAAGCCACCTAAAATCAAACCGACAAAGGCAAATGCCGTATAAAGTGTGTATGACGCCAGCAGCCATTCAATGACCATTGAAAAACCGGCTACTCCAATGAGCGCACCGATAATAAGCGGGACAAGTATTTTAAAACTGGCTTTTCTTTCTTTTCGGATATGCGTGAATGCATGAATGACGTCATCGTAAATACCAAACGAAACTGCCATCGTTCCTCCCGATACACCGGGAATAATATTTGAAATACCAATAAATATACCTTTAATTGCCATCCATATGTAATGCATAATGTGCTCCTTTTAATTAGTCCATGAGTAATGTGTACGAGAATCATTTTACCATAATAATAAAAAAATAATAGCATTAAAATACCCCTATTCTCTTTAAAAGAAATGAGAATAGGGGTGACAATATTAATTCAACTTATTGATATATTTTTTTACCTGTACAACGAATCCCTGATCGCAGGCAATTTGTAGTTCATCACCTGACAGTAGAACAGTATCGCTGTGAGGCATAAATTCATGACTATGACGCTTTACGCGAATACATTTCGCATTATAGGGCAGCAAAAGTTGGCTCATGTGCATCCCATCCAAATAGCTATTCGGTTCAACAAATACGTCCGTGTAAATCATCTTTCCTTCAAAAACCGTTGGAAAACGATTTGTTTTATTATATAGAGTGATTTCATCAATCGGCTCCAGCCCCAGTATATCAGCAAAGATATAGGCAGTAAGACAAACCACAGCAATCGGCATCATTTGAGTAATTGAACCGGTTATTTCGGTTAGAAGTACTATAGCTGTCAGCGGAGCTTTAGAAATGGCTGTAAAAAAGCCACCCATGGCAAAAATGACAAAGTTTCTGATGAATTCATCTTCTAGTCCCGTTCCTCTCAGAACCAGATTTCCAAAAATCCCACCTAATACTGCACCGATTGTCAGCATGGGAATAAGCATCCCGGCAGGAATACCTGAACCATAAGCAATATGGAAGGCAATAAAACGAAAAGCCAGTATAGCTAGAAGAGTCAATGTAGCAGTGCGAACAGAAGCTATGTCAGTTATCACACCCGTTCCGCCTCCCAGCATGTCTTCCCAGAAGATTCCAGTAGGTATAACAATCAGAAAGGGGATAAATCCGAGTAAATAGACAGGAATAGGCAATTTTGCATACAGTTTTGGCATGATAAACACAGTTTTTTGGAAAACCCAGCCGGCTAGAGCTAAGAAAACGCCGAGCACCGCTAGATAAAAATATTTTTCAAGAGGAAATTCAGCCATCCTACCTAAAGCTAAAGCAGGCTGAGATCCGAAAATATGGAAGGCGATAAAGTTAGCAGTAACCGATGCAGAAAAAACAGATAAAATTAGTATTCCTGAGAAGCGGTGGTGTACCTCTTCCAGAATAATGACAAGCCCTGTCAGTGGGGCATTAAAGGCTGCAGATAAACCGGCAGCTGCACCACTGGATATTAAAATGTTTTCCTGAGATTTATTACCTTTTAGGAACGTGTTTATCCCTTGCCCGACGACTCCACCTACCTGGATGGAAGGGCCCTCTCTACCAACAGGGACCCCCATACCTAAGACAAGAGTACTGGCGATAAACTTTCTCCATAAAATAGACCACCAGTTTAATTTAAGGGTGCCTTGTAACTGACCTTTCAGTTCGGCTACTCCATTCCCCTGAATATCCGGGTCGTCTCTGCCCATCAAAATGACCAGAAAAGCAATAAGCACAATGAGGGCAGTCCAGCCAAAAATCCAGGTGGGATTCTCTCTAAGAAAAGCATAAACCGTCGGCATAAAGTTTAAAGTGACATAAATAGCCATTCGAAAGGCACTGACGACTGCACCGGCAACAGCACCCACTAGAATACCTTTCAAGACGTAACCGATTTTCGACCAGTCTATATATTTTTTGTGTCTCATGTAAATCTCCTTAATGAAGTTGTAATTTGTGAATTAATTCAGTTTGTCGAGGTGTTTTTTGACTTCAGATACAAAGCCACTGTCCGAATTAATGACCAGTTCATCGCCTGCCCAGAATACAGTATCCTGGTGTGGGATAAATTCATTCTGATGGCGTCTAACTTTGATTAATTTGGAACCATATGGCAGTCTCAAATAACGAGCCATCATGCCATCCAAATCGCTATCCGGTTCGACAGCTATTTGGAATTCGAGTACCTCTCCTTCAAATACTTTTGGTATTTGATGAATTTTTCGCTGGAGTAGCTCTTCGTAGACAGGATCGGATCCAAGGAAATCAGCGACGACATAGGAAGTCAGACAAACAACTGCCAGCGGCATCAGTTGAGTAACCGTTCCGGTCATCTCGGTAATCAGCATTACAGCCGTAAGAGGAGCTTTAGTTACTGCAGTCAGTAAACCACCCATAGCATAAATAATGAAGCTACGGATAAATATATCTTCAATACCCGTAACCGCCAAAGCACCATTTCCGTAGATAGCACCGAGTAAAGCACCGAGGCTCAGTACGGGAATGAAGATTCCGCCAGGTAAGCCTGAACCATAAGAAATATGTGAAAATGCAAATCGAAATAGAAAAATACCTATTAATAAACCTGTGGATAATCTGTTGGAACTGATATTTGTAATAATCCCCGTGCCTCCACCCATCATATCAGGAAGATAAAGTCCAATGGGAATAATCAGCATAAAGGGCACAAAGCCATGAAGATATGGCGGTATCGGTAATTTTCTATACAGTGAAGGCATAACCATTAGCACTTCCTGGTATACCCAGCCACCTAAAGCAAGGAAGATGCCCATTAATATTAAGTGTCCATAGTGTTCCAGCGGAAACTTCATTAACGAGCCAATATCAAGAGCAGGTTGAACTCCGAAAATTTGATAAGCAATAAAATTAGCAGTAATTGAGGCAGAAAAAGCCGTCAATAAAAGTACACCTGAAAATTTATGATGAACTTCCTCAAGAATAAACATGATACCTGAAACAGGGGCATTAAATGCTGCTGAAAGTCCTGCACTGGCACCGGCTGAAATAAGTATGTTTTCCTGGGAATGATTTCCTTTAAGGAAGTGATTGACTCCTTGGCCGACTGCACCACCTAATTGAATGGAGGGACCTTCTCGACCTAGTGCAAGTCCTGACCCAATTCCGAGCACACCACCTACAAATTTTCTCCATAATATGGAGAACCAGTTTAATTTCAGAACACCATGCAGCTGTCCTTCAATATCCTGAATACCAGAACCTTTAATGTCCGGTTCATCTCTAACCATAATAGAGATAATAAATGCGATAACTAAAATAACAACCATCCACCCTAATATCCAGATAGGTTGGTCGTTTAAAAAAACGTAAACATCTCTTGAAAAAGTCAAAAGCATTTCTATTGAGACTCTAAATAAACTGACAACCATACCAACGAGTACACCTACGAGAATTCCCTTAGCTACATAGGATATTTTTGACCATTCAAATAAATTTAATGTTCTCATAATTAACTCCCTGATGATTGTGACATAATTCTAATACATAAGTATTAAGATAACGAATCTACAAGTGAAACGCAATACAATCTATAAGAATAAAAAAGAAAATTAAAATTTCTTCATATTTATATGCTACCATGAGTAATGGTCATCTGAAAATTCAAAAATAAAAAAAGTAGTGTATTATACATAATGATATAATATCTTCCTAGAAATTATACCTGTTTATTGCCAACTCGTCCAAAGAATGCTACGATTTATAGAGTTAAAACTGGAGGAGATACAGATGATAGTAATGGGTGCAGAAGTGACACTCCTGATTTTTGATTCTTATTCTTTGAAAGAAAAGCGCAGTACAGTGAAGAGTATTCTTCATCGCACACAAAATCGGCATCATCTCAGTACTGCAGAAGTAGAAGACTGGGAACTACATAATAAAACTGTTTTGGGCTTTGGCGTAGTTGGCAGTAACCGTCTGCTGTGCCGCCAGCAGATAGAATCAGCTCTCAAAGATATTGAGGAGCAATATGAAGTAGAGATTCTAAATCTCGAATGGATTGAAGCCTGAAGGCAGGCGCTTAAATTTTTCCAGTTTAAAGAGAGGGACAAAGGTATGGATAAGATAACTAAATTAACTAAAATAACGAACGTAAATTACGGTCTGGAAAACCTGCTGATGGGGTATACGAAAACCCAACAGCTCGAAATTGCAGACAGTTTGAACAGTTCTGTTCCAAAAAGCTGGAAAAAAAGCAAAGTGGCAAAAGAATTGGCTGAAATAATAGAAGAACAGGCTCAAACAGTTTACCAGGAAATTCTGGAGGATGTCATCGGACGCTTTCCCAGTCAGGAACAGTCCATCTATGTGGTGAAATCACTTGAAAGTATTGTCGGTTTAAATCCGCTGATAGAAAAAGGGTTTATATTTGTACAGTACGTGAATGAATCTTATATGCTGATTATTCCGGAAGAAATTCTAAAGGCAGCTGGGATGCACAACGAACTGGTGTCTGAGGAAACGAAATCAGTTCAATCCGACTTCCATGCAGCTGACATCATCCATAAATGGAAAGAAAATTTACTTGCTATATATGGTACAGTATCAGCCAAACATCTACATGCGGTCTGGAACCGTCATTATGCAGAACAGTTAAGTATAGATGAAATCAAAGAACTGCTGTCTAACTAAAATAGAACCGAGGCGATTGACATGATAAAAATATTAATTGATTCAGGCATTGATCAGAATGCTTTCATGAAAAAAACATACGACTACGACTTTCTTCCATTGAGTGTCATCATTAATGAAAAGGATTATCTTGATCAGGTAGAGATGTCTTTGGAAGATGTCCATAGCTACATGGAGCAGGGCAATATGCCAAAAACTTCTCAGGTCTCTCCAAAAACGATTCTGGATGCACTGGATGCCTGTCGGGAACGTGGCGAAGATGTTATCTATATCAGCATCTACAGTCAGTTCTCCGGAACCTATCAGGTGGCCCAGACCATTTTTGAATCGTATAAAGAAAAGTATCCGGATATGAATCTGGAAGTCATCGATTCCAAAGGCGGATCTGGTGGGGGCGCACTACTGGCTTTGCAGGCAATGGAAATGGCTCGTCAGAACCTGGATTTTGAAACGGTTGTCGAACAGACACGCCAAAACACTGAACATATCCAATATCATTTCACTTTAAACAATCTCAAATGGCTGGTTAAAGGAGGACGTCTTCCTAAAGCTGCTGGAGCTGCCGGCGATGCGTTGAGTATAAAGCCGTATCTTTCAGTCAATGAAACGGGTATTTATTTGAAGAAACTGGTTCGTGGGCAGGACCGTATTTATAAACGCATGATTAAAGAAACGAAAAAAGGCGTCGGCTCATTTACCGACCAGCTGATTACCATCAGTCATGTAAATGATATCGAAAGTGCTCAGCTTCTTGAGAAAATGGTAAGAGAAGCAATTCCTGAAGCATCCGTACAAATTTTCGATATTGGGGCAGTTCTTGCAGCTCACCTAGGTATTGGTGGAGTAGGCGTATTTTACCTGGACAAGAAACCTGCTCATTACATGTATATTGAAGAATAATAGTGAAAAACTGAAAAGTTTAATTTGATAAAAAACTCCTGTTAGTATTCAGGAGTTTTTTTATATATTAACCATTGATAGCGATACAATGCATATTATTTGTTCTAATTAGGCTCCTTGACTATACTTGGAATAGATACAAAATAAATATTTAGGAAAAGGAGCAGATAGTATGGATAATGTTGGAGATTCGTTTCAAAGAGGACTGAATACGTTTATCGATTTTCTTCCTCGTTTGTTGATGGGGTTAGTACTTATTGTCGTCGCCTGGCTGGTTGCCATTTTAGTGAAAAAAGCAATCACCAAGGGACTGGAAGCAGCCGGTTTAGCTACACGCCTTCAGAAATGGGGAGCAGCTAATAATGAGCAGCAAGGACATGCGATGATTACCGCACTCGGAAAAGTTGGGTATTTCCTAGTTTGGGTATTGTTCCTGCCGGGTATTTTCGAGACATTCAACCTTCAGTCAATCGGTATGCCAATCCAGAACATGTTGGATAATGCCTTTGCATTCCTGCCTAATATCATATCAGCCATTGTTATTCTTATATTAGGTTTCTACGCAGCGAAGTTTGTCAAGAACCTGGTATATAACCTTGCAGTAGCCGCAAACCTTGACCGCTTCCTTAATAAGATAGCTGGTCCAAGCACTGACACAGAGGCAGTTGAAGATAACAAAGGAACAATCGCAAATGTATTAGCTAATATCGTATACTTCCTGATTATCGTACCAATTGTTTTAGTGGCACTTGATGTGTTAAACATCGACACCATTGCACAACCGGTTAGTGATGTCCTCAACACAATTCTACAGGCTATCCCTAACATCCTGGTTGCAGTTGTATTGCTGGCAGTAGGTGTGGTACTGGCGAAATTTGCTGGTGATATTGTTACTGATTTACTCAGAGGAACAGGCTTCAATAAATATTCTTCTTATTTGAGAAAATCTGGAAATGTCGATATTGACTTGGCTAAATTAGCCGGACAGATTGTAGCAGCATTAATCGGCTTATTCTTCTTGGTTGAAGCACTCAATGCTTTAAACCTTGAAATGCTTAATGTGATTGTCGCATCTATTATTGCATACTTGCCAAATGTACTGTTTGCCGCGATTATCATTGGACTGGCCTTTGTTGGTGGACAGATGCTGTCATCAGGTATCCGAAAAGCAACAGGCAGCCGCTTAGCTGGAGTACTGGTCAAGTACATTCTAATAGTGTTCGCTACATTCATGGCACTTGATCAGCTGAACTTTGCAACAAGCATCGTGAACTTTGCCTTCATGGCAATCCTCGGTGGTCTTGGAGTAGCTTTCGCCATTGCATTCGGTTTAGGTGGACGCGACTTTGCTAAAAAACAGCTTGAAAGAGCTGACGAGAAAATTGAAAAAGAAAGTGCGAAACCAAGCACACCTGGAGACAACACTCCGGAACTTTAATAGAAAATAATAGAAGCAGCGCCATTCTTGCAGACTCATGCAAAATGGCGCTGCTTTTTTGTATGGTCAAACGTAAGCTACTCACTTTTTAGGAAAACTTTTGATTGAAGATAAGCGTAACTTCGCTGATATTTGACATTAATTTAGAGAGTATAGCAAGATAGAGATAACTGAGCTGATTAGTGAGGGCTGAGTTAGTGCTATCGTGGAAGATAAGGCTAACTGGCGGAGTAGCTGAGGGCTGAGTTCATGCTATCGAGGGAGATTGGGTACACTTAGCGAGCGCCAGGCAGACGGTTTCATGCTTTCTAAATTAATAGGCACAACTGAATAAGATATTGTAAGTTAAGTTGATGGACTAGTAAAGAATAGCGCCTAATCCCTGGACAGCCGTCATGCAATACACCGCATTAGACAAAACAAACTATAAAACTTGAAAAAATTCCCCAGCGCAGAACAACCAATCTGCACGAGGGAATTTTCATTACTATAATAGATTAATTGTTTCGGTTTTTACCAGTTCATTAGACCGATGACTAAAACAAGCAGGATAGCAACAGGTGCTACGAATTTTGCAGTAAAGACGTAGAGTGGTCCCCAGGCTTGCTGGCCGACATCTCCGTGATGCAGGATTTCTTTTTTCGTCCATGTCCAGCCGACAAACAGAACCATAATCAAACCGCCAAGAGGCAGAAGCAGGTTTCCGGTGAAGGCATCCATGAAGTCTAAGAAAGGAGCACCAAAGACTGTAATATCCATAGCTCCCTGACTAAGGGAGGAGGGAACACCCAGTGCAAAAATAACAAGGCCAACAATTAATGTGACTTTTTTACGTCCCAAATTTGTTTTGCGGATGAAGTAAGCAACGGCTACTTCAAGTAGTGAGATAGCCGATGACAGTGCCGCCATCGATAGAAGAACAAAGAATACAAGGCCGACAAGTGTACCCACACCACCTAAAGCTTCAAAAATATTAGGCAGTACAATGAACACAAGTCCAGCACCTTCTGCCGGATCCAGTCCAAAAGCGAACAAAGCAGGGAAGATAACCAGACCGGATACTAAAGCAAATAATGTATCCAAGGCAATAATAATCGCTGCTGAAGAAGTCAGACGTTCTTCCGGATCAAGATAACTGCTGTAAGTCAACATGGCGCCCATTCCCAAGCTTAGTGTAAAGAATGCCTGACCCATGGCTGACAGGTAAACTTGCGGATCTCTGAAGGCATCCCATTCAGGCTGGAACATAAAGGCAAAGGCTTCACTTGCTCCACCCAGAGTTAAGCTGTAACCTGCCAGTGCAATCAGTAGAAAACTCAAAATCGGCATCATCCATTTACTGGACAGCTCAATGCCTTTCTGGACACCCAGATAAACAATACCAATTGTCATTGCCATGAAGAGCAACTGCCACAATACTGGTGTAAATGTACCTCCAATAAAGCCAACGAAGAAGTCTGAGGAATCTCCGCTGATACCGCCTGTCAGGTATTCAAACAGGTAACGCAGTGACCAACCACCAATAACACCATAAAATGACAAAATCATAAAGGCTGCCAAAACGCCCATTACGCCAGCGATAAACCAGCCGGACTTCGGAGCAATTTTTTTAAACGCATCAATCGCATCCGTCTGTGTGCGTCGCCCGATGGAAAATTCGATCAGCATCACTGGAAAGCCGATCAGTAAAACAGCTAAAAGATAAATAATTAAAAAGGCTGAGCCTCCACCTTCGCCCATCGCATAGGAAAATCGCCAGATATTACCTAATCCTACTGCTGATCCCATTGCTGCTAATATGAAGCCCCACCGGGACCCCCATTGTTCTCTTTTCTGTTTCATTTTAACCCTCTCCTTTTTAGCTCTCACCTTAAATTAGAATATAATGAGAAAATGTGTTGTTTCTCATTATATGCCTTAGGAAAGGGAATTACAACAGTTATTTTGACATTTTTCTAAGTAAGCGATTACTATTTTTTCAGATTATATATTTGATAAATGCACAGCTAGTATCCTGAAAAAATATAAACGTGAACTGTGAGTTTATACATTAATATAAGATAAATAAGAAAAGTATAAACATGTTATAGACATCATATTTTCGGATTATCTTTCAAATTCCTGTCACAATTATGGCTAAGATAATACACTAAAACGCCTTAATTTTGACACAGACAATTATACAGACAATCTGTATAATTAAAGTATGCAAAGTAGGACACGACCTAAATTTGCCCTATCAATTTATGTGTAAGTGAGAGAGTAGGGATGAGATGACCAGTATGAAAAAACGATTTATATACGTAATTGATACACCGACCGAATCCAAGGAGTTGCTCATCAGAGAGAATGAGCTTATTGAAAACGCAGATGGCGAACTGGACTGTCCGCTGGATAAGATTCTTAGTCGTTATCATATGGAATGGAACGATCTTTTCCAAATGAATGCAGCGTCCGTATCCTTAATGGCAGAAGACATTAGTGAGAGAAAAGTTATCCGATCCATCTCGTTTGAAAATCTGCATTATCATAACAATACAAAAGAAGTCTGTTGAAATCAGTTAGCCTGATTTCGCAGGCTTTTTTGGTGATTATAAATGAATGAAGTAAACAGGAGGCTAGAAGAGGAAGGTGCAAATATAATTTTAAAAATAGTAATGACAGTGAAGTTTATTAAGATAAAACAGCGCGTATGAAAGCCTTTCTGTGATACAATAGGATTAGTCTTTTGAAAAAAATAAGATGCAGTATTGGAGGAAATCAAATGGCATGGATACTTTTAGCACTTGTCATTGCACTAGTTGTTTATTTATATGTTCAAAGTTACCTGATAAAAATAACGCGTTATGACATAACCATTCCAGGTCTTCATCCCGATTTAAAGGGAAAAAAAGTCGTTCATTTAACCGATCTTCATTTGCGTCCCCGAACGAATAAAAGTTACATTGAAACCATTATAGATAAAACACAGAATGAGAATCCGGATATGATACTCGTAACTGGAGACTTGGTTCAGGCCGGTCTGGAAACCCTTTCGGAAACGCCCTTGAGACGTTTTGCAGAATTATGCAGTCAGACAGCCCCTACATATGTTGTGACCGGAAACCATGACATAGCCAGCGGATCGTTTGATGAGTTCAAAGCAATTATGAAGTCCTCTAACGTTAAGCTCTTGCTGAATCAGGCAGTATCTGTCAAAAATAACTCGGACGAGGAAGCTTTGGTTATAATGGGACTTTCTGAGCGTGTGAACCGGTCTACAGTTCCTCAGCCTATTCTTAAATCGATTGCACTGACGCCATCTATGGAACCACTGCCTAAACTGCTGCTGGTTCATAGACCGGAATATTTCAAGCACTACGGTTACGACAAAACCAAATCACCCGCATTAATCTTCAGTGGCCATACACATGCCGGTCAAGTAATTCTGCCTTTTTTAGGAGGCGTTTATGCTCCGGGACAAGGGTGGTTTCCAAAATATGACTTTGGCTTTTTCAGTGATGAAGAAGACCGGACTAAGCGGATGCTCGTTTCGCGCGGATTAGGCAATTCAAGCTTTCCGCTTCGAATCAACAACCGTCCAGAAATCATCGTGGTCACGCTGACCTAAGCAGACGTTATTCATGTGATATAAAGCTTAAAGGAGAGAGACATGACAAAGTTAAAACTAGGAACAATAGGAACGAGTTCAATTACTGAACAGTTTATAGAAGCAGCAGTTCTGAGCAGCGCCTACTCACTTGAAGCAGTCTATTCACGGACGGACAGCACAGCTAACGATTTTAAAGCAAAATTCAAGGCAGAAAAAGCCTATTCAGACTGGGAAAGCTTTTTGACGGATGAAGACATTGACGTCATTTACATCGCCTCACCGAACAGTCTGCATTTTGAACAGGCTATGGCTGTCCTCAATCATAAAAAGCACGCTATTGTGGAGAAACCGATGGTCACTTCACTCGCTGAGTGGGATGAACTAACACAGACTGCCGAGAAAAACGGCAAAGTGGTAGTCGAAGCTGCCAGACACATTCACGAACCGAACTTCATAAAAATAACGGAACAGATAAAAGCACTTCCTGACGTATACGGCGCATCTCTTACTTACAGCAAATATTCGTCACGCTATGATAAGGTGCTTTCTGGAGAAGAACCGGCTATATTCTCAACCAAATTTGCCGGAGGAGCAGCTAACGATTTAGGTATCTATACGGTCTATGCCGCTGTCAGCTGGTTCGGCAAGCCCGAGTCAGTTCACTCCTTTTCTCAGAAAATTCGCACAGGTGTAGATGGAAAAGGAACGGCAGTGTTGAGGTACCCTGAGTTTGATGTCACACTGAATTATGGCAAAATCAACACCTCTCTGCAGCACTCAGAAGTCTATAGTTCTGAGCAGACAATTGTTCTGGATGCAATAACGGGTCTGGAACAGGCCAGTTTAGTAGATGCCCGGACGAGAGAAGAACAAGTTATTGATCTGGATTCTCCAGCAGACAACCCTCTCATTTGGGAAGCCCGCACATTTTCTGAAGTGATGCTGCAGCCGGCTCTTGAAGAAAACAAGCTGCGTTTGCAGGAATGGAACAGGTTATCCAGAACGGTGCACGAAGTCCTCGAAGACATCAGGAAGCAGTAGACCAGCTGTTAAATATAAATGAAAAATAACTAACTCGAGTACATCCTTCATTATGAAAGGATGTACTTTTTATT
>RECC01000045.1 GCA_007692455.1 Alkalibacterium sp. | reverse complement strand
AAGTGACCGAATCAGGACGTCTGTAATCTTGATACGTCGATTCGGTCCGAAATGTGGTTACTTCATAACTTTCGCCATCCATCAAAACCATTACCGTTCCGTGTTCAATGCCTACATCAACGGTTTTTTTGAACAGGCGCTTGATTTCTTCAGGAAAGGCACTTGTCGCAATATCCACATCATTGACTTCTTTTCCCAGAAGCACATCTCTTACGCTTCCTCCAACAAAATATGCCTCGAAACCGGCATCCTGCAGGGTCTCAATGACTGGCAATGCGTCTTTAAATTCACCTTTAATCGGCACCTTCATTGTCATAATTGCGGAATTAAAAGCTCATCTCTTAATTCCTTCTCTCCTTTGTATCTCAACCGAATAGTGCAAATGACTCAATGGCAGAGTTGTAAATAATACGCTGTGTTAGTTTGACTCTTCTGACTGACCGTCAACCCGTTCAAAACGATAGGCGTCTCTCTCATGAAATTTCTTCATGACCTGTTCGAATGAATCGGACAAGTCCACATCGAGTGAATTAGACAGGCTAATCAGAACAAATAAGACGTCTCCGATTTCCTCTTCGAGCGCCTTATCTGTCTCTGACTCTTTTTTCTGTTTTTCACCGTAATGATGGTTCACTTCACGAGCTAATTCTCCAACCTCTTCTGTTAAACGGGCAAGCTGACCTAAAGGAGAAAAGTAGCCGGCCTTGAACTGGCCGATATACTCGTCGACTTGTTTCTGCATGTCTTTCATATCTGTCATCTTACTGCTCCTTTAAATCAGTTTGGTAATGGTTCAGTATCAGGATGGTGAGCAGTTCGCTTCCATCTTATCTTCTATGGCTTTCAGTTCTTTAACTAATGAATAAAAATCGGTTTTATTGTCTGTCTCCAAGGCTTGATCGATTGCGTCCAGCAGCTGCTGGCGCTGTTCCTGCAGATAAAAGGCATCCACAGCGTCATCTACTTCCTCATCAATGTCCGGGGTTAACCGGTCATTCCATTTCGCAAACGGATTGTCTTCCAGAACTGTTACATACTCAGGTGACAAGAATGCATCCTGAAACAGCAGTTCTATATACAAATCTGTGTGCCAGTTCAATCTGACTTCGTGAAAAGCCTGTTCGGGGTGATCAAATTCCTGGCCCTCTTTATAGAATCGGAAAGGCTCGTCATCTACACCTACCGCAGCCATTTTAATTCCACGAGGAGTTTTGTCAGCTTGTTCTACAAACTTCGTCTTGTTGAGTACAATATCATGATTGAGTAAATAATTTAAAATCCACATTGACTCTCGGCGCTTCATTTGATAGCGCTGAAGAAACCACTTCAAAAACTTCTTCTTATCTTTTAACTGTATACGACTTGACATTTAAACTCCCCTCCTTATCTATGCTCACTTATAGTATACCAAATTTATAGCCCATCTTCATACTTAATCCACTCATTTACTTCGTCATCGTTTGGATTTAATCGTAAATAGGACTTGGCTGTGTTCATGAAGCCTTCTTTATCCCCGTCTTCTCTCAGGAAAATGGCATAATCTTTTAAAAACTCCGCATTGTCAGACAAATATATCGCTGCTTTGTCATAAAACTCGCGCGCATCTTCAAAGGCTTCTTCTTCATTGTTTGCGATTGCCGCATACCATAACAGCTGCGGATCCTCTTCCCCGCTGTCTATTCGCGGAATGATGACAGTCAGTGCATCCTCGAATCGCTCCTGGTTGAAAAGCAAATGAGTAAAGGCCAGTGTCACGGAAATAGTATCCGGTTCAATTATGAGTGCTTCCCGGTAGTAGGCTTCCGCTTTTGTCTCGTCACCCAGACTCAACGCCGCTTCTGCGCCCATTGCGTAGAGGCCGGCATTATGCTTGTCATAGACTAGACCGTCTTCAACATTTTCAAGAGCCTGCTTAAAGTCCTGCTGTTCCATGAATCCTTTAGCAAGATAACTGTAGACGGATGAGTAGGACGGATCCTGCTCTTTTACCTGCATAAATAAGTTAGCTGAGCGGTCAAATTCCTCTTTCTGGAAATAGATGAGTCCCAGTTGGAACAACAGGTCGCTCGTCTCTTTTAAGTCCACGGCCTCTTCCAGATAATTAACAGCCGATTCTAAATCTCCAATTGCTGCATAGGCATTGCCCAGACGTCCATTTAGACTGACTCCGGCAAACTCCACGTGATTCGTTACTATGAGTTTTTCATAATGCACAATGGCTTCCTTATAGTTCCCGGCTGAAAAAAGCAGTTCCCCCAGGGCAAAATCAATGACGGGTTCGTCAGGCAAAAGCTCTTTTGCTTCCTTCAACTTCTCCTTAGCCACTTCCGGCAAGTCCAGGACCTGATAGTAATCAGCCGCTACCAGCAGTGACTGCGGGTAAAACGGACTGTCTTGATCAATCTGGTCAAACCACTCAAAGGATTCCAGTTCATGGCCTTCTTCCAGAGCGATTTCAGCGAGAGTCAGCTTCAGCCCCTCTTCTTCCGGATGAAGAGCCAGTAAGTGCTGGACCACTTCTTTCGTTTCTTTAAGAAAACCTAAATCATAGAGTGTCTCGACTAAGGCAAACAAATCATCATCTGAATCCTTCATAAGTGCCTCATGCATCAAGTCATCTGCTTTATCTAATTCCTCATTCTGAATCGCTTCAATCATCTGTTCTGAATAGGACATGGTCATTCCCTCTTTCAATTGACTATTTTCTTCATCTTATCATAGATTCGATTACAATTCTTAAGAAAAACGGAACAAATCCGTTTTGTCACCTTTGAAAATATTTAATTTTGAATAAAAAATAAACAGCGCAAACCCGTTTTGGCTTGCACTGTTTCGGTAAATTTATTCTTCTGTAGAAGTGTGGTAGAACAAGTCGAGGATGAAGCTGCCGCTTACCGTTTCAT
>RECC01000086.1 GCA_007692455.1 Alkalibacterium sp. | reverse complement strand
AATAAAAACAGCCAGATGGGGGTTATCCATCTGACTGAGGTAAGGGAACACATATTTAAAGGGCGGTGCTGAGTGGAGGATAGACCTCTTCAACTGTACGATTCGGGTCAACTACAATATAGAGCTTGTCTCCGCGAACAGCTGACGACTGATAAGCATTGTCGTGTCCGTCTGTATCCAATGCCTTATAAGGGAAGTAGATTCTGTCTTTTTCAACAGCCATTCGTTTGTCGCCATTCAAGCGGTCTCTGTAAAGAATATCCATCATTTCGATATCCTGAAACTGAGCGACTCTGGCAAACATGCCTGCTTCGAGTCCACCTTTATTGATATCATCTGAATTGACACTGTCTGCTTCGTGAGCAATTTCTATCTTCAGTGATTCACACGGGTGGATTTCCTGAAACTCATCACCAATACGACCAAAACTTGTTGTCACTTGCTTTATCCATAAGTCTCCAATATGTTCACGGCGTACTGTCCAGGTTTCACCGTTACGGAAGACAAATCGTAAAGCGCTCATTACTTTTTTCATAAGTTTATTCTCTCCTTACGTATCTTATGTGAATAGTTTAACAAATAAGAAGACTAAAATAAAGCTTTTTATTTTGTTTTTTCATCTTTTTTCGATTAAATTGCTCACATAATAACAATAACAATCAAAAACCCTTGAATACCGGTATTTTTAAGCACTCAAAGGTTTGAATTTAATTATATAAAAATATCTGAGCAGTTATTTGGGTATTTAATCTCTATCTGCCAACTACCCATCCACCGTCCATCGTTACTGAGGTTCCGTGCATGTAATCCGACTCAGAAGAGGCCAGAAATACTGCGAGTGCGGCCACCTCTTCCGGTTTGCCTGCCCGCTGTGCCGGAATGTCCTTGAGTCTTTCTTCGTCTATGCCTTCTGTCATTGGAGTCTCAACGAAGCCCGGAGCAAGCAAATTAGCTTTGATTCCTTTCGATCCGAAATCATATGCCAGCTGCTTCGTGAAGCCTTCAAGGGCGTGTTTGGATGTCACGTAAGCCGAACCGCCTGGCCCTGCAACGTGTGTCGCCTGAGATCCAACATTAACAATCGTTCCTTTACCCTTTTCAAGAAAAACAGGTAGTGCAGCCTTAGCCGCCAAGTATGGCCCTTTAACGTTCACAGCCATGAGCTTGTCGTACTCTTCTTCATCCATATCCAGAGCAGTCTGGTAGCTGTCGTGAATCCCTGCTCCACTATATAGAATATCCAATGTTCCGTATTCATCCTGTGCTCTCTGTACTGCTTGTTTAACTTCATCAAATTGAGTCGTATCTACCTTGACGAAAAGGGCCTCGCCGCCATCATTTCTAATGTCTTCGACTATCTGCTCACCCTTTTCATTATTTCTACCGCCGACAAGCACTTTAGCCCCTTCTTTTGCAAAAGCTTTTGCGGTTGCTTCACCAATTCCAGATGTCCCACCGATAATTAATGCTACTTTATCTTCTAAACGCATGATAAAACTCCTTTCAATATGGTTACGTTAAGAATACTAAGGAAGAGGAGAAAAAATCAAAGCATACGCTTTAAACTAAAAATTTGCAGTCCGATTTTAACATTAATTCAACAAAAAACCGCCATTCACTATTCAGAATGACGGTGGATAAAGCTTTATTTTGATAACATTACATTTACTTTATTTTTATCCTCAAAAGAATGGCAGTTTTTTTATCCTACTCATAACATCAATCCTTTTCTATGTACGTCTTTTACCAGTCTACAATGAACATGCAAAAAAAGCTATGAAGAGTTCACTTTTATACAAAAAGTCAAATCTGCTCATAGCTTTTTATTAAAACGATTTAAATAGATTCTGAAGAAAAACGTTTTAACTCTCCCTTATTTTCATACATTTTTTTATCAACTGAATCATACAAATGATCAAAAACATCCAGGTTACTAGTCAAGATGTACCCCACAGAAACAGTGGGACGAATAATCTGATCATTGTATCTAACTGGCCTTTGAATATAAGTAGTAATCCGTTCAGCAATCTTTTCGAGATTCTCTTCATTTTCTACATCCATAGTCACAATCATGAATTCATCCCCACCGATGCGACCAACCCGATCTGATTTTTTTACAACCTCCCGCATCCTCTGTGAACAGATTTTTAAAACTCTGTCACCAGCCAAATGGCCATACTCATCATTAATCTGCTTGAAGTCATTGAAATCGATAAGGAAAATACCGTTTTTTTGAGATGAATAACGGATTAGACGACTGGCTATATTTTCAAAAGTATGTTTATTGAAGACGCCTGTTAACGGATCTTTCCTTGACAATTCTCTTTTTATCACATATTGAAGACTGAAGAAAAAGACCAGACAGAATATAATGCTGATAAGAGTATAGAAAACAATCAGTTCTCGTTGAAACAAACCATCTCTCGTACGCCAGCCTTCTGTGGGCATTAGACCAATCACCCAACTGGACTCAGGAAGAGTGATTGACTGCATCACTGCTTCTTCGTCAAACACGCTATTGTCACCCCATGTCAGACGGTCTCCTGATTCTGATGTTACGTTTATGCCATAGCGATAGTCCTGATGCTGATGGACTGAAAACGTCGACTGAAGCAGTTCTTCAAAATCAAGAGTTACAGTCGCAAAGCCCCAGAAGCTCTCTGTACTGACAGATCTTGAGAAGACCGGTTTACGATTAAAGATTTTAAGTTCACCTTGTACGGCATCCACTGGCCCTTCAGCGAATGTCAGATGACTGTCTCGTGAAGAGTAAATATAGGTAGTCTCTTTTTCTTCATCATCTAAAATAGACAGTCCCATTACTTTCTCATTGCCTAAAGAAGGATAGACAAATGTTATGATACCATCCTGGGCGATTGTTACATTATCTACAACGGGATTTCGGCCGACAATCAATCGCGCATATTCCCGCAGTTCATAGTCGGAAATATCAGGATTTTGTCGGATAACCATTTCAAAAAAATCAGCATAAAATAAACTGTTGTCAAGATTGGACTGCATATTATTTCGAATAAACGATAAATGTTCGCGTGCCTGATTACGATGTTCCTGATAGGCCTGCTCAGCATACTGGTTGCGGAGCATATGTACAGGTACAATTAAAGCCAGAGCAGCCAGAAAGGCAACAAATGATGATATTACCCATTTTTTCACAACGCATCTCCTCTAAGTATTAATTATAACTCCTCTTAGCTTATATTATACATTATTATAATTTAAATAATACTAAAACATGATATCTTTTCACAATTTATAATGAATTGGTAATAAAGGTCATTTAATTGTATTCTTCAGTAGATACCGATACTATTGAACTACATTCTTTTAGAAAGAGGACAGTAAAATGACAAAGAATCTGATTTATGAAAATTTTAATCACATGAAATTCTTAACCTTGCCTGCATCTCCGGCTATCATACCTTTTGTAAACACTACGTTGTCTTTGCTGAGAAAATTGACACCGACTAAAAACACTCTATCAGAAAAAACCATTCGTCTGACTTCTTATGATGACGAACTGATTACTCTAACGCTTTACCAACCGAAAACCATTGAAAAACCTGAAAAATGTCTGCTCTATTTTTATGGCAGTGCATATTTCATGAAGCAGGCGCCCCATCATAAGAAATGGGCCATGACATATGCCGAGGAAACAAGTGCTCTGGTCATTGTGGTGGATTACCGACTGGCCCCTAAACACCCCTTCCCCACTCCTTTCTGGGACTGCTTTGAGGCTAGCGAATGGCTCTTTTCCAATGCTTCCAGATTAGGTTTAGATCCAAATAAATTAGTGGTGGGCGGAGACAGTTCCGGTGGTGCACTTGCGGCAAGCGTGACAATGATGCGTCGGGATAGAGGATTACCTAATTTCGCTTCTCAATTTCTCATCTACCCTGTTACGGACGCTCGTATGAAGACCCCCTCTATGGAAGAATTTCATTCAACACCAGTATGGAGCAGGCGTCTAAATGAAATGATGTGGTCACTATACATGCAGGAAAAACCAAGTATGGACTGGAAATATGCAGCCCCTCTCGAAGAAGTCTCCTATGATTCTCTCCCCCCGGCTTATGTAGAAGTCTCTGAGATTGACCCCTTGAGAGATGAAGGACTTCTGTTTGCAGATGCTCTGCATCAAAATGGTCATTCGGTTGATGTCGCCTTCGTTCCCAAAGCCTTACACGGTTATGATATTGCCTTTAATAGCGACCTTGCTCAAGCCTTTAAAAAAAGACGGCTCGCTGCATTGAGACGGGCTTTCGGAGAAATTTAGAAGTATAGACAACACCAAATTATCTGTCCTCAACAAAAGAAAACCAGCTGAAAGCGGAATGACCTTCCCCTTTCAGCTGGTTTATTTAGTAGTAAGTTGAAAATCTTTAATCTTCTACAGTCAGTTCGTTTACAGCAAGTATTGCCTGGGCAATTTCATCAGCTGTAATTTCAGGATCCAGATTTTCCATAGTCTCTCCATCAGCAGTAGCCAGTTCTCCGATTTCAAGTAACTCTTCATACGACTTGTCTTCCAAATGCATATCCTTCAGCGTTGTCGGCATATCAATTGATTTCAGGAAATCACTGTAGCGTTTAATTTCTTTCAATGGTTTGCGCTCCAGTACCAACTGAACAAGAATACCATAAGACACTTTTTGGCCATGTGTTAGTTCATGTATTTCTCCATCAACTGCAGTGAAGCCGTTATGGATAGCGTGTGCTCCTGCAAGACCGCCATTCTCAAACCCTAATCCTGAAAGAAGGGTGTTGGCTTCCACAATTGCGTCCACTTGAGGGGTCACTAGATTTTCCTTAACTGCTTTGTACGCAGCTGCACCGTGAGTGAACAAAACTTCTTCCGCCATTTCAGCAATAGCTTTGGCCGCAAAGGTCGTCTTTCCTCCCGCCATCGTATCACTGTTTCGTTTCATGGCAGCCTTCACTTCAACTAAAGTAGCCAGTGCATCTGACATGCCGGATGAGAATAAATGAAGCGGTGCTTTTACTACAATACCCGTGTCTACCAGAACCAGGTCAGGATTTTTGTCGTAGAATTTGTATCCTTCAAAGACACCGTCATCTGAATAAATGACTGACAGTGCACTGGTTGGCGCGTCAGTAGATGCAGTGGTCGGTACGATAATGACAGGAACTTCAAGACCGTCTGACACTGCTTTAGCGGTATCAAGTGTTTTACCGCCTCCTACACCCATTACGGAGTCCACTTCTTTTTCTTTTCCGATTTCAATCAGTCTATCGATTTCTTTATTTGATGCTTCTCCGTTAAACTCCTCAAAATGATAGGAACTGTCTGAGTCCTTGAAGCTGTCTTCAATCATTTCCTGGGTAATGTCCCAGACCACCTCGTCTGAAAGCAAGAGTGGCTTCTTACCTATTGCTTCTGTTTCTTTCCCGAGTTCTTCGATGACGCCATTTCCTTGAATATAACGGCTTGGTGATTTGAAAATGTATTTCTGCATAAATTTTTCTCCTCCCATATCTTAGATTACCTCTATTGTATCAAAGGCCTCTACTGCTAAACAAAAGATAGCACTTTGCTTAAATGTAAAGTCCCTATTAGCTGCAACTCGACTGTTCTTCAATTGCCAGTTGTATCATGTTTTCGTGTTAAGCAGCGACTGCTTTCTAAATCTCCAGTGAGTTGTATCCAGAAACACTGACTAGATACAGCCCACTTTTATTTATTCTGTGAGTTGTGTCCAGTCGTGCTGACTAAATACAACTCAGATGTTTATTGTCAAATCAGTTGTGTTTAGAACTTCTATCTAAGTACAGCTGATTTGCATTATTTAATCGAGTTGTATCAAAACCTCAATAATTGATACAGCTGAGTACTCGTAAGTAAGTGAGTTGTATGTAACAGAAGGATGAGCAGTCTTAGTCTCAAGAAATAGTTAAAAGTAAAGGAAAAGCCCTGCTCACTAATTAATGTGAACAGGGCTTATATATATCCTTAATTAAAATCGGTAATGAATGGAGTCCTGATAGTCACTGATCAGCTGTTTGTTCAGCTCGTCTCCTCCATCAAGATTGGCACTGTAAAAGATTGGCGGTTTTTCCATGCCGTTCTTCCGCAGCTGCTTGACAGTCTCAACCACAATCGTATTGACTATCGTTGCACCAACTACAGTGGATGACGGTCCGACTTTCATATCCATACCGTCTATCTCGCACATACTATCTCCCCGGTCCCCGTGATTGTCTATGACAGTATTACAGACTTCGTAGAGATTTTTATCAGAAGGATGTCTGGATTCGACCGATTTGGAATACGTCAGATTTGTCAGTCCTATAACCGTTACTCCTTTTTTCTGAGCTTCCATTGCCAGTTCTATAATAACCGGATTGCGACCGGAAACAGAGTGAAGGATGAGGACATCTCCTTCTTTAAACGGTGTTTTATCCGCAAGTAGTGTTCCGTATCCCAGTAGACGCTCCATCTTACTGGTATGGGTAATGGGTTCAACGTCTAGAAGAATACTCTCCCCAAAAATCGGATTGATGGTCATCAGACCGCCGGCTCTATAATACAGTTCCTGGGTCAAAATACCGGCATGGCTGGCACCAAAAGCAAATATGGCTTTTTTGTTTTCGATTGCATCGACAAGGTGACCAACTGCATCATTTATAGCATCTTTTTCTTCCCGTTCGACAGTTTCGAGTAACGCTTTTATGCCGTCAAAATAATCAAACATCAGCCCACCACTCCTGACAAGAGCTGTGCAAGCCAGCTAGCTAATGGTCCGAATAAGGAGAAGTCGTTTCCTCCGAAGATCAGCATCCAGTTTCGGATAGTTGATTCGTAAATAATAACAGAAATCCCCATCAAACCGACCATAACCGTTGCCCCGACGACTGTGCCAATAATGGCACCTTTGAGTCCACCTTGACCTTCACCAACGACTGCGGCACCACCCATTTCAAAGAATGAAGTAACGACGAGTGGGATCAGAATGACACCAAACAAATTGGTGGTATTGGCTATCAGAATCATGATTGTAGAAGTAATCATCGCTACAATAAATCCGATAATTACGGCATTTGGTTTGTAGTTAAAGAGAATCGGCACGTCGAATGCCGGAATCGCACCTGGAATCAGTTTGTCTGAAATACCTTGGAAGGCTGGGACAATCTGATTAATCAACATGCGAACCCCTTGAAGCATAACAATCAGGCCTGCACCAAATGTAATCGCTTGTGTCACCGCATTAAAGAAGAAGTTATCTCCCTCAGCCACTATTTCTGGAGCAATGAGTGACATGATAAGGTACATTAGGAAAATAACGATTGCACCTGTTACAGAAATTTCACGGAAAAAGGACAAGCTTTTAGGCACATTCAGTGATTCGGTTGAGCGCTCTTTATTTCCTACACGCTTAGCCACAAAGCCGGATATAATACTTAAAATACCGGTCGGGTGTCCAATAAGGAATGATTCGTCCCCGGTAACATCCCAGATATACTTTCTCATCACCCATGGCATGAAGGACCAGTATAGAGCTGACAGAATGGCCCCGAAGAAGATTAAGACGACTCCGGTCAATCCGCCCTCAACACCTGCAGCGACAAATATGAACGGGAACCACCAGAGCATATGCCCAGTCAGGAATATCGTTTTAACCGGTGTGAAGCGGGCAATAAGCAAGTGAATAATCAGACCGGCAAACATGGCCAGACCAATCTCTCCACCAAAGTCTGCAATAAAGGTAACATCACTGAGGCCTTCACCGACTTCCACTCCTTCAGCAATCGTTTCCTGAAACGCATCGTTAATCGGAATGATGGTACCTACAATTAATCCTACCCCTGTATCTAAAATAAACATACCGAACGCTGCTGACAGAGATCCTTTAATAATGTCTGCAATGTTTTTTCGTTGAACAATTAAACCAATTGCTGCTATGATACCAAGCAGTACCGGGGGATTTCTCAGTATATAATCTGTCAGAAAATCTAATATTCCCTGCATTTCTATCCATCCTCTTCATTAAAATTTAGGGTTTTTATCCTTATTGAGATGGAAAGGCACCCCATGAACCATGTTTGACCAATAAAATAAAATACACCTTATTTCTTTGTTTCCAGAAATTCATCCAGTGCTTTCCCGACTTCTTCCTTATCCATGTAGCGCTGAATCGGGTAGACAGGAGCTTTAGTCGAGCCTTTCAAGTCATCTCCCAGTTCCTGGCTTGTAAATATGGCATCGGCAGAGCTGCCTTTTGCTGAACTCAGATCTGTATTTTCAACTTCGCAGTCAATGCCTCTATCTTTCGCTGCTTTCTCAATGGACATTTTCAGAACCATAGATGACCCTACTCCAAAACCACATACTGCTAAAAATTTATACATATTAATCGTCTCCTTCTGTTATGAGTTTATTTATGTCATTTAAATCACCTGATAAAATAGTTTCATATGATTCATCATCTATCAGCAGTTCAGATATTTCCGATAAAGCTTCCAGATGAGCCGATGAATCAACTGCCGCTAAAACTAGAAATACCTTTACCGGATTACCGGCCAAATCAACGGGTTCATTTAAAGTCAACAGAGCCATTCCGACTTCGTTGACCCCCTCACCAGCTTTTGCATGCGGCAAGGCAAAGTAATCCTTTAATACAATATAAGGCCCATTCTCATTTACACTGGTTATCATAGCCTCAACATAAGATTCTTCAATCACTCCCTTCTCCAGTAATGGTCTTGACGCTAAACGAATCCCCTCCTGCCAAGATTCAACAGAATCGACATGATGCATTGTTTCTTCTGACAAATATTCTGTTAACATATAACCGACCCCTTTCCTGATTTAGTAGCGTGCAAAATAGCGGTAAAGCCCCTGATCTGACTGCTCTATAAAAACCTGTTCAACCTTTTCACGAGACTGCATGACTTCATAAATCCGCTCGATAAAGAGGCTGATGTGTTCCATGTCCTCTTTGGCAACAGAAATCAGCACAATGACATCGACTCGTTCATCTCCCCAGCTAATTTTACGGTCTGATATACAGACAGAAATATGGGTTTTATTAACATAACCCGGATTTCCATGAGGTATGGCGATACCCGTTTCGAAAGCCGTTGATGACATCGCTTCTCTTTCAAATATAGAGCCGATGTAGTTTTCTGACACATGGCCCTTTTCTAAGAGCGGTTGAGCCAGTTGTTCAATAACTTCTTCACTAGAATTAAACGACCCTCTTATTATTGACAAACGCCTGCTTAAAGAATTAATAAGTGGATGTTCCTGATTGGATAGGTCGTTTTTATCTGACTGCAGATCGGTCTGTTCAAAATACTGAGGCAACTTTCTGGCCAGCTGTTTAAGCTCATCATCAGTTGGAATGACTGACAGTAGATGCACAGGCGGGGTATCCAGCTGAAGAGCATCTGAAGAAATTATCAAATCTACTTTATTTAAGTCGAGGTCTCCCAATTTATCAGCCTGAAGACTTTCATACACATGAACGCTTGGCAAAAACTGCTTGATTCGGCGCTCCAGAATTTCAGTCGTCACTAAACCAGTCTGTGTAACTATTAAAATTTTCCGAATATCCCGTTTGCGTTCGAGCGCTGACTGAAAGTGAATCATCAAAAATGCGACTTCATCTTCAGGAATACGTCTCCCGACAATCTGTTCAAGATCGACTACACCGTACCAAGTCAAATGAAACATCATGGAGTACTGCTTTTTTATTTCTTTAATGTAGGGATTCTGCAGAGACAATTTATTTCTCAGGCGAAAGCACATGGGGGCAAGATGGTTAATCAGACCCGTTTTCAAGTAACTATCTTCAGTCAAATCTTCATTCATCATCGTACCGATTTTCCGAATCAGTTCAGTGGCCACTTGCTCATAATAAGCATAATTATCAGTTGACATCTGATTTTTAATGCCGCTTGCTATAAGACAGTCATTTAAAAATATCGTATCTTCGGTCGTTAATACGACAGAAAGCATCTCCTGAATTTCTTGAGCCAATTCAAACGCAATATAATAAGTGTCTAAAGTAGATACACGCTCAAATATATACCCCGATGACCGCTGATGATGATGGGCTTTTTTCAAACGGTAGATAAACACAGCCAAAAATTCCAGCAACTGCATTCTGTAATAGTCTGCCAGTCCAAAACGAATCCCTAAAGAATCAAGATGAAGAGTGATAAATTGCGCATCGCTGTCATCCATTTCCAGTTCCATCTGGATAAACTGGCTGTACTCAGTTACGTGTAGAGGTAGCCGGCTATTATGCATATAAAATTGTTTAGACAAATAATTCCGCCACAAAGACTGAATGCTTCTTTCGCTGGTCTTTATACTGGTTCCTTCATTACTGCTGGAAAGGACTGCTTCTTCCAGAAAATAATCAGACTTAATCTGCTTCATATCTTTGACAAGGGTGGATCGGCTCACGAAAAATTCATCGGCCAACTTCGAGTAGGACAGTGTTTGACCTTCAAGAAGACGCTTAATTATAGTGGCTTGTCTTCTTTCAGGATCCATCTCTCTTAATGTGGTCTCGCTCATGTATTTGCTTATTAACTGTTTCTGTTGAGTGTTCGCAACAAGTCGTATGCCTTTTCCCGTCTTTTTTTCCAGTATGGCGTTGGCTTTATCTGCCGCCTCTTCTATCTCATTAAGATAGACATAAACAGTCCGCTTGGAAGCTTGTATCTTTTTGGCCAGAAATGATGCCGAAACAAAGGATGACGAGCTCATCAATTCGCTTAATAGCAGTTGTTTTTGTTTAACTGACACAGACTTCCCCCTCTCAAATCTTCTCTTTGAGAAAAGTATAGCATACTTATGAGAGCGCTGTTATTATTAACATTTCAACATGACTTAATGCAGAAAAGTAAACACTTAAAAGTATATTTTTATAAGAGATTATAAAGTTGTACTCTTGTGAAATTAGGAGTATGATTTCATTAACAAATGATTTAATTTGTTATATTAGGAGGCAGTTATTATGAGAGCACGACAATTCTTTACACGATTGAAAGATCAGGGACTACTTGTAATTAGACGATTTCCATTGTCTATTCTCCTGTTTTTTTCTGCTGCATTATTCACTTCTTTAACTATTCAAATCGATGGTACGTCTTTCACAAAAGAAGGCTATGCAGCTGGATTCGCCGCAATATTTTTAGCAGTGAGCCAGTTGACTTTAGAAGGAGCACTGTCCCGGCGAAAAGTTTTCCGTTATATTTTACCCGGCATCATTCTATTGCTATCACTAGTATATTATCTTTACCTTAGACAAGTTGGTTTCTTCTATAACCAGTCGGCTATGGTTCGTACAGCAGTCCTTTACTTTACCGGCCTTATCTTATTCATATCTGTACCGACCATCCGCTCAAAGTGGACATTCTCGGAAACCTTAATAGCCTTTATAAAAGCTTTTTTCAGCAGTCTTTTGCTGTCTGTTGTAATGTATATAGGCATTGCCATAATATTCGGAACGTACAGCACACTCTTTTCACCTCTAAGCTATGAGTGGTTCGGTCAAACTGCAGCCTGGATATTTATATTCTTCGGACCTGTTTATCTGCTGGCTCGCATACCAAAATATTATAATACCGGTACTGATTCGACCGTTTCTGGTGAAACTAATATCCCGCCACTATTAAGCAGTCTCATTGATTTTATTGTTGTCCCCTTAATTCTCATCTTTACAGGCTTGCTCATTGCCTATATTGGAGCCAATATAACGGGAGATTTCTGGCTCGACAATTTAATCGAACCCATGCTGATCAGCTATGTCGTTGTCGGCTTTTTGACACTGTATTTAACAGAACAATCAGACAGACGTTGGGTCAATTTATTTAACCGCTATTTCCCATATTTACTGCTGGTTATCGCCTTATTTCAGAGTGTCTCTTCGTCCATCAAATCTTTTGGGCTGGGACTAACGCACGGCCGTTACTTTGTATTACTGTTTGGTATCTTCGCCATCACCAGCGTTATTATATACGGTTTCTTTAAACAATTTAAGTCTGCTATTCCTTTTATCCTGGTCGGTTTGGGTCTCATATCCATTCTCCCCTTCATCGATGCGGTGTCAATTGGTGTAGCGAGTCAGAAATCTCAGATTGAATCGGTTATTGATGAGGACAACCTGAGTAGAGACTATACTCATGATGAAAAAATGCAGTTAAGTTACAGTTTCAATTACTTGCAGGAAACGGTTGAATCCTATACATTTGACTGGCTACCGGATGATTTCCATGTATATGAAAACTTTCAGTCTACCTTTGGCTTTGAACCTTACTATTATACTAATACTCAATTAGACAACCAATATCCCGAACCTGCCGAAAGGACCTTTGGCTATATTGAACTGAACAGAGATTCCCCAGTCGTTTACCCTATAGATGAAGCTGATGAAGCTGTTCAATTTGCGACCTACTATATGCGAGATGAATCGGGAAACAATACGATTGAACTAAATGAACCGGACACTATACTAGAAGTAACTGTTGATGAAGGAGAATTCTTCTTAGAGTTGATTCAAGACGAGGAGACTATTCTCACTTATGATTTGTATTTCCTGAGAGACCAGGCATTTGATCAGCCCGACGAGTATCAAAGTCTGCCGATAGAAGAAATCAGTTTCTCAGAAGAAAATGATGAGGCTAAAGTAACCGTAGTTGTTAATCACTTCGAGACTGACAGAGAAGGCATGTTTGACGGTGATTTCATGGTATTTATCACCTACAAATAACGTAAAGAAACAAAAAGGAAGCATTTTCATAACTTTTGAGGTAAACTAATATTAGTGAAAATTTTTAGGAGGAATGCACAGCATGAAGAAAGAAACATTTAAGTTCCACAACGGAGTAACAATTCCAAGTATCGGTTTCGGTACGTGGCAGATTCCAAATGAAGAAGCTTACGACTCGGTTAACATGGCTTTAAAAAACGGCTATACTCATATTGATACAGCCCTTGCCTATCAGAATGAAGAAAACGTCGGGAAAGCCATCCGTGAATTCGATATCGCCAGAGAAGATGTCTTCATTACAAGCAAACTGCCTGCAGAACGCAAAGGTTATCAGGAAGCACTTGATGCCTTCAATGAAACAATTACGAATTTAGGCGTCGACTACCTTGATCTGTATCTGATTCACGCTCCATGGCCTTGGAATGAAATCGGTAAAGACTGCACTCAGGGTAACATCGATTCGTGGAAAGCTATGGAAAAACTATATAACGATGGGAAAATCAGAGCGATTGGCGTTTCAAACTTTTCAGTCAGTGATCTTCAGGCTATCCTGGATAACTGTGACATCGTGCCGATGGCTAACCAGATTCCATTTTACATCGGAAAAGACCAGAAGGATCTCTTGGAATTCTGTGAAAAACATGACATCGTCGTTGAAGCCTATTCTCCACTTGCGACCGGTCAGATACTTGACAGCAGCGAGCTGAAAGAAATTGCTGATAAATACGGCGCCACTACTGCTCAGCTGGCTATCCGTTATTGCCTGGACAAAGATACCCTGCCTCTTCCAAAATCAACACACGAAGAGCGTATTATCCAAAACAGACAGTTGGACTTTGAAATATCAAAAGACGATCTGAAAACTTTGGATAAAATGGAAGACGTCAGAAAATAATACAATAAAATGTAGCCCGCAGTTCACTAAACCGTGAACTGCGGGCTTTAATTTTGAAGTAATTTGCATTCGAGTATGATATTATCAATTATTTTAGTGCTCGGAGGAACTCAGTCATGAGTTCCTTCCTTATTTGTTTTTTCTTTGAGCATAGAGGAAACTCAAGAGCCTAAGTCTCTTGAGTTATCATTATCTTGAGGTATAGTACCAACTCAGCTGCTTTCTCCCACTCCAGTCAGCACTATATTGGGATATAGTCCTAACTCAGCTGCTTTCTCCTGCTCCAGTTACCACTATCTCTGGATATAGTACCAACTCAGCTCTTCTCTCTTCTTCCAGTTACCACTATCTCTGGATA
>RECC01000050.1 GCA_007692455.1 Alkalibacterium sp. | reverse complement strand
CTTGAACGCTTCATGAGTACACAGGCGGCCCCTGAATAAAATAGCGAGACCTGTTTCTTTCATTTGTAAAAGTGGAAGAGACAGGTTTTTTATATAATCTGCATGGATAGCTTGTAGACATACTGATCATAGTCTTTAATGGATAATTCATCCAGAACAAGGTCCTCAAAAAAGTACTCTCCGACTGTGTGTCCCTGTTCTTTTGCATAGTCGAGTAAGGAAAAGTAGCCCGTGAAAACTGCATGGTCATCTCCTTGGATGTAATGGACCAGATACCGGCCGCCCTCCAGCTGGAAATTGCTGCTTTGTCTATCGCTGACTTCAGTATAGATATATCCCTTGTAGTGTTCAGCTCCCGGTGTGATTCCTTCGGTCGGTACCATCAGTCCTTCAAGCCAGGATAAGTGGCCATTCTTTTCTATCAGAGAATTATCGTGTTTTCGATAGGCATGATAGTAGGTTTCTGAATTGAGTACATTTGCTACTTCTGTTCTGAGAAAATAGCGATCGCCATAACTTTCAATTGAAAAGTATCCCAGAGGTTGATTGAGTGCTTCCTGGGTGACTGTTTTCTTTTCTTCCATTACATGGTGTAAATCGGTCAGTTTATTTATTTTTTCCTGAAGTCGATTGGATTCTTGATTTAATAGTTCAGAAAATCCTTCCGGCGAACGGCTGGAAAGGTAGTCGTGTATATCTTCAAGCGGCATACCTATTTCCTTCAAGGCAGTAATGACGGAAAAGGTCTCCACTTGCCGGATTGAATAATACCGGTAGCCGTTTGCCTTTACCTTAATCGGTTTAAAGATACCTTTCTCATCATAAAAAAATAGTGTGTGTTTTGATACCCCGACTAAATCAGCAAATTTTCCAGTAGATAATAGAACAGGTTTGTCAGACATTTTTGCTTCCTCCTTGACTATAGAGTTACTCTATACTTTAGTATATAGAGTGCACATAGAAATTTAAAGGAGAAGGGTATTATGACAAGAGAGACTAAAAAAACAGCCTATACTGGAGTTGCATTATTTCTGGCGGGTGTCATTTCTCTCTTTATGAACATCAATGACGATGGACTGTTTGCTTATATACTGCTTGCATACGGCGCCTGGGAGATTGGCGAGGCTGCCTCTGACTATTTATTCAGCAATCAGAAAGTGCAGACGGAAGATAGGACCTGGGAAGAAATTAAACAAGAGTTCAAGGCGGATACAGCTAAAATAACCATACCGATGGTACTGAGTATGATGGTGGAAGTGATAATGATTGGGACAGGTTTTAGACTGTACACCTTTGTTGCGTATATACTGACCCTCATTATTTATCTCATCTTTATTGCCGCATTTTCCTACTACGAATTAAAAAAGCAGGACAGTGAAGTGTACAGCTTTGAAAATTAATGAAGGGACCATCCAGTCACCAATGGATCTGGGTGGTTTTTTTACTGTCAACAGGTAAAATAAGAGTATGAAAGTGAGGCGAGTAAATGACTGAACGATGCGAATGGGTGACGGACGATCAAGAATATATTGATTACCACGACAAGGAGTGGGGCCGTCCGCTGAAAGACGACCTAAAGTTATTTGAACTTCTCTGTCTGGAAGGGCAGCAGGCTGGGTTAAGCTGGCTGACTATATTAAAGAAACGGGAGAACTTCAGAAAGGCTTTTGATGGGTTTGATCCGGAAAAAATTGCTGATTATTCAGCTGATAAAATTGAAGAACTATTGCAAGATAAAGGCATTATTCGAAACCGATTGAAGATTAACAGCGTTATCAAAAACGCCAAAGCCTATCTGTCAGTCCAAGAAAGGGAGGGAAGTTTTTCTTCCTATATTTGGCAGTTTGTAGAAGGCCATCCAATTATTAACGAGTGGGAGGAACATGAAGATGTGCCGAGCGAGACAGAAATCAGTCGTGAGATGAGCAGACAGATGAAAAAAGACGGGTTCAAGTTTGTCGGCCCGACTATCTGTTATGCCTACATGCAGTCAGCGGGTTTAGTAAATGACCATGAGACCGGGTGCAGCTGTTACAAAGAGATAAAGGACATTATTAGAAAAGGGGGAACACGATGAATCGGCTAAATTTAGTCTGTTTAGGGGTCAGAAATATGAAAAAAGCTATTGCCTTCTATAAAGCGATTGGCTTTGAAAATCCGGAAACGGAAGCAGACCCAGCTATTGTATTCTTCAATAATCAAGGCAGTAAACTTGAGCTCTTTCCAATAGAAGAACTGGCAAAGGATATCGATGAGCTGCATCCACCGGAAATAAACACGACTGGATTTTCCGGCATAACCCTGGCCTGCAATATGAAAAGCAAGGAATCAGTCGATGAACTGATGCAGAAAGTCAGCGAAGCTGGCGGGAAAATTGTAAAGGAACCTCAGATAGTATCCTGGGGTGGCTATAGCGGTTATTTCCAGGATCTGGATGGCTACTACTGGGAAGTGGCCTATGCAGACATCTTGCAATTTGCTGAACAGGACATGCTCGTTATCGATTAAGGTATCTAAAAACCTAAATTAAATGATTCTCCAGAAATGCCTCGAAGGTTGAACCCCTTTCGAGGCATTTTGCGTATAAAAGGGAAAGGACTCTATGTAAGCAATCAGCTAATAAAAAAATATTTTGCACTAATGGGTAACACATGGCAGATGCTTTTCGTTATTAAGGGTGTAAGCAGTGATCACCTTACAAACAGATTAAAGGAGGAAGTAATAATGGAAAAAGAATGGTCAGGAAGTAAAGTGGATGTTTTCTTGGATGATGCAGAAAATGATAAACTGATTCGCCGCAGCTTTGCCGGAGCGGATCATCTTGTCTCTGACGGACAGGTGACAGCCTTCACCCAGGCGCTTGACACTGTATCTGAACTGCCTGTTTCACATGTACTGTTGATAGAAGAATACCGTTACTCAATCTAATCTAATCGAAAAGGAGACTACCAACGATGAGTATGAAACTTGAACTGCGTTTTGCAACAGAAGAAGGAAAGAATAAAGTGATTTCCATCGATCAGCCTAAACTGAATCTGGATGCTGAAACAGTCCAGACAGCTATGGAGACAATTGTGGCACAGGATATGTTTGCAGTAAATGGAGACCGCCAATTTTCAACAATTAAAGGTGCACGCTATGTCACGCGTACAGTAGAAGACATTTTAATCGCTGAATAAAACAGATCTAATCCCTCGACAAGTAGTCGGGGGATTTTGTCGATTCTGCGCTTTTAAAAAGTAAGTATGTTTGCTATACTACCAGTGAAGTATTAGTAAAGGAGATTCCCGAGATGAAAAAAATACTGCTGGTCTTAGTGAAGACATATCAGAAAATCATATCCCCCTTGTTCCCGCCTAGCTGCCGCTATTATCCGACCTGTTCGCACTATACCGTTCAGGCTCTGGAAAAACACGGTGCTGCAAAAGGGTCGTTGATGGGAGTTTCACGCATTATGCGGTGCAACCCATTTGCTGAAGGTGGCGTTGACAAAGTACCGGATTATTTTACACTGAAAAAGAATCCTGACGGTAAAGAAGAAACCTATATCGGTTCAGGAGTGACAGTGAAGCATAACGAAGAAACTGACTAAAGAATGAAGTGAGCGAAGCGATGAAAGTAGAATTGACAGAAGAAAACTTTAATGAAACGTTAAATGCTGCACCTTTAGTATTGGTGCATTTTACGAGTGACTTCTGCGGTCCGTGTAAAATAATGAAACGGGCATTAAACGCTTTAGAAGAAAAATACACTTCGAGACTGGCTTTGGCAGAAGTGAAAGCGATGGATCATCCTGACTGGGCAACGGCGTTCGCCATTCAGTCCACCCCTACCGTTTTACTTTTCCATAAGGGAAAGTATCAGTCGCGGCTAACAGGGGCACACACAAATCAGATAATTGAAGAGTGGATAAAAGAAGCTACGGCCTGACGCCGTGGCTTCTTTTTTAAACAAACCGGTAATCCTGCTTCTAAAAAATATTAAACAGTAATGACGACTCTGATACGGGAGAACCAGGCGACGACAAAGATTCTGAAGACTACGAAATGGGAGAGCGCTTACCTGAAACAGCAACAGCCACGTGGGCTACTGGCTTAATAGGTCTAGTTGGAACGCTTTCGGGTGCAGGATTGCACTTTCTTCGGAAGAAAAAATAAGGTAAACTAATAGTAATTTAAAAGGGAAGCGAAGAGGATTAGACTCTTCGCTTTTCCCTGTTTCTACATATTGTCAGGGGGATCTTAAATGAAATGGATAGCAAATAGTCTGATTGCATTTGGAGTAGCTGTAATGTTTTGGTTTGGCTACACGCTTTTTCAGCAAAATCAGACCCAAAGTGTCACTATTGCTGAGGCTGAACAAGCAATTCAAACGATGCAGTCAGAAACTGAAAATGGAGCTGAGCAGGACAGGCAGGGGGTTATAGATAACTTCAGTCCGGAGATGCACGAAGCAATAGGGGTTCTTCGTGTACCTAAAATCGACAGAAGTATTGGTATAGTGGAAGGTACCGATCCTGATGCTCTGGACTTGGGGGTAGGACACATGTCCAGTACGGTTTTCCCGGGGCAAGGGGAACAGATTATTCTGTCAGGTCACCGGGATACGGTCTTCCGTAATTTTGCCGAGCTTGAAATTGGAGACGAATTTATAGTTGAAATGCCCTATGGGGACTTCACCTATGAAATCAGAGAGACTGAAATAGTTTCAGCAGACGATACGTCAGTGGTTCGTAAGATGGGTGAAGAAGTATTGGTCGTATCGACCTGCTATCCGTTCAACTATCTGGGAAGTGCGCCTGATCGCTTTGTCTTTTATGCTTACCCTGTTGACAATTTATAAGCGCCATCGGTAACTCTAATTCCACATTCCACTATTTTGTGTCTCGGGTGGTCCGTATTAATTATTATCAGGTGTTTGTTGGAATTGTCATGAGGACAAGATGGCAGCGGAGATTTACAATTAAAGAAAAGGATGACTCTTATGCAAGTTACATTGGAAGAAAAAATACACAACGTTATGTCAGATGTGCTGAACTGGAGACGGACGATGCACAAAAATCCAGAGCTTTCTTTTGAAGAATACTGGACGAGTGCGTACATCGAAGAACAGCTGCAAGCTATCGGACAGATTGAGGTTATACGACCGACTGAAACAAGTGTGCTGGGCATTATTAAAGGAGGCAAGCCGGGTAAAAAAATAGGCTTGCGTGCGGATATTGATGCGCTGCCGATAAAGGAAGAACGACAGGACATTGATTTTATCTCCGAAAATGATGGCGTCATGCATGCCTGTGGGCACGACGGACACGCTTCAATTCTTCTGGGAGCTGCCAAAGTATTGGTGGAGGAAAAAGATGAGCTGCACGGGGAAATCTATCTGATTTTCCAGCATGCCGAAGAAACACCTCCGGGCGGTGCAGTGGAGATGGTTGACACCGGACTATTTGACGATTTGGCATTTATCTACGGCCAGCACCTCTTTACGCCGATTCCAAGCGGGAAAATTGGTTTGCTGAATGGACCGGTCACCGCTAATTCCGATTCATTCGATGTGACGATTAAGGGAAGGGGCGGTCATGCTTCTCAACCTGAGAACTCAATCGATCCGGTCATGATAGGAGCTCAGATTATCAGCCAGCTTCAGACTCTTGTGTCTCGTGTGACTTCCCCGCTTGACTCGCTGGTGATTTCCACTACAAATTTCCATGCCGGTTCAGCCAAAAATATTATTCCGGATACGGCAGAATTAGCCGGCAGTGTCCGGTCGATAGCTCCTGAAACGCGGGTTATGGCCGAGGAAACGATTGGGAAAATCGTAAAAAATATTTGTGATGTGTACGGAGCTGGTTATGACTACGCGTATACGAGAGGGTACAGTTCTGTTGTCAATGATGACGAAAAAACTGACCAGGTCAGAGCCATTGCGACAGAACATTTCCAGGAAGATGTTTTTGAATTTCCGCTGGCTATGGGAGGCGAGGATTTCTCAGCTTTCTCAGAGCTAGTCCCAAGTACTTATGCGTTTATTGGTGTGGGTAATGTCGACAAAGACATGGATTACCCGCATCACCATCCGAAATTCGGTATGGACGAAGAGGCATTCAGTACAGGCGTCCAGATGTTTGTAGCGGTTGCCCTTGGTATGACACGGGAGTATAAAGATTAACTCCAGTCAATCCTGCGAAGAGAACCTTAAAAAACGGTTTAAGAAAGCGAGCAGTTTAAAATGAAGGACAAGTTAACTTTTTCGGCTTACCGGCTTCCAAGGGTAAGGTTAAAAGGACTGGCAAGAAATGTACTAACTTTAAAAAGGAAATCAGCATCAGGATTCAGTGAAAAAGCAAATGAATATTACCTCGAGATCCAGTCCGGTCAGTTGACCATTTTTGAGGTGGGGCTCGAGGGAAGAAAAGAGAAAGTTTACTCTGACCAGCTTTCTGAAACAGAACGGGCTAAGTTGTTGAGTAAGCGAAAATACAAAGATAATCAGTATGTGTATCATATAATGGAAGAGGTTACCGGATAAATGGATGAAGTAATAAATAAAGAAAGCTTGGCTAACCGTGCCGAGCGAATAGAAGAACTCGCTGTCGATTTAACTAGACAGAGAAGTGTGACCGAAACCGTTGAAGAGCAGCTGGCTACAGAAAAAGTGCACCATTTTTTCCAGCAGATGACTTATTTTGAGGAAAATCCGGATGATCTGTTTTTTGTCCCTGTTCCTAATGACAAGTGGGACCGCAAGAGTGTCATCGCACTGCTTCGCGGGAAAAAAGACCCGACTAACAACAAGACAGTTGTGTTAATCGGACACACCGATACAGTAGGGATTTCAGATTACGGTGACTTGAAGCACTATGCTCACTTGCCCTATGAACTGACTGAGAAACTAAAGGAAAGAAAGCACCTTCTGCCAAAGGAAGCACGGGAGGACCTGGATTCTGGGGAGTATCTGTTTGGGCGCGGTCTGTTTGACATGAAAACCGGCGATGCCATTATCATGACTTTGATGGAGGAGATAGAAAGCAAGCTGGATGAGTTTAGTGGCAATATATTATTTGCGGCTGTCTGTGATGAAGAAGCCAACTCTGCCGGCATGCGATCGTGTGTACCAGAGATTACCCGACTCAGAGATGAAAACAAGCTGGATCTAACTGCACTCATTAATACTGATTACATGACCTCTGAATACCCGGGGGATGAGAAAAAGTATGTTTATGTCGGTACAGTAGGGAAGCTGATGCCTTCTTTCTATATAGTAGGAAAAGAAACACACGTCGGCGAAGCCTTTAAGGGCCTCGATCCCAATCAGCTGGCAGCTGAACTGACCAGTCGGATTAATTTAAATACAGAATTCTGTGACACGGTTGAAGGAGAGAGCACCCTTCCACCGATGAGCTTAAAGCAAAGGGATTTGAAGCCTGAGTATTCTGTGCAGACGGCCAAGTCTGCGCATGTCTACTATAACTATGCTACTCATACCCAGACTCCAGATATTGTCATGGAAAAAATGAAACAGGTCGGCAAGGATGCATTCGAAGCGGTCATGGATCAGTTAAATGAGCATTACCGCAATTACTGTATGCTCACAGGTCGTCAGTTTGAACCGTACCCGTACGAGCCTAAAGTGCTGACCTATCAAGAATTGAAAGAAAGAGTGATTGAAGATCAGGGCAACGGTGTAGTGGACCAGTTAAATCGGGCCAAGCAGAAATGGCTACTGGATGACTCAGTTGATGAAAGGGAGTATGCATTGAAGGAAGTGGAGCTGCTCCAGACTATGTGGAAAAATCAGGAGCCGGTAATCATCGTTTACTTTACGCCACCTTATTACCCTCATATCTACGTCAAAGGAGAAACAACAAAAGAGAAGCGTCTGCTTGATGCGGTATCACATGCCGTTGACTCCACTGAGTCGGACTACTCACTGGTATATAAGAAATTCTTTCCGTATATATCCGATTTGAGTTATGCTTCAGCCCCGAACAATCACGCCGAAGTCGGCGCACTAATTGATAACATGCCCGGTTTTGGCACAAAATACAAGTTGCCTCTGGAAGATATGCAGAGCCTCGGGCTGCCAGTATGTGATATCGGACCGTTCGGAAAAGACTCGCATAAATTCACTGAGCGTCTTCATAAACATTACAGCTTTGAAGTAGCTCCTGAACTTGTCTCCAAGACAATAGACGGCCTGCTCAATGGCTGACGAGAAAAAGCAGAGGAAACTCTGCTTTTTTTGTACAATTAACCAATTCTTAAGCTGTATGAGCAATCAAACATGATAAAATGAAGAAGACTAAACGAAAAGGTGGGAGACTATGCGGATACTTGTAGCGGATGATGACAAGGAAATTTGTGATTTGCTTGAAATATATATTAAAAATGAAGGCTTCGAAGTCGAAAAAGCCTACGACGGACAAGAAGTGTTAAACAAAGTAAAACACCTGGACATCGACTGTCTGATTCTCGATGTGATGATGCCTAAAAAGAGCGGGCTGGAGGTAGTCAAGGAAATCAGAAAAGACTCTTCCCTGCCGATCCTGATGCTGAGTGCCAAGACTGCGGATATCGACAAGATACGGGGGTTGACGAGAGGGGCGGATGACTACGTTGTCAAGCCGTTCAACCCCCTTGAAGTGCTGGCGAGGGTCAAGTCGCTGATGAGAAGAAGCGGATATGGCGTCAAGCAGGCTGAATCTGGGGAGCTGGAAATCGGACCGCTGGTTATTCGTAAGGATGAACATCAGGTCAAAACGATTGACGGAAAAGACATACAGCTGACGGCTCTTGAGTTTGGTATCTTGTATCTCCTGGCGACCAATCCCAACAGAGTCTTCAGCGCAGATGAGATTTTCGAAAAAGTATGGAAACAGGAGAGTCTCGTACCGGCCAAGACGGTAATGGTACACGTGAGTCACCTGAGAGACAAGATTGAAAAAGCCACCGGCGGCGAGAACGTCGTGAAGACAGTCTGGGGCGTCGGGTATAAAATTGAGAATTAACAGGAAAGAGGGAAAGCGGTGCAGCTGACATTTAAAGAACGAATCCGTCTGGCGATTGAAGCGGTGATTACTGCAGGAATTATTTTCCTGTGTTACTTTGCTGTGTATGAAATATTCAGGTGGGTGGTCACGACATTCCCTGAAGTTTTCAGTGAATTCTGGTTTTTCGGAAATGTAATTGAAGACATTCGTACGCAGGAGTTGTGGGGGCTCACCCCGCTGGTCTTTATTTTCCTTCTTATTGTAGCCGGCGTGGCCATCTACTGGCGGCTGAAAAGACGCTACCATCAGTATGAGCTGCAGCATATCATTAAAGAGCTGCATTACATTGCCCAGGGGAATTATACGCATCGGATAAGAGGTAATTACAGCGGAGATATTGGGAAGGTTGTTGACAGCATACATGTCCTGGTGGATTCAACAGTCGAGGCGATGGAAGATGAAAGGCGGATTGAACAGAGTAAAGATGAGCTGATTACCAATGTCAGTCACGACATACGGACCCCGCTTACGTCGATTATCGGCTATCTTGGATTGATTGAAGAAAGACGTTTTTCATCTACTAATGAGGCGGCAGACTATGTACACACAGCCTATAAAAAAGCGAAACAGATGAAAGCGCTGGTTGATGACTTGTTTGAATACACCACTGTAAGGCAGACCACGACTCCTCTCGAGTGTATCACTTTTGACATGGGGCAACTAATCGAGCAGATGGCCATAGACTTTGATCTTGAAGCTCGGAAAAAGGGCCGGGAGATACAGACGCAGACACCAGATTCCCCTCTGATGATGAACGGGGACACGGAAAAAATTGTACGTGTGTTTCACAACCTTCTGTCAAATGCCTTGAAATACGGCAAAGGCGGAACCATGATAAAAATAAAAGCGGAAAAGCAGAAAGATACTGTAGTCGTCTCTGTCAGCAATAACGGCGAAACGCTGCCGGAAGGAGCGATTGAACAGCTCTTTGAACGCTTTTACCGAGCTGAAGCGTCCCGGTCTCAGGAGACAGCAGGAACTGGTCTTGGATTGGCAATAGCTCAAAGTATCGTTGAATTACATGACGGAAAAATTACCGCCTCAGTGGAAAACGGCTGGACTATATTTAAAGTTCAATTCCCAGTCAATTTAATGTGATGAAAAAAGTGAAAAGGCAGTGTCTTTTCACTTTTTTTGACGCAGATTATTTCAAATGAATGTCTAAAATATGAATAATTCAGTCAGGTGGTTGTATTTTCAATAGTGAAAGAGTAGTATAAAACATGTTGAATAAAAATAACATATATTGCCTTAAAAGGCTAAAACCATCACGAATTAGGAGTACTTTACATGACATTATTAAACTGGAAAAAAATACTTAAAAGCTCTTTAGTGGCATCTCTAACTCTGCCATTTTTTGGAACAACTGCAGCATTTGCCGAGGAAACCGATATGGAAGTTGAAGCAGAGTCTGCCATCTTAATTGATTTCGATACTTCTCAAATTTTATACAATCAGAATGCCGAAGATCAGCGTGGGATAGCGTCGATGACTAAAATGCTGGTTGAATATATTCTTTTCGAAGAGATTGAAGCAGGCAATATAGACTGGGATACTGAAATAACTATCAGTGAGTACGCACATAATATCAGTCAGAATTATGCCTTATCCAACGTCCCGCTTCATATGGGTGGAACCTACACCGTTCAGGAACTGTATGAATCTCTGGCTATTTATTCAGCCAACGGAGCCACAATTGCTTTAGCCGAAGAAATAGAAGGGTCGGAAGAAGCTTTTGTTGACCGCATGCGCGAGCTCGTAGAGTCCTGGGGAATTACCGATTACGAGTTGTACAATACGACCGGACTGAACAATTCCTTCTTGATGGGGAACCACTACTCCGGCAGTGAAGAAGACGCGGAAAACTACATGTCGGCTAAAGGTATTGCCATCGTATCCCAGCGTTTAATTGCGGATTATCCGGAAGTCTTGGAAACTGCAAGTGTTCCGACTAAAACCTTTAGGGAAGGTACATCGGATGCAATCGGAATGATGAACTGGAACTGGATGCTTGAGGGTCTTAGCCATGAACGTATGGATGTAGATGGACTGAAGACTGGTACTACACAAATTGCCGGAGCTACTTTTGCCGGAACAGCCGAAGCTGACGGCCGAAGACTCGTATCAGTTGTTATGGGAGCAGGCGACGGCTTTTCGAATCGCGGTCAGCGTTTTGAAGAAACCTCAAAGTTATTTGACTACGGTTTTGATCACTTTACCTTTGAATCTATTATTGAAAAAGAAATGAATCTGGATGCAGAGCATAACATCCCTGTCCGCAATGGACTGGAAGAGGATGTTTCCCTCGTCACTACAGAGTCTCTGGAGCTCTATCTGCCTGAAGGGGCGGACATGGACCAGTTCAGCTATACTTTTGTGCCGGATGAAGACAAATTGAATCAGAACGGAGAAGTAGAAGCGCCGATATCAATTGGTGAAAATCTGGGAGTCCTTGTTGTAGACAATCTGGATGACATTGAATTTGTCGATGGCGAAACACCTGATACAATAAAAGTTGCCGCTGCAGAATCAGTTGAACGTGCAGGTTTTGTTACTGTAATGACAAATTGGCTCAGAGACTTTTTCAGTGGCTTGAGTGACCGATTCTAAATAATAGTAACAGTTGATTTACTCGGTCCAAATAGGGTAAACTATAAGAACAAGTTAAATACAGAGAAACAGACGAATTAGTAAAGAAGAGTACAGCTTTAGAGAGTCAGTGGCTGGTGAAAACTGATGCAGTGCCTTTTTGAATCCATCGTCACCTAATAAATAACGAAGAGTACCAATAAGTTATTTCGGCACAGACCGTTACCCTGTTTGAGTGCAAAAAGAGCAGTCTTTTTGAATCAGGGTGGTACCGCGAAAACAGCCTTTCGTCCCTTTATCCAGGGATGAGAGGCTGTTTTTTATACATAAATAGAGAAAGAAGGAATTTAAATGATAGATATCAAACTGATTCGCAATGACTTCGACCAGGTCAAGGAACGTCTAATCACTCGTGGGGTCAATCCGCAAGAACTGGATAACCTTAAAGAATGGGATGAACAGCGCAGAGAGCTCATTCAGAAATCTGAGCAGTTGAAAAAGCAGCGTAACGAGACATCTGAAGAGATTGCACAGAAAAAAAGAAATAAAGAGAATGCAGATGATGCCATAGCCGCAATGAAACAAGTCGGTTCAGATATAAAAGCTATTGACAATGAACTGGAAGATATTGAAGAAAAAACAATGACCATAGCCTCAGGCTTGCCGAATCTGCCTCATCCATCTATCCCGGTTGGTAAAGATGAAGATGCAAATGAAGAAGTTCGTACGTGGGGTGAAGTTAAAACCTTTGATTTTGAACCGAAACCTCACTGGGATTTGGGAACTGATCTGAAAATTTTAGATTTTGAAAGAGGCGCAAAGGTCGCCCGCAGTCGTTTCCTATTTTATAAGGGTCTGGGTGCTCGTTTAGAACGCGCCTTGTATAACTTCATGCTTGACCTGCATACATCCGAGCATGGCTATGAAGAAGTTATTCCACCTTATTTGGCAAACGATGATGCTCTATATGGAACAGGGCAGTTTCCCAAGTTCAAGGAAGATGTCTTCCAAATCCAAAATCATCCACTGACGCTTATTCCAACAGCGGAGGTGCCGTTGACCAACTATTACCAGAATGAAATTTTAGAAGAATCAGATTTACCGAAGTACTTTACTGCTTTGTCTCCGTCATTCAGGTCGGAAGCTGGCAGTGCCGGAAGAGACACAAGAGGACTAATTCGACTGCATCAGTTCAATAAAGTCGAGATGGTGAAATTTGCCAAACCGGAAGAGTCCTATGATGAACTGGAAAAAATGACAAACAATGCAGAAACTATCCTGCAGAAACTGAACCTGCCGTACCGTGTTGTACTGCTGTCTACAGGAGACACAGGTTTCGCAGCAGCCAAAACTTATGATCTGGAAGTGTGGATTCCGACTCAAAACACTTACCGCGAAATCAGTTCATGCTCTAATACTGAAGCCTTCCAGGCAAGACGAGCAATGATCAGATACCGCAGGGAAGAAGACGGCAAAATTGATTATGTGCATACACTAAATGGCTCAGGCCTCGCTGTAGGAAGAACTGTAGCTGCTATTCTTGAGAATTATCAGCAAGCTGACGGAAGTATTAAGGTGCCGGATGTATTGGTACCGTACATGGGCGGCGTAACGGAAATTCGCTAACAACGAGTGAAGTATCAATAAGAAGCAGAAATCAAAAGAATAAGGACTTGCCAATTAGGCGAGTCCTTATTCTTTTATTGTGTACCATGTATGATAGAATCAGACGTGAAGAGAAGATTATATAGATGAGTTTAAAAGGACAAGGAGGAAAAGCTATGGTTCAGTTAGAAAAAGCAGTCTTTGCAGGAGGGTGTTTCTGGTGTATGGTCAAGCCATTTGACACACAACCAGGTATACACAGTGTGGTGTCAGGCTATACAGGCGGACACGTAGAAAACCCGACTTACAGACAAGTTACTTCAGGCAAAACCGGCCACACAGAAGCGGTAGAGATTACATTTGATCCGAATCAGATGCCGTATGAGGAATTAGTTGAGATTTACTGGCAGCAGACAGATCCTACAGATGCAGGGGGCCAGTTTGCGGACCGAGGCGACTCCTATAGACCAGTTATTTTTTATAACAGCGAAGAGCAGCGTGTAAAAGCTGAAGCTTCGAGAAAGCGCCTGGAGGAAAGTGGCCGCTTCAACACCCCCATCGTTACAAAGATAGAGAAAGCCAAGCCGTTTTACCCAGCAGAAGACTACCATCAGGACTTTTACAAAAAAGAATCGGCGCATTACAAGCGTTATAATGTAGGGTCAGGTCGGGCTGGATTCCTATCTAAACACTGGGGAAATAATAACTAGATAATTTAGTTTAAAAAAATAAAACAAATAATAATAAAGTTGTTGACAATTGCTTCGGAAATTTGTATGATATAAGAGTTGCTGCAGTAAGTATCTGCAACAAACTGTATAGTGATTAAGGCGAGAAGGTTCCACCTGTTCCCATTCCGAACACAGCCGTTAAGCTTCTCAGCGCCGAGGATAGTGAAGGGTTTCTCTTTGTGAAAGCAGGACGTCGCTATGCAGTTTCAAATGGAGGTTTAGCTCAGTTGGGAGAGCATCTGCCTTACAAGCAGAGGGTCAGCGGTTCGAGCCCGTTAACCTCCATTGCACGAAGAGCCGTTAGCTCAGTTGGTAGAGCATCTGACTTTTAATCAGAGGGTCACAGGTTCGAATCCTGTACGGCTCATGTATAAGACGTGTTCTTATATACACGCGGATGTGGCGGAATTGGCAGACGCACTAGATTTAGGATCTAGCGCTTCACGGC
>RECC01000083.1 GCA_007692455.1 Alkalibacterium sp. | reverse complement strand
GAACGCAGTTCTAATATTGTGGTCACTTCAAAATCGACCATTTCTGGTGAGTCAGAATCCTTTCGGTCGTTCAGTCTGGCTGGAAGTTTCCCTTTATGAGTTACGGTCATCTTCTGAACATGCTCGAAGACTTCCGCTGAAACCAGTTCAGTCTCAGTCAGGTAGATGGCTTCCGATCCAACGAGCGGTGAATAATCGTAAGAGTCTCCAGCATCCGCAGTGTCTTCAAATCTAATGAAGTTCTTGATATCCGTTCCTGAGGTTTTATCAGTCGCAATCAATTTGTTGTTATCAACAACTAACTTGTACAGGTTATTCTCAACACCTTTGAGCCCTTCATCATTTTCCCTGCTGCTTTTGCTTTCTGAAGGCTTTATATTAAATGTTGTATAGCCCAAGGATGGGATTGTAGCTGACTGGACGAGGATTTTATGTTTGTAATACCCCGGCAGCGGAATTTGTTTCTCGCCTTCGTCTGTAACTTGTATTTTCTTGCCGCCATCTACGTACTCTGATTCAATTAATGAGAAAGATACGTTTCTCCCATCTGCGTCTTCCAGAACAATATGTTCTTCTCTAGTGAACAGTATTGTTTCAAAAGACTGGACAGACTGTTTAGCCTGAGTATTGAAGACGACCAGACAATTTTCTAAACTGTTGCCTTTTACAACAGCTTGGGTCAGCTGTTTCTTGATGATGTTCATCAGACCATCCACTTGACGGTTCACTTTCTTCAAGCGTTCAACTATAGCGCGGTTGGTCTCATCTGAATTACAGCCGCCAATGCTGTCATGGGCATGCACGTCAAAGAGCTCTTTCCACATCTCATCAATGCGGGCTTTCGGATAAGTGAGGCCTTCCTGCAGACCGATAACTGCTAAGGGTTCCAGCTGATCAATCAGCTTGTGTTCGACCAGACTGTTCCAGTATTTAATATCATAGCGCTGAGAACGAATGGTTCGGTGCATGCGGGATAGTTCAGTCCCAATGAGTTCCCCTTTAATTGTGTGAGTAAATGCCTTATCGTCCCACGTTTCTTCCATATAGGTTTCGTAATCAGACAGGACATATGTGTTTCCGTCCTCCAGCTTGTTCAGCTGACTGACTGTTTCCGGGAACTGTTCGCGAACAAGAACCTGGTCCCCGCCTGACGGGAACAAAATATGATTGGTTCGGCTGCTTAAGCGGCTTATTTTATCAACCAGAGGGTAGAGTGTTTCTTCTCTGTAAGCTTCTTCTGCTTCCAAAAACTTTCCTGGGCCATAACCCAATGGCAACAAGGCTGATTTTACACCCAACCCGTCGGGTGATTCCCAGTTGAAGTGCACATCCCCATTCAGTTCATCTGTATAAATACCACGCTGCAGAATACTGTAGTCAATACCAAAGCCATTAAATACTGAGGGCAGATAAGTATTCTGTCCAAAGATATCCGGCAAGTAGCCCACGTTCATGCTGTGACCGAATGCTTCAGCCCCTAGAACCCCATACAATAAATTACGCACCAGTGATTCTTTATGAACCAGTAGAGAATCGGCCTGTGTATACCACGGTCCTATAAATAGACGCTTGGCCGTCACCAATTCTTTAATCAGTTCTTTTTTACCCGGTTCAACTTTCAGATACTCTTCCACTACAGAGAGTTGACCGTCAAATACATAACCCGTATAAGACTCGTCATTCTTCAGTACGTTCAGCAGATGAGACATATTTTCAGCTAATATTAAGTTTGAATCTTCTATTGTAAAATACCATTCCCGATCCCAGTGTGAGTGCGGAACAATATACACGCGTTTAGAATCCACTTGTTTTCCTCCTGTTTAACACAACAACCGCGAGGAATAAGCGTCCTCACGGTATTGTTTTTTTAATCTTTATATAGTCATTTTTCCTTTTTTAATCAAGCTGTTTCGGATGAAAATGTTCGTAAATGCGATGAACAGTACGCCTACCAGCAGCCCAATCAAGTACGCTACCACATTATCAACCAGCGGCCATCCCCATATAGCGGGAAGCGGCAGCCACTGAACGGCACCTAACATAACAGCAGTTACGGAACCTAATATAGCACCGATAATGTTAGTCGGAATCGTAATTAGTGGATTCTGAAGCATGAATGGAATTGCTCCTTCACTGATTGCCAGGAATCCCAGTAGAATAGATGTGCTACCTGTTACGCGCAGGTTGGCATTAAAGACTCGTCTTCCGACGACGAATTTATCGATAACTGTTGCGACACCTAGGCCGATTGGTGGAATAACAATGGACAGGACTCGCGCTGTCAGTGGGAAGACCCCGTCAGCTGCCAGACCAATGTTAATCGCTCCGGCTGCCTTGTTGACCGGTCCACCCAGGTCAAATGCTGTTGCTGCAGCAATGATGGATGACAGAATCACTTCGCCGGATTCTGCAGAAGCAACGATTGCCCGTTCCATCCCTGCGTTCAGTGCTCCAAATACGGGTTCCACAGCATAAAAGTTAGCCAGGAAAATAATCAGGACAGACACTGCGGGAATCAGGAACATCGGCTTCATTGCCTGAAGATTCTTGTGCAGTTTGATTTTCTGATTCAAAAAGCGTGACAGGTAACCGGCCAGGAGACCTAATACAAGGGCACCCAGGAAGCCTGATTCAATCCCGTCTTCTATTCCCCAGAAGCGGAAGTGAACGCCGTTTGCAAACAGTCCACCGACAAAACCAGCTACTATACCGACGCGGTCCGCAATGGCATAGGCCGTATAGGCCGCAAATATTGCATAGATGAACTGGAACAACATAAAGCCTAATTTATCTAAGTGATGTAAAATAACAAGTAATTCATTACTGTGTGTGGCAAAAGCAATATCATTGATTTCATTAACTAATCCAAACGGCATGGCACCTAATTTGGCAATCCCCATCATTAGACCACCGGCAACCAGAAGCGGAATCATGTAACTGATACCCGTCATGACAGCCTGTACCATTTCCTGAAGCACAGTCTGCTTCTTCCCATTATGGTCTTTTACTGGCTGACCGGAGCCGCCTTCTTCAGAAGCTCTGACAGTGCCATCCGGATTGTTTAAAACTTGATTGAGCAGCTTGGTGCTGTCTTTCAGGGGAGCCGCTACACGCGTTTGCACGTAAGCTAAGCCTTTGAAACGATCTTTTTCTTTAACCGGTAAATCTGTCGCAAAGATAATACCATCTGCTTTGCTGATCTGGTCATAGGTAAAGCGGTCTTCGATTCCTGTTGCTCCCTGTTTCTCGGTGATGACTGTATATCCCAGCTCTCGTCCGGCTTTTTCAAGCGCTTCAGCTGACATATAGGTGTGCGCAATACCTGAGGCACACGACGTTATGCCTAAAATGACTTTCTCAGAGTCTGACTGGTCGGATTTATCCGCTGATGTGTCCCCCTGCTCTTTTTCATACGTGTTCAACCGAGTGATGAACTCTTCCGCGTTCGATGCTTCAAGTAGTCCATTATAATACGTCTGGTTCATTAAACGTGTACTCAACTCAGCCAGTACATTCAAGTGAGTCGAACCGGCTTCTTTCGTCGGAATTGCAAGCAGGAAAACCAGCTCGACCTCGTTATTCGGATCAATGCTTTCCCAATCCTTGACCGGATTTTCCAGACGGGCAACTGCAAAAGCTGCTTCATTTACGGTATCAGATTTACCGTGCGGAATAGCCAGGCCGTTTTCCATACCTGTTTCCGATGTTTCTTCTCTCTTCATAACGCTTTCAAAAAATGCCTTTTCATCTGAGATGACGTTTTCTGCCTTTAAGGATTGAACCAGTTCCCGTATGATATCTTCTTTTTTTGTTGAAGTGATATCATAACGAATTAAGTTCTGATTGGTAAGCTGTGCTAAATTCATTTTTAATCCTCCTATTTTTTATATGCGCTTTCATATCTCTAAGTACACTTTACCGGATAAATATATATTCGTGTAGTACATCCTCTGTACATTTATACAGATATAAATTAGTATGTAAATGAAGGACCACATATGAATTATTCAGAGGAGATTTTTATGGGAAAACTAATCAGTCTTTACGCCAGTCACATTAAGGACTTAACTTTTACAGAAAAACAAGTGCTTTATTTTATCGAAGACAACCTGGACCGTGCACAGACGATGTCTTTGACTGCACTAGCTGAAGAAAATAATGTAAGCACCACCACCATCATTCGCTTGAGTCACAAACTCGGTTATTCCGGCTTTGCTGAACTTAAATTTAATCTGAAAAGACTGTATACGGAATTCAATGCCTCTGAGGATGCGAATGAACTGGACCCTGTCCATCAATATATGGAGCAGCTCGCCACCGGTTTGAATCAATTGGATGTCGAACTTATTAAAGAAGCGGCCGATTTAATGAAGCACTCTAAAAAGGTCGTCATTGTATCCGTCGGTCTGACAAAAATGGTCGGCGAATACATGAGTAAACGACTGATGCAGCTCAACTGCTCCTCTTCCTATATTTATGAATCGCACATGATTGACTTGATTACGAACTGGGTTACAGAAGAAGACTGTATTATTTTTATCTCATCAAGCGGTAATACTGAAACAATCTTGAAAGCAGTCGAAAAAATGGATCATCAAGGTATTCCGACTATTGCGCTCACTAATAACCCTGACAGCTCCCTCATGAAATCGTCCGAAATCGGTATCAGCTTGTCTGTTCAAAACCAACTGTATGGCGGCTATGACATTTCCGCACGGTCATTTCTAGTTGTTTTGTGTGATTTGATAATTGATTACTACCACTTACTTAATGACAAAGAAGCTCAATAAAAATAGACATTGTCACTTTCTTAAATTACAGTTTACTGCTTTAACACACGCAGTTTCAATTTAATCCAGCTAGCAACATCCATACATTTCAGTGTGGGTGTTTTAATTTGAGCACGAAAAAAGACAACTGTCGAAACAGTTGCCCTTTCCTATCTATAAAATTATCTTTTTGATTGACCAGGTGCAACTTCCTTACGGTTGTTGTTCTGGTTGCCACGGTTCTCGTGATTCTGACGGTTGTGGTTGTCATTGTCTTTGTTTCCGCGGTTTTGGTGATTCTTTCTATTATGGTTATCGTTCTCACGGTTGTTGCCTGGCTCTTCTGGTTCTGGCTCAGGTTCTGGTTCATATTTTTCTTCAATAGGCTTAGTCAAAATGCGGCCTTCAGTTGGCTCATAATTCACAGCACCTTCAGCTTCAGTTGTATCCTGAACAAACTGAATTAATGCGTTGGTCACTTGACCGGCATCTTCCTGAACAATTGTGGCTTTAGAAAAGTCATAGCCATCTCCACCGGCAACGATAAAGTTGTTCGTCGCAATTGTGAATGACTGCTCCAAGTCCATTGGCTCTCCATACATGAATAAGTCTGAATCAGCATAACGACCATCTTCATCTACATAAATAATGTAGTTCAAACCTGAAGTCTGCAAATCAATTTGTGCGCCAAAGCTGTCCAGTGAACGCTCATAAGAATAAGCAATGACTTCCTGCAAATCGTGCCCGGTCATTTCCAGAATCGTAATGGAGTTCCCAAACGGATCGACAGTAAAGATATCGCGAGCTGTAATATCTCCCGCCTCAATGTTTGCACGTATTCCACCATTATTGGTGATGGCAATATCTGTATTGGCAAATGTTCTCAGTGAGTCGGTAATCATGTTGCCCAATGAAACATCCTTCTGCCAGCGAGCATCACGGTTCAGGCCTGTATCAGTAAAGCCGATAACTTCAGATAACAGTTCATCAGTAGCCTCATTATAAGAGTCTACTAGTGACTGAACAGTCTCATCGACCATTGCATCATCCAGTTCTGAAACAGACTGCAGACGACCGTCAATGGATACTTCTCTTGTATCTGGGTCAATCATCAAGTCAAGTAACCCTATGTTTCGTGAATTGCTGCCAGCATGAGCAATAGGTGTCCCATTGACCACTACCGGTTCCTGTAATGCTGTGTGAGAGTGTCCGCCGATAATAATGTCAAAGAAATCAACCTCTTCTGCCAGTCTCTGATCTGCAGAAAAACCAATATGGTTCAAGGCGATAAACACATCGACTTCATCTCTTAAGTATTCGTATTCAAGTGCTGTTTCGACATAATCATCAAATTCCAAACCGACTATTCCTGCTGGATTAGTTGCTGGTGGATTCTGCGTCAGTCCTAAGACACCAACGGTAAAGTCGCCGAAATCGAATATTTCATATGGATCCAAATCTTCAATAGGAATAGAATTGTCTACAACACGAGTATTCGCTGAAATCCAGTTAAAGTTTGATTCATTTCTTCTGTACTGAAAAACTTCCTGTCCATAATCAAATTCATGGTTCCCGACTGTCATCAAGTCCAGGTTCATATGGTTAAGCAGGTTAATAATTGGTTCCCCGTCCTGCAAGTCCACTACCGGATTACCACTGAAAATGTCCCCAGCATCCAGATACAGTGAGTTCTCAACCTGAGCACGCTGCTCATTCAGGAAATACGCCATCTTCCCGAAATTATCAATACTGGCATGGATATCGTTCGTATGGAACAGTGACAATGAATAAGAATCTGAAGCCTCTTCTGTAACTTCTGCTTCCTCTACTTCTTCCTCCGCCGATACCATCATCGGTGCAGTAAACAGTAATGTGGATGAGAATAAACTCAACACCCAATTTCTTCCTTTGTTAGCCATTGAAACACTCCTCTTAATGAATTTTTGAGAGAAACAACTTAAATAACAGATGTTTCTCATCCGCTTTCATCGTATACGAGCTAGCCTTTGAAAGCAAGATGAAAGAGAAAGATAAGAGTTTTCTAATAGTTTAAGTCAACACATAGATAGTTTGAATTTATAGCAAATTAAAAGCATCACTTTACTGTTAAACGTCTGGCTGCCTTTTCGCTCACAATTATGCATGATGTGCCTTTCACTTTGCATTAAAACTTTTTTATTTTTTTATAAGTCTGCAGCTTGTCCTCTCTTCCTGCCTTATTCGTTGCTAATTCAGGGCATGTCTGGTACTTTGAAGCTAACAAACAACACTTAGAGGAGGTAAAAGTAATGGAAGAAAAACACGTGGTCATCACTGGTGCCGGCAGCGGTCTCGGTGCATCACTGGCTTTAAAGTATTCAGAAATGGGGTATCATGTCACTCTCCTCGGCCGGACTTACAGCAAGCTCAGGTATTTGGCCGACAAGATGACATCAGACAACGTTTCTCTATACACTATAGACGTCTCATCGGCTGAAGAAGTCCAGAAGGTATTTTCTGAAATTAAAGAAGAAAGCGGCGATATCGATATTCTGGTGAACAATGCAGGCGTCGGTATTTTTGGTGATGCAGAAGATATCACAACGGATGCGGTCGATCAAATGATAGATATCAACTTAAAAGGAACTATTTTCTGTACACAGGCTGTTCTTCCTCAAATGAAAAAGAGAAATGAAGGAACAATTATTCAAGTTATTTCTACAGCCGGACTAGAAGGAAAACCAACTGAAGCTGTCTATTGTGCCAGCAAATACGGCCAGCGCGGCTTTACTGAAAGCATAAGCAAGGAACTCGCCGATACCGACATCCATATCCTTTCAGCCTATATGGGCGGAATGAAAACAAGTTTCTGGGATGATATTTATACTAAAGAAGAAATCGAACATCTCATGGACCCTGATGATGTAGCCGACATTATTCTTGCGAATGTCAAAGCGCGCAAAAATCTCACGGTACCAGATATTGTCATCAAAAATCATATTCCTAAATCAAACTGATATGGACAAGCATTAATTCTTTACGCCCTTTATCTTTCTATAATTCAAACACCTGACAGTTATTAAACCTGTCAGGTGTTTGTCTGTTTCTATTGAATTGAAAGCTTTCCTGCATTTCACTCAATAAAATACACTTATTCCATCTCTTTAGAAAGCGAATAAGGCAGGTCATCGTCTTTGATGCATCGTCTTCCAGGTAGCAGACTGAGGGAAACAGTCATATTGCCCCCTTTACTCAATGTTTCATGCGTAAGGTAAAGGGGTGTGTACGTTTCACCATTCAGTTCTACTGCCTTGACAAAAGAATACTGGGGCACATTGCTCTCAACTTTTATAGAGAATGTCTTTTCTTCCGGCAGCATTATCTTTGCTTCATCAAACTGCGGGATACCCAGTACATATTGATTTGTTCCTGGAGTCACCGGATAAAAGCCGAGCATAGAGAAGATGAACCAACCGCTCATACTGCCATTGTCTTCATCACCAGGAAAGCCATCGAACCCGTCAGAAAATCCATGCGTACACAGCTGCTTCACGGTGTGTTGGGTATACTCCGGTTTGCGACCATACGTATAGAGGTATGGCAGGTGAAAACTCGGTTGATTTGAAATGGCAATTTGGCCAAAATCAGCCGTCGCCATCTCACTCATTTCATGAATTTCCATTCCATAGTTGCCTATGTCGAAAACAGGCTTTTCGTTGGCCAAGTCTACCAAGCGAGTAATAAAGGCATCATCTCCCCCTATTAACTCAATAAAGCCTTGGTTATCATGATAAAATGCATGAGCATTCTGCCAGGCACTGCCTTCCGTATAGTCAAATCCCCAGTCTTCTGGTGTAAAAGCTTCTGTCCAAGTCCCGTCAGATGATTTTCCTCGCAGAAACTGTGTGGTTTCCTCGTAAAGATTTCGATAATTCAGAGCCTCTTTTTCAAAGCGCTTAGCCGTTTCGTGTTGACCCAGTGAGTCCGCAACTTGTCGAATGCAGAAATCGCTGTAGGCATTATCCTGTGTTTGATTCACATTCTCAACTTCTTCATTGGTAACGTAGCCGTATTCAAGCATATCTTGAACGCCGGCACGACCAAACTTCGAATGAGACGGAGGAGTTGTTGCTTCCTTAATCATAGCATTCAGAAAGAACATCTTGTCTTCTTCCTTCATGAGTCCTTTGACAGCGGCATCGGCTATGACTGCGTTAATCAGCGTACCGGGCATTAGTCCTCTTTCATCCGGGCTTAACCACTTGGGTAGATGACCGGATTCTTTGTAAAAGTGAGCCAAGCCCTCCAGTATATCTTTATAAATGTCGGGTGCAATCAGTGAGAACAGAGGATAGACTGTACGATACGTATCCCAGAAACCATTATTAGTGAAAAACTTTCCTGTTTTTACAGATCCACTGTAAGTATCAAAGTGAATAGGTTGGTTGGCTTCATCGTATTCAAAATAGGTCTGTGGAAATAGAAACAGCCGGTAAAGATACTGATTAAAAGCCAGCACTTTTTGTTTGTCCCTATCTTTCACCTGGATTCTGTCCAGATAGCCTGACCATTCTTCAGCTGACTTTGCGGCGAGCGCATCAATGGAATGACCTGTTACTTCGCGGCTCAAGTTAAGTTCAGCCTGTTCCCGACTAATAAATGACGTGCCCAAATCAATACTGATTTTTTTATGTTCTGACAGAATAGTAATCCACAGCGAATCTGACTCCCCTTCTGAAGAGGCCTGCCAGCTTCCTTCTTTTGCTGTCCTGACCTCAATGTTGCTGTGGTCAATACAGCTGAAGTCGAGTACAAAATACAAGGCCAACGAGCCTTTGCCGTCATTTAACGACTGAGGCAGGCTGCCATATAGTTTTTTGCTTTCTTTTTCCCATTGGAATGAAAGCTTGTCACTTCCACTTAAGTAAAGACCGGAGTTTTTTCTCCCGTAATTTTCTAAGTCTAGTTTCGCCCCTCTTTTAGTCGGGACGAGAGTCGTTTTAACTCTATACCTAAGACTATCAATAACGACCCGGTGCGGATTAAAAACGGCCTCGGATTCTTTATAAGACGATTGCAGTGCTTCTACGTTGTCAGCTGGTAAATCACCTGAAACTGGCGTAAACAAAAGCCAGCTGTAATCTCCCATCCATGGACTGGGTTGATGTGAAAGCCTGATGCCTTGCGTAATTGGATACGTTGGATCGAAAAACCAGCTGGATCCCCCTTGACTTTGCGGAACAAAATAATGCATGCCAAAGGGGGTGCCTGTATACGGCAACGTATTGCCATTTGAATAAGCCGACCGGTTTAGTGTCCCGTGACGTGTGTCTATCCATTCAACTGTTTTCATATACTAGTCCTCCTTTTCCCATACATGCGTGACGATTTCAAACGGATTAGCCTGATAGTGCTCTTCTAAATCCCCTTTTGTTTCCAGAATGGTCGATTTAAATGGCCTATAACCGTGCAATTTAAGACTGTAGGCCCCCGGTTCTGGTGTCAAGTTGTACAAACGGGTAACAGGTCTGAATGAATGCCGAGAGTGCTTCAAGGCTGTTACGGCTATACCGTCTCCAGCTACATCCAGAAACTGATTGGATTCAGGCAAGTTCCCTGAGTGACAATCAGTTTGTTTACTGATGAATGGGACAAATAAGGATAGTGCGGCTTTCAGTTTAGCAGATCGGTCGGTGTCACTATGAAAACCGACGGCATAGTCAAATGACAGTTTACGTTCCATCATTTGTGCACCAGGTGTAGGAAAATAGCCCCAATCTCCCATCTCACCAACTGATCTAAAGAGCGTTAATGCTACAGTCAACTGACCGTCTTCTTCAATGACTTCATATTCATTCAGACCATCAGGAACGAGAATCATTCCCTGATTTTCGGTACAGACATTAACGTAATGATGCATACGCTGGGGATTTTCAGGATTAGTCCACACTGAACTTACTTTGTTCGGACGCTCTACTGTTTCAAACAAGGAGTCGGCATAATGCACTGGACTTAAGATTCCGGACTTAAAGCGTACGCGCAGACGGTGGTCTTTCATTCCATTTGTCAATTGCGTTTTGATTTTTACAAATTCCGAACCTTTCTCTAAAGTCAGTTCGGTCCTAATTTCCAACAATTGGGTTTGTTCAACACGCTGAGCACGCCTATTTCTGAATTCCACTACTTTATTCTGTTCAAGAAAAAGCTGGTCATCAGCGGATACCGGAATCGGAATAGTGTGTGTCAGAACGAGAGACTGCTGATAAGGCTTATCTTTTATACAGTTGGCAGCCGTGAGCCTATTGCGTGAGGTAAGCGGTGCTTCACCCTCAGGTTGCTTGTAGACATACTCGTTTCCGATGTCGCCCGTGTCTTCGAATACAAGGGCGTCAGGATAGACATGACCGCATACTTTATCTTTTAGAGTGACTGAACCGTCCGCTTCAACGGTCACTTGGAGATAATCATTTTCTATCAATGCAGTATCCTCATCTGTTACTATCGGCTGGCTGTCTATAGTCTTTTCGCTTTCCGGCACTAAATAATATGTCCGCCAGGAAAAGGAGTCCATTTCCTCAACAAACAGTTCCACATCAAGTTTTCTTGCTACATAAGGCTGTCTGAATTTATCTTTAGGTAAATCATAGTCGAAACGTGGAGACTTCTCACTCACATTTGCTGCAACTTTTCTGCCTTCAGAATCGACAACAGCATAGTTTAATGGCGTCTTATCCTTTAACTTTTTATAACTTTGAGTCGGATACAATTCACTGAAGTAAATGGCCTCGCACTCGAGCTCCGTTTTTACCACACCTGTTTTGACATCCCCTGTTGTATTAAAGATGACAAAGGGAACGGCCGATTCACCGACTGTTTCAGCTGCCGTTGTATCAATAGCTTCGGTCATTGCTGCCACAGCTTCATCAATAATATGCTGAGCAACATGCTCGGCCTTCATAAAGCGGGTTTCCATTTCATCATGCACTTCATCGATACTACAGCCACAAATACTATCATGCGGATGGTTTTGCATATAGGTCTTCCACGCATAGTCCAGTATGTCATGCGGGTATTTGCCTGTCTGTTCAGCTGCCATAACCGCCAGTGGCTCAGCAATATTTTCCAGTAACCTGGATAACTTTGCATTATCCTGCTTGAGGTAGACACGTGAAGACGCTGTATTAGTGAGTGTGTACCAGCCTTCAGTTTCCTGAGAGGTCAACTCTCCCCTTACTGTGTCCAACTTTTTAGGCAGGTTCTCCTTTAAACTAGTCATGTAGGCTGTAAAGTCGGAATGTATAAAGTGATAATCTTCAAACAACTCATTCGCTACTCGTATCGCTTCGGATAAATCCTTCTGAACTGGCTGGTGGTCACACCCATTCATAAAGAGAAGGTGATCAGTTGAGGCATAGGCTTCTGCATCCTTGAGTTTCTGCATCCAGTAAGCCTTAGCTTCCTCTCTGTCAATTGGGACTTCGTTTCCATTACTGTACCAGTTGGCAAACAGTAAACCGGTGATTTCAGAGCCGTCTGCCCCTTTCCAATTCATTTCAGAATAAGAGGACACAAAGTTATCGTCTTCACTGGACTGGTTGGCAAAACCTGTCGGCTTGACTCCTCTTCCAAAAGCAGCAAGATCAAAGTCCAGCTGTTTCATCAGTTGAGGTGTCTGCCCGGCATTGCCAAATGTATCAGGGTAATAACCTATTTCTGTTGTCGCCCCCCACTTTTTTGATTCCTGATGGCCAATCAGCATGTTACGAACATTAGATTCGCTGGATGTTAAAAAAGCATCCTGGAGAATATAAAACGGACCGATTTTCAGTTGACCGTTATCAATGTACTTTTGCAGTACTTCTTTCTTGTCAGGACGTACTTGCAGGTAATCGTCTAATATAATAGTTTGCCCATCCAGATAAAAACTCTTAAAAGCCGGATCAGTTTCAAACAATTCCAGAACATCGTCAATCAGTTCCACCAACAGCATGTGGTGCCGCTCGTAAGGTAAATACCATTCCCGATCCCAGTGACTATGGGATATAATGTGTACAGTTTTCATACTTGTCTCCTTTAAACGTTTTAAATTAGTTAATAGTGTATGCTGTTCTTGTCAATCAGCTTGTTCTGACTGATGACTTCGCTGATCCAGAAAGCACTCTTCTTGGGAGTCCGTTCGCCTGTCTCCAAATTCAAACGGTAAAAACCATAGCGATTCTTGAACTCGTTCAACCAAGACCAGCAGTCCACAAAGGTCCAGAGGTGATAGCCGAAGCAGTTTGCTCCGCCTTCAATTGCCTTCTGAACGTTGGCGAGGTGATCGCTGATAAATTCGATACGGTAGTCGTCTTCAATTACACCGTCCGCATTCATAAAGCGTTCTTCTTCTGAAACTCCCATGCCATTTTCCGAAATATAGAAAGGAATATTGCCATAGTCTTCTTTAATCATCATCGCTAAATCATATATACCTTCAGGATAAATTTCCCATCCCCTGTGTTTGTTCATTCGTTTCTCAGGCCAGTTATAGTGACGGGAGAAATCCCCAAGGGAACGTGCTGGTTGATTCTTTTCAGACTCGGGTACAGCTTGTACTCTTAAGGGCTGGTAATAATTGACACCTAGAAAATCAACTTTTCCTTCGGCAATCAACTCACGGTCGCCCTCTTCTGTAAGAGGCAGTAAATCATTTTCATCCAACAGCTGCACAAGATAATCTGAATACCTCCCTTTTACGGTAGGATCTAAGAAACTTTTGACATGGAGCTCCAGAGCGTTTGTTTTTGCCAGTAAATCGCCTTCGTCATTCGACCGGGCATAGACGGGGGATAAGTTCAGAATATTGCCTATTTCTCCTTCTTGTCCGAGCTTGCGGAAAGCTTTTACAGCAGCTGCATGCGCCAAATTTGTATGGTGACCGACTTGAATTGCCCGCTTTAAATCGAACACTTTCGGCCAATGGTATTCTCCCAAATAGCCACAGGTCACATGGACAATAGGCTCGTTGAAGGTTGTCCAATAATTGACCAGGTCGCCAAACTGTTCGAAAGCAGTTTGGGCGTAAAAAGAAAAATGGTCAATCGATTCTCTATTTTCCCATCCCCCTTTTTCCATCAGCCACCAGGGCATATCAAAATGAAAGAGGTTGACAATGGGTTCCACTCCATTTTTTTTGAGCTGGGTAAAATAATCCCTGTAATACGTAACAGCTTTTTGGTTTAGTTCCTGTCCGTCAGGCAAAAGTCTGTTCCAGGAAATCGATGTTCTAAATGAATTTAAATTGATGGCTTTCATTAATTCGGCATCTTCTTTGTAGCGTTCATAGGTAAAGGATGTGTTTTTCGGTCCCCTTCCTTGATAAAAACGGTCTGGCTCCATTTCGAACCATTTGTCCCACGTACTTGCGGTGCGGCCGTCTTCATACTGACCGCCTTCAGATTGCGGAGCGCTCGTGGCTGCCCCCCATAGAAAACCATCTGGAAATATATGTGTCATAACTAAACTTCCGCTCCTTTCAGTTTGTAACCGTAGTACTCTAGCATCAATTCACAGAAAAGCATATTCGGCCAGGAGAACCATTCTCTTGTATATTTTCCAGGATCATCTTTATGAAAGCCCTCATGTAGGGTATTCTTACCTGCATCTGTGGCTGCCATTTTATCCAGCATCTCTTTTTTCACTGCTTTGTCCTGACTTGTCAGGCCAATCATCGCCAGACTCATGTGCCAGATGTAATCTTCTGG
>RECC01000049.1 GCA_007692455.1 Alkalibacterium sp. | reverse complement strand
TATGCCGACTGGCAGAGGTTTTTTTGCGTTTTAAATGAATCCAGTTACTTTACTGATTTACCGTTTCTCTTGCTTCCTGTTTTTCATGTAACGTGTATTTTTTTTCCAGATCATGAGCTATACGGTTCGTGCCTTTAAGTATTTCACTTCGCGTAATAATTCCCTTAAAGTTATTCTTTTCATCGACCACTGTAATAAATGCGTGATTCACCAGCATTCTGAGTACATCTTCCAGCTCATAGTCTTCATACACAAAAGGATAGTCAGTATCCATAACTTCTCTGACTTCAATCTCCGCTAATTTTTCAAAGTGAACATTTTCAATATTCATTATAGCCTGCATGATAGTCGGCATGGAAATTAAGCCACGCATCCGGGATTGTTCGTCTAATACCGGTACGACTGCATATTTATCAGATGTCAGTATAAGCAATGCATGATTGAGACGATTCTTCAAACCTACGACTGCAACTTCTTCTGCCGGCTTCACCAGTGACTGGTCAGTATCTATTAAAAAAGATTTAATTTTCTTACTAATCATTTCTTCACTCCTTGTAAGCGTACTATTCCACCTCTATTCTACCTGTTAATCTCTATTATCCCAAATAAATTTGTCTATTTGGAGAAAATTCTTAGGATAAAATAAAACAGTTTTATCATATATCCCTGTTTATCAAGGTTATGTGATTATAAAGATTGGAATATGATGAGAGACTCCTTCATCACGCTCAAAGTGAATAGCTAGCAGATAATTCTTCCAGCTTATTATGATTCTGATCATAAAATACTAACGAAACTTCTTCGGAATCTCTGTCTAAATCCATAAGCAAATAGGTACCGACGTTTCTGTCTCTTGGCTGAGTCAAGCTTCCCGGATTGATGAATAATATTCCGTCTTCCTGTTCGACACTAGGGATATGCGTATGTCCGAAAAAGACAATATCCACTCCCTCTTCTTTCGCTCTCTTTTTCATTTCTTCGTTGGATTGCTTGACCGCATGTTTATGACCGTGAACAACAAGAAATTTATTCTCCTTAAATTCAACTAGTCTTTCGAGTTCAAAGCCTGTTGCATAGTCCATATTCCCAATGACTGTTTTGTAATTCTGCCAAAGCGGATGATTTTCCTTCATTTCGGAATCACCGCAGTGGATCCAGCTGTCTACTTCATTCTCGTATATAGATAAAATTTCTTCCATGTAATAGGTATCACCATGATTATCACTTACAATTATTAATTTCATTATCTGTCATCCTCTCGTATCGCTTACTTATTGTTCAACCAGTCATCCAGTACTGTATCCAGTTTTTTTAAGGCAACCGCCCGGTGACTGATTTTATTTTTCTCTTCTTGTGTGAGTTCGGCCATCGTCTTGTCTTTCTCTGGAACGTAAAACAAGGGATCATATCCGAAGCCATTTGTTCCTCTGGGCACGTCCACAATGAGTCCCTTCAGTTGCCCTTCAATGACAAGTGATTCTTTACCGGGAGCTGCCAATGCCAGTGAACAGTGAAAAGCAGCCTGACGTTTGTCCCGACTGGTCTCAGCCAGTTCGTTTAATAGCTTAGCGTTATTCCTAGCATCATTTTTCTCTTCTCCGGCATAACGGGCAGAATAAATTCCTGGTTGGCCATATAAAGCCTCTACCTTTAATCCCGAATCGTCCGCTAGTACCAGGGTGTTCAGTTGTCGGGATATTGTCTCTGCTTTAAGGAGAGCATTTTCATTGAAGCTAGAACCTGTCTCATCTACATCCTCGAGTTCTGGGTAATCAAGCAGTGTTTTTATACCATATCCTTTTTCATTAAATAGTGCTTCAAACTCTTTAGCTTTTCCTTTATTCTTCGTTGCTATTATGACTGTTTGCCCTTCATTCTGCATCCAGTTTCAGCCCTTCTACGTTTATTTTGTTTACTTCAAGTTCGTCGTCTTCCATCCATTCCCCTGCGATAGCCCTGAAAAGCTGAGCATCGCCAGTAGTGTAGATTTCAGTCTTAACCGGACTATTCTTTGCCGCGGCCATCTGATTTTCCTCCAGCACTTGTCCTATCTGTTCAGCAGTCAATGCACCTGAGTCAATCAGTCTGACTTTTTGACCCATTTCTTTCTTTATAAAGGGAGAAAGTAAAGGAAAGTGGGTACAGCCTAAAATCAGCGCATCCACATTCTTTTCTTTTAGCGGCGAAAGCTTCGCTTGCACGATGGCTTCAGCTTCTTCTGACTTGTACTGATTGGTTTCCACCAAGTCGACAAATTCCGGACATGCAAGACTCGTGACCCTTACCGACTTGTCCATCTCACTCATCTTCTGATTATAGTAAGAAGAATCCACTGTACTCTGAGTCGCCAGTAAGCCGACCTCTTTAGTCTTTGTGTGCCTTACCGCTTCCATGCTCCCTGAAAGAATGACTCCTAAAACAGGAATGGGTAAACTGCCTTTCAGTTCATCAAGCACCACAGCAGTTGCGGTATTACAGGCTATCACAACCATTTTCACCTGCCTGTCCATCAGAAACTGAACCAGTTCTAATGTATACCGTCTGATCTCTTCTGCCGACCGCGGACCATACGGATTACGTGCATTGTCTCCTATATATATAAAGGATTCATTGGGGAGCAGTTTTCGGGCTTCTTTGAGAACGGTGAGGCCACCTATTCCTGAATCCAGTAATCCAATCGGTCTTTCTGACATAGCTAACATCCTTTTCCAACTCACTGATTAATAATAAGTCTATTTTTACAGTTAATTTTAACTGCTTACTCGCACAAAATTGTGAATAATCAGCCTTTAACTAGAATCTTTCTCTTGAACACGGTAAAATAAAAACGCACGTTAGTTTACTCGTTCTTTAATTATAAAGAATTGTATTGTAAATATAAAGACTAAACGATTACTATACTTGATAAATGAGGTTTTAAAATGTCCCACGATCAAACCGATTACTCTTCTCAGTCAGCTGTACTTCTACTGAGAGACCGCCTGTTGCCAAATTTGTTCAGAGATGATGAAGCGGATATTTTATACTGGGCAGGCAAAGAACTGGCTCGTGACTATGAATTGTCAACCATGGAGGAATTGTCAGCCCTGATGGCTAAGCTCTCTTTTGGAAAACTGACTCTTGAAGAAGAGAAAAAAACGTCTTATATCTTTCATCTTCAGGGAGAAGTTGTCCATGAACGTCTGAAAGCAAACAGCAAGGCCAATTTTTCTCTGGAATCCGGCTTTATTGCTCAGGCTGTCCAGAAACTATCAAACCACTATACAGAAGGTTCCTATACAGTAAACCACAAAGCCAGGCTGATTCGAATACAGCTGGAGACTGATCCTAAAGAGCCATTAGACTAAAAAACTTTCTTCATTTTAAAGACGAGTCTATTCGTCCTTAATGAAGAAAGTTTTTTCAGTTCTGTTTCTGCATGGCAGCCAGCATGTGTCTCACACCGGTTCGTGCACTGTGAGAAATCAGCTCAACATTATTATTCCCAAACTGCACCCCCGAAACCATCTGTCCATAAGTTTTGAAAAGAGCATGTTTGAATTCTGATTTATCAATAATGCTCATACTGGGGTAATCAATCTTAACGCCGCCGTATTTTTGAGGAGTCAGCATCCCTTTATTTATTAAATTTTGTAGGAGTTTCGACTGCAAATGCAAAGAATCGCTCACCTTCATACTTTGTCCAGTACAATTGATAAGGTATTCTTCCGTGTAACTGTTCTGTTCGCTGTCCAGAAGCTTAAAGCCATCTGCGGTCTTATTAATGCTTTCCAATCCACTAACCATTCTGATAGCATTCTCGTTTATCTGTTCGATCAGTAATTTAGCAGTATCTTGGGGGATTGGGGCTTTAAATCTCTGCCACTGCTCACTGTATTCAGACAGAAACTGGTCTTTTTCATTGTCAGCAAGTGCATTCCAGATAAACGGATAACAGGTTCTCATATGACGAATCATCGACTGAAATTCGCCTAATTCTTTGCTGTACTGAAGGTCGAGTGCCATTCCTTCCAACGTACCTTTTCCCAAATGTTTCCAGACCCAGTTCGCATCAATCTGATGTTCTTCCATCTCTTTGTAGAACCATTCTTTAACTTTGCCTATAGTCAGTTCCGGCATCTGGTTCAAGAGATCTTTTACCCGGTCGTCACAAAAATAATGAAGATTCACAGCCGGCTCGTCTCCCCTGACTGAAGAAAACAGACCATTTCTCGAATAAAAAGTTAGTTTTATTGCGGGATATTTTTTTTGAATATAAAGCATCGCGTCTAGAGCTGTCAGCCCGGATCCAATAATGCCAACTGACGGTGTGTTTTCTGGAAACGTAAGAACTTCTTCAGCAGGATAAGGATTATAAATGTAGCCTGCTTCTCCTTTTAAATGATAGGGGTCCTGATAGGCTAGATGACCCGTTGTCAGGTGAACGGCATCTACTTTCTCAGCTGACTGATTGCTAAATACAGTGTAATGGCCCATGTCAGTCTGTTCGATGTCTTCAACTTTTTCAAACCTGATTTCTGTATTTAATTCTTTCATGCACTGCTCTGCTGTTTCTCTCAAGTAGTCCCCGAACCACTTTCTAGGCAAGTGGGTATGATAGGGAGCATCGACAGTTTTGTTCCTTTTTACCCAGTTCATAAAATCGTCTTTATTATCTAAATCAATCGTCATCGATTCAGTATACTGATTGATTAAAAGACTCTCATCATCGTTCTGATAAGGGAAACCCGTCCCCCATTCTTTCTCTGAAGTATAGATTATTATTTTATAGTCCGTTTTCTGTTTAGTGTCCAATTGCCTGGAAAGTTCCCGCAGTACACTGACTCCGGCCACTCCCAGACCAACTATTGCTATTTTCATTTAAGTTCCCCCACTACCTGTTTCTACAATAAACAGTTTACCAAAAATAATGTGAGATACATATGTAAAATAAAAAAGTGCCATCTTATTCTCGGTTAAAAGGTAAGATAAACACTCTAAAGTTAAAGATTAACATTTAATGGCACACTATTAATAAGGTGAATATTATCACTCACCAGTTTAACGAACTGAATTTCACGTGCATCCCAGCTCATAAGATCATTAAACGAGTAGTCATTCTTTCTAAGAACCACGTCTAATGGACAATCGATTTCGTCATCCGCATTATAAAACACATCACGGTTCTCTACTTCCAGTTCAACATCTCTTTCTTTGCATTTAATTATATATTTGTACTGAATCGTCTGTGCCAACACTCGTTGACCGGGTTCTTTTTGTGTCATATGACCACTCTCCAAGCTAATAATATTATATGTACGATTCAAAAAGTTCAAATTGTGCGTTCTAATCAGGGACGGAATCTCAATGTACTATTCTATTATATGTGTTATTTTATATCACACTATTGTAAAAAGATAGTCTAATGAGGGGATTATCAGTCAAAAATGTCAAAGTGTCATACTTTTTTCACAACTGACCTCTTGCATCTGTACCATCTTACTATCCTGGAAATTAATGTATTATTCAAGCTGTTACTCTAACGATTTAAACAAGCTTTTGTAAAGTGACTGTAACATTAATTAAACCCTCATCCAATTGTAACCGTTCTGTCTCTTCAAGGTAATTAACTGAAAAATACTATTCTAATTAACTTTTCATCTCGTTCATGCACTGTTTCACGCTTTCCTTAAGAAAAAAACTCTAACTTTCTTCCTATCTTTCTCAACTCAGTATTCTATCTTTTTTTAGCAGAGCGTCTATCTATATGCACTGATAATTATTTTCATCAAAAAAACTCCAGCCCGTTTGGACTGGAGTTTTTGGATTCAGCTGATTATTGGTGTTTTGCCAATGCCGATTCAATTTGTTCCTTGCTGTGGTAGCCGATTAATTTGTCCACAACTTCACCGTCTTTAGTTACCAGTAAAGTAGGAATACTCATAACGCCAAATTTACTTGGAGTTGCCTGGTTTGCGTCAACATCCATTTTGAAGTAGTTGACGCTGCCGTCAGCCTCTTCGTTTAATTCATCGATAACAGGTGACTGCATACGACAAGGTCCGCACCATGCTGCCCAAAAGTCGGTTAATGCCAATCCTGATCCTGTTTCCTGGTCGAAATTCTGATCTGTTAGTTCTCTAACCATTCTTAAACCTCCTAATAGTTAACTTACTTATTAAAAGTAAGTCATTTAATCCATTGTTAGTATAGCAAACTTTACTTATTATGTCTAGCACTTGAACTGCATTTATTTAAATGTAACTATGGTCGCTCCGCTTCCCCCTTGGTTTCCAGGGGCATCTTCAAATTTCGTGACCTGTGAATGTTTTTTCAGGTACTGATGAACACCTTTTCTGACAGCACCCGTGCCCATTCCATGAATAATAGTGACTTTAGGGTAGTTTGCCAAGAGTGCCTGGTCGATATACTGATCGACCTGATTGACTGCCTCTTCTACCCGTTCACCTCTGACGTCAATTTCTGTAGACACGCCTGCTGAGGACGTCCGCCTGACTGATACACGCTGTTTCGGTTCTTCTTCCTGGGCAGTCTGCAGTAAATCAGCTTCCGGCAGCTTCATTTTAAGCATGCCCATCTGCACCACCCACTGATTGTTGTCCGCTTTTTCCACAAGCGTTCCTTTTTGTCCAAAGGACTGAACCTCTACAGCATCTCCAACTTTCAGCTGTTTTTTCCGTTTTTCTTTTTTCAGGACTTTATTTTTCTTCAGTCCTTCTTCTTCCGTCTTGAGCTTGTTCAGTTTTGTCTGGGCATCAATAAACTCGTGCTCCTTGAGAGCACCCTGCTGACCACTCTCCAACTGACGCTGTCTGATACCCTTAATAACATCATCGGCTTCTTTTTTCGCTTTCTCAACATACTCATTAGCTTCTTCTTCCGCGCGTTTTTTCAGCCTGTCTTTCTCATGCTGATACGCTTCATAAGCTTCTTTCAGCTCTCGGTGCAGTTTCTGTGCGTCTCTTAAGTCGTGCCTTGCTTTTTCAGCCTGCGTCTGGGCATCCTTGCGCTTATCTTCCAGATCGCGAATCATCGTATCGATACTCTGACTTTCTCCGCTCATCAGCTGACGCGAGGAATCAATAACCGTCTCATCCAGCCCGAGGCGTTTGGCTATTTCAAAGGCATTACTGCGTCCGGGAATACCGATAAGCAAACGGTAAGTCGGACTGAGTGTATCCACATCAAACTCCATGCTGGCATTGATGGTTTCCGGCCGGTTGTAGCCGTAAGCTTTCAGCTCGGGATAGTGAGACGTAATCATTACGTAACTGCCTTTAGCAGCAATCGCATCAAGCAGCGCAATCGCCAGTGCCGCACCTTCCTGAGGATCTGTTCCCGCTCCCAGTTCATCGAGCAGGACAAGGCTCTTCTCATCAATTTTTTCCAGTATAGACACGATATTGGTCATGTGCGAAGAAAAGGTCGACAAACTTTGCTCTATGGACTGTTCATCTCCTATATCTGCATACACACCAGAAAAAATACCGATAGTGCTGTCTTCTTCTACAGGAAGAAATAGGCCTGACTGACCCATTAACTGCAGTAAACCGAGTGTTTTCAGAGCCACTGTTTTCCCGCCTGTATTTGGTCCGGTAACGATAACCGTTTTGTAGTCTTCTCCGATTATAATATCATTGGCCACAACTTCATCTTCTACGAGTAGAGGGTGGCGCGCTTTGATCAATGCGACATGTCTGTTATCAGAAATAAGCGGCTGTACAGCTTTAATCTGCTGGGCATAGCGTCCTTTGGCTTGTATCACATCCAGTTCGACCAGCTGATTCAATTGGATAGAGAGTGATTCCCTGTAGGGTTCAATGGCTTCTGTGAGTTCTCTCAGCAGTCGAGTTATTTCGTTCTGTTCTTCCACCTGATACTGTCTCAACTGATTGTTTAAATCCACCACACTCTGCGGCTCAATAAACAGCGTCTGACCCGTTGAACTTTGGTCGTGTACGACTCCACCAAAAGTGTTTCTATTCTCTGCTTTAACCGGAATGACGTAGCGGTCATTCCTCATCGTGATAAGGGAATCCGTTAAAAATCGTGCTTGAGGTCCTCTGACGATGGATTCCAGTTTCTGACGGGCACGACTCTCTGTCTGTTTGATTCCCTGTCTGATCCCTTTTAATTTAGAACTGGCATCGTCAAGAACATAACCGCCTTCATCCACAACTGAAAAGATTTCTTTTTCCAGTTCTCGAAACGGCTCAATCTGCTGAACTTTCTCATACAGTCTATTCAATGGAATCGCTTCTTCTTTTGCCTTGGCAAAAAACGTTCGAAGTTCGCGAAGAGTCCGAAGAATTCTACCGATGTGGGCTAATTCCTGACCGTTCAACGTTCCCTGCATCCGCACTCGATTCAAATGAGGTCTGATGTCTTCGTAAGCTGCCAGCGGCATACCGCCTTTTAAACGCAACAGCATAACGGCATCATCTGTCTCTTCTAAATTAGCCTGAATGACTTCTCTGTCCGTAGTTGGCTTTATTTTTAAGCATGCCGCTTTACCAAGCGACGATACTGTATGTTCAGACAATTGTCTGATGACTTTTTCAAATTCTAACTTTGCATAAGATGCCTGAAAAATTTCGGTCACTTCTTTCTCTCCTTTTTCGTTTCACTATCTCGGTAATTCTCTGGGGTTTTTAAACTGTATAAAAAAGGGCAGTTTTTGAAGATTATCCGTCTTCTCCAAACCACCCCTCCTTTATATTAATGTTACTCCTGTACACCTTCCACTACCCACCATTGGTAAAACTGGTTGGATAATTCCGGTGTGGTCGTGACTATATTCCGGGCTACATTACTCGTTTCAAACTGATTCTGGATAAATCCTAATGGAATCGTTGAGAGTAGAAACAGTACCAGAAAGAGTCCAATATAGTGAATGATAAAACTCAATACTGCGCCACCTAAAGCATTTACTGTGCGAACCACTGGGATATCGGCGAGAAAGTTGAATAATCCGCCAATCAGTCGTGTAATGAGCCAGCCGGCAAATAATATGAGAATAAATGCGGCTCCTTTATAAAACGCTCCATCCAGCGTGAATAGAAAATCCATGCCATACAATACATAAGGATTATCTACTGAAGATGTGGGTGTCGGGAAAGGAATCAGCATTTCTGTCCATTCACTCACTTGCTGGTAATACGTCAAAGCCATCCAGAATGAGACGGCATAGCCTATTGACAAGACAAGCTGCAGTACGAGCCCGCGTCGTGCCCCGCTGTATAGCGATAATAATAATGTAAATAGTACAATAACAGTTAAAACCATTTTATTCTCCTTATTCGAAACAATTTACGCTTGAGTATCCATTTGGGACTCTTGCTTCATTTTATCTTTTATTTCTTCTAATTCCTTACGCGTACTAAGCTGGTCCGATACCGCATTGATAGCCAGCAGGATAGCTCTCTTTTCACTGCTTAAGCCTTTAGTCAGTTCTTTTAATTGACTTAACTGCTCATCAACCGTTTCAGCTACCGTCTTCATGTGTTCTTGAGATTTTGGTCCTACAATTGTATAGCTTTCTCCGTCAATGGTTGCTTTGTAACGTCGCTTCCCTTCCGGCATAAAAAAAAGCCCCCTCGCTTCTCAAATTCTTTATTATAATAACATGAATTTACTCTTTATGCATTATTTCCCTACTCATTTAATGGAATAGCAATGAAAAATCAGTCTTGGGGAGCTCTACTAGACAGTCCGGCTGACATCAGACAGTTCGAAAAACTGAACTCCATTGAAAAAACATTTTAGACCTTTTTGCTGAAGTATTACTTTTGTATTATATATTGGAAAAAACGATCTTAAGCAGACTCAAAGTTCTATATCTATTCAGTTTACCTTAGAGAGCCAATGTTCAGCAAACTCGTGAGCTCATACGCGTTCACTTTACCTAAGTAAACCACCGTTCGGCATACTCACTGGGCTAAGAAAGTTGAGTCTGCCATACATTGAAGATGTTCGGTAAACTCAGATCTGAAAAAATCTCAGTTTACTGAAATCCTTTAAACTTTGGCAAACTCAAAAACGTTGGTTGGTCCAGATTACCGAACGACCGCCTACTATGGCAAACTCACCCAATAACTAGCTCTCAGTAAACCGAAGCAACAGTATTTTCGGCAAACTCAGTCAGTAATATGACACGAGTCTACCTAAGCCGATCCCAAAAGCACTTTTTAATAAGAAAAAAAAGCCTGAAAGCTTTTTTATCAGCTTCCAGACCTTCTATTAAAAAAATGTCACTTTACTAACGTATTTCTGCTTTAAACTCATTGATCAGTGCCTGCTTAACCTGGTCAAAGTCACTGGAGACATCTTCTTCTTTCAAGGTTGCCTCTGGATTGACGTAGGACAAACTGTAAGCAAGTGATTTTTTACCTTCTTCAATATTATCACCTTGATACAGGTCAAATAATCGAATGGATTGCAGCCATTTGCCACTGTTGGCTTTAATGACATTCACAATGTTTTCGTGCAGAACAGTTTCGTCCACCACAAAGGCAATGTCGCGAGACGTTCCCGGATATTTTGGAATAGCCTTGAAAACCGCAGTTTCATCGCTATCCGTCAGGAACGGTTCCAAATTCACTTCAAATACATAGGTCTCATTCAAGTCACGTTCACCGGAAATAGTTGGATGAAGCTGACCAATGAAGCCAATTTCTTCACCATTAAGCATGACTTTTGCTGTACGACCGGGGTGCATCTCCTTTAAATCTTTGCATGGAATAAAGGAAATGCTCTGTTCCTGACCTAAACCAGCAAACCATTCTTCCAGTATGCCTTTAACAGTAAAGTAATCAACCTGTACTTCGGCTTCCTGCCAGCTGTTTTCCATCACTGAGCCAGTCATGATACCGGCCACATGCATGGTTTCTTTCGGCAGCTTTTCTTCCTGTCTGGTAAATATGCGTCCCAACTCAAATAGTGCAACTGATTTTGACTGACGGGCCACATTATACTGAACATTATCCAGTAGTCCACTGATGAGATTTTGTCTAAGTGCTTTATGCTCTTCACTCATTGGCCAGTCCAGTTCTATTGGGTTGGCGTTGAAAAGAGTAAAGGCTCCTGCTTTTTCACTCGTTGTCAGGGCATAGCTGATGGCTTGAGACAGTCCGCAGCTTTCCATATAGTGACGTGTGAAGCGACCGATTTTCTGACTGTATGTCAATTCTCCGGGATGTGATTCACTATGCGGCAGTGTTGACGGCAAGTTCTTATAGCCATTTATTCGAGCGACTTCTTCTATAATATCCGCTTCGATTTCAATATCCCAGCGTCTGGGAGGAACCGTGACGGCTACTTTTTCTGTTGTGATTTCACTATCGAAATTAAGTCGGTCAAAAATCCGCTCCAAATCATTGACTGTCAAATTCGTACCCAGAGTACGGTTGATTTTTTGAGGAGTAGTTACCACTGTCTTGGACTGCGCTTCTGCAGCTTCCGTTTGAGCTGTTCCAGTGACTACTGTACCGTGTCCCAAGGAAGCAATCAGAGCCGCTGCATGATCGAGGGCATTTTGAACATCTGCCAGATTGATGCCTTTTTCAAAACGGGAGCTGGACTCGCTTCTCAGGTTCAGAGACTGTGCCGTTTTTCGAATCAGACTGGATTCAAATACAGCCGCTTCCAGTGCAACTGTTTGGGTGCCCTCAGTTACATGAGTATTCTGGCCACCCATGACGCCTGCCAGAGCTACCGGCACATTGTCATTTGTAATGACCAGGTTACCCTGAGACAGTTCTCTCTTCTGACCATCCAAAGTCACGAGCGTTTCCGACCCTTTTGCCCGTCTGACGAGAATGTCTTTTGAGGTTAGTAAATCAAAATCAAAGGCATGTAGAGGCTGACCATACTCAAGCATAATATAGTTGGTCACGTCCACCACCGCATCAATCGGGCGAATACCGGCATGCATCAGTTTACGCTGCAGCCACAAAGGACTTTCTCTAACGACTAAATCCTTGATGACACGCATTTTATAAATGGGTGTATCTTCCTGATTCTCAACTGCTACAGAAACATAGTCTTCCACTTTTTCAGTCGGCTCTTCATTCAAGTTGACACCAGTGAAGGACGGATTCTGTTCTAATATAGCACCCGCTTCAAATGCGACACCACGCATGCTCAATGCATCTGCTCGGTTAGGTGTGATGTCCAGTTCAATAAAAGAATCGGTCAAACCAAGATATGGCAGTGCATCCGTCCCTGTTTCCGCCTCTTCAGGCAGCACGTAAATGCCGTCTTCAGCATTTTTGGGAATAACCGCATCCGAAAACCCTAGTTCTTCCAGAGAACAGATCATGCCATTTGATGTATAACCTCTCAGTTTACTCTTCTTTATCTTCATTCCATTAGACAGTCGTGCACCTGGAAGGGCTACAACGACCTTCTGTCCCTCTTTGACGTTAGGCGCTCCACAGACAATCTGGACTGTTTCGTCTCCCGCTACATCAACTTCCGTCAGATTTAAATGATCGGAATCGGGCATTTTTTCTGCCTTAAGCACTTTTCCTACTACAATGTTCTTGAGCTCTAAACCGGGTTCACTTACTCCGTCTACTTCAATCCCTGTCAGAGTGATTTGTTCAGCTAAATCACGCGGTTCAATGGATGATAAATCCAAAGACTCGCTTAACCAATTGTATGAAACTTTCATGTCAGACTATCCTTTCCTCTTGAACTGTTTTAAGAATCGTTGATCGTTTAAATAGAAATGACGTATGTCGTCTACACCGTACTTCAGCATGGCGATACGATCCGGTCCCATTCCGAAGGCAAAGCCGCCGTATTTGGACGAATCGACACCGGACATTTCCAGTACGTTCGGATGCGTCATACCGGCACCGAGAATCTCAATCCAACCGGTTTTCTTGCAGACATTACAGCCGGTTCCGCCGCACTTAAAGCAGCTGACATCCACTTCAACAGATGGTTCTGTGAAGGGGAAATAACTCGGGCGCAGTCTAATTTCACGGTCTTCACCGAACATCTTCTTCGCCAGCAGTTCCAGTGTGCCTTTCAAGTCAGCCATGGTGATATTCTCATCAATGACCATTCCTTCAATCTGATGGAACTGGTGAGAGTGTGTCGCATCGTCCGTATCTCTTCTGTACACTTTTCCGGGACTAATCATTTTAAGCGGCCCCTTTGAAAAATCGTGCTGTTCCAGTGTACGCGCCTGAATAGGAGACGTGTGGGTACGCAACAGTATGTCAGATGTGATGTAGAACGTGTCCTGCATGTCACGTGCCGGATGGTTCTGAGGCAGGTTCACACGCTCAAAATTATAATAATCGGACTCCACTTCGCCGCCTTCAATAATCTGATAGCCCATGCCTAAAAACAGATCTTCTATGTCTTCCATAATTTGAGTCAAGACGTGGGTCTGACCTTTTGACACCTGACGACCAGGCAGCGTCACATCGATTGTTTCCTTCTCAAGCTGTCTTTCCATTTCCTCTTTTTCCAGACGTTCTTTCTTACGCGTTAAAACAGTGGTCAGTTCATCTCTGACCTCATTGGCCTTCTTACCGATAACCGGTCGTTCTTCAGGTGAAACATCCTTCATGCCTTTCAGTACACTGGTCAGTTCACCTTTTTTCCCTAAGTAACTGACACGAATGCGTTCTACTTCATTGATGGATTCGGCGGAATTAATCTCCACCACTGCCTTTGTTAATAAGGCAGTTAGTTGATGTTCAATCATTATTTTCTTCTCCTTTATATGAAATTAATTGCACAAAAAAAGACCCCGTCCCCTATAGAGGGACGAGGTCAACACGCGGTACCACCCTTGTTCAGAAGCAAGCTTCTGCACTCATACATAACGGCGCATACCGGGATAGATTACTATCCACGTTCTCGTACAGTCGGCATTAAAGTAAGAGCCCGCTCTACAAGTTGGCGATGAAAGTGAACTTCCTGATGGGTTTCAATCAATGCTTTCAGCCAGGGCATTGTTCTCTAGTATTGAATCGGCATCAGTACTCTTTTTCATCTGTCGTTTTTCATTATTATAAATCGGAATCGCAAATCCATTGATTTGCCCATACTTGTACTTCATCCATTACATTTTTTAAAGACGTTCCTTTTTCCGTTAAACGATAGCCTGAACGGATTTCACACGTTTCATCCAGATCTCTTGTGACTATTTCTTCCTTTTCGAGTTCTTTCAGGCGTTCTACTAAAACTCTGTCACTGACGCCAGGTATGGCGTGAGAAATATCCTTGAAACGACGAGGTCCATCCAACAATACATCGATGATTAAACCGGTCCATTTTTTGCCTAAGATAGCAAAGGTCTGCTCAAATCGCGGGCAGATGATCTTGTCCGATTCTGTGCTTTTTGTCTGAGTCATATCTATCATCTATTGTCACCTCTTCTTTCACATCTTTCACTATACCATTATAGCAAACAAAAGTGTAGATGACAGGTCTAATTTCGACTAATCTTAGAATTTTGTTCACATCTTGTCGCTGCTCTTATAATCTTTCAAGTAGCATAGTTGCAATAGAGAAATAAATCAGCAGTCC
>RECC01000088.1 GCA_007692455.1 Alkalibacterium sp. | reverse complement strand
TCTCACTCTATCTGTCAGTCTGATTCTTTAAGGAGTTTAAAAGGTTTCAGCAGCATATTGGATAAGGTGAACAGCGCAATCATCAAAATGAGTGATGTGAGCGGTGAGAAGAGCTCAAAGTAAACCAAGAACACAGGAATAACCAGGAGTTTCAGCAGGTAAACCCATATGGCCCAAGGCGTAATTGCTACCCGTACACTGTCGCCTTCTGAAATTTGCAGAGTATTACTGCCTTCACCGAATCGGGCCACCCTAAGTGAGGCCTGTTCAGTAGTGAATGACAGACTCTTTTCTTCACCAGCCGACAGACGGTCGACCTCTTCTTCGTTTATGTAAATAGTAAGTAAGGAGTTCCCCTTGAAAAAAACAGGGTCCCTTTTTATTTTACATGACTTATTCATATCAGTCTCCTTAGGAAAATAGATTGGGATAACGTGTAATAGTGATTAAATAAGTATATATTATTAAAAGAAAGGGTACAAATGTATTTGGGCATCACTAAACAGAAGATAAATTTAGATGTACTAAAAATACACGGTAGTGTATGCTGTGTGGCGTTCTATTTGACTAGCAAATGGGTATGGAGAAACCATAATGCTCTTCTTCCCCTTGACATTCAAGGGGATAGACTGTAAAGTTTTAAATCGTAACGATTACGATTTAAAAAAGGAGTAGAATATAATGCAGAAAATTCCAGTAACAGTGTTGAGTGGGTACTTAGGATCAGGAAAAACCACATTACTTAACCATATTTTAAACAATCGAGACGGGATGAAAGTAGCTGTTATAGTTAATGACATGAGTGAAGTCAATATTGACAGTGAACTGGTTCAAAATCAGGGAAGCTTCTCCCGAACAGAAGAAAAATTGGTCGAGATGTCGAACGGTTGCATTTGCTGCACACTGAGAGAAGATTTATTGGTTGAGGTAGAAAAGCTTGTACAGCAGGGGGATATCGACTACATATTAATTGAGTCTTCAGGCATAAGTGAGCCGGTTCCGGTTGCCCAGACCTTCTCTTATTTGGATGAAGAGATGGCTATCGATCTGGCAAACCTGTGTCGACTGGATACAATGGTGACAGTCGTAGACGCTAACCGCTTCTGGGAAGATTTTGGATCTGGCGATAGCCTGCTGGAGAGAAGTCAAGCTGTCAGCGAAGAAGACGAGCGCAATATTGCTGATTTGCTGCTAGATCAGATTGAATTTTGTGACGTACTCGTTCTGAACAAGACGGATTTAGTCGGTGATGAAGAGTTGAAACAACTGGAAAGTGTCATCCGTACGTTACAGCCTGAAGCTAAAATTATTCGGTCACAGTTCAGCCGAATCGATCCGTCAGAAATTATGGATACCAAGCTCTTTGATTTTGAAAAAGCCAGTCAGTCAGCTGGTTGGCTCAAGGAACTGAATGAAGGCGTCGAAAATCATGTACCGGAAACAGAAGAGTATGGCATCAGTTCGTATGCATATAGAATTGAAAAGCCCCTGCACACTAAACGGTTGCTGGACTGGCTGAATCAGTTGCCCAAAAATATCGTTCGAATGAAAGGGATTGCCTGGTGTGCAACGCATACTGACATGGCCCTCTTGTTTTCACAGGCCGGCTCTTCAGTAAATGCAGAACCTTTATCTTACTGGGTGGCGTCACTTCCTAAAGAAGACCAGGAAAGCATACTGGAAGAGAATCCCGAGGTCAGAGAAACCTGGCATGAAACGTACGGAGACCGACACAGCAAACTGGTCTTTATTGGAATGAATTTGGACCCGGAGTACATCAAAGCCGGTTTATTAGCGTGTGAGCTGTCAGAAGAAGAGATGAAACAGGACTGGTCTCTGTTTGAAGATCCCTTCAACTGGATAATTTCTACTGAAAGTGACTGAGGCATATGAATGTTTCAGCGGGGTAAGAATTAATCAGAAATAAAGCCCACCCATTTCCAAATTTAGATAAATACACGGGCCATTTGTGCTAAGGTAATCATGAGATTAAATATTAGCTACAAAAACAGGAGGACATTACATGACTATTGACGCAGGAGATTTTCGTTACGATATGCAGCTGTTGATTGAAGGCGACACTCTATCTGAAAACACCATTCATGATTACATCGCAGAAACCTTTGAAGGGGACTGTCTGCTTGCTGTAGGGGATGAAACACTCGTTAAAATTCATTTTCATACGAATAAACCATGGGAAGTATTGGAATACTGTGCTGGCCAAGGAGAAATATTCGATATTGTCGTTGAAGATATGTTCCGACAATCTGCTGGCAAAAAAGGCTGATTATGAGATAAAAATTTATAATTAAATCGTTTACGATTGACAGAGTATATCTGTTGAGATGAGAGCGATTGAAGCAGATAAAAACCAAGATTGACAGCGTGATGCTGCCGATCTTGGTTTTTTAGAGTGCTCATTTACTGTTCGTGTAGTTCTTTTTTCCTCTGAAGCAGTTTCTTGAATTCCTTGTCTTTCTCTTCGGAAAATGCAAGGGACAGTGATCCCAGCACTTCAGCGATTTTGTTTTCAAGCCGCATCAGTTCTTCCGCGGTGGAATCAACTGGGGCATTCTGCTGTCTGGCAGTATCCCATTCTTCAAGGTTGCCGTCAAACTCCTGTATCTTCTGGTCTTCAATTACCCATAGTTTAGAGGCGGTCCGATTAACAAACGACCGGTCGTGTGAGACAAAGAGGATGCTGCCTTCGTAGGCTTCCAGTAGGCCTTCAAGCGCTTCTACTGCCTGAATATCAAGAAAATTGGTTGGTTCATCGAGTATGAGCGTATTGTAGTCACCCGCCAGCAACTTGGCCAGCGATACTTTAACCCGTTCGCCTCCACTAAGGACATCGACGGGCTTGTACACATTGTCTCCTCTGAACTGAAGCTGAGCCAGAATGATGCGAATCAGTGTTTCTGACTGCACCGCGTCCTTTTTGACGTTATCCAAAATCGATTTGGACACATCGAGTATACTCAGGTCCTGGGAAAAGTAGCCTATTTTCAAAGAGGGAGAGAGCTGGAGGGACTCATCACCACTCAAAATCTTTTGAATTAGCGTTGTTTTGCCACTTCCGTTCGCTCCCAGTAAGGCAACTTTTTC
>RECC01000001.1 GCA_007692455.1 Alkalibacterium sp. | reverse complement strand
AAACATAAAGGTATCTCCATTGTGCAGATTGTCCAGTAATAAATGATAGTACTTATCAATCTTCCCAATGACATTTACCCGTTTATCAGCTGAATAATCAGCTTTAGTGATTTGAACTTCACCCGAATAACGCAAGTATTTTTCGTTATCCATTGTGACAGTTCCTTTCCATCTCTCATCTGTATGAGTTGGCGTCACTTTTCTTCCAGGCTGGGCGTATTCCCTTGATTCCTGTACTCGAATCAGCTTACTTGGAGAATCCACTCTAACCGTAAAGGGCTGATTATAAAGGTAATCATCCTCTTCAGAAAATTGGACCGGAAGGCGTATAATGCCGTCCTCAATATAGGCATTGATTCTATCTATTTCTTTTTGAGAAAGCACCAGATCACCTACAAAAACTTTCTCTATGCCGTAGTTCTTAACCATATCAACATATTGTCCGTAAGGTGACTGATTACGGTGATTCTCAAGAGTGGGCAATCCTTCATAGAGCGGACCCCTAAGTTCTGAATCCCCTGTTATGAAAGCCGCCAGTCTGCCTTCAGTAGAACGTATCGCTTCATTCATCTGCATTAACTGTTCCGAATCCAACGCGGTTTCCGGTCTCGGATAGAAATTATGCATATACAAAGCATTGGGATATTTAAGTCTGGACGAATCGACGGTTGAAGCGTTGAATGTCACTCCCAACGCTTCTCCCAGTTCGATTGTGTCTAAATCAAAGCCGTAATCCAGACGGACATTATCCAGATTTAGTCTCTTTGCCAGAGTCAGCAGTGACTCTTCTCCAAATTTACGAATAGTAACAGGTGAAACATCTGCCAGAATGTTAAAGTCATTCTCAGTAAGCCACTGACACATGGCTTCCACCTTCGTCACATAATCGGACGACATTTCTTCATTCATGTGAAGGGAAGTAAAGACTGGATAATTTTTACCTTTAAGCTTCTCGAGTTTTTGTCGCTGTTTGTCAAATTGAGAAACATAGACCGAGAATCCTAAATTTTTAGACATGTTCGATGTCCTTCTCTTTAATAAAGGCACGAGTAATGATAAAGCCACCGATGTATGAAATCAGAATGCCAATACCGTAATGCAGTATGCCTGAAAATTCTTGCATGAGTGGAAGAGCAACCCATCCTGAAGGTCCCCATGCGCTAGCCGTAACGCCCATGAGCATAACGTAAGCTCCACCAAATCCTGCTCCTAGTCCTGCAGTAATAAATGGTTTGCCCAGTGGTAAAGTAACTCCGTAAATCAGCGGTTCACCAATACCCAGAATACCTGCAGGTAAAGCACCTGAAATAACTTGTTTCAGTCGCGTGTGCCCTGATTTTTTAGCTACCATATAAATAGCAATTGCTGCTCCAACTTGGCCGGCTCCTGCCATTGCCAGTACAGGGAATAATGATACGCCTCCCAAAGCTTCAAGCTGAATGGCATAAATTGGAATCAATCCATGATGTAAGCCTAAAAGTACCATTGGCAGGAAGACTGCTGCTAGTATATAACCAGATATGACACTGATGACCATATTATCTGATCCGATGATTACGCTTAGTGCTCTGACGAGCAAGTCAGACAAGAAGCCGGATACTGGCATGATCACAAAGGCCATTAGGAGTATCGTCACCAACAGTGTAATGACGGGTGTTAGAATCAAGTCCAGGACATCCGGTACACGTTTGCGTACAGCTTTTTCAATCTTGGCTAAAATATAAACACCAAAGATGACTCCGATGATTCCGCCTTTACCTGTAGTCAATATAGAGTTAAGCGGCTCTTCCGCATCATACAAGCCAACTAGTGTAGATAATTCAACTAGGGGTGCTGCGATGGATGCTGCTCCGACCATTCCACCTAATGCTTCAGTTGCACCGAAGCGTTTAGCGGCATTCACACCGGTAAAGATGGCAAAGTAACCTAAGAAACTGTTACCAATCAATGCAAAGGTAATGCGTATACCTTCCCAGACATCTCCGGATATCGTGCCTTCACCCATCATTGTTCCAATCAAACTACTGAAGCCTTGGAAAATACCTGCAGCAATGATAGCTGGAATCATTGGAATGAAGATGTTCGCAATTGTTTCCAATGCATTTTTCAGCTTACCTTGGCTCTGACGATCTTTCACTGATTGTTTTGTGTCCTGCCAGTTATTAGCACCGTTAGATGAATCCGATGAAGTTGGTATATTATATTTTTCACCCATCAAATCAGCCAGTTTTTTTGCTTTTCCTGGTCCGACAACTACCTGAAGGGTATCTGCATCAACAACTCCCATTACACCTTCAGTATTCTTCAATGTATCATGCTGGACTTTGTCTTGATCTTTAATATTGATACGCAGGCGAGTCATACAATTTGTTGCCGAATTAATGTTTTCTGGACCACCTACGGCTTCTACAATTTCCTGAATTAAGGTTTCATTATTTTTAACCATTGACTATTCTCCTTTTCTTATAGCGCTTTTCTTATGTGTCCTTTTGCATCTTTCAATCTTTCAGCAGCAGAGTCTTTGTCTGTATTCAATAAAATCATAATAATTGCTAGCTTAACATTTCCATTACTCTCCGCCAGTTTCTCTTTAGCTATTCCCCTGTCTGTATCTGTAGCCTTCATGACGATATTTTCAGCACGCGATACAAGTTTTTCATTCGTAGGCTGTACATCGACCATCAAGTTTTTATATACCTTACCTATCCCTACCATTGACACTGTCGATAACATATTCAAAATCATTTTTTGAGTTGTTCCAGCTTTCAGCCGAGTAGAACCGGTCAATACTTCCGGCCCCGGTACCGCCTCGATAGCTATTTTTGCAACCTTGCCTATTTCACTGTTTTTATTACAGGCTATGGCTACAGTCGGTGTGCCTGTTTCATTAGCATACTTCAATGACCCAATGACGTATGGTGTTCGCCCGCTAGCAGCAAGTCCTACCACTACATCATTTTCATTAAGGTTAATAGCTTCCAGATCACTTTTACCCATATCCAGACTATCTTCTGACCCTTCAATTGCTTCGGTAAAAGCCTTCTGCCCTCCTGCAATCAGACCTACGACCTGTTCTTTCGGTGTACCGAATGTGGGCGGACACTCAGCCGCATCCAATACCCCCAGTCTTCCACTGGTTCCTGCACCTGTATAAATCAATCGCCCTCCTTTATTAAGCTGGGTAATAATGATTTTAACAGCTTCTTCAATTTCTGGTATCACCTCCTC
>RECC01000037.1 GCA_007692455.1 Alkalibacterium sp. | reverse complement strand
AGACTGGAAAAGCAGTCGCCATTCGCTTTTCGACACTGGAAGCCATCTGCAAGGCTTTGGATTGTCAACCGGGTGATATACTGGAATATGAATATGACTAAAACATAAAATGAGTGCCTTAAAGGTACTCATTTTTTTGATTATCTCACTTGGTTTTTTTAAAATAGGCGCTAGCGTCTCGATTGAACTTTTGACTGTACTTCTATACAGTTAAGTTATGTATACCCTTACAATGACAAACAGGAGGTAAATCTATGACAGAATTATTCAATCGATTGTATCAAAAGTCATTATACGCCACATCCTTTCTACTAAACTGGGATGAACCCATACTTCACTCAGGGTCTGACTCCATTTTATCTCTACCAGATATTTTTAAGGATAGTCATTACCAGAGGATTTTTCTAGTTACTGACAAGGGCATTCAAAATGCTGGGTTACTTGATGTTCTTGAAAAAAAACTGCAGGATAAATCCCTCTCATATACCGTTTTCGATGACATCAAAGCCAATCCTACCATCGACACAATTGAGCGGCTCGCTATAGCCTATAATCATTTTAGTGCGGATGTTATGGTGGCCATTGGAGGCGGCTCAGTCATAGACGCGTCGAAAAGTGCCGGCATCATTATCAAAAATCCTAAAAAAGCCCTCTACGACTTCAAAGGGCTTCTGAAAGTGAGACAAACGCTTCCCCCACTGATAGCTGTACCAACCACATCCGGAACTGGGAGTGAGGCGACTATCGCAGCCGTTGTCTCTAATCCTGAAAGTAAAGAAAAGTTTGCGATTATGGACCCTGCCCTAATTCCAAAATATGCTGTTTTAGATCCAAAACTTTTAAAAAGCCTGCCGCCCCAGCTAACTGCTGAAACGGGCATGGATGCTCTCACACACGCCATTGAAGCCTATATCAATAAGAATACAACTGCTCAAACACGGCAATTAAGTCAAGAGGCCATTCAGCTTATTTACTCTAACCTAAAACAGTCCTACAGTGACGGGGATGACTTGACAGCTAGAGAAAACATGCTGCTGGCATCATATAAAGCAGGTCAAGCCTTCACTCGAGCCTATGTGGGAAATGTTCATGCTCTTTCTCACGCACTAACGGCTTTTTATGGTTGCCCTCATGGCAGAACTAATGCAACGCTACTGCCCATTACGCTTAGATACTATGGCCGTAGTGTTCATCAGAAGCTGGCGGAACTTTCGGATTGTATCGCACTAACCAATCCTTTAGTAGATAACTCAAAAAAAGCAGAGGCTTTTATCAGCTGGATTGAAAAAATGAACCGGTTATTAGCTATTCCTCAAAAGATAGAAGGCATTCAGATTGGTGACAGAGAAAAACTTGCCACACATGCAGAAAAAGAAGCCAACCCACTCTATCCTGTACCAACGATCTTTAGTACTGCAGATTTCAAAGAACTCTTAAATAAAGTAGCTAGTTAAATGATTAAAGAAAGGAAGACTGTTATGTCATTAGAAACAATTGCAAATGACCAGCGTCACTATTTCCATCAAGGGCATACTCTGCCTGTAGAATTTCGAAAGAAACAACTCAAAAAACTGAAAAATGTCCTCAAAACAAATCAAGACCGTATCTTGGAGGCCGTCTATAAAGACTTTAAAAAATCTGCTTTTGAAACCTATGTCACTGAAATCCAGGTTGTTTATGATGAAATTGATTATATGCTGAAACATTTGGAGAAGCTCGCACGTCCTGAAAAAGTGAAGACACCACTAGTGCATTTTTATTCAAAAAGCAAGTTAATACATGACCCTCTAGGTACCGTTCTTATTATTTCACCCTGGAACTACCCTCTCGCCTTAGCTCTCACACCTTTAGTAGGCGCTATGGCAGCCGGTAACTGTGCAGTAATTAAGCCTTCTGAAATGAGTGCACATACATCATCTCTGCTCTACTCTCTATTAACGGAAACGTTTGAGCAGGAGTATATTACTGTTTATGAAGGAGAAGCTGACACAACTCAACGCTTGCTTAAACAGGGATTTGACTACTGCTTCTTTACTGGAAGTACAGAAGTAGGCAAAAAAGTGATGAAGTCAGCAAGTGAAACGTTAACGCCCGTGACGCTGGAACTGGGCGGAAAGAGTCCGTGTATCGTGACAGAAGATGCTGATATCGTTAAAGCAGCCTGTCGAATTGTTTGGGGCAAGTTCGTAAATGCCGGTCAGACTTGTATCGCTCCCGATTACGTCCTTGTACACGAATCCGTCAAAAATAGGCTCGTACTTCTAATTCAGGAAGTAATCAGGCGCTTCTATGGCGAGGAGCCTATGAACAGTGAAGACTATGCCAGTATCATTACAGATAAACACTTTGACAGACTCCTCGATATGATGAAAAAAGAACACGTTTTACACGGCGGAGACTTTAATCCAAACAGCAGAAAGATAACACCGACCTTAATCGATAACCCTTCATGGGACAGTCAACTAATGACGGAAGAGATTTTTGGCCCAATCCTACCCATAGTCTCCTATAACTCAATCGTCGACACAGTTTATATACTGCAGAATAAACCTAAGCCACTAGCTTTGTACCTCTTTACTGAATCCGATGCATATAAGGAATTTATCATGGACTCTTTATCATTTGGAGGGGGTTGTATTAATGATACTATAATCCATTTTGCAAACTTAAACATGCCATTTGGAGGGGTCGGCCAGAGTGGAATTGGCTATTATCACGGCAAATACAGTTTTGAAACCTTTACTCACACTAAAAGTATCACTGAAAAGACAACTCTATTCGATATAGCCTTGCGCTATCCACCATACAGCCAACAGGTCTTGGGCTTTCTAAAAAAAATAATGTAACGATTTGGGATATTTGCCAACGCCTATTTTTTTAAAGAAAGAATAAAATTGACTATAACCTTAAACTGCTAGTGATATGAAAAAAGCGTATGACTAGCGGTTTTTTTCTGAGCCATTTTGCAACTTTCACAAAAGTAAACGCAAAAAAAAGCAATGTCCTAGGACATTGCTTTTATCTAAGCCACTTGCCGGGTTTGAACCGGCGACCTCATCCTTACCATGGATGCGCTCTACCTGCTGAGCTAAAGCGGCGTATATGTGTTTTATTTCAAAAAAAAACTCCGCAAGCAGGGCTCGAACCTGCGACAACACGATTAACAGTCGTGCGCTCTACCAACTGAGCTATTGCGGAATAAGGTAACGCTATTATAACAAAAAAAGAGCTGCACGGCAACGTCCTGCTTTCACAAAGGGAGACCCTTCAC
>RECC01000064.1 GCA_007692455.1 Alkalibacterium sp. | reverse complement strand
AGGCTGAGAGTGATGTATATCAGACCAGTAACCTGATCAGCGTAATGGCTGCGTAGGGAGTATCTATATATTATGGCTCTTTCCTATGGATTTTTTTCGTTAGGAGGAGTTTTTTTCATGTCAAAAAACTATGTCAACTACGGAAATTGTTCAGCTGGAAAGCCTGGTTCCACAATGGAAATTACAGGCGCACGGTTCAACTTATCACCAATGAGTGATGAGTTTGTCTCTATTATTCTAGGGGCAATCAACAAAGTCGATTTATCAAAAGTGTGGGCTGAAACGGACCACATTTCAACGGTTTATCGAGGAAAAGAAGAAGCGGTCTTCGATGCACTAAAAGCGGCATTTGTGTTTGCCTACAAAGAAGGCGTGCACATGACACTGGAATCAACCGTTTCAAAAGGCTGTCCCGGTGACTCGGACAGTGACTACACGCTGGAGTTGGATAATCCGAGAGTTAACAGTGAAGAAGCGAAAAACATTGATTTTCCTGTTATCGGAAAATTTGCATTGTACCCAATGGGCTCAGATAACTACATGGGCACCATCGCAAAAGTTGTTAACGAAGGCATCGACCGCGGAGTCGTTACCGGCTCCGGTCACTACGGCACCAATTTAGGCGGCAGCGTTCAAGACGTGTTTGACTACCTTGAATATGTGTCCAATACAGTCGGAAAAGAAGTCAGTCACTACGTCAGCCAGTTCACGCTGCACTGCAATGTACCGGAGGGAGACGTCAAATGAATAGAAAACCATTAAGTTTACGTGACTACCTTCTGATGTCTTTGATTGCTGTTGTTTTTGGGATTGTCTTTTTAATGGCGGTATATGCAGGGACTGCTTTGACGGCTGTTCTGACACCCATGGGACTCGGTATACTCGGTTATGAACCCTTTTACGGTATCTGGTACTCGGCGGCTCTCGTTACGACCTATATGATTAGAAAACCTGTCGTTGGTGTGGTCACTGAAGTGGCTACCGCACTCGTTCAAATTCTTTTAGGCAATATGTTCGGAGCAATCGTCCTGATTTCCGCCTTTATTCAGGGCATGGGCGTCGAGCTGGCCTTCTTCGCTACTCGGTATGAAAAATATACTTATAAAGTATCGATGCTGGCTGCAGTTATCACCACATTATTGTCCTTTGTCTGGACAGGGTACAGAGACAACTATCTGGCTATGAACGGGGGTATCGTACTGGCGATTTTTGTCATTCGACTGTCGAGCGCCTTGTTCTTCACCGGTTTCGTGGCAAAATGGTTATGCGATAAGCTGGATGAAGCCGGCGTACTGAATCATAACCTGAAGGCCAGTGAAGCCGTTGAGTGAGCCCATTCTATCCATAAAAAATCTGAAATTTGAAATAGCCGGAAAACAGCTGATTGACAACGTCAGCCTGAATATTAAAGCCGGCGAGATTGTTCTCCTCTGCGGTAGAAGCGGAAGCGGGAAAAGTACGCTGGCTAATCTCATAAATGGCTATTATCCCGAATACGGTGGAAAGCAGACCGTTGACCACCTTGCCATAGAAGGCCAGGACATCAGCGGGCAGTCGGTAGTGGAACGCTCAGACAAAGTGCAGACGATTTTTCAAAATGCGCGGCTGTCATTTTCCATGCGTACATTGAGAGAAGAAATGGTCTTCTGTCTGGAAAATACCCGGACACCTCTAACAGAGATTAACGGCATCATCCAGGAGAAAGCAGCTGCTTTTCAACTGACAGATTTGCTGGACCGATCTTTTGACGACTTGTCCGGAGGGGAACTGCAGAAAGCTGCATTTGTCTGTGCCTCCTTGAGCGATGTTCCACTCTTTATCATGGATGAACCCTTTGCAAATATGGATGAAGACACGATGCAGACGTACATCAGCTACATGAAAGAACTGACTGCCAGTGGGAAAGCTGTGCTCATTGTCGATCATCACGTCAAAAGATGGACAGGTGTAGACCGCTGGCTTTTAATGGACGCTAAACAGCAGCTCACAGACTTGTCTGAACTGACCGATCAGCAGGATAGAATCAGTCGTCTCATCAGCGAAGGCATATGGATTGATGACCTTGAACTAAATAGAAATCCAATTCAATCGGATGAGCGTATATTAGAACTGGATAGTGTATCAGTTTTCTATGAAGAAACCGTACGCCGTTCATTCTTCAAAAAAGAAACCACGGTTCACACTCTGATTGAGGATGCCAGCTTTGAACTGAAAAAAGGCTCACTTGCTGCATTAGTTGGCCCAAGTGGTGTCGGCAAATCGTCATTATTCAAGGCCATTTTAAAAGCATCGCCTTACAAGGGTGACATTATGCTCAATCAAGACGATACAAAAAAGCTCAAGCCTAAAGATCTCTATGCCAAAGTTGGTCTGGTATTCCAAGACCCGTCTTTGCAGTTTGTTAAAACAACGCTTTTAGATGAGATGGCCATTAGTTTGCGTGCATGGGAGACGGTCGAAGAAGACCAGGTTGAATCGGAAGCGAAAGCGATTTTGTCTAAACACGGCTTCGAGCAGAAAGAACAGCAGTCTCCTTGGGTTATCAGCCAAGGACAGCAGCGCCGCTTGGCTGTTATCTGCATGACCGTCGGCAAGCAGCAGCTGCTACTCGTCGATGAGCCGACTTACGGACAGGATGCGACCAATGCTAAGCTCATTATGGATAAGCTAAGTGAACTGTGTCAGGCAGGGATGACTTGTCTGTTCACCAGTCACGACCGTCAGCTGGTCGAATCGTATGCTGACCGGATATTTGAAATTAGAGAGAAGAAGGTGTGGCAGAAAAGATGATCGATTCAATCAACCCGACGGCTAAAACGGTCGGAATCATTTTAGGCAGTATTTCTTTGGGACTTACTTTTGAGTGGCGAGTCAACCTGGCTGTTTCACTTTTGGGGATACTGTTTCTAGCTACTTCCAGACGCACCGAGCCTGCCCGCCTGATGAAAGTAATCCTGCCGCTTGCAGTGATTTCAATGAGTTACTTCTTTACTGGCTGGCTATTCAGTTCCCAAGGAGTTCAATTTGCTTCTGGCGCTTCTGACTTAGCCTTGCCGACAGGACGTGATTTAGTTAATGGCTTAAATTTGAGTTCGCGTATATTTGCCTTTGCGATGCTGGGAATCAGTTATGGGATGACGACAGATTCTGGTGAGCTGATTGCCAGTTTAATCCAGCAGGCTAAGATGCCGATGAAAATGGGCTACGCCATTTTGACCGCAGTGAACCTGACCTCACTTATCAAGACCGAGCACGAGCAGTCCAGACTGGCGCTTCAGGTCCGAAATATTCCTGTGAAGCCGCTGGACAGCAAGCCGCTATTTACTATGATGGTGAGGATGGT
>RECC01000079.1 GCA_007692455.1 Alkalibacterium sp. | reverse complement strand
TCTGGTCCGTGCTGTTGAAACACGGCAAAGAAATCAAAAGTGAACTGGCCAAACGGATGCATGTGTAAAGAAAAAAATTAAGGTGAGGTTTTATGAAACGTATAACTGTTGTTGGAGCAATTATTATTGAAGACGGCAAGATACTCTGCGCACAAAGAGGTAATGAAAAAGCGCTGCCCAATTTGTGGGAATTTCCTGGTGGTAAGATTGAAACAGGTGAAACGGCTATTGAAGCATTGGAGAGAGAATTAAAGGAAGAGTTGAAAATTGAAGTAACTGTTCATCCTGAAATGTTTGAAGAAACGGCTTATCTCTATGATTTCGGAGAGGTTGTACTGACAACATTTATCTGTTATCTGGAAAAAGGAGAACCTGTACTGACAGAACATCATCAGGTAAAATGGGTGACCCCAGAAGACTTGGATCAATTGACTTGGGCACCGGCAGACATACCGGCTGTTCATAAACTGATGGAAAAAGGTGTGAAAGTATGACAGACAGTCTAGCACGTTCCCTCGAAAAAGCATTTATTAACCATACTGTTGCGGGTTCGCATTATGACCCGAAACTCATCATTAATGATGTAGAAAAAAAGGATTATTTGCTTAATGTTCTTCATGAAGAAATGGAAACCTGTGAATCGTTCTTTTTTTCTGTAGCATTTTTAACACAGGATGGATTGGCCTCATTAAAGACCAAGCTTCATGACTTAAATGAAAGAGGAGTAAAGGGGCGCATTTTAACGTCTATTTACTTAGCGTTTAACCATCCTGATGTGTTTAAAGATTTATTAACCATCCCAAATATAGAAGTCAGAATATCAAAAAAAGAAGGCTTTCACTCTAAGGGGTATTTGTTTAAGCAGCCAGACTACCATTCTTTTATAGTGGGCAGTTCGAACTTAACAATGTCTGCATTAAAGGTGAACTATGAATGGAATGTTCGCCTGACATCTTATAACCACGGTCAGATGATTCAGGATATTTATGATCATATGGAAGATGAGTGGTTCGAAGCAGAACCACTAACTAACAGATGGATTGAACAGTATCAGCTGTCCTATAAACCGCAGTTCACGTGGACAAAACAGTCAACTGATGGTGTCGGTGAAGAGGCAGAGCCTTATATAACACCTAATGCGATGCAGAAAGCAGCGTTGAGAAATCTGGCTCATTTACGTGCACGAAATGAGAGTAAGGGAATCGTAGTGTCTGCTACGGGGACCGGTAAAACCTATCTATCCGCACTCGACGTTAATCAGGCTAACCCAAATAGAGTCCTATTTGTGGTACATAGAGAACAGATACTGAACAAAGCAAAGGAAGACTATAAACGTATTTTGGGTGGTAAATCGTCAGACTATGGTATTTTATCTGGCAGTAAAAAAGAAACGGATGCCCGATATGTTTTTGCAACGGTGCAGACGTTATCCAAGAACAAGACGTTAGAGCAGTTTGCCAAAGATCACTTTGATTACATTTTAATCGACGAAGTTCACAAGGCTGGGGCACAGTCATACCATTCAGTGATAAACTACTTTGAACCTGAATTTTTACTCGGCATGACTGCGACTCCGGAAAGAACAGACGGCTTTAATATTTTCGAGCTGTTTGATTATAATCTGGCTTATGAAATTCGTCTCCAGGAAGCACTAGAAGCAGATTTGCTTTGTCCGTTTCATTATTTCGGCATCACAGATTTTGAAAAAGATGGGGAACTGATATCAGAAACAACGTCCATTAATGAACTGGTTGAAGATGAACGGGTAGATTATATTATCGAAAAAATAAACTATTATGGTAGTCATGGTAATCAACCGAAAGGCCTCGTCTTTTGTAGCCGAAAAGAGGAAGCGAAACAATTGTCTGGACAATTCAACAAGAGAAATTACTCCAGTACCTATTTATCGGGAGATCATTCGCTTAACGAAAGAGAACAGGCTGTCAATCAATTGGAAAAGGGCGAACTGAAATATATTTTTACAGTCGATATTTTTAATGAAGGAATTGATATTCCCAAAATTAATCAGGTCATTATGTTGAGGAACACCCAGTCCAGCATCATATTCGTTCAGCAGCTAGGCCGGGGATTACGAAAGCATCCTTCCAAAGACTATGTCACCATCATTGATTTTATCGGAAATTATAAAAACAATTACATGATTCCAATGGCTTTGTCTGGGGATGTAACAAGAAATAAAAATAACTTGAGAAAAGACACTTATGATACTGGTTTTATTTCAGGCGTCTCGTCTGTTAATTTCGAAGAAGTGGCTAAGAAAAAGATTTTTGAGTCTATTAATACAGTCTCATTAGACTCTATGGTTGAACTGAAAAAACAGTTTGAACTTTTATACAATAGACTGGGCCGTGTTCCTTATCTTAAAGATTTTGAGTTGAACCAGACGCTTGATCCGTATGTATTGGCAAATAAAAAGAAAAGTTACTATGACTTTTTAGTCTCGCTCAAAGAAAACAGGGATACGCTGAACGATAGTGAACAGCTTTACCTAATGATTGCCTCAAGAGAATTGTTACCAGGTATGCGAAAACAGGAACTGCTTGTCCTTAAGGCATTTCTTTCCGTTCCGAATGCTAAGATGAATCGAGATAAGTTAAAGGAATTATTCAGTAAAAATGACTGTCTATATGATGACCAGACAGTAGAGTCTGTCATTAATACTCTTGATTTAAGCTTTTACACGGGATCTGCAGCAAAAGCGTATAAGAATCACGCCCTCATTACCCTTTCAAAAGATGATATAGAATTGTCGCCACTTTTGAAAAAAGCTTTACGTGCAAATTATTTCAGACGTTTGTTTGAAGATGTCATTGTTACGGGATTAATAAAGTCAGAAGGCTACAGTCATTCGGTTCCGCTGACACGATACAAGAAATACAAGCGTAAGGACGTACTCAGATTATTAAAATGGGAGCAGCAGATGGTCGATCAGAATATAGGTGGTTACACTGCTAAAGACGGTGAATTCGTCATCTTTATTACTCTCGAAAAAGGAGATGATTTTGAAGGGGCACAAATGGCTTATGAGGATGAACTACTCGACAGCTCAACCCTAAAATGGTTCACGAAATCACCTCGAACAATGAGCTCGCCGGAAATAGAGAAACTGAAGAATCCATCTGACTGGATTACACGCGTCTTTGTGAAAAAATCAGATGATGAAGGAACTGATTTTTATTATCTAGGTGAGGTCAAACCAGTTCAGAAGACCATTAAAGAATTGAAAAAGCCCATTAAAGATGGAACGGAACGCTCGGTTGTGGAAATGGAATTGAAATTCACCCGACCCATCGAGTCGAATCTCTACCGTTACTTAACATTGAATGAGTAAGGGGGTAGA
>RECC01000054.1 GCA_007692455.1 Alkalibacterium sp. | reverse complement strand
CTGCTCTTCATCTCTGAAGCAGCTTTATTGGTAAAAGTGATTGCCAGAATATTCCACGGACTAACCCCTTTTTCTTGAATCAAATAGGAAATGCGGTGAGTAAGTACCCGTGTTTTTCCTGAGCCTGCACCAGCCATTATCAGAAGGGGGCCTTCAGTATATGCAACTGCCTCTTTCTGTTTGGGGTTCATACCCGCTAAAATATCATCTCGCAGTACCACTTTATTCATCCTTTCGTGTCTTCATACATTGTTTCATTATACAGAAAATAAAGCTGTGTTTCCACATTTCCAGCCAATGATTCAGACTTTAGTCACCTGCTGTTCTCGTCTTTTAGACAGAACAGATGCGCTTTAATTTTACAGAGACATCCGGAGGTAAGCCCGTCAAAAACCCCCATTAACCGCTAAGCAGTCAATGGGGGTTCTAAACTAGTCTATACCTTGAATCATATTGATTAAGAGCTGATTCAGTAAAATCCGAATTTCTCTTCTAGCATAAACATAATCGCCCGATTCTATTTTCTCTTTTATCAGCTGATAATGGGTGTACTTTGTTTGTCGACTGCCTATAAGTATTTTTTCCATGTCGGGTTCCACCTGCTGCAGCTGCCTGAGAGTTTTCAGAACCAATTCGTTCAAATATCCGTTATCATGATATGAAAAAACAGCTTCCCAGAAATGAATCTCGCTGGCTTCAAACTGAGCCGAAGAATGCTCTAAACTGGTCTTCATCTGGTGCAGACTTGTTTCTAAAACTACTCCATTAATAACTGCCTCTGATTGTTCCAGAGTAAATAGAATATGCTGAAAAAGTGCTTCCAAAGTGTATAAGCGATCTTTTATGTCCTTCAGTCCAAGGTTGGATGAAGCGACAAATACACCTTTGCGGGGGATTACCGAAACCAGTCCTTCGACTTCCAAACGGGCAAAGGCCTTCCTCACTGGTGTTCGACTGCTGTCAACAAGTTCCGCAACCTCAAGTTCTTTCAGCTGTCTTCCTGTTTTCCACTCACCGTTTTCAATGCGCTTCTTCATGTAACTGTATGCTTTGTCTTCGTACTTTCTTTTTCTCTCCATCTGCTATCCTCTAACTGAACGTGTCATTTAACTGAATTAAGGTTTCTTTTATGTTTTCCGTAGCTATAGTTACGTGTCCAACTTCCTCCGTTGATTCACTCGACTGATTTCCATAAAAAGTGAAATCCCAGTCTTCCTTCAATTGTGCCTGGGTGTACGCCTGATTGAGTTTATTTAAGCTGATTGGTCTCATAATCAGTGGCTTCCTTGCCTGTAATTCAAGATTAAATGGCCAGCCTGTTACTGTTTTAATAAGTGCTTCGTACTGTGAAACCCTAGGGAAATTAAAGGTAAAATGGTTGGCTCTATGAGGATGAGCAACAATTTCATTTACATAGAGTGCGCCGCTTTCTGTTGAAAAGATCTCGACTGCCATAACCCCAATGAAGTCGATGTTATCAGCTATAACACTTCCAATCCTTTCTATTTCCACTGCAATCGTCTCGTCAACTCGTGCCGGTGATATCGACTGGAAAAATTCGTCCTGATTGTATTTCATCTCAGTTACCGGGTAAAATTGGACTCTACCACGGGCATCTTTAACAATCCCGATACACAGCTCTTTATCAGAAATAACCCAAGCTTCCAGAACACACGTCCCATGAGACAGGAACGATTTTGCACCTTCAATATCTTCTTCACTGTATAGAATATAGTGTTTTTTGAAACGCTCATCAGTATTATTGGTTTTCAGAACACAAGGAAATCCAATACTTTGAACAGCTTCCTGAATATCCTCTACGGTAACAATTGTTGCAAAAGGAGCAATGTTGACCCGTACCGACTCAAGAAAAGCTTTCTGCAGCATTCTATCCTGAGAAACACTTAACAATTCTTCTCCTTGTGGAACAGGAACTGTACGGCTTATTTTCTTGATATGATTATACTGAACAGCTTCTGTTTCGTAAATCACCACATCGCTGTTCATCGCCAGCTTCATGATACCTTCTTCATTATTCAAATCAGTTTGAATATGCCAGTCAGCAACACTTTTCGCCAGACAATTCGAATCAGAGTCCAGTACCCCTACTTGGTACCCTAATTTTTTAGCTGAAATAGTCAATAAACGGGAGACACTGCCTCCCCCTATTATCCCTATCGTTTTACCAGGTTGTATCCAGTTAGCCATAAGACTTCACTCCACTTCTTACTCTTCCTCAAACGGGTCTTCCTTGGGGTTATCTCTTACTTGTGCTCTATTAGTTTTCATACGTTTTGTCCAGAAACCACCATTAATATATTTCGGTTCGTAGGATATAACAAAGGCTTTTGGTTCGATTTCGTGAATTAATTTATACAACGCTCTCTCATTCGACCGAGGAGTCAATATTTCAAGAACAAAGCGACTGCCCTCACGTCCGTAAGCCTGGGAAATAGTTACACCGTAACCGTCTCCTCTAATTTCTTCAGCTACTTCCCAGCCATTCTCAGGGACAATCGTGGTTACCAGGATGTGTCCTAAAGCTAGTTTATCTTCTATTTTCATACCAGCATATATACCGGCACCAAAGCCAACTGCGTAAACCATAACACTAATGACATTATCCAGATTGTCTAGAACAAGGCCAAGCCCCACCACATATATTGCTACTTCAACCATTGCAACAAAGGGCGCCACACTCTGGTATCCTTTCATTGTTAGCATCAATCTTATTGTACTTAACGTGACATAGACTACATTAATTAAAAAAATTGCTAGGAGTATTCCCCAATTTAAATCCACTGTTCTTTTCACACCTTCTATTTTATATGAAGAAGGGCCGAGACAAACGACCTGCCTCAGCCTGCTAGTAGAGTAAAGGTTTCCCTTCTTTACTCTTCTTCGTTATCTTCATTTTCCTGTTCGTCTTTGCTTAATTTGCTGATGACAAGTGAACTGATTCGTGAGCCATCCATTTTACTTACTGTCATGTTTAATCCATCGACTTCGATAGTAGTTTTCTCTTTTTCAGATGGTATGCTGCCATATTCAGTGATGAAATAACCGGCTATCGTATCGACATCCTCAGAATCGATAGCTGTTTCGAAATAATCGTTAAATTTATCAAGAGGAGTGGCTCCATCTACACTATAATGAATCTCATCGATTTCTTCAATCAGTTTGTTTGACTCATCATACTCATCGTCGATTTCTCCTACGATTTCTTCCAGCAGATCCTCTAGGGTGACAATTCCGACTACTCCTCCGTACTCATCATTTAAAATTGCCATCTGATTCTGCGTTCGTTTCATCTGAAAAATGAGATCATCGATATAGATTGTCTCCGGAACAAAAAGTGGCTCATTCGATATGTCTTTCAAATCTATCGAATACAGCGGCTGGTGTTTAGACGCCTGAAGCAAATTTTTGACATGTACTATACCAAGTATATTGTCTTTATCTTCATAGTAAAGAGGCACTCTGGAATGGGGTGTTTCAAGCATTTCCTGAATATTTTCTTCATTGGGGTCATCATAATCAAGCATAAAAGCATCAGTGCGGGGAACCATTACTTCACGGGCAATCTTATTATCCAGTGAAAGTACCCCTTTTAACATTGAAAACTCGTCCACATCGATGACCTCATGCTGATGACTGTGCTCAATAAATGAACGAAATTCATCTCTTGTGATCGACTCTTCATTTGTTTTAAACTCGATGGGTATTACCCGCTTAAGTCCTTTTAGCATCATATTCATAGACCAGACTAAAGGATATGTCACTACTTTCAATGTATGAACGAAAGACGATAGTGCCATTGCCGTATTATCAGGATTTTGAGCTGCAATTGCTTTCGGCAGTTTATTACCGAAAAGTATCAAAACAAGGGTCATCAGTACTGATGTAATTATCAGAATCACACTATTATCCAGGATACCTGTGAGTGCATAGGAAGATACCATTACTGACACGAACGAATAGGCCAGTACACTGACTAATAATGCGGTCAGCATCATGCCGACGTGAATTGTTGTCAGAAATACATCTGCCTTATCCAGTATACTCAAGACTTTCTTCGCTTTTTTATTTCCATCCAGCGATCGTTCCATCATTTTATTTGGATTTATTGATAGCATGGCCAACTCTGCTGCTGCCAGCAGGCCATGAATGACTGTTAAACTGAGTATAAGTAATATTTGCCCAATCAAGGGCTGAATACTCCAAGGGTCACTGTTCATAACTGTCTCCTTTTTTCCTTACCATTCTTTAAAAAGCATGGTTACTATATCATACTGCCACCATGGTTACAACACTTATCATGTTCTTCGCCACCTACTGCAAAGCATAATCACTTATCATTGGTTTTAACTCATCTAAAAACGGGCTGAACTGATCAATGACATCCCCACTTCTTTGGCCTTCAAGAAAGCCTAGGAAAGAATACGTATGGTCGTCTGCATCAAATACATACAGCATGCCGTTAGTATCATTACCATCTTCACCAGCTATTTCCGCCGTGCCTGTCTTTGCACCTACAGAATAGCCTAGACTCGACAAGCCACTGGCTGTCCCATTGGGATCTGTGACAGTTTCCACAAGCAGTTCTCTTACGAGATCCGCTGATTCCTCTGAGACAACCGTCTCTTGAATAGGTGAATCATCCTTCAATAGGGTAGGATAAGTCAGCTGACCAGAGTTTAAGACAGTTGAATAGAATACCAGCTGATGAATACTGCTCATCAGGACTTGGCCCTGTCCATAGGCTGTATCTGCCAGCAATGTTTCGCTGTCTATTTCATTCTCATTGGCAAACTGAGCCGGCTGCATGGAAAACGGCATCTGCAGATCCTCGCCGAACGGGTATCGACTTAATTCATTAACAAAGGACTCTGTTCCCATTTCAAGCGCTTCTATCGCGAAGTAAATATTATCAGAGTAAATAAGTGCTGCTGCTAAATCAACATTAGATTCGGCATCGTTTACTCGGGTAATACTATGGTTGCCGAATGCATCTGTATCGGGCGACCACTGCAGACCTTCAATTTCATGAGCGTATTGTGGATCGAAATCATCTTGCTCCATCAGCAAAGTGGCTGAGATAATCTTAAAGGTCGAACCGGGGGCATATCGAGAAGTATAGCGATTGACAAAGGGCGTCTGTTCATCTTCGCTATAAGCTGCATACTGTTCCGCTGTAATGCCTCTGCTGAACAGCTGCGGATTGTATGAAGGCGCACTGACTAAGGCAATCATTTCTCCTGTTTCTGGGTGCATTATAGCTCCTGATCCCGGTTCATCGTCAAAAGCTTCATATAACTCAAGCTGCACATCACTATCAATCGTGAGTTTCACTGACTGCCCGTTTTCTTCATCATTTTCGATAACCACTTCTTTGAGTTCCTCTTGCTGGTCAACTATAGTAATCTGACCACCAGTACGTCCTCTCAACTGCTCATCAAATACAGCTTCCATTCCAGCCTTTCCAACAATTTGACCAGATGCTAATGTCGGGTTATTCTCGATGTCTTCAGCCGTTACCTCACCAATATAACCGACTAAATGAGCCGCTGCTTCTCCAAGCGGGTACAGGCGATCTGTGGTTCTTTGATACATTACGCCAGCAACTTCTGGCGTATTACCGACATCAACTGTCTTAAAAGGTACCAGGCTTTCTTCAGTCACCCATGCCTGGTTCAATAGATTTTCAAGCTGGTTAACAGAAACATTAAATTCCTCGCTGATTATATTCAGCTGTTCTTCTCTTTCTTCTCCGTCACCCAGCATCATAGGGTATAGACCTGCTTCGTAAGCTTCGCCCATGCCAGCAAGCATATTCCCGTGCCTGTCATAAATGGAGCCCCTTTCAGGTTCAGAAAAAGATAATCTGACGCTGTCGCCTTCTTCCATACCAGGAAGAATCAGTGAATGGTGCCAGACAATGGACTGACTGCTCTCACCATCTTCTACCTCAGTTTCATAGATTACTGTTTCATAATGTTGAGAAGACAAGTGACCGAGTACCGTTTCCATAGAAAGGGTGTATTGAAGTCTGTATTCATCTGTCTCTTCATCAAGACTGATGGTGTAGTCATCAACTGTGAATTGGCTGGCACCTATCCCTTGAAAAATAGTTTCGTACCGACTTGACAGTTCTTCCGGTGTATACCCATATTGAGTTACCGACTCATCATTCAGGTGAGTGATGTACTCATCATAATTATTATCAGCTAGAGCAGACAAGTAGTCATTCACTCGTTCTTCTACTGCTTCCTGTCGCTGAATAGCCTGCTGTTCTTCTCTCCAGTCACGGTAGAAAAACCAACCGACTACGGAAAGAGTAATTAACACCACTCCTCCGACAGCAAAACCGATCCAGCGTTTAGATTGTTTATTAGATGGTGTACTTCTTCTGTTCTTCAAGTCAGCAACTCCCTTTTATATCTTATTCTTCTTCAAAACGATCTTTCTCTCTTTCTCGGTAATCCATCATTTTTTTGCTGAACAATTCTCCGTTAGAAGGCGGAGTATAGGTAATGGCATTTGCTCCCGCTTCGATGGTTTCCAGAATACTTTCATCAGTCGGACCACCTGTGGCAATTATAGGTAAATCTGGGTATTTTTCTCTCATCTGACGGACTATTTTACTGGTCTTTCCAGCACCGGAAATATTAATAATATCGACTCCAGCATTAATTTTTTCTTCGATTTCCGTGTATTCCGAAACTACCGTCAAAATAATCGGTATGTCAATCACTTCGTTAATCCGTTTGATGGTTTCCGTCGGTGTAGGAGCATTAATCACTACCGCTTTGCACCCGTGAGATTCCGCGAACAATGCCATATTGGCTGAACGGATTCCCTGGGTTGTGCCTCCAGCAATTCCCGCCATAATGGAAATTGTTGAAACAGACGTAATAGCACGAATAATTGCCGGGTGCGGAGTGAAGGGATAGACTGCCATAATGGCATCGGCATCATTATTCATAATTAGTGCAATATCAGTGGTAAACAGCAGTGCCTTAAACCGCTTTCCGTTGATTAGTATACCACTCGACTTTCTAATGACTTCAGGAACGGCCACATAATCTTTAAATAAGTGTGTTCGCACATGAGGGTATCTCTTTTTTTCCATATTCATAACCTCTATTCATTCTTTTTAATTATCGTATTCGTATAAACTGTACTGCTCCACTATATCTATCAGCTTCTCCGGATAACTGGGATCCGTTGCATAACCGGCTGATTTAAGTGCATGTGCTGCTTCCTTGTAGTCTTCTGCTTCAATAACTGGCTGATACAAATTCGGGTTCCAGTCAGTACCTCCAGCGAGCAGGTTAGCATAATCAGTTACCGATTCTTCCATGGACGAGTATGTTCTGAACGAGGCTCTAATTTCAATCCATTCGTCGTCATACTCAAGGGTTGCGTAAGACGGCTCTGAAGCAGAACCCTTAATACCGAAGTAATTGTTTTCTCTAACGGATAACCCACTTTTTCCCCAGTTTGACTCTACAATAGCCTGGGCAATAGCAATGCTGGGTTTAATGCCGTGTGTTTCCTGAAGAGGAACGGCATAGGTTGCCACAGCGTCAATAAAGGACTGCCTGTCATTAAATTCTGCTTCTCTTTCACTTCTTTCCTGTTCAACTGAGTGGCCCAACAGGAGTATTGTCCCTGCAAAAGCAAGTAAAACTACCATACTTCTTTTGATAAAGGAAAGACCTTTTGCCTTCTTTTTCCGTTTAGCCAAAGTCGTTCCTCCTTTTGACTGTAATCGTTTATGCTTTCAATTAACAGCTGCATATTATTATAATAAAACAGTTTGCTGTCCTCTCATTTTACCATAAGTACAGTAAATCACGATAGACAACACTGTAATATTCTCTCTTAAGGTTACACATTTTTGTTATAATATAATAAATTGTTCAAAGAAAGTTGGTTTAAAAATTGGATAAAGTAAAATGGGGCATTATTGGTCTCGATGACCTGTCCCATAAGTTTGCCGAATCATTCGATACAGAAACTGCTGATCTTGTCGCTGTTGCTTCACGCACACTTCAGAAAGCCTATAGCTTTTCCAAATCTTTTTCTATTTTGAAAGCTTATGGGAGTTATGAAGAATTGGCCTACGATCCTGAAATTGATATTGTTTATATCGCTACATCAGAGAACATACTTAAAGACACGGTACTTATGGCTTTAAAAGCCAATAAACATGTCTTATGTGAACAACTCTATAGTATCAATCAGCTGGAGTTACGTGAAGTTTTAAACTTAGCTGACAAAAAATCACTTCTCATTGCTGAGTCCATTGACAGACCCTCCCTAACGATTTCTCGGGATTATTTAAAATCAGTCAAATTTTCATCTCTGAATGTGTCCCCGGAAAATGATGGATTCTCAGTATGACGATTTTATAGCACTAAGTTAATGACTTAATATAATAAAGCAGCACCTCAGCAGCTACGCTAACCGGCTCATAACCGGTCAGGGCTGTTCTGGGGTGCTGCGACTATTTAGACAGCTTCCGTTATTTTCTTCAACTGCTGAGATAATTTTTCCATCTCAATGAACCGGGCCATTCTCAGCACCTCTTTTCCATTAAAAAAGAGAAGGATGACCGGCACTGTAAAAACGGTGTACTCTCCTGACAACTCAGGAATGTGTTCCACATCAGCCTGAACGGTCTTAATTTGCTTGTGTTTTTCTACAATTGGTTTAACTTGTGGAAGTACACCGTGACAGACCGAACAATGTTCACCATATAAGAATACAAAAACCAGTTCATTTTGTTCAATTACTGACTTGACTTCTTCAAGTGAACGGGCTTCTTTGAATCCATCCATTTAACCCCTCCTATACCTTTTCCGTTTTAATCTTGCGTTTTCAATGCTTCTACCATGTCAACACGTTTCAGCTTGAAGTGCATGACCAGCATGACGAGACTTGAAAAGAAAAACATCAGCAGGAAGGCATAACCGTAACTGCTTAAATTTATCTGTCTGGCAAAGCGCATAATATCTATCTCTGCCGTCTGGAGAACAAATCGGTGCATGAAGAAACCCAGTACAAAACCGGACAGTATACCTAATATTGTCAGCACAAAGTTTTCCCTGTAAACATACATCGTAACTTCCTTGTCAAAGAAGCCCAGTACTTTTATGGTCGACAGTTCCCTTATTCGCTCTGATACATTAATATTCGTCAAATTGTAGAGAACAACAAATGCCAGAGAAGCAGCCGAGACAATTAAAACGACGGTGACAACATCTAGACTGTCCATGGAGTCCTGAAAAGCTTCCTGTATGGAATCCACAAATGAGACACCTTGGACAGCATCTTCATTGGTGAGCAGTTCACCCAGATGACTTTCATCCAGTTCAGCTTCATCATAAAGAAGTAGACGACCGTTAAATTCAGCTTCTGATTCACTGAGGTTTTCATAGGCAGTCGGTGAAAGGTAGACATAATGCTGAATATAATGCTCAACAATGCCCGTCACTTCTACCTCAAATGTACCCGAGTCATTTAAGTCTACTGTGATAATCTCTCCAGTCTCAACTTCCAGAAGTTCTGACAACTTATCGGTAATGATAGCCCCCTCTTCAGGAAGAGACAACTGTTCAGAAGTATCATCAATATCCCGCAGTACAATAAAGTCACTCAGACGATCTATATTACTTGGAACCATCACATTTACTTCTTGTTCGTCCTCACTAAAGCCTGCAGTCGCGTTTTCCAGTTTTATCTGTAGCTCATCATCCAGTTCGTCAACTGATGCAAGTGTATCTTCATATGATTCAAGCTGACTTTCGGAGGCATTAGTGTTTTCTGAGACAATCGCTTTGTATAAATTAATTTCTCCAAATTGAATGTCACCAATATCTGCTATCGAATCAGATAAACCATAACCGGTCAGCAGGAGAGCTGTTCCTCCTGCCACCCCAAAAATGGTCATCAACATTCGCCGCTTGTATCTGAATAAGTTTCGCGAAGCCACCTTTTGCGTAAAAGTAAATCGATTCCAGATAAACGGCATGTATTCCAGAAAAATGCGTTTTCCCTTTTTGGGCGCTTTCGGCTGAAGCAACGCAGCTGCATTACTCCTTAAGGACAATCTTACTGAGATTAGCGTAGACAGACCTGTCGCCAGCAGTGCACCGGCAATGGATATCACTGCGTAAGTCCAGTAAAACTGTGTGTCAGCAGATGGCAGATTATAAAGCGAACTGTATGCATCCATCACAACATTTGGAAAAATCCAGTAGCCTGCAAACAGACCAATGACTCCACCAAAAGAGGTTGCTATAAAGGCATAGGTGAAATACTTCATTGCAATTATTCCATTGCTGTAACCAAGTGCTTTGAGTGTGCCAATCTGATTTCTTCCCTCATCAACCATCCGTGTCATAGTCGTCAATGAGATGAGTGCTGCTAAAAGAAAGAAGAAAACAGGGAAGATTTGAGCAATCGCACTGATTCGCTCCGCGTTTTCATCAAACTCCTCATAGCCCTGAAAAGAGCTACGGTCGTTGACGAAATACTCTGGCTCTTCCAGGTCAGCTAATTCTGATTCCGCTGTTTCCAATTCTTCAAGCGCTTCTTCAATTTCTTGTTCGGCATCAGCCTGTTCCTCTTGAAACTCTGCCAAGCCTTCCTCATATTCTTCCTCAGCTTCAGCTAAATCACTCTCGGCCTCTTCCAATTCAGTCCGCGCTTGCTGTAGCTCCGTCTCCAGCTGATTTTCAGCCTGATTCAATTCTTCAAGACCCTGTGCAACTTGAGCTTCCTGGATTTCAATTTCAGCCCAAATTTCCGGATCTTCGACTTGAGCAGCTTCCAGCTGATTTCGATTCGTTTCAATTTCGTTTTGTGCAGCAAGCAGTTCTGCTCTCTGCGCTTCGATTTCGGCTCTTGCTCCTGTTTCCTCGTCTTCAAGTTCGGATAGACCAGTCTCGTATTCTTCTATTCCTTCATCTATTTCCTGTCGAGCATCTGCCAGTTCCGTTTCAGCATCTGCCAGCTCCTGTCTTGCTTCTTCTATATCAGCATAGCCTTCATCTATTTCATCCTGTATTTCTTGAGACAGAACCTCGAAGCGCTCTCTGGGACGGTCTGCCAGGACTTCTTCTACTTCTTCTTTTCTATTCTCGATATACTGAATGTACTCATCAGAGTAAGCCTCATAATTTAGACTTTCTTCAAAAAGTAGAAAAGCATCTGTAAAGTATTCACTGTCAAAGACACTTTCCTGAATCAGGGAAAAGCCGGAAAGTCTACCAGTACCTACTTGAGTTCCTCCACGGTCACCCTGTTCAATATATCTGGGGTGATTGACGAAGCCGACTACTTCAAACTCAGTTTGATGAAAAAAGTCCTCGAATTCATCGGGTGTGCCTTCTTCAATCCGAACAGTATCTCCCAGACTATAGGAGTCACGGTAATTCATCGTATTATCAAGCGCGATTTCACTCTCTGTTTCAGGTAGACGGCCTTCTACCAGAATAGGATTATTCATCGTCTGTTCTTCTGAATAGGCCATTATTTTAGATGACAGACCTGTTTCCTCGAATACAACATCTCTGCTGTAGGTAAATTTCGCCTCAACACCCTCTAGCTGCTCAATCAGGTCCTGATCCTCATCCTCAAGACCCATTGTTGAGAAGATATGCAAATCGCTTAGCTGCGTATCTGTAAAATAGGCATCGGCAGTGTGAAGCATGACTGGACCGGTTGCACTTAATCCGGCAAAAAAAGCGACGCCAAGAAGTATTATTGCAAATATGGAAATGAAACGGGTTTTCGACCGTCCAATTTCTCTTAATGTGTCTTTCCAGACGGCTTTTGTTTTCATTGATACACCTCTGTCTTAAAGTTAATTACCATTCTATATTTTGCACAAGTTCCGGCTGTTCATTTACAGTTACCTTGCGTACTTTCGCATTATTAATGTCAATAACTCTATTTGCCATAGGCGCTATTGCTCGATTGTGTGTAATGACGACAACTGTCGCTCCGAATTCTTCTTTTGCTCGCTGAAGTAAGTCCAGCACGCGTTTACCAGTTTCATAGTCCAGTGCCCCTGTAGGTTCATCACACAGCAGCAGTTTTGGCTGTTTAGCGAGGGCTCGGGCGATCGCTACTCGCTGCTGTTCCCCACCTGATAACTGAGCAGGAAAGTTATCCATACGATTCTCCAGTCCTACGCTCTTCAGTACCTCAGTAGCATCCAGAGCATCTGGAGAAATTTCTGCAGCCAGTTCGACATTCTCTTTAGCTGTCAGGTTTGGAATTAAATTATAATTTTGAAATATAAAACCGACATCATTTCTACGGTATTCTGTCAATTGTTTTGAATCAAAGCCCACTATGTTGGTGCCGTCTATAATCACATCACCACTGTCCGCAGCATCCATTCCACCCAATATATTAAGAACCGTTGTTTTTCCCGCACCGCTCGGTCCGACAATAACTGCAAATTCGTTTTCTTCGATATCAAAAGTTATGCCGTCATTGGCAACTACTACCGTTTCGCCGGATCTATATTTTTTCACTTCGTTTTTTACTGATATATACGCAGTCATAGTTCTCTCCCTCTCACCCTTTATCTCCATTATTTTATCATATTATTCCTGTTTCATTGTAAAAACCGCTTAAACTTAATAAAGCTTCATACTTTCATCATATTTACAGAAGGATGACGGATAACTCTACTTTCTTCTTTTCAAAGCTATAAAAATAACCATCACATTCATCTCTTTAGTAATAGTGCATACTAAAGATGAGTATGTGATGATTATTTAGTCTTTTACATCAGTCTGTAGGACTGGTTATTTAGTTCTTTCCAGAACAAAAACTTTTAAATAATGTCCTTCAGGATAGCCTGAACTGACGGCGAAATCTTCGGGCAAGTCCTGCTCATCCATCAGATAAGCATCAACATCTTTTTCTTCCAGAGCATCATTGACCATTTCAAAAAAGTCATCTCGTGATGTACCCCATGAGTTAGTCGCTGTAATAAGAATACCGTTAGTTGCCAAAACATCCAGAGCATCTTTTACAAGCTCTGTATAATCAGTATCGACACTGAATGTGCGTTTTTTGGTACGTGCAAATGTTGGCGGATCTAGGACAATTAAATCAAACAGCAGCTTATGCTTTTTCGCATAATCCAGGTAATCAAAGACATCCATTACTCTAATTTCATGATTCTCTGTACTTAGACCATTTAATTCAAATTGTTCTTCTGTTCGCTCTTTACTTCTGTTCGCTACATCGACATTTACAGTCTTCAGAGCTCCACCCATAGCCGCAGCTACTGAAAAGGCACCTGTATAACTGAATGCATTGAGTACTTTTCGTCCCATTCCCCAGTCTTCCATGATTCGTCTTCTAACATTACGCTGATCCAGGAATAAGCCGGTCATCCAGCCGTCATTCAAATAGGCTTTGTAACGTATGCCGTTCTCTTTAATAACGACTGATTCAACTTCTTTTCCTTCCACGAAGCGGCTTTTGACAGGTGGATTAGGGTAACGCAGTTTTTCAAATATTCCTGTGTGTTCCGGCACTACTGCTTTAAATGCTTTCAGTATCGTCTTCTTGAATTTATAGATGCCCTCACTGTACCAGCTAAAAACATAATAGCCGTCGTAATTATCAATAGTCAGGCCACCAAGACCGTCACCTTCTCCATTAAAAAATCGGAAAGCCGTGGTTAGGTCATCGGCATAAAAGGCACTGCGTTTAGTTTTAGCTTTTTCAAATAAATCTTCAAAAAACTGATCATCAATTATTGTTTTTTCATCCAGTGACAACACCCAGCCGGCTGTTTTCTTTTCATCACCCAAATAACCTAAAGCAACAAAACGCTTGGCTGTGTCTACGATTTTAAGCAGATCGCCTTCTTCTGCTTCGTTTCTATCTTTAAAGTCATAGCTTTCAAGCGCCGGGTATCCTTTTTTTATGCGGTTGGCTGCCAGTGATTTTACTTTTACTACTTTCACAATCCCACTCCTTTTTTCGCACCTAATTTATCTCTAACAAGTATACCACAAACCATTGTTTTTATTGGCTTTAGTTCATTTTACCAACGTCTGGACTGCTGTCAGGAATTGGGAAGACCAATGTGAAACGGGTGCCTTCATTCGGTATGCTTTCTACAGTAATTTCAGCATCGTGCAGGTCTACTAGTTGTTTAACAATCGCCAGTCCCAATCCAGATTCGCCATATTTCGTATTCACACGCGAATTATCGGCTTTATAGTATCTGTCCCAGATAAAGCGTAGTTCTTCGTCAGTCATTCCAATACCGGTATCCTCAATGCATATCTGAGTTTCTGCTTCATTTTGACTGGCGTACACTTTGATGGTTCCATTCTCAGTAAATTGAATGGCATTTTTAATCAGATTGACAAGAATCTGTTTAATGCGATCATAGTCTGCCAGAACACTTTTTCCTTTTACTTGCTCAATAACCAGTGTGTTGGTAGATGCTGTGACAATATCTTTCATTTGTTCCTGAATTTCTTCCAGCAGTTCATCGAGCGGTATCGACTGCTTATTCAGGACAATTCGGTTCGATCGGATATTCTCATAATCCATATTTTCATTAACCAGCCGGATCAGACGTCTCGTTTCTTTTCTCATCAGTTTAATGCTTCGCAGTTTCTGACTCTCAGGAATAACATCATGCTCGAGGCCTTCTAGAATGCCATTAACGGTTGTCAGAGGTGTCCGCATTTCATGAGCGGCATCCTGCATGAAGGTTTTCCGCCGTTCTTCCTGCCGATTAACTTCTTCCCGGGACTGCTTTAATGCATCAATCATACGGTTAAAGTCCCTTGACAAGTAATCAATTTCATCTCTTTCCTTGTGGTCCAGCTTGATACTGTACTCGCCTTCTGCAACTAAATGAGCTGCCTTTCTCAATCGGTTTATTCTATTAACCTGATAGCGTGCAAAAATAAAGCTCATGACCACTGCCAGAATGGTGGAGATTAAGAAGGCGTTAAAGAGATTGGCTTTCAGGTCTGCCATCTGTTGATCGATGTGACTAATTGGGGCACTAACTGTTACAAAACCGTCATAGTCCTCTGTTTCATTATCAAAGTAGGGACGATGAACTAATACAATTTCTCTAGGGTTGCCTAGCATATCCTCTTGCTCAGTCCGTAAAGCAAACTCTTCTCCGGACCGAAGCCGGTCTTCATGGTCTGGAACGACCCGTGCCTCAATGTGAGCAGGCAAAGTAGGATACAGTAAAGATCCTCTCTCGTCAAACACGAAAAAGGAAACTTCCTGATCCATTAATACCTTCTGAATTGTCATCAAGTCCTCATTGTCCATGTTTTCATCAGAAATGGACTCTGCATACTGAAACAACCGATTCTCGATGCTTTGAAATGCACTGTTTCTTCCAAATATAACCAGTGATATGACCGTTACAGTCATTAATATTATTATGACGGCTAAAAATCCCAGAAATTGCTGATAGAAATACGGCAGTTTCATTTTAATCGATTGATTCCGTGTCATCAAATTTATACCCAACTCCCCAGACAGTCAGAATAACCTGCGAACCATTTTCAGCCAGCTTCTGACGTAATTTTTTTATGTGCGCATCAACTGTTCGCTCATCTCCAAAATATTCATAATCCCAAACGAGCTGTAATAACTGTTCTCGTGAAAAAACGCGTCTTGGGCTGTTAGCTAATGTATACAGCAAGTCAAATTCTTTCGGAGTCAGATTATCGAGCTGCTGATTGTAAAGAATTACTTCTCTCGTTGTCCGGTCCATCTTTAAGTGCTCTGTTTCGATTTCATAATGACTTCCTTCAGAACCGGTGCTGCTCTGATGAGCTCGTCTTAACAAAGACTTAATCCGTGCAACGAGCGTTAAGGGACTAAAAGGCTTAGTCACATAATCATCTGCCCCCACTTCCAGTCCAATGACCTCATCACTCTCAGTATCCTTGGCTGTCAGCATAATAATAGGTATGGTTGATGACTGTTTCCTGATTTCCCTGCAGATGGTAATACCATCCATTTCAGGAAGCATCAAATCCAGTACAACTAAATCAAACGCATCTGGACTTTCTAGGTAAGTATTTAGCCCTTTTTTCCCATTATGAATAAAGGTTGATTCCCATTCTTCTTTTAAAAAAAACATTTCAATCATTTCACAAACGGATTCATTATCTTCAATCATCAAAATATGCATACTAATCCTTCTTTCTATCCACTATCTTTCTATCAGTATACCTAAAATTGATGAATTTTCTATGTAAATCAATCCATTAAATAAAGAATAGAGTCTTTAAAAAAAAGACTGATAGCTTAAAAGAATCAAGAGCCATTCAGCTGGTACTGACTGGCTCTTGATTCTTTTCAGGATGCGCTTTTTTCTGGAGTCTTATCTATGGCTTTTTTCTGTATGAATTCTATATCCTCTACTAGCATTTCTACCACATATTTTGTTTCTTCCTTATCATTTTTGTAGGAACGTGACTGCATTTTCCCTATCAGCCCGATAAGATCCCCTTTAGAACAGTATTCCTCAAGCAATTGCGCTCGTTTTCCCCAAGCAACAAAGGGAATAAAGTCTGCTTCACTGCCTCCGTCTTTTTTAAAATTTTTTCTGACCGCCAGGGTATTGTTCGTTACCGTCATTCCTTCTTTCACTTCCCGTAGTTCAAAAGGTTTGGTCACTCGTCCGACTAGAGCTATTGTATTCATCTTTTTTCCTCTTTTCGCAGATAGTAGAAAGATTATCTTTCCCTACTATTACATATTGTCAATTTAAATAAAATCTCACGAAAAAAGTTTGAAGAAATCTATAATTCAACAAGTCGTGGTATCATTCCTAGAAAATACAAAAAAAGCATCACTCTCAATGGAGAGCGCTGCTTTTTTCAATCGAATCTGTTAAAAAATGAAGTCCATTATATGCTGCCATAGTTCCGGATTAAATACGTCCATTGGGTCTCCTGACCCGCCAATGACACTATAGCCTAGCATTGCTCCTCCAATGAATGCAACTGCAATCAGTAGAAGAACAACAAGAATTTTTAAAATGTAAAAACCGACATCTTTTAATATACTTTTCCATGTCATTAGTGATCACCCCAACTTAGACAGTTTAATCGTTTGTTTGCCACCATTCAGCTAAATTAACTTGTTCTGTTTTTTTAGATTTTCCAAGAGTATCCCTGTTCCCAGAGCAACCGAATCGAGCGGATCTTCTGCCTTAAAGACAGGAACTTTCAGTTCTTCTGCAAATAACAGCTCAATACCATTTAAAAGCGCTCCGCCACCAGTCAGAATAATGCCACGATCTATAATGTCAGCTGACAGTTCCGGCGGAGTCTGTTCGAGTACCGCTTTCGCCTGTTCTACAACAATTACCATAGATTCACGTGTTGCTTCCAGAACTTCAAGAGACGTAATAGTTATGGTACGCGGAAGACCCGTAACCATATCTCGTCCACGTACTTCCATCTCTTCATTTTGACCATTATCAAAAATAACGCCAATTTCTTTTTTGATGGTTTCTGCAGTACGTTCACCAATCAGCAGATTGTGCTTTTTCTTAATGTATTGAGTAATGTCGTTATCCAGTGTATCTCCGGCAATTTTAACCGAACGGCTGGTGACTATTCCACCCATTGATAAAACAGCTATATCGCTGGTTCCTCCACCTATATCAATGACCATGTTTCCGCTCGGTTGGAAAATATCCATTCCAGCTCCAATAGCGGCTACTTTGGGTTCTTCTTCAAGATAAATATTTTTTCCGCCACTCTTTTCAGCAACTTCAATAATCGCTTTCTGCTCAATTGCCGTTATGTTTGTCGGGCAGCAGATCAAGATGTTCGGTTTAGATAAAAAGCCTTTCACATTCAGCTTGTCAATAAAGTAAGTCAGCATAGCTTCCGTAATATCAAAATCAGCAATGACTCCTCCTTGAAGGGGTCTTACTGCTTTAATGTTACCAGGTGTACGACCAACCATCATATAGGCGTCTTCTCCTACCGCCAGCACTTCATTTGTTTTTGTATCAAGCGCTACTACTGAAGGCTCGTTTAAAACGATTCCTTTTCCTTTAACGTGAACAAGCACATTCGCTGTTCCCAAGTCGATGCCAATATCTCTAGCCATCGTTTGTCTCCTCTCAACTCTTCAATACTTATTAAATTCGGGATACTTCTTCATAATTATATTCACTCTATCTATGATACTTAAGATGGAAAAAAAGAGCAACCATATTTTGAAATTTATTAAAAAAGTGTACAAAAAACAAGAGCTTACAAGGCTAATTCATTTCCTGAGTCACTTTCTGACTCAGTGAAAAAGCAAGTAAGCTCTCCGATATTACTATTTTAGTTAGCTGTCTGTTTTTCAGCCTTCAGTACTGTCGTTAATTCTTCAGTAACGCGTTCGACATCTGCACCAAGATTTTGCATTTTAACGTGGAAATTGGAATAGCCACGATCCAGGTGATTTAATTTTGTAACACGTGTATAGCCTTTGGCAATCAGACCGGCTAAGATTAATGCCGCTGAGGCCCTCAAATCACTAGAGGCCACTTCTGCCCCCTGTAATGTACGGCCGCCTTGTATTATTAGACTTTGACTGTCTATCTGGAAAGAGGCATTCATTTTACGCAATTCTTCCATATGCATATAACGGTTCTCAAATACCGTTTCACGCATAATACTCGTTCCTTCAGCAGCTAATTGGGCAATTGTCATCGGCGCCTGCATATCAGTCGGGAAACCAGGATGCGGCATCGTCTTAACGTCAGTCGGCTTCAGTTTATCAGGTCCGATTACTCGTAAACCTTCAGTGGTTTCTGTAAAGACAACACCCATCTCCGTTAGTTTAGAGATAAGAGGTTTATTGTGTTCAGGAACACAGTCCTTAATTAGTATATCGCCTTGAGTAATGGCAGCGGCTACCATGAATGTACCACTTTCAATCCTGTCGGGTAGAATGGCATGTTCAATACCAGTCAGTTCTTTAACTCCCTCAATTCGAATTGTTTCAGTTCCTGCACCAACTACTTTTGCTCCCATTTTATTCAGGAAGTTGGCTAAGTCAACTATTTCAGGTTCTCTGGCTACGTTTTCGATTGTTGTCGTTCCTTCAGCCAGAGTCGCGGCCATCATAATGTTCTGTGTCGCACCGACACTTGGAAAATCCAGATAAATATGTGCGCCTTTTAGTTTATCCACAGAGGCTTCTATATGGCCGTTGCCAATATGTACCTCTACTCCCATAGCTTCAAACCCTTTTAAATGCAGGTCTATAGGTCGTGAACCAATAGCACACCCTCCAGGCAATGCTACTTTAGCGTAACCTGTACGAGCCAATAGTGGTCCCATCACAACAATGGATGCACGCATCTTACTCATGAAATCAAAAGGTGTCTCACTGTTCAACTGATCAGTGGAGTTAACAACCATCTGCTTGTTTTCTTCATCTAATTCTGCTGTTAAATTTAAATGCGCCAGTACTTCTTTCATTATATAAATATCTGATAATAGCGGAACATTATTTAAAACATTCTGACCTTTACTGGCTAATACAGTAGCTGCCAAGATAGGTAAAGCAGCATTTTTCGCTCCATCTATTTCAACGCTTCCCGATAACTTTCGTCCTCCACTAACTAAAATCTTGTCCATTCTATGCCCTCCGTTTTTTCAACCAAACTTACTTCTCATCATCTGTCTTCATCAACTGTCAATTAATAGTGTTGTGTGTAATTAAATCTCTATTCATCCATTCGAAATGAATGCCTGATATAGTATAACAGATACTATATCAAAGGGGAACTACATGAAATCCCATTATGCATGACATTTGTGTGACATTAGACACATGTTTGTTCACAACTGCCGAACACTTTAAAATAGAAGAAATAAATTCTGAATCGAAAGAATAAAATCAATGAAAAAATTACTAGCCGTATACCCTATAGCAATCGCCACTAAAATATATAGAGTACGCGCCTGGGGTATATGGTATTTTTTCAGCAATGCATCGGTACGCAGTGCTTGTAGTGCCCAAAAAGCAACCATTACAAAAAACATATGTGAAACCAGTTGAACAATAGACTGCATTGCGATAATTGTCATGTCTTTCATCCTTTCGACCTAATAATAGCATAGAACGTATTATATTTCATTTGTTATGCTTATGATATATTTGTAATAATTTTGGGTGTTTGAGGGTAAAAAAATCCGCCAGACATAACCGTCTGACGAACTGAACTTTTTATCTGAGTTTTTGCTATAAAGTTCCGAATAAACGGTCTCCTGCATCCCCTAAGCCAGGAAGAATATAACCTTTTTCATTGAGTTTCTCATCTAATGAGGCCGTATAGATATCAACATCCGGGTGAGCTTCCTGAAGAACTTTCACGCCTTCTGGAGCAGCAACCAGACAGACAAACTTGATATTCGTCGCTCCACGTTTTTTAAGTGCATCAATGGCAGCTACTGCTGAACCACCCGTGGCCAGCATTGGATCAACAACTAGAAGTTCACGTTCCGGTAAATCGGATGGCATTTTGATGAAGTATTCCACAGGTTCCATAGTCTCATGATCGCGGTACATTCCCACATGACCGACTTTCGCAGCTGGAATTAAGTCCAACATGCCGTCAACCATTCCCAAACCTGCTCTAAGGATTGGAACGATCACTACTTTTTTTCCAGCTAGTCTCTTTTGAGTACTCTTGATTAGAGGGGTTTCAATAACTACATCTTCAAGGGGCATTTCTCTTGAGACTTCATAAGCTAAAAGTCGTGCAATTTCATTTACAACTTCTCTGAAGTATTTTGTTCCTGTATTTTTATCTCTAATGATAGTCAATTTATGCTGAATGAGCGGATGATCAATTACTTGAAGTTTTCCCATGGTTTAGCTCCTTTATATTTACTTATTCATTTTCTATTCCATTGTACAGAAAGAGCGGTTAACATGCCAGAAAAAATCGGCGGGTCTGATTTATTTAAGCCATTCTGCAGCTTTTTCCAGTCGATTCATATAGGCTCTGCCGATGCCGGTCTTATCGTATGCTTCTGCCAAAATCACTGTGGCATCAGATTCATCTAATTTTCTTAATCCTTCATAGAGTCTGTTGGCCGCTTCTTCCGGGTAACCTTTTCTGCCAAGCAAAAAATGATTAGAAGAGAGGCTGCCCAAACTTTCAAAAGTATCTTCACTGACCAGAAGTCCCACACACTCTTTCTTATCTTCCAAAGCGCCAATGAGCTTCTCTGCCTGTTCTAAATTTTCAGGTAGAATATAGACGGGTTTGTCAGGAGAATAATGACGATACTTCATTCCTGGGGACTTCGGTGCAAAAAGTTCCGAATCACTAGTTTTCTCATGATAGACTTTCCCTAAAACAGTTTCCAGCTGTTCTGACGTTACACCACCGGGTCTCAAAATAGTCGGTTTTTTGGGGTCCGTCATGTCAAGTACAGTAGATTCCAGTCCTACTCCAGTGGCTCCACCATCTATTATTCCGCGTATTTTTCCGTTTAAATCCTTATAGACATGGTCAGCCGTCGTCGGACTTGGTTTGCCGGAAGAATTGGCACTTGGTGCTGCCAAAGGAACACCCGCCTGTTCAATTAATTCAAGCGCTAAAGGGTGATTAGGCATCCTTATCGCGATAGTGTTCAAATCTGCAGTAACAGAAGAGGCGATATCCCCTTTTTTATTCAGGACTAGAGTGCATGCCCCTGGCCAGAAATTCGACACTACACGTTTCGCTTCTTCTGGAAAGCAGGTTACGTATTGCTCCGCCTGCTCTACACTTGCAACATGAATAATCAGCGGATTATCGGCCGGCCTGCCTTTTGCCTGAAAAATTTTCTGGACTGCCTCTTCATTTGTAGCATCTGCGCCCAAACCATAGACGGTCTCCGTCGGAAAAGCAACGACTTCTCCATCTTTAATCCAGTTCACGGCTTTTGCCAGTTCCTTTTTCGTCAATCTTTCAGTCTTCATGCGTTACCTCCTCTTTGAATAAATAAAGAGCACGATCATTTGAACTCATATCCTTCCACATCTCTATATGAGCTTGAGGAAAGGCTTCTGTAAAAATACTCTCCACCTGGTTTTTCTGTCGGTACCCGTATTCAAGTATAAGCCAACACTCGGGTTTCATCACAGCTGTCAATTCCCGTGCAAGCCTTTTATAGATTTCCAGCCCTTCTTCTTCGGCAAACAAGGCGAGGTGGGGCTCGTGATTAATTACAGAGGCATCCATGACTTCGATTTCATCTGCACTGATGTAGGGAGGATTCGAGACCACCACATCTACTTTTTCACGGACGGACTGCGCTAAATCACTTGTTTTGAAAGTAACATCAGCCTTCAGTCTGGCTGCATTTTCCTCAGCAACTGCCAGAGCCTTAGGGCTGATATCAACCGCTATTACCCTGTCATTTGGCCTTTCCAATTTATGCGTGATCGCCAGCACTCCACTGCCTGTACCGATGTCCAGAACAGTCAAAGGTTTGTCAGGCAGTCTTGATAAATACTGATTTAACCACTCTTCCGTTTCTGGTCGGGGTATGAGTGTATCTGATGTCACCTTGAATTTTCTTCCGAAAAACCATTCGTGCCCGATAATATGCTGGACGGGAATGCCTTCTGATGCTTTTAGGATTCCATCTTTATATTTTTTCCATTCACTTAACGGCATCTCACTTTTCCTGCTGGTTAAGAGCTGGGTCGTTGTCCAGTTCATCTGTTCTTTCAGAAGCCACTCTGCCCCATGTTCTTCCTGGCCTTCAGCTTTTAAAAAAGAAGAAGCCCACTGGAGGACTTCTTCATATGTTGTGCCTTTTGGCTCTTGGTTAATAGTCATTTTTCAGCTGCTCCATTTTTTGTGACTGTTCCCACATCAGGAGGGCATCGATAATTTCATCCAATTTACCTGAGAGAATCTGATCCAGCTTTTGGATAGTCAGGTTAATGCGGTGATCAGTGACCCTGCTTTGCGGAAAGTTATATGTCCGGATACGTTCGGAACGGTCTCCGGTACCCACAGCTGATTTTCGTTCTGCATCTACTTCCGCTTGAGCTTCCTGAGTAATCTTGTCATAAATTCGTGAACGGAGTATTTTCATAGCCTTCTCTCTATTTTGAAGCTGAGAACGCTCATCCTGCATAGCTACAACAATCCCCGTCGGCTCATGTGTCAGTCTGACCGCAGAAGCTGTCTTATTGACGTGCTGTCCACCGGCTCCACTGGCGTGATAAATATCGACACGAATGTCATTTTCACTAATATCTACTTCCACATCTTCTGCTTCCGGCATAACCACTACCGTTGCTGTTGATGTATGAATACGTCCCTGAGATTCTGTTTCCGGAACACGTTGAACACGGTGTGCTCCGTTTTCATACTTCAGTTTTGAATACACGTTAGCTCCGGTAATAAGCACAGTGATTTCCTTGAAACCACCGGCATTCCCGCTGCTTCTATCCATCACTTCCGTTTTCCAACCTTGTGCATCCGCATATTTCTGATACATTTCAAAAAGATCACTTGCAAACAGCTGGGCTTCATCTCCGCCGGCAGCTCCTCTGATTTCCATAATGACATTACGCTCATCGTTCTCATCTTTAGGCAGCAAGAGAATCTTCAGCTCGTCTTCGAGAGATTCTTTTTCTGCGACTAAGGCGCTTCTCTCTTCTTTAGCCATTTCTTCCATTTCTTTGTCCAGAGATTCCTTTAGCATTTCTTCCGTATCTTCAAGTTCTGCTGTTACTTCTTTATACTTTCTATGCTTGGCGACTGTCTCTCTGAGATTCGCTTCTTCCTTGCTCAATTTCATTAGACGTTCCGTATCACTGATGACTTCCGGATCACTTAACAGTTCGTTCAGTTCATCGTAATGAATTTCAACTTCTTCTAATCGGTCAAATAAACTCATTCATTGGTCTCCTTTCTTATTCCTTGACTACAGGCGGAAAATGATAATGTTTTCGGCAGACTGGATAGTATGCTTCATTCCCACCGATAACAATTTGTTCGCCTGTATACACTGGTTTTCCATCGTGCATACGCATGTTCATGATCGCTTTCTTATGACAGAACCAGCAAATCGTTTTCATTTCTTCAATTTTATCTGCTAAAATCAGAAGCTGTTCTGACCCTTCAAACAACTCATTTCTAAAGTCATTTTTCAGACCGAATGCCATAACTGGAATAGCCAGTTCATCAACAATCTGAGCCAGCTGCTTGACATGTTTCTTTTTTAAAAACTGCGCTTCGTCTACCAGTACACAGGCTACGGGTTTATCCATTTCCTTAACGGACTGAAAAATATCTGTGTCATCAGAAACAGGAGTGGCCTTGCGTTTTATTCCCATTCGACTGGCTATCACACCTACTTCTTCTCTATCATCCAGTTCACTGGTAAACAAAACAACCTGTTTGTTCTGTTCCTCATAATTGTGTGCTACTTTTAAAATTTCAATTGATTTTCCACTATTCATCGCACCGTATCTAAAAAACAGCTGTGCCATGTACTATTTCCCACTCTCTTAAGTATACTTGAAATACTAACTAAGTCTAATCCGTCCAATCCTTATAAATTATAAGCGAATCAAGGAAAAAGTACAAGCACTGACTTGCTTTGGCAGTAAAATGCGTGGGTCTGCTTACAAGTCTTTCGGGATATGCTAAACTATCTATGAGACAAAAGATAACTAGGAAAAGAGGCGACAGTAATGAAAGAACCTTTATTTTTAAAGGGAGTCTTCAAAGAAAAAATCTGGGGCGGATCAAAACTGCAGAGTCAGTTCAATTATACTATCCCCAGCAGCAAAACTGGTGAACTGTGGGCAATCAGTGCGCATAAAAATGGTCCAAGTACTATTTTAAACGGTGAATATCAGGGCAGTACCCTCGATGAACTATGGCAGTCAAACCCTGAGCTGTTTGGGGAACCTGATGAAGCGGTTTTCCCACTCCTTACCAAAATTATAGATGCTGAGGACGACTTATCCGTCCAGGTCCATCCAGACGACTCCTATGGTCTGGAAAAAGAAGGTGAACTAGGAAAAACCGAATGCTGGTATATTCTGGCAGCGGATGAAGGCAGTGAAATTGTATACGGCCACCATGCACAAACGACAGAAGAGCTGGAAGAAATGATCACTCAGGGAGAATGGGATAAGCTCCTCAGACGGATTCCTGTGAAAGCAGGCGATTTCTTTTACGTTCCAAGCGGCACCATCCATGCGATAGGCTCCGGTATCATGATTCTTGAAACTCAGCAATCCAGTGACACCACTTACCGTGTCTATGACTACGATCGTATTCAGGATGACGGCAGCGAGCGTGAACTTCATATTATCGACTCACTGGCTGTGACAACCGTACCGCACAAGGATCCTGCCTTAAATCTCAAAACTGACCAAACAGACAGTTGCACGCATACCCTTCTCGTTGAAAACCCATTCTTTAAAGTAGACGAATGGACAATCAATGGAAATGTAGACTTTACAGCCTCCTCACCCTATTCTTTATACAGTATTGTGGCCGGAGAAGGAAAACTGGTGATAGAGAGCGACGAGTACAACTGCAAAAAAGGCGATCACTTTATATTGCCTGCTACAGTAAATGAATGGACTCTTAAAGGAAACCTTCACCTAATTGCATCGCAGCCTGGAAAAGTGAATCAGTAACTTATAAGATTCAAAAAAACTCTTACCCTTTTAGCTCTTCGGCTAGAAAGTGGTAAGAGTTTTTTTTAGACAGCCTGAAGCTGTTCATCTGGCGACTGGAACTGCGAATTATACAGATCAGCATAAAAGCCATTTTGAGCCATAAGGTTATCATGATTACCTGTCTCTATGACATCACCATGATTCATAACAATAATCTTATCGGCATCTCTGATAGTAGAGAGTCTGTGGGCTACCACGAAACTTGTCCGGTTCTCCAGAAGATTTTCCATAGCTTTTTGAATCAGAATTTCAGTTCGTGTGTCAACAGAAGATGTGGCTTCGTCAAGAATTAGTATATCGGGATCGGCCAGGAAAGCACGGGCAATCGTAATCAACTGACGCTGACCTTGGGAGATATTTGTCCCTTCCTCATTCAGGATAGTATTATAGCCTTCCGGTAAACGTCTGACAAATTCATCCACGTGAGCCGCCTTGGCTGCAGCCAGAATGTCTTCATCTTTTACATTTTCCTGGTCATGACTGCCATAGGCAATATTTTCCCAGATAGTACCGTTAAACAGCCATGTATCCTGGAGTACCATTGAAAATCGGCTGCGCAGTTCTGCACGGTCTATGTCCCTAACATCTATCCCGTTGTAGCGGATACTTCCGCCTTTAACATCATAAAACCGTTCCAGCAGATTAATCAGAGTAGACTTTCCGGCTCCAGTCGGCCCAACGACAGCAATCATGTCACTGTCTTTGACGGTCAGGTTGAAATCGGTCATCAGAAGCTCATCTTCCGCTGCTTCTCCGTATCCGAACTGAACATGTTCAAATTCAATTTTATAAGGTGAATGCGGTTTGGGCTTCAAGCCAGATTCTGTTTCTTCCATTTCCTCTTCATCCAGAATTTCAAATACACGTTCACAGGAGGCAATAGTTACCTGGATGGTATTCGCCAGGTTGGCAATTTGTCTGACCGGTTGTGAAAACTGGTTGACGTACTGGATAAATGCCTGAACATTACCCAGTGAAACGGTACCGTTCGCAACTCCAATACCACCGACAATAGCTACGCCAAAATAACCCAAATCTCTGGAAAAGCTGACAAGCGGCATCATAATACCGGAGAGAAACTGAGCTTTCCAGGATGCATCATTCAGCTTGGCACTCTGTTTGACGAATTTTTCAATTTCATCTTCTTCACGGTTATAAGTCTTGACAATTGTGTGACCAGAGAATGTTTCCTCCACCTGATCGTTTAGTACGCCGAGTTCTTTCTGCTGTGCAGCAAACTGCTTCTGTGATTTGGGTGCAACCCAGGCTATCAGCAGAAAGCTCAAAGGAACTGTCACAATGGTCACTAGTGTCAGACGAATATCAATAGCTACCATAACCGTCAATACCGTCACAAACTGGACGACACTGATGATAAATTGAGAGAGGGACTGCTGCAGGGTATTGGCAATCTGGTCCATATCGTTTATCGCTCGAGACATTATGTCTCCATTGGAGTGAGTATCGTAATACTTTATCGGCAGAGTCGACATTTTATCTTTCAGTTCTTTACGCATATCATAAACTGTTTTTTGTGCTATTCGTGCGGTAATATAGGACTGGAAATACTGAAAAACGGACTGCGTAATATACACTATGGCTACAATTATCAGAATGTTTCGAATATAATCAAAATCTATCGGATAAGTGGTCACAGTCTCGCCAGCTTCACTTAATGCATTTCCTTCCTGGACTCCCCGGAATATCTCGGTAGTCGTCAATCCAAGAATATAGGGAGCAATAGTCCCCATGACTGTGGCCGCAATGACCAGTACAAAAGTCAAGACCAGTCCCCAGAAACGAGTGGACATGTACTTAACCAGTCTAAAGGTTGTGCCCCAGAAATCTTTCGCTTTTTTAGCTCTCAAGTGAGCAGCGCTTTTACCTTGGTCTTTCATTAAATGTCCTCTCCTTTCAGCTGGGATTCCATAATTTCCTGATAAATAGTGTTGGTGCGCTTCAATTCTTCATGTGTTCCTTTGCCTACCATTTTGCCTCTGTCCAGTACGATTATCTGATCAGCATCCACGACGGTACTGATTCTCTGAGCAATAATCACAACAGCAGTATCTTGAGTCTCGGGCTTTAATGCCTCTCTTAACTGGGCATCCGTCTTAAAATCCAATGCAGAAAAAGAATCATCAAATACTAAAATATCTGCATCCGTAACCAAAGCTCGGGCAATACTTAGACGCTGTCTCTGCCCACCAGAAAAGTTTCCGCCGCCCTGTTCGACTTTAGAATCCAGGCCATTCGGCAAACCGGCTACAAACTCTTTCCCCTGAGCAATTTCAAGGGCATGCCAGATTTCTTCATCCGTGGCATCCGGATTGCCGTATTTCATGTTGGCACGTATCGTTCCGGAGAACAGCAGAGCTTTCTGAGGGGCAAAACCAATCAGCCTTCTCAATGCTCCCTGAGCAACCTCTCTTATATCTATCCCATTGACTTCAATCGAACCACTTTCAATATCGTACAAGCGGGGAATCAAGTTTGCCAGAGTGGTTTTCCCAGACCCTGTTCCGCCTATTATAGCCAGCCTTTCCCCTTTATTCAGTCTGAAATCAATATTTTCAAGCGCAAGTTCTTCAGCACCGGGATAACGGTAGCTGATCTGATTAAAGTGAAGCGAGACATTGGTATCTTGCTTGAGTTCTTTGGGTTCATCCGGATCTTTTATTATATTAGGTGTTTCAAGCACTTCAATGACACGTGCAGCAGCAATCTGTCCACGTGGCAGGAAAAACAGGACAAAAGAGACCATCATAATACCCAGCAAAATTTGCATAGCATAAGTCATAAAGGCAACCAGATTTCCTACCTGCATTTCTCCGACACTAATAAATTGAGCCCCAAACCAGGTAATCATGATATTGGTCAGGCTGACCGCAAACACCATAGATGGCATCATAAATGCAAGAATCGTATGAGCCTTAATCGATGTAGAGGCGAAATCCCAGTTTGCATCGTCAAACCGTTCTTTTTCATACGCATCTTTATTGAATGCTCTAATGACACGAATTCCGGTCAGTCCTTCTCTGAAGACCCGGTTAAGTCTGTCAGTTTTCAACTGAAGGGACTTGAAAATAGGGCTGGTCAATCGCAGAATCAGATACAGCAGTACCATGAGAATTGGCATGGAGATTAAAAAGACAAAAGCCAGATTCGGTTCTCTGGTGTAAGCCATAATCCCGGCTCCAATCATCAGAAATGGGGCAAGTGTCATTATTCGGATAATCATCATCATGACAAATTGAATTTGCATAATATCGTTGGTTGTACGTGTAATCAGGGTCGAAGTACCGAACCTGTCCAGTTCTTCGTTGGTAAAATAAGTGACCATGGTATAGATTTTTCGACGAATCGTGTCACCCAGCCCTTGAGATTCCTTAGCACCATAGTAGACATTCAACAGGGCAGAAACAATAGTCAGAAAGGTGAAGCCCAGCATGATGAATCCCGTTCTGATAATATAGTTGATATCCCCTTGGGCTACTCCAAAATCGATTATATTGGCTGTTATAGTTGGCATGGCGAGCATACCGACAACCTGAAGTGCCATGAATAACAGACTTAATAGTACTCGTGGCGTATTCATCAGTTTACCTAGTTTTATCATCTTGACTCCTCTTCTTCCTCTTTATTATTTTTCACCCCGTAGGTTATCCAGTTGAGGCGTTTGACAAACAATTTCTGAGTTTCATTTACAGACAGTTCTTTCCAGAAGCCTTCCATAATCGTGTCATTCAGCATACTCAATATATACCTTAAGATATCAATGACTTCCTTCTCTGTTTCCATTTTCAGTTGACTGCGGTCAATGACATCTATGATTCGCTTCCCTTCCGGCAGTTTCTGCTGACTTGTATGATTAACATCTACTCGCGCTTCCTGGTTAATCTGATAATTCATGTGCATATACATATTTTCAAAAAAACCGAACTTTTCGGATTCCATAATGTATTTAATATATTTTTCTCCAAAGTGCTTATAACCTTCGTAAAAATCTCCCGATTCTTCCTTAAAGCTTTTAAACATAAGCTGGCGGTAATTGTATCTGAATTTCCCAATTAAATAAAAATACAGATCTTTCTTGTCTTCAAAATACTGATAAAAACTTCCACGAGATATTTTAGAATTTTTTACAATATTGGATATAGAAGCATCATTCAAGGATTTAGATGAAAATTCTTTCATCGCTCCGGCAATCAGTCTTTTTTGCTTTTCTTCAGATAAATTAAAGAAAGTTTGTGTCGGCAAAGTATTTAGTCCTTTCCAAGTAAAATTAAAAATGACAAGTTGTCATATTATGTTATTATATGTGACAACTTGTCATAAATCAAGACAAAAAAACAAGTTTGTCGAAAGACAAACCTGTCTGAATTAATGATCTTTAACTTTTACAAGTGCTTCCTGAGGATTAATCGGCGCATCTTCAACATCGTACCAGCCAGAATAGGCACGGTACCAGTCAAACGCCATTGATACGATGATTTTTAAGATGGCATAGCCAGGAATGCCGAAAACGACTCCCATAATACCGAACAGTCTTCCACCAATGAGAATAAGAAAGATAATATTTACAGGATGAATTTTAAGTGTATTACCTATGATTTGAGGTGAAATTATTCTGTTTTCCAGAATTTGTTCAACCGCAAAAACCATCAGTACTTTGGCCAGCATGAAAGGAGAATGAACTACAGCAATAATCAGGGCGGGTATGCTCGCTACGAATGAACCCAAATAAGGAATCAGATTCAGAAAACCAGCAAATATACCTAATGTCAGTGCAAAATCCAGACCGACTATCGTAAAGCCTATCCAGAAAATAAGGCCAACAGAGATAGCTACTATCAGCTGCCCTCGAACATAGAAACTTACTTGTCTGTTAATGGCTGTAAACAATTCGTTAACTTTTGGACGAGCCTGAATGGGAATATATTTGGTTACAAAAGGAGGAATTTTTTTCCCATCCCTGAGCAAATAGTAGAGTACAAACGGCAGGGTAAAGAGTGTGATGACAATCTGAGTAACCGTTCCAATTAAACTGCCAATGCTTCCCATTGTCACATTGACTACTTGTGATGTCTGATTCGTCAGTGTTTCCAGTACAGTTGTCTCACCCAACTGATCCATAAATTCTGTAAAGGCCTGCGTATTAAGTAGACTGTCCAATTGCAGCATTAAATTATTCCAGTAAGTCGGCCAGGTTTCAATTAATGACTCTAGCTGATCACGTATAATGGGAACAAGAAAGTTCATCCCCCCAACAAAGAGCAGAATAAGTATGCTGAACAGGAACGCAATGGCAGTGTTTCTGGAAAACCGCTTTCTTTCAAGCCAATCAACAATCGGATTGAGGAGATAGTAAAAAATCACTGAAAATATCATTGGCGGACCGACAATGCCTAAAATGATACCTAAGGGGCGAAATATGTAGGATATGCGCGTGAAAATATAGATGTTGATAAACAGTAAAAAGGTAATAACAAGTGCAGAGACAATTTTATTGTTGATTATTTTTTTCCAGAACCAAGTATTGTTCCACTGAGTGGACTCGTTTTCAACTGATTTATGAGACAAGGTCTATTCCTCCCTTCGTTAGTCTATACTCTTATATTTTATCATAAGTCTAGCTCTTTAGATAAAATAAGGACCTTTAAAACGTCTGCAAAATTGTTTCCTTTCTCTAGCGATTCATTCTTTGGTATACTTATTTTGATGAGACTAAATTACAGGAGGTAAAGGAATGAAACAAACAATACTATTGGGAACTTACACGAAAAGAGAAAGTAAAGGGGTGTACAGCATTCAGCTGGATACTCAGTCTAAGCAGCTCGAATCTCTAGCACACGAAGCATCTATAGGCCATCCTACCTATATTGACGGCAGCGCGGACATGTCTTTACTATTTTCCGTATCTAAAACAACTGATGGAAAAGGTGGAGTAGCTTCTTTTGTCAAGGATGATGACGGGAACTATGAAAAGAAAGCAGAACTGCTGGAAGACGGAGCTCCCCCCTGTTATGTTTCCTATGATCCAGACAAGAACTTGGTGTATACTGCCAATTATCACAAGGGAGAAGTAGCGGTTTACCAGACGAACTCAGAAGGAACGCTCAAGCTGCTTGACAAGGCAGTCCATTCAGGTAAATCCGTTCATGAAAACCAGGATGCACCTCATGCTCATTATTTTGACCTCACACCCGATCACCGTTTTCTTGTTGCCTGTGATTTAGGTACCGATAAAGTTTATACCTATGAGCTAGATGAAAATAACAAGTTACAGGAAAAGTCTGTCGTCGAAGTGGCGCCCGGAACAGGTCCTAGACACCTGACTTTCCACCCTAATGGTCAATTCGCCTATGTCTTTGGTGAACTGAGCAGTGACATGCTGGTATTTGAATACGACAAAGAAAAAGGCAGCTTCAGTCATCTGCAGACACTCTCTACTATCCCTGATAGCCACAGCGGGTTCAATGGGGGTGCCGCCTTACGTATCACTTCTGACGGTTCACACCTTTATGCGTCTAACAGAGGTCATAACTCCATTGTACACTTTGCTGTTCAGCCCGACGGGAAACTTGATAGAGTCGGGTTTACGGCTACTGAAGGTGAAATCCCACGGGACTTCAACATGACTCCAGATGATAACTTCCTGATTATCGGACATCAGGATACTGATAATCTGTCTTTGTTTGAGCGTAACAGTGAAGATGGTACACTCAGCCTGCTTCAAAAAGATATTTATGCCCCTGAAGTTGTCTGCGTTCAGTTTGCAGAATAATCGCAAGATACTCACATTACTAAAGTGTACCTTATTTATAGATAGAGATGATTTAAGTCAGATAAAAGGAGAATAGCATGCATCATTTTAAAACACAGGATTTATCAGTCAAACAGCAATACAAGCTTTTAACTGGAAGTGTCATTCCCAGACCTATTGCCTGGATAACTTCTTTAAACAAAGAAGCTGGTATTGTCAATGCTGCACCATTCAGTTTTTTCAGCGTGGCTTCCAATCAGATTCCACTGCTGACCGTCTCCATTCTGCGAACTGCAGGAAAAGCTAAAGATACTGCTGAAAACATACTTGCTCAAAAGGAAGCCGTCGTGCACATAGTCAGTGAGTCATTAACTGTCAATATGAACGAAACATCGGCTCCACTGCCCTCAACGGAAAGTGAGCTGGACCGAACGGATTTATCACTAGTGGACAGTTCATCCGTTGAAGTGCCTGGTATAAAAGAAGCGCTCATTCGATTTGAGACTACTCTTTACCAGCACATTCCAATAAAGGATGACGAAGGAACTGTTTTGACCGATCATTTCCTTCTCAAAGTGACAGATGTACACCTGGACTCCACCGTTTTCGATGCGGAAAAAGAGTACATTTTACCTGAAGCACTGCGCCCTGTCGCACGTTTATCGGGTACTGCCTACTCAGAATTAGGCAAAATATTCTCGATCACTCGCCCTCAGAATTAAGTTTGATAAAACATAAAAAGTCTCTTCACTATAAAAGTGAAGAGACTTTTTTTATCCTAGTGGTTATTTTGAAGAAACAGTGCCTATTTCTGCACCTTTTTGAGTTTCTCCCGTTGTAGATAGATCATAGTTATCCACCTGATCCATATTTGTAAAGACAACAATGACTGTATTTTCTTTTCCGGCTGCTTTCAGCCCTTCCAAGTCTACAGTAGAAATTTTGGTTTCAGCTGTAACGGTATCTCCTTCTTTAACCAGTGTGTCAAAAGGACCGCCTTCCAGTTCAACAGTGTCAATACCGATGTGAACCAGCACTTCCACCCCATTATCAAGTTCCAGACCTACAGCATGCTGAGTCGGAAATACACTGACAACTTTACCTGAACCTGGAGAAAAAATATCTCCATCACTCGGTACAACTCCGAAACCGTCGCCCATCATTTTCTGTGAAAAGACCGGGTCATCGACTTCATCAATCGGTACAACTTTTCCGTTAACCGGATTAGTCAATACTGCATTTTTGTCCTTAGGCTCGTTTCCTTTGCCTTTCAAAAAATCAAATACTCCCATATTTTATCCCTACTCTCTTTTTTATTTATATCATCAGTTTACCTGATAGTTCACATAATTTCTACTTTAATACTATCATAGAGTTTTCCAAACAAAAACTAATACGATTGTTTATTGAAAATTTCACATTTAATTTACATTTGGCTCTCTATTTTTGATATGATTATAAAAGTTGAAATAAATATAGAAGGAGTTTTTAAAGTGCTTTTTGAAATAATAAAAACAATCATACTTGGTATCGTACAGGGCATAACAGAATGGCTGCCGGTAAGCAGTACCGGTCATATGATTTTGGTTGACGAATTTCTGGTACTCAATACAACGGATGAATTTAAAGAAATGTTTTTGGTTGTCATTCAGCTGGCCTCAATTATGGCCGTAGTCCTGCTTTTCTTTAAACGACTAAACCCATTTGACAGAGGGAAAAGTGAAGCACAGCAGAAAGAAACATGGCATATCTGGTACAAAGTACTTATCGGTATTATTCCTGCCGGCTTTTTTGGAATATTGTTTGAAGATGCCATTCATGACTTATTCTATAATTGGATAACAGTTGCGGTTGCTCTGATCATTTATGGTGTTGCTTTCATCGTCATTGAAAAAAGAAACGAAGGAAAGATTCCAAAAATTGCAACATGGGAACAGTTGACCTACAAAGTTGCTATAATGATTGGATTCTTCCAGGTACTTGCTTTAATCCCCGGCACGTCCCGCTCAGGCGCGACAATCGTTGGTGCAATATTGATTGGAGCTGCCAGACCTATAGCAGCTGAATATTCTTTTTTCCTTTCAATTCCCGTCATGATGGGAGCTAGTCTGATTAAACTCCTCGGATTCGGCTTTACCTTTACGTTTGAAGAAATGCTTATTCTGATAGTTGGCTGTATCGTTTCCTTCCTAGTCTCTATTTTTGCAATTAAATTCCTTATGAATTACATTCGCCGTAATGATTTCAGCTCATTCGGCTGGTACCGGATAGCTGTAGGACTATTAGTTATGGGATACTTCGGGCTTATTGCCTAAGCAGCCTTTAGGTGAATACCTTAAAAAAACACCCCATTACCTTACTGAAAAGTAGGGTAATGGGGTGTTTAAATCTTTAAGTTATGAAAGTGGTTCGTCCAGAGGATGGACGCCTTCATCTTCCAGACAGCATTGTTTGACTTTCCATATGTCGTCTGCGTACCGTTTGATTGTGTAGTCAGCTGAGAATGGGGCTGATGCCGCGATGTTCAGAAGGGACTTTCTGGTCCACTCCATTTTATCTTTGTAGAGTGCATCAACCTGCTCTTGTGCTTTCACATAAGACGGGAAATCTTTGAGTACAAAGTATTCATCGTTAAAATGAATGAGCGATTCAAATATTGCATCGCCCTCACCCTGAAGATTCGGAATGGTGCCGTCTCTTAAGGCGTCCATTACCCGACGCACGCTAGTGTCCGATTCATACACTTCACGAGCACTGAAGTTCTGACTCGCTTTTAATTCATATACTTCTTTGCTGGTTAAACCGAAGATGAACATATTGTGTTCACCAACATAATCCCTGATTTCGATATTTGCTCCGTCAAGCGTTGCCAATGTTAATGCGCCATTGGCCATAAATTTCATGTTACTTGTTCCTGAAGCTTCCATACTTGCGAGAGATATCTGTTCACTTATATCTGAAGCCGGAATAATTTTTTCAGCCAGAGATACCCCGTAATTTTCAAAGAAAACAACTTTCAACTTGTCTCCAACATCCGGATCATTATTGACCAGTTCTGCAAGTGAGTTAATCACTTTAATGATTTGCTTGGCATAGACATAACTTGGCGCTGCCTTTGCTCCAAAAATAAAGACGCGTGGTGTATAATCAACTGTTGGGTTCTGTTTGATTTCCAGATAGCGATGCAGGATATGCAGCATATTCATGTGCTGGCGTTTGTAGGCGTGCAGTCGTTTGATCTGAACATCAATTAGAGCTTCCGGATTAATCGTGATTCCTTTAACTTCCTTGATGTACTCTGCCAGTTTTTTCTTGTTTTCCAGCTTGATGGCTGCCAGTTGTTTCAAAGTCTTCTTGTCTTTTTCAAAGCTCTTGAACACTTTAAGTTCAGCTGGATTGCGCTTCCAGTCTTCACCAATTTTGTCATCAATCAGCTTCGTCAATCCCGGATTTGCCAGATGCATCCATCGTCTTTGAGTGATTCCGTTTGTTTTGTTGTTAAAGCGTTCCGGATACAACTCAAAGAAATCTTTCAGCACATCATCCATCAAAATTTCAGTATGCAGCTTGGCCACACCATTCACACTGTGGCTGCCAATAACAGCCAGGTGAGCCATATTGACCACTTCATTCTGTAAAATAGCTGTCTGCCAGGTAATCTGTTCACCATATAGAGGTAGCGTATTTTCTACAAAACGTCTGTTTATTTCTTCAATAATCATATAAATTCGGGGAAGAAGTTCTTTCATCATGCCTATCGGCCATTTTTCAAGAGCTTCCCTTAAAATTGTATGATTGGTATAGCTGCAAGTCTTGAAGGTGATTTCCCAAGCCTGTTCCCACGAAAGATGCTCTTCATCCAGAAGAATACGCATCATTTCTGGAATGACCAATGCCGGATGGGTATCATTTATGTGAATCGCTACCTTATCCGGTATATTTTTACGTGGAACATTGTACTTTCTAAAGTGACGCAGGATGGACTGCACACCGGCTGAAACCATGAAATATTCCTGTTTCAGACGAAGGAGCCGGCCTTCATAATTCGAATCGTCAGGATAGAGTACTTCTGTAATTTCTTTAATGGGTTCAGTAGCTTCTATTGAAAGGTAGTCTTCTTCTTCTTCCACAGGTATTTCCGCAGACCATAATCGCAGATTGTTCACCTTATTATTCCTGAAACCTACCATTGGTGTATCATAAGGAACCGCTAATACATTCAGCGTATCTTCGTATTTAGTTTCAAAATGCCCTTGTGCATTTTCTTCAATCCATACATTTCCGCCAAAACGAACCATACAGGTTGACTTGTCATTACGTGTTTCCCATACATTTCTGTATCTCAACCAGTTTTCCGGCAGCTCCACTTGGTAGCCGTCTACAAATTTCTGTTTGAATAAGCCATACTGATAACGAATTCCATTCCCGTTTCCCGGTATACTGAGAGAGGCGAGTGAATCCATGAAACAGGACGCTAAACGTCCCAGACCACCATTTCCCAATGCGGGATCGGCTTCTGCCTCAGCCAGTGTTTCATAAGAAAGCCCTAATTCTTCAAGTCCGTCTTTTATAATATCAAGTATGCCTAAATTATAAGCATTACTAGTTAGCTGACGTCCCGGTAGAAACTCCATTGAAAAATAAAAAACCTGTTTGACGCTATTATTAATGTAATTTACTCTGGTATTTTTCCAGTCTTCTGAAATATAATTTTTCACCAGTAATCCCAGTGCATTATACAGTTGTTCTGTCGATCCCTCTTCATAAGGATATGCATACATACTCTGAAATTGCGCTTTGAAGTCTTTAATAAATTCTTTTTTTGAAAAGTCCATAAACATTCCTCCAGTTGATATGACAAAGTATACCGTAAAGCATACCGATAAAAAAGCTTACTTTATAAAACTTCAGTTTTATTATTTATCCGGTTTAATTATTAAGCAACATACTAATAAATCACATCTATTATCCATTCAATATGTTAAAAAAAGAGAAATAAAAACCACAAAAATCTCGAATGATTATCAAAAGAATCATTCGAGACCTTGTAATCAATATATCAGATAGCGGTACTGATCCATGTAACCTTGAGCTGATTTTTCCCAGCTATTGTCCTGTTTCATTCCCCTAATCTGCATTTTCTTGAAACTATCAGGAGAATCATAATAGGTAATCAACGCATCATCTATTGTCGACAGGAACGTATGAACATTGAAGTCGTAGAAGCTGAACCCCGTGCCTTCTTCCGTCCATTTATTGTAGGGTTCAATGGTATCAACCAATCCGCCTACTTCATGAACTAAAGGAACGGTGCCATACCTGAGTGAATTGAGTTGCGATAGGCCACACGGTTCGAACTGTGACGGCATGAGGAAAATATCTACCCCCGCATAAATCCACTGAGCGAGTTCCCCGTCAAAGTCAATTATAGCTTTACACTTCTCCGGGTATGCTTCTGTAAAATACTTGAACGCATCCTCAAAGTAATGTTTACCTGTTCCCAATAGCACAAGCTGCACCTGGCGATATTTCATCAGTTCTTCCATGGCCTCAACTATCAGTTGAACACCTTTCTGCTCATCCAGTCGGGTCACGACGCCGAGTAACGCAACATCTTCATCCACAGGCAGCCCCACTCGTTTCTGCAGGGCTTTTTTGTTATCGATTTTTCCCGATAAATCATCGGCTGAAAACTGTTCAGTAATTGTCTCGTCTGTTTCAGGATCATAGGTATCATAGTCAATACCGTTCACTATTCCTACCAGTTTATGCTGAACATTTTGTAAATCTCCATCCAGGCCATAACCAAATTCAGATGTCTGAATTTCATTCGCATAAGTAGGACTCACTGTAGTGACTAAGTCTGCATAGTATATCCCACCTTTTAACCAGCAGACGTTGTCTCCGTATTTCAGTCCTCTATCATGAAAGGCGGCATATCCGATGTTAAAGAGATCAGACAAGATATACTGATCGTAAACTCCCTGGAATAAAATATTATGGATAGTCAAAACAGTCTTAATGTCTTTTAGTGGATTAATCCAGGAATACTTGTCCTTCAACAGTACCGGGATCATCGCGGTCTGCCAGTCATTAACATGAAGAATATCTGGAATAAAATCAATTGTTTCCAGCATTTCAATGACGGCCTGCTGGAAAAAGGCAAACCGTTCACCATCGTCGCCATAATCATAAAGATTTTCTCTATCAAAATAGAAGAGATTATCTACGAAATAATAGATGACGCCGTCTCGTTTTAACTGTTTAATACCGCAATGCTGGTTACGCCAGCCTACTTCTACTGTAAAAGAAGTCACGTCTTCCAGTTCATCCTGAACTTCCCGGCTCAGCTTCTGTACAAAGTATGGCAGAACCACTCGGACATCATTTCCGCTTTTTGCCAGTTCTTTAGGCAGTGCCCCCATTACATCTCCTAGGCCACCAGTTTTGAAGAATGGCGCGCATTCTGATGCCGCAAAAAGCATCTTCATATTATCCCTCACCCTTCTTCAATCTCTCCATTGGAATACACCACGCTATTTTTTGCAATCACTAGCGGGTTTTCTGGTGTCCCTTCCAAACGAGCTCCATTCTTGACATAGACATGCTTGTCCAGAATGACATTTTTTAAAACGGCACCTTCTTCGATGCTAGAATCCTGCATGATAATTGAATTTTCTATATGTGCACCTTCAGCTATATTCACTTTTCGGAATACTATAGAATGCTTGACTGTCCCATATACTTCACAATCATTCGCAAATTGGGCATTTTCGATTACAGCTGTACTACCATAGTAAGTAGGTGCTGAATTTTTCGCACGCGTTCTAACAGGATCCGCTCTGTAAAATAGCGCATTGAAGTTGTCTTCGTCCAACATATCCATATTCGCATCATAGTAACTTTTAATGTCTTCAATAGCTTTAAGGTATCCCGTATACTCATAGCCGTATACCGTACACCCTTCCTCTATAGTGAATGATATAAAGTTCGCCACATTAACAGAAAGATCTTCATTTTTTGCCTTAAACAGAAAATCGAGAAATGTTTTCTTGTTTAACAGCATTGTTTCCATGTTCAGATAAATATGTTCATCTCCGTTTAAGTCAGAAATGTGGTTAACGCCTTCTACCTTGCTGGAATCTTCATTGTCGATTTGAAGAGCTGATAATTTTGAATCAGCGATAAGATCATCCCGTCTGATTTTTTTATAGACTATAGTTACTTCACCGTCTTTATCTTCATGAAAATGAAGGAGTGAGTTTAAGTTTATATTTGAAAGAAGGCTTGATCCCATTATGGCTACGTACTCAGCTCTAGAACGGGTCACATATTTATAGTAGTCATCATAGTAAAACTTACCATGCTTAGAATCTGTTCCGGTAGCTGATTTTTTTTCAAGCTGTGAGTGCGTAAACACTCCGCCACCTGCAGAAGAATCCAGCCCCCAGGTGCTGCCTGAACGGATATGGTCGTAAAGTGAGTGACCTGATCCAGATATGAACAGTGCAGCCGATTCGGATTCGGCATTATAAAGGCTGGAAAATGGAAAATCAATCAGACGATAACGACAGGCAAACGGAAGGGAAGCAACCGGTCTTCTGTCAGTTAAGGGTTTTAGCTTTTCGTAATCTTCCAACAAATTTAAAATCGGTACTATTTTACTTCTCATCTGAATAACCTCCTACTTCTTCTCCATAACCTACTACAGCAATGTCTTCTTCGATTCCAACTACTTCTGCTCCATCATAAATATGAGCGCCTTCTCCGATGATGGCTTTATCAATGGTCACATTCTCACCAATAACAGCGTTAGGCATAACAAAGGAATCCTTGATGACTGAATTTTTCCCTACCTTGACATTATGGGATAAAATCGAATGAGTTACTTCACCAGCTATATAACAGCCATCTGTTATCATAGAGTCTGTCACTCTGGCTGAAGCTGTCAGAAACTGTGGTGTCGTATTAGGATTGCGACTGTATACGCGCCAATCGCGGTCACGAATGTTCAGTTCATGGTCGGGATCAAGAAATTCCATATTGGCACTCCACAAACTTTCAATTGTACCGACATCTTTCCAGTACCCCTCAAATTGGTAGGCGTAGACCGCTTCACTGTTACGCAGGTAAGCCGGAATAACATGATGACCAAAATCTTCCATTTGACGGTTTTTAGATTGATTATCGACTAAATACTGTTTCAGCCTTGCCCAGTTGAAGATATAAATCCCCATAGAAGCTAAATTGGACTTTGCATGTTCAGGTTTTTCCTGAAACTCAATGATGCGATCAGTCTTATCCGTATTCATTACTCCAAAGCGGGAAGTATCCTCCCACGGCACAGGCATGACACCTACCGTTAAATTAGCATCTTTGCGTTTGTGATATTCCAGCATTTTCTCATAATCCATTTTGTAAATATGATCACCTGATAGAACGACAACATACTCAGGATCTTTTTGATCAATGTAGTCAATATTCTGGTAAATAGCGTGGGCCGTTCCTTTAAAGAATTTTTCACCATCCACACTGGAATACGGTTGAAGAATGGTTGCTCCGCCATTGTGTCTGTTGAGTCCCCAGCTTGAACCGTTTCCCACATGACTGTTAAGTACGAGCGGCTGATACTGCGTGACGACACCAACATTTTTTATACCTGAATTGGCACAATTCGATATTGCAAAATCTATAATTCTATAATTACCACCAAAAGGAACAGCTGGTTTGGCAATCTGTTTGGTTAACTTGCCTAAACGAGACCCTTGTCCCCCAGCTAAAATCATTGCCACTGTTTCTGTTTTCATTTAATTCGGAAGTATCCTAAGACCTTCCTTCCCTCCTTAAAAACAATTTTTAGTGCCGTATTAAAAGTTTATTCCTTTATTTTTTTGGAACACCATAAACTCTTTTTGGTTTAAAGACCGTTATACTCAATGCTGGAAGAATCACTTCAATTGCATGTTCCTGATTATGCAGATGCTCAGGAGTCGATTTTATGACCCCTTGAGATTCAGACCAGGTGCCTCCAAGTGACTGCCATTCTGTATTCCAGACTTCTTCATACTGACCTTTGTATGGGACTCCTACTTTAACTCCCTGTCTTTCCACTGGCACAAAGTTACATAAGACTATTAGAAAGTCTCTCGGATTTTTTCCATTTCTCATAAAGTAGAGTACGCTTTCTTCTGCGTTTTCTGCACTCAAAATGGTCAGGCCTTCCGGTGAATGATCCTGTTCCCACAGTGCGCGATGCTCTTTATAAAAAGCGTTCAACTTTTTGGTGAATGTGAGATGGTTCTGGTTCATTTGATCATTCAAATTAGCCCAGTCAAGCCCTTCGTCATAGCGCCACTCAAGAAACTGACCGTATTCCGCTCCCATAAACTGCAATTTCTTCCCGGGATGCATCATGCGGTAGGTTTCAATGGTTCGCAGTCCGGCAAACTGGTTGTATCGGTCACCGAACATTTTGTGCATCATGGATTTTTTCCCATGGACAACTTCATCATGAGAGAAAGGCAAAACAAAATTTTCGTTAAAGGTATACATAAATGAAAAAGTAATTAAATTAAAGTGATCTTTACGGTATAGAGGATCCATTTCAAAGAATTTCAGGGTATCGTTCATCCATCCCATATTCCATTTATAATTGAATCCCAGCCCGCCTTCGTGAACCGGATGAGTTACTTTTTCCCAAGCTGTGCTTTCTTCTGCCATCATTAATACATCTGGATAGCGTTCAAAAATTTTCTTGTTTAAAAGCTGTAGAAACTCCACCCCTTCCAAATTAACATTTGTTCCTTCACTGTTTGGTGTCCAGTCGCCCAGATCATAATCTAAATAAAGCATGTTACTGACGGCATCTACTCTTAACCCGTCAAGATGAAACTGTTCAATCCAAAACAATGCATTAGATATCAGGTAACTTCTCACTTGATTTTTCCCTATGTCAAAATTCAATGTACCCCATCTGTTGTTGTTTGCCCGATTAGCATCTTCATACTCAAACTGAGGTGTGCCGTCAAAGTAAGCGAGACCATAATCATTTCTATTAAAGTGACCGGGTACCCAGTCAACCAACACACCAAGATTGGCCTGGTGAGCTGCTTCGACGAAATCCTGGAAATCTTCCATCGTACCGTACTTTGATGATAATCCAAAGAAGCCGGTCGTCTGATATCCCCAGCTCATGTCCAGAGGATGTTCCATTAAAGGCATAAATTCAATATGTGTATAACCCAATTCTTTCACATGCGGAATCAGCTCTTCCTGAAGTTCCTTGATTGTATACCACGTTCCATCGGCATGCTGCTTCCAGGAACTTAAGTGCATTTCATAGATGTTCAAGGGTCGACTATATATTTCTAGACGCTTACGGTTCGCCATCCAAAGGCCATCTTTCCACTGCTTTTTCGGTAAAGCTTTTACCACAGAGGCATCTTTCGGTCGAACTTCAAATTCATAGGCATAAGGATCAATTTTATATGCCACATTACCATTTGCCTGGATTACTTTATATTTATATGTCTGTCCTTCTTGTGCATCGGGCATGACTAGTGTATAAATGCCAGAATGTTGAATTTCCTGCATCTCATCATATTCTGCCCAGTTATTAAATTCCCCGACTAAGTACACTGCCTGAGCATTAGGTGCCCAAACACTGAAACGAAATCCTTCATCAGCCTTTACACAACCCATTGTGTAATAACTGTCGAACTGCGTTCCTTCGTTAAATAAGTAACAAGCTTCTAGAAGTTCTTTTTCCACTCCCTTACTTCCTCTCCAGTCATCCATTTTTATCCCCCATTTTAATTTAACTATAAACTGATTTTAATATTTCAAACTGTATTAAAACAAATAGTGATGCTACTAATATTGTACCTTAGTTAAGTTAGTTTACCAAATTTTAACTTTTGTGTAAATGTGAACTATGAGATTTTTTTAATATTCCTCTCCTACTTGCGACCGATGACATAAGAACCTTAAAATGGTATGATAATGGTACTAACAGGTAACCTATTCTGTCAGGAAGGAGGCTTACAAAAATGGAAGGTTTATTACTTGGTTTAGGATTCATCGGTGTTGCATTGGCCATTTTGACTCCATTCGTTAAAAGTGGCACAGGTCTGACATTAATCAGTTTAGCTTTTTACTTTAGATTTTCTGGTCTTGAAACATGGTTACCCGTTATATTGTTCACTGCAGGTTTACTTCTGATTGTATTCGAGATTTTCATTCCCGAATTCGGAGTAGCAGGTGTTATCGGTATGATTCTGCTCATCTCAGGACTGTATCTTACTATTGGCGATATCGGACAGACCGTTAGAGATCTCAGTTTATCGGTAGTTATAACGTCCGGGGTTGTTTTTTATCTAGTTAAGAATGGCTACTCATTGGCAAATGTCAATAAGCTGGTCCTACAGACTAATTTACCTGGGACATCTTCAACAGAGCAGGAGAGAAAAGAAAAGCCCGTTATCAATGAAGGGTTGAAAGGTACTACCCTTACCCCTTTACGTCCTTCCGGTAAGGTTGTCTTTGGAGACGATCCCACTGTCTATGATGTATTAAGTATAGATGGGCATATTTCCAGAGATTCAGATGTAATTGTAGATAGAGTTAAAGGCACTAAAATAACTGTAAGAAAAAATAGATAGGAGAATGACCATGGACTTTATAGGTAATGGATTCGCAGGCATTATAGTCACCGCTGTTATCATACTGATATTTTTAAGTTTGTTCCTTCGTTTTGTACCCGTTGGATTATGGATAACAGCTTACTTTTCAGGCGTTAAAGTAGGTATTGGAACACTAGTCGGAATGAGGCTGAGACAAGTCAGTCCTCACGCTATTATCCGCCCCTTAATTAAAGCCACCAAAGCAGGATTGAATCTAAGTACGAACGAACTGGAAGCTCATTTTCTCGCTGGTGGTAATGTCAACTTAGTCATTGATGCATTGATTGCATCCCACAGAGCTGAGATTGATCTTGAATTTGAAAAAGCAGCCGCAATTGATCTGGCCGGTAGAAATGTATTCGAAGCCGTTCAGATGTCTGTTAATCCCATAGTAATAGTCACTCCGGATATAGCAGCTGTCGCTAAAGACGGAATCGAAATCATTGCCAAGGCTAAAGTTACTGTTCGAGCAAATATTGAACGTTTAGTTGGTGGTGCCGGTGAAGATACCATTATCGCTCGAGTTGGTGAAGGTGTGGTTACAACTGTCGGTTCTGCTGACAAACACTCGGATGTGCTTGAAAATCCTGACATGATTTCTAAAACAGTATTAGGTAAAGGCTTAGATTCAGGCACGGCTTTCGAAATCCTATCCATTGATATTGCGGATGTTGATGTCGGCCGTAACATCGGAGCTAAACTTCAGACAGAACAAGCCGAAGCTGACAAAAATATCGCTCAGGCTAAAGCAGAAGAACGCCGTTCGATGGCGATTGCACAAGAACAGGAAATGCGTGCAGAAACTCAGAAAATGCGTGCCCGAGTGGTTGAAGCCGAAGCTGAAGTACCACTTGCTATGGCAGAAGCCTTAAGAAGTGGAAATATTGGTGTAATGGATAACTATAAAATGAAAAACATCAATGCTGACACAGACATGAGAGCATCTATCTCTGGCCAGTCAAACGAAGAAGAGTGATATAAATGAATTTTTATTTCTCATTCATCATACAGCTTTTCATATTCTTCTTGATTGTGACGAGTATTGCTGGCTTATTCACTAAGAACCAGAAAAAGCCTCCACACTCAAAAAGCGGTCAAGGCGGTGACTCAGTTGAGATTTATCCTCCTCAGAATATAGAGAACGAAGAAGTAAAGCGCAATGCGCAGAAAAAATCTGAGCAGACAAATCGTCCAACACGTACTCAGCGTGAAAAGCGGGAGCGATACCAACGGTATGACCGAAACAAAAAAAGCGATTCTCCCTTAAAAGGAGTCGTAAACTTGTCTTCCTCAGTTCAAAAAAAGAAAAATCGAACACCCGCAGTCACTTTTAATAAATCTAAATTAAAAGAAGCGATCATATACAAGGAAATATTAGATAAACCTCTATCCATGAGAGAGTCTGATGAACGATAGAAAAAACCGACAGTTAGAGTTGAATGAATCAATCAACTCTACACTGCCGGTTTTTTCTTCTTTTTATTGCTATTGAACATCAGCTGATTTTTTCTCTATCATCAACATATTGCTTAAATATTAAACTCTGTATTCGGATAGATAATTCGA
>RECC01000057.1 GCA_007692455.1 Alkalibacterium sp. | reverse complement strand
TCGCTTTCTACAGCAGCTTCCTCTTCAGCTGGCTCAGAAGATTCAACTTCAGTTTCTTCCTTCGCAGATTCTTCTACTTCGTCAGGTGTTTCCGTTTCAGTTACTTCATCGTCAGATACATCGTAGCTGACAACTTCTTCTTCTCCATTCTGTACAGAAATAACAGAAGCATCTCTGCTTAAGAAAATAGTAGAATCGACATGTATCAGGCTACGATTATCTATGTCATTGACTTGAACTAACTTATCAACTGAAATATCTGTGGCCTGTGAAATACCCCAAAGTGTATCTCCCCACTGGAAAGTATACTTCGTGACGCCTTTGTCACTGTGCTGGTTGTCTTTCTGCGCGGCAATTTCGTTTTCGATTTCTGAAACTGTACGCGGCTCCCAGTTTGCGCTTGTATATTCGCTGGCACTGACTTCAAAGTCATTAGCTAACATAAATAACGCGGCTGCCGATAATGTAACTCCGGCTTTAACTAATCTATTCTTTTGTATAAACAATTTAAATTCCCCTTTTCGAAAATTAACTCTTTTCTGAATGGTATTTACTATTTATCCTAGGGATTGCCCGGATAACTGTACGTATCATACCATCCTCGAGTTAAAAGAAAAGGGGTTAGAGCTATCTGTTACTTGTTTTTAGTAAGTCTGTATTATTAACTACACAATCTTACGAGACTATTTCATTACTATCTCATATATTTATGTTGTGACAGAGAATTAAACGCTATTATATCGTCAATTGCTTATTACTATTGAAAAATTCTCTGTATGCCAGATAGCTGGCAATAAAGCTGGCAATACTGGTCACTCCAATCAGCATGAACATAACAACTATCTGATAACGAATAGCTTCGGTCGGATCCACTCCGGCAAAAATAAGACCTGACATCATTCCAGGCAGGCTAACCAAACCGACCGTCTTCGTCCGGTCAATGGAGGGACTCATTCCGGTTTTGACGCTTTCTCTGATAATACTCATCGATGCCTGTTTTTCGGTTGCCCCAAGTGTCAGCTTTTCCAGTACCTGTTGTCTCTGATCTGCAAATTTGGAATTAAGTGTCTGGAAAGTCAGCCCCAAAGCTATCATGGCATTACTCGCAATCATACCTGTAATGGGGACAATTTGAGAAGGGACCCAATCTATCGCACCCGTAAAAACAAGCAAACTTAATGTTACAGCTGTTCCTATCCCAATGGCAGAAAGTGAAATAAAGAGTGATTTCGGAATTCCCTCACTTCTCTGGTGAGCATTAAAGCCTGCATTGAAGACTATAAATAAGACCATGGCAAAAGTAACAATCATACTATCCAGCTGTATCACATAACTCAAGACATATCCAATCAGGAACAATTGAATAACTGCCCGAAGCCCTGCAATGAAGATATCATTTCCCAGATTCAGTTTTTCTTTGTAATCAACAAAAATCGCTATAAACAAAAGGCCCGTCGATAACAGCAGTGAAAAATTACTTATCTCTAAATTACCTGTCATTGTGAATCCTCCAATTCTCCGTTAACAATAGTCAACATCCTGTCAGCCTTTGCAATTTCTCGTTCATCGTGGGTAACCGAAAGTATGGTGATATCATTTTCAGTGTTCAATTCATCCAGTATGGCATAGATAATTTCCTTGTTTTCTGAATCGAGCGAGCTGGTAACTTCATCCAGAAGCAGCACTTCAGGCCGATAAAGCAAATTTCTCACCAGTGCAATACGCTGTTTCTCGCCACCGGACAGTTCTTTAATCGGTTTATCCAGATAAGATTCATCAAGTTTCACCCTCTTAAGCAGCTTTACACAATTAGCCTCATCAAACTCTTCATCTCTTATATTATAAGGAAACGCAACATTATCCCGAACAGTCTGATCAAAAAGCGTGGCATTCTGGAAAAAATAACTGACTTTCTGCCGGTAAGCAAGAATATCTCCACTCAATACATTTTCACCATTGTATTCGACAATTCCTTCTGTCGGATTAACAAGGCTGGCAATGATTTTTAAAAGGGTACTTTTTCCTCCTCCGGAAGGGCCAGTAATAATGATACGCTCTCCCTTGTTTACTGAAAAAGTGATGCCCTTCAATATTTCCTGATTTTCAGGTTTGAAAACGATATTTGATACTGCTATTTGTGGTCTGTTCATGATTGCGCTCCTTATTTGTTTTAATTATTATTTTATAATAATTATAAAGTAAGTAGTGACACTCCTCAACTGTTTTGCTCTTTTACCCATTCTTCTTCTGCTTCGGTAATCCGTTCGGCTTGTTCTTCAGGAGACAAGTACGTAAAGCCTTCACCTGCGACTTCCTGCACATGAGAAATAGTCATAAATGCATTGGGGTCTATCGCAGCTACAATACGCTTGACAGGCAGCACTTCCCGTCTGCTGATGATAATATACAAAATATTCTTCTTTTCTCTTGTATAATAACCTCTTCCATCTAGAACAGTAATGCCGCGCCCTAGCTGATTTTCAATTGCATCCGCAATTTCCGAATACTTTTCCGAAATAATAAAAAAAGATTTTCTTGGATTTAAACCTTCCAGCATAAAATCTATCACTTTACTCTGTATGAATAAATTAATCAGCGTCAAGAACACATTTTCAGGTCCAATAATAAATACTGACGGGACCACTATAAACACATCAATTAGCAGTAAGCCTGTCGGTACGTTGATACCCAGATATTTTTCCAGGAGTTTTGCAATAATATCGCTTCCTGCAGTTGTACCGTGACCCAGCATAATCAGCCCTATACCTGCTCCCATGAAAATACCAGACCCGATGGGTGCAAGCAGTGTCGTTTCAGGAATAAACTGATAGCGGGTCACCAGCAACAGCATGACTGAAATAATACCGTTGGCGACAAGGGTGTAATGCAGCGTCTTTTTATCCAAAAATTTATAACCGATAGCCAGAATAAAAATATTAATTATAAATATTGTATAGGAAGGGGGAATATCGATCAGGTAAAACAGGATAAGTGAAAAACCAGTCAGTCCGCCTTCAGATAAGCCGTTAGGCACAGTAAAGACATTCACACTTACGGAATACAGAACAGCCCCAATTACTATTAGAAGAAGGTTTTTAAATCGATTTTTAGTTACTATTGTTTTCATATACCTAAGTCCTCCTCTTTGTATACGGCATCTCCATTTACATAGGTGGCTGAGACAGTCACATTTCTGATGGTATTCTCTTTAATAGTAAAGATATCCTCATTCAAGATGACAAAGTCAGCTAAATACCCTTCTTTCAACCGCCCTTTTTTGTCTTCTTTGAAACTGGCATATGCGCCTTCAAATGTATAGGCATCAACCGCTTCTTCCACGGTCATTGCTTCCTCCGGCAGAAAAGCGACAGGCAAAGGATTGGTCAATCTGTTCCGTGTAACGGCACATTGAATGGTATCGAATGGATTGAATGATACAATTGGTGCGTCGCTGCTGAAAGATTGATGAACGCCTTTCTTTTTCATACTGTTGAATAAGTAGGAAGTCTCAGCACGTTCTTTGCCTATACGGTCATATAAAATCGGTAAATCATCCTCAAGAAAAAGGGGCTGAACATAAGTTAAATAATCTCTTTCAGCTACTCGGTCAATAAGTTCATAATTAGTAATCTGCATGTGATTGATTCCCAGTCGCAAGTCATTATCGCTACCATCTAGTGCATAATCATATGCATCGAGAATCATCTCAATTCCTCGGTCACCGATTCCGTGTGTGATAACCTGAAAGCCATTATCCACCGCCATTTTGACTTCTTTATTTAAAGTCTCCTGCGACTTCGTATGGATGCCACAAGTAGATGCATCATCTGAATAGGGTTCATACAGCGCAGCGGTTCTCGAACCCAGCGTTCCATCAATGAAATATTTAATCGGGCCTATTCTGTTCCACTCTGATCCTTTATGGAAGGAATAAGGTCCTGAAAGAAATGAGGGGAGAAATTGACCGTCGTTAAACCAGATTTGGTGATAAAACCTGACACTTAACTGCTGATTACTCTCGATTTCTTCATATAAGGAAAGTGTTTCTTCAATTTGGTTGTCTTTAGCGTCATTGGTATGCATCGAAGTAATACCGTAGCGATTGGCCAAGGCCATCGTCTGAATGAGCAGACGCTTCTTTTCTTCTCTGTTTTTCTCGGGCAGCTTTGCTTTTACTAAATCAAGAGCTGTTTCTTTAAGTACACCGGTCAGTTTGCCTGCTTCATCCACTTCCAGTTCGCCACCACTGTCTACCCGCGTCTGATTCGTCAGTCCGAAATACTTCAGGGCAGCTGTATTCAGACTCATCACATGACGGTCGACACGAACCAGCACGATGGGAACTGTTGACGACGCTCTATCTAAATCATATCTGTCCGGCACTCTTTTCTCATCAGTAAATAGGGTGTGGTTCCAGCCCTCAGAATAAAGAACATCCGCATCAGTCAGCTTGTTTTTTTCTATGTAGTCTGCACACCGTGTGAGAAGCTCGTTCATCGAAGTAACACCGGTAATCGGCAGCAGTGATAGATATTCTGCAGTCATCAAAAAATGCAGATGGGAATCAATTAATCCCGGAATCACTGTTTTTCCTTCCAAGTCAATAATGTCATCTCCAATGAAAGCTTTCTGGCACTCTTTTAAACTGCCCACTTTCACTATACGTTCTTTTTCCACAAGCATACTGTCATGAAACTGTCCTGTTTCACTATAGATCTTACCATTTTTAAACCACTTCATTTATATACCCACCTTTTTACTGTCTAGAAATCTACTGGCTAATCCTTACTCATTATACTCTAAGCCTCAATCACTTTACACCTTTTGAGCGGTTAAATTCCCTTCAGACACTAAAAATCCAGAACAACCAATTAGGCTGTCCTGGATTTTTTATGTTTACAGTTTTATAACCAGCTGCCTGTAAACTGGTGAATGCCGTGCGTATTATCGGTTGAATCGATTTCTCTCGTCCAGTAATCTTTAGGTGAAAAATATTCTCTCGGAAAAATAGTGCATCCTTCCACTTCCTGATGTGTATTATTAGGTTTTAAGCCACGCTCTGTCATTATTTCAGTTATGCGAATAACATTCGTCTTCTCATCCCTTGACCCATCTGGCAAAATAAACTCTCTTCCATCATAATCCCGATATAACTCCTCAATAAATGGATGATGAGGTTCGGCTCCAATAATTCCTGTGGAAATTTCTGTTTCTATTTCAAAACTGAAAAAAGCAGGGTATTTTCTGAACTTGTCAATGGGCTTTATTAGTTCCATATCTGTATCACAGTATACTCCGCCATATTCTTTCAGTGCATGCAGCCTGGCAACATCGGAAACAAATGCCCATTCCTCTCTTTCGTAAGCCTGCTCAGCATATATACCATGATCTTTCGGATCAAAATTAGATTCGTCCCACCTTTTTATTTCCCAGTCTGGACAGTACTTTTTCCAGCTATCTAGACATTTCTGTTCGAGTGGCCCCAGTTCATTGCCCCCAAACCAAGCATAATGAATAATTTTCGGTATCATAAAACTCTCCCTTTCTTAAAATAAAATGAAAAAACCATGAGACTACACAGTCAGTTTACCAACATCTGAGTATAAAAGCATTTATAAGCCATTAAAGAATTAATAAAAGGCATAACAATTAACGTTTTCGATTGAAGATGCTACACTTTATTTATGACAACTGTTTTAAATTATAAAGGAGTTGAACTATATGTATTTCAAGTCATTTTTCGATAAACCATTAGCTCAAATGGCTTATCTCGTAGGCTGTCAGCAGACAGGAGAAGCCATTATCATTGATCCTCTGAGAGAGCTGGACGAGTATATCAAGGCTGCAGAAGATGAAGGACTGAGAATTACACACGCAGCAGAAACACATATTCATGCTGATTTCGCTTCAGGATTAAGAGATGTTCACCGCAAGCTGGGTGCCAAGCTGTATGTCTCTGATTTAGGCGGTGACGACTGGAAATATCAGAATATGCCGGATGACACTGTTTATTTAACCGAAGGAGACACTATTGAGGTAGGAAACGTGACGCTCGATGTAATTTTTACACCCGGTCACACTCCTGAAAGCATATCCTTTCTGTTAACAGATAAAGGAGGAGGGTCCAGTGTGCCTATGGGTATATTTACCGGAGACTTCCTGTTTGTCGGGGATGTCGGACGGCCTGATTTGCTGGAAGAAGCCGCTAAAATGGAAGGTACCACTGATTCCGGTGCAAAAGATATGTTCAAATCTGTTCAAAAATCAAAAGACCTGCCCGATTACCTGCAGATCTGGCCAGGTCATGGTGCCGGCAGTGCCTGCGGAAAATCACTAGGAGCAGTTCCTGTATCTACCTTAGGTTATGAAAAAAAGAATAATTGGGCTTATCAGATTGAAGATGAACAAGCATTTAAAAAAGAGCTGACAACTGATCAGCCGGAACCGCCAACTTACTTTTCTCACATGAAAAAAATCAATAAAGAAAATATTCCGCTCGCTAAAGATACCCGAGTCTATCCGATAGCATCATCTCAACTGACAGATTTGGTCATCGATTTAAGACCAAAAGAAGTCTTCCAGTCTGCTCACGTTAAAGGAACAATAAATATTCCTATGACTGATACTTTCTCCAGCTATGTCGGCTGGTTCGTCAATTACGAAGAAGACCTCACCTTCATCGGCTCAAAAGAAGATGCCGACGAAGCAGCCAAACAGCTACAGCAAATTGGGTATGACCGGGTGAAGGGTTATCTCCCTGCTGAGGAGATTGAAGACACTGTTTCTTCACTAACTATTGAAACCGATGAATTTATCGAAATTTACAAGAAAAAATCTCCGGATATCCTTGATGTCCGCAGTAAATCGGAATGGGACGAAGGTCACCTCGATAATACCGAACAAGTCCTGTTTGGAAAACTTCTAGAAGAAGACATTCCATTTGATGCCGAGGAACCTCTCTTTGTCCATTGTGAGACAGGCGTCCGTTCAGGAATAGCTTTGGGAGCTTTGGAAAAAAGAGGATTCAAGCATGTTATCAATATCAAAGATGGCTACGAGGCTTTAAGAGGACGCATTTAATGAAATAACCGTATCCTCGATTACCAGCTTCATACACTAAAAAAAAAGCTTCTCCGTTTTTTTAGGAGAAGCTTTTTTTTAGTGTAATAGCCATAGAGAATCAGTCTGCAGTTGCTGCGAGACTATACAGCATTAAAAATCAGATGACAGGCTTGCTTGCTTCTTTGCTTTGAATTTTTAAATTTATGTCATCCAGAATCAGATGCAGTGCCTGCCTGATTAGCACTTTTTTTTGTAAGGCCGATTCTATCCCCGTCGGAATGTGTACTCCAATCGTTTCCCGGCACTGAAGAAGTTCACTTTTGTCATAATCAGAAGTAATCAAGACTGTTCGACCCTTCTTATTAAATGCTCTTATCTGTTCAATCCTTTTTTCATCCATTTCACCAAAACTGAAGCAGATTAGTACTGAGCTTGCATCTGTTATATCTTCTGGATTCTTCATTTCCTTTACATCTCTGCTGGTTAAGCTCGTGAGCAGTGGTGCAATATCGCTGCTTAATTGGCTGTCTGCGATGTAGTAAATCTGACTTGCTTTGTACAGTTCATCCGTCAAACAATCTATTTCTCTGCGTATGACATTGCTGATAATACTGTCAAGCTGATTAAAATTTATCTTCAAACTATCCATAATCTCCTCCACATCCCCATTTGATATTCCTTCAGTTTACCGGTAATAGTTCACATTACACTGCTGAAAACTTTTTATAGCTGGCTACAGTTCCATTGACAGCAATTGGTCCGCCAGTTCATCCGCTGTATTGACTGTCTTAAGCGATTCTGTAAATGATGCTGACTTAATGTGATCGACTAAACTGATTAATGTTTCCAAATGATTCATATTGTCCTCAGACGAAAAACAGATGAGCAGCTTAATTGATAACTCATCCGTATACTTAACAGGTTTTTTCAGTTGCAATACACTAAATCCTGTTTGCATCACATGATTGGAACGAGCGTGTGGTAAGGCTATGCCCTCCCCGATAAACATATAGGTTCCGTTTTTTCTAAACGCCTCCGTCACTTCACTGCAATACTTTTCAGTAATGTAATTGTCTGCCTCTAAAGGAGTCAGGGCTATTCGAATCGCTTCCTCCCAATTTGAAACTGATTCCACTACCTGTATAAACTCTTTTTTAATCTGTCTTGAGTCATTTTGCTTGCTACCGGATAGATCATCCACTATAAAACTACCAAAGTGACTTTTCAATGCTTCAACCAGTTCATCATTTATAGAAGTCTTTAGATTAGGTGAAATGAGGTCAACCAACTTGGAGAGCTCTATTTTCCTGTTGCGTCTGATGATACCTTCTTTTTCAAGATTATTTAAGTCCTGACTGGTCAGGACTGCATTTACTTTAACGGCAGGCAATTCCATAGGTGGTTTTTCAATCCCTATGGTTGTCACTATTAGATCAACAGATTGTATGCGAGGGTAATGTTCTAAATAGTGGAACGGAATCACGTCTATCACTTCTGCATTAAAATAATTGGTCAGCCTCTGTTCCAGCAGCTTAGATACACCAATTCCCTGACTACAGACGATTAAAATTCTTTTATTTATCTGTGTCTCCAGAGAATTTCTCTGAAGCGCTGCTGCAAAATGAACAGTTATGAAAGGCACTTCATGCCTGATAATTTCTTCAGCAAAAGGGATATCAAGCATGTCCAGAGAACCTTCTACATTCTCATACACATTACTGAATTCTGATTTTATTTCTTCCATTATATCCTGTTCATAGCCCAAAGTGTGCTGATTAAGTATCAGCGGCCTTAAATGAGTTATTAATCCTTCAAACAGTTCACCGTCTTTTGACAAATCCACTCCATAGTGCTGACTGAATGTGAATATTAGTTTAAAAACGAACTGATCAATTTCAATTGAATAATCATTTGCATAATCTGAGGCTTTGATGTACTTGCTTTTCAGTATGTGCCTGCGGAGTTCATTCAATTCTGCTGAGTTCAATTCGCTAGCGTAATACTTCTTTATTACGGTGTTCACTTCTGTCAGCAATTCATAATGACCATCTGTTTCAGAAAGGAGTCTCTCTGCCTCTGGTAACGTGTTTCCTGCTCGATTTCTCAACAGTGCTATAGATATAAAATTTTTCAGGTTCGTGTAGGATTGGTCCGAGAAGATATTCCCCAGTTCTCTCTGCAGTGCATACAGACATGAATCAATTCCCTCAAAATCAAAGTCCTTAAAGACTTTTCTCTTCAGATCGGAATAAAGCAGTTCGTTGTAATAGTGGCTCTTGGAAATGTCATTGAGAATTTCCAATTGAAGACCACGAATGATTTCTTCCTCTCCTATAAGCTTAAACCCGTCTTTATAATTAAGCTTGGTGCCTAAACCCAGCAGTCTTAACTCTTTCAAAACTGTATCATAATCATTTTTCACTGTCATTCGACTAACGTGCAATTCCTTGCTCAGTTTTGTAATATTGAGCTTTCCCAGCAGAATGAGTGTGTATTTCACGATTAGATACCGTTCATCTGCAGATAAATTAACTGAAGACAAATTTAAACTCTTTAAAAAAGCTTTAATAGTCAGTCGGTTTGATTCGTTCAAATCTTTCATTACATTGATATAAGAAGGAAGAACCTTTTGCTCGAAAAGAGTGCCTTCGATATTTTCCAGATCATATCGAATGGTTCGTTTACTCAAATTGAACTTTTCTGCTAGACTTTCTATTGTGACCGACGCATCATTCAGAATTGTATTCATAATCATCACTTCTCTTAAAGTCAGCAAAATAGTTCCTCCTTTCTTAAAAAAAATAGATATAACAGCCTTTAAATCGACTTATAATAAAGCCTGTTATTTTATATACATTTTATCATATTAGTTTGAATCTGACTTCACTTTTATTTCTTAAGATTTTCCAGCAGGTATCTTTCTGCTTCTTCGTTCCAAATTCCATCATGTTTTTCAATTAATTGGTGAATTTCCTTGAAGACCGGATTGTCTCTGCCTTTTTCTTCAAACTCTTCTAAAGAAGTAAGCTCCAGAGAAATGTGAGGATAAATGGCATTCTTTCCTGATGTTGCATGCTTCATATCCAGAATCATATCTGGAACAGATTCAAGTCCGCCGATATGCGTAATCATTTTTGACGGGTTGATTTTGCCTTCTTCAGTCAGCTGCAGTGACTGTCTCATATCATCCGTTGAACCACCAGACGTTCCTACATAATGCACTGAATTGTAATGAATGTTATACATGTTGACCGGAACTGAAAAGTTCTTGTCTGTTGGTCCGGCAAAAAAGTTGATGCAGCCGTCATTCCCTGCGATTGCATCTGCTAAAAGGAGCAGAGCCTCTACTGCTGCAAAGACAAAGATATCATCGTAGCCTTTTCCATCAGACAAGTCCATCAAATGCTTAGTCTGATCATCAACATCATTGGCATTGACAAAGACTAGCTCCACCCCTTTTTCTTTGGCTTCTTCAGGTGGGAATAGTTTTTTCAGTCTATCCAGTCTTTCTTGACTCACTTCAGTGGCAACTACTTTCTTTAAACCTAATCCACCATTGATCGCGTAGTCAAGGGCACCCACGCCCATAGGTCCACCGCATCCAAGCAGTGCCACCTGCCCCCCTTCTTTGACACCCATATCGTGCGAGTAGACATAAGGTTTAGTGTGGAAATTCGCATTGAAAGCCCCAATGATGCAGGACATCGGTTCAGCCAGAGAGGCATTGGCAAAGTATTCTTTCTTATATGGCAGCACACAACCCAAATCGATGGCAACCTTCGGAATGATGGTATAAGTCGCATCCCCACCGAAGAACTCATAGCTGTATCCTGCAGAGTAACCGTTATCAAGCCCCATGGCCGGCTGCAGAACGAATTTATCACCTTCATTGAAGTTATCCTTAATTTTATCGCCTACTTTACGGATATAACCGCTGAACTCGTGCCCAATGATAATCGGATGATCCTTGATATTCTCAGGCACTCTCTTATGATCTTCAGCCAGCAATGTCGCTTTTAAGGTGGATAGGCAGGCAGTATCACTGACCACCTCAACAAGTAATTCTTCCTCGCCAATTTCTGGCAATTCAAATTCTCTTAACCGCAAATCTTCTTTTCCATATAACGCTACCGCTCTAGTTTGCATCTTATTCATCCTCTTCTAAAGTAGTAAGTAGTTTTTTAAGATTGTCGTCGTCAATATAGTTGTCAATTGTGACAATTTCTGTATCGGGATGCGTTCTGCGAGCACGTTCACTCAGATTCTTATGAACGACTATGATATCAGCATCTTTTGGAACATCTTCAATACGGTAATTTTTCACTTCAATGTGATCAATATTTGCTTTTTGCAGTCGTTTCTTGAACGTCGTTGCTCCAAGTGCACTGCTTCCTAAGCCCGCGTCACAGGCAAATGAGATTTTGTTTACTTGTTTCGCTGATAGTGCTGGAGTTTCTGAAGGAGTCTCTGAAACTGCTGTACCTGCTGATGCAAATGCTGCTTTTCCTTCACTCTTCATACTCTTGGATTTTTCAAATGACTCTTCAAATACGTCCTCTGTTGTTCTGTCTGCTTTCAAGATAACTGAAGTCACGAGGAACGAAACAATTGTCGCTACAGTTACGCCTGCGATAATTCCCAAGAAATTCCCTCTAGGTGTAAGAGCCAGGTAGGCAAAAATGGATCCCGGACTAGGGCCTGCAACCAGACCTACTCCGAACAGCTGGAAAGTCATAATTCCGGACATACCTCCAGCTATCATTCCAAGAATAGTAATAGGTTTCATTAAAACAAACGGGAAGTACAGTTCATGAATGCCCCCAAGGAAGTGAATGATTATAGCACCAGGTGCTGTTCGTCTGGCTGTTCTCTTTCCAAAGAAAGTAAAGGCCAGCAGAAGTCCAAGTCCAGGGCCAGGGTTAGATGCAACTGTAAAGTAAATGGATTGACCGACCTGCAGTGTTTCCTGAAGGCCTAACGGGTAGTAAATACCTTGGTCAATAACATTATTTAAGAACAGTACTTTTGCCGGCTCATTGATTAGTGACAGAAGTGGAAGGAATCCTGTCGCCACTAGCGCTTCGATTGCCACTGTTACAAAGTTATTGGCCACGACGATTATCGGTCCGATGACCAGGAAAGAAAACAGCATCAACAGAAAGCCGAGTATGCCAATTGAAAAGTTGTTTACCACCATCTCAAAGCCAGCTGGAATCTTGTCTTCAATCAGCTTGTCAAATTTCTTAATTAACCAGCCACCGAAGGGTCCGATAACCATAGCGCCTAAGAACATTGGTATTTCAGATCCAACAATCAGGCCAATTGCACCGATGGTTCCCATAACTGCTCCACGCTGGCCACCGACCATTTTACCACCCGTATGTGCCAGTAGAAGCGGCAGTAAAAATGTAATTGCCGGGCCGACAATGGTTTCCAGGTTTTCATTAGGAATCCATCCGGTAGGAATGAATAGTGCCGTTAAAATCCCCCAGGCAATGAATGCCCCTATGTTCGGCAGAACCATATTTGTCAAAAATCCTCCGAACGCTTGAACTTTAGCCCTGTTAGAGGATTTTGGCTTTCCGCTTTGTACACTTTGCATGTTTATCATCCTTTCACTAGTTCTTCTTTTGATGTCAGCTTTAGTACAATATCTGTATTAAAATGATTTCTTAAAACTCTTTCAACATTTTTCCCATCACTTTCCCGGTAAAAAATCTCTGCTTCTTCAGGACTCAGACCTCCTCTTATTTTTCTGTTTATTAACCTTTGCTTGAGTACTTCTTGGTCTGCTTCTATAAAAAGGCTGATATCACAATAGTCTTCCAATTCGTTCCACTTTTCTTCATTCAGCAGCAACCAGTTCCCTTCTATAAGCACAATGTCCGCATCAGCTGTAATTGTCTCTTCACTCACATCGTGTATAATGCGGTCATAAATCGGCCAATTTACTGGCTTGTCTCTTAAGTCTTTCAAGGTATCTGTCAGCGCTTCAAGATTGAAAGATTCTGGAGAGCCCTTCACATTATTTAATAAGATTTCCGTACCGTTTCTTGTGATATAATGTGAGGTTAAATAGTCTCTGTCATAATGAAATCCATCAATTGACAGAGCCTGAAAAGAATAGGGTGTTTCTAATTGATCGAAAAGTTTTTTCAAAAATAGACTCAAAGTTGTTTTACCAGTTCCAGGTGGTGCTGCCAAATAAACAATCAACCTACCGTTTTTTTCTTTTCGTCTCTTTATCAATTCATTTAAGATGGGATAGAAAAGTGTTTGAATTTCCTTTTCCGAATAACTGACTTTTGTCATGAAACCGTTGATGTTCAGCATCGTTTCCATATTATTCAACCAACTCCAGTAAACTGATAAGTTCCTCTTCAGAATTCACACTTTTAAGCTTATCCCTGAAATCTTCTTCAATGAGAATAGAAGAAAGATCTGAGAGCAGTTCCAAGTGCGTCGTGCTATCATTCGCAGCCAAGACAAAAAATAGTTTCACTTCCTGTTCGCCAGGAAACGTGACCGATTCATTCAATTTTAGAAAAGACATTCCAGTTCGCAACACCCCTTTATCTGTCGATGCATGTGGCATAGCTATCTCTGGTACGATAACAATATAAGAGCCGTTGACTTTCACATTTTCAATCATCTCATCGATATAGCTGCTTGTAATATAATCTTTTTCAATTAAAGGTTGGGAGGCCAATTCAATCGACTCTTCCCAACTTCCAACTCCCTCAACAAATTGTGTTTTTGATTTCAAATAAGAACTTAACATTTCCATCCGCCTTTCTAGTAAGCGTTTTCTTTATAATTCTATTGTAACCGAATACATAATTTTTTAAATTTCAAATTGCTGTCAACTTATTTGAACTTATTTATAAGGCAACTGATTAGCACCTCCTGTTTTTAAAACTTCTCTTTCTCTTGTCTGATTTTAAGCATAAAAAAGCCCACCCTCTGATGAAGAGGATGAGCTGAAGACTAACCTTGATGATTTTATTTACTGAAGCCTTCTTTCGCAATTTTTCTTGAAGACAACTCAGTGTCAGCCCCAGATAAAGGCTGGATTTTTTTCGCATACACATATCGCATGGCAAACAAGGCGAAGATAACCGCAACGGTTTCGGATATCAGCTTAGACCACCAAACCATGTTGACATCTCCTGTAAACGAGAGAGCATACGCTGCCGGAACAAGAACGACCAGCTGGCGAATGACTTGTACCCATAAACCCAGCATCGGATTACCGACTGACTGAAAGACAGTTCCCAGCATAATGCTTACTCCTGCAAAGGCAAAACTTAAGCTGATGGTGCGCAGAGCTGCTACTCCAAGATTCATCATTTCATCTGATGCATTAAATAAATACAGAAGCTGTTCTGGGAATAATTGGAAAAGCACCGTTCCGGTCAGCATGATACCTACGCCATAGGCCAGACAGATTTTGATAGCCAAAGTCATTCTTTCTTTATTTCTAGCCCCCAGGTTATAGGATACAATCGGAATCATGCCATTATTCAGTCCAAAAACAGGCATAAAGATAAAGCCTTGAAGACGAATGTAAACGCCATAAACAGCTGTAGCTGTTGACGTGAACTGCAAAAGAATATTATTGAACAGCAAAGTAACTAAAGAAGTAATGGATGTCATAACCATTGAAGGCACGCCAACAGAGTAAATCCGTTTGATAACTGCCCAGTCCGGGCGGAAGCCGCGGTACTGCATATCGATATCATTATTGACTTTTGAATTAATGATAATAGCCAACGTAGCTGACGTCCCCTGCGCTATAATAGTAGCTATGGCGGCTCCTCTTACGCCTAATGCCGGTGCACCTAACAAGCCAAAAATAAGAATCGGATCCAGAATTATATTTAAGATGGCTCCTGTACCTTGTGTAATCATGGTATAAAATGTGCGTCCAGTAGACTGAAGAATGCGTTCATATGTGAACTGCATTAGCTTCCCTATCGAAAGGGTCGTGATGAGAACTGTGTATTCCATCCCATAACGGATAATCTCAGGATTATCTGTCTGCATTTCAAAAAAGGGACGAACTAAAAACATACCGAATAATAGAAACAAACCATAGTGCATTAATGTTAGAAAAACTCCGTTATTGGCTGCCGCACTTGCCAGCTTTCTGTTTCCCTCACCTAGCCGCTTGGACAGTTCGGCATTCATGCCGACTCCCGTTCCTATACCAATGGCAACCATCAGCATCTGAATCGGAAAGACTAATGAAAGTGCTGCTAAGGCTTCTTCACTTATTTGAGCGACAAACATGCTGTCGACGACATTGTAAAGTGACTGAATGAACATTGAAATCATCATGGGCACTGAAAGAGTCAGCACCAGTTTATTCATGGGCATTTTTCCTAGTTCTTCTGATTTCATATTTTTCATGATTATTACTCCTCTAATCATACCGTTTAATCTCGAATTCTAATTAACTTCTCTATTATACATAACGCTTCTATGTAATTGAAGTAAAGAATACCGATATGCACAAATATGTACATCCTTTTTCTTTTTACTTTCATAACTTTCTGATACAATACCTTTAGATAAGAGAGGTAATTAAACATGAGATATTTAAGAAAACTATTTTTCCTGCTGCTTAGCCTGCTGATTGGCTTCTGGCTTGGTACAAGCGGTATTCTTCAAGGTACCACTGTCGGAAACTGGATGGAAACCATTGTCAGTTATTTCCCTACTTCTGCTGATATTGAGCAGTTCAATCAGAACGGAAATGATTTGCCATTTTTAAGTGAATCTTTTTTTGAAGGCACTGAGGATGAAGAACCGGTCGAAGCGCCTGACGTATCCAGTGAGGAAGCCGAGAAACTGGATGTCAGTTTAATAGAAGAAACTGTTATTGTTCTGGTGAACGAGTTGAGAGAAGACCTCGACGTTCCACCTGTCGCATCCAATGATATGCTGCGTTCCGCCGCCACTATCCGTGCCATTGAAACTGAAGAACAGTTTTCTCATACGCGGCCAGATGGCACAGATGCCTTTACTGTTTTTGATGAAGAAGGTATACACTACCCTTACCAAACGGCCGGCGAAAATTTAGGAATGGCCACCTATCACCTTCAGGAAGAACAAATGGCTGAACTCATCTTCAATGGATGGGTCGACAGCCAGGGACACTATGAAAATATGATTCGTTCTGACTTTGAAGAAATCGGCGTAGGCGTCCATTACGATGAGGAATTTTTATACATCACTCAGTTGTTCGGTACACAAAGGTAATTTAGACTATAATAACAGCAGAGAGCTTTTCATACGCAGCAAGTCGTATGAAAAGCTCTTTTATTTAATGATAGAGTTCCGGTCTTCTATCTTTGAAAACCCCAATATCTTTCCTGATACCTTTGAGTTTAGATAAATCCAGATTTTCCGTAAAGGTTTCCTCACTTTCATTTAATTCAGTAATGACTTTTCCTAAAGGACTGATTACAGCGGAGTGACCACAAAACTTGAGGTCATCTGTAGCTCCGCAGGTGTTTACACCGACCACATAAATCTGATTTTCAATCGCTCGGGCTTTCAGTAACGTCTGCCAGACTTGCAGGCGGGGGTGCGGCCAGGCTGCCGGTACAAATAAAACTTCCATGCCCTTAAGAGCCATGAGCCGTATCCACTCAACAAACCTCAAGTCGTAGCATGTCGCTATGCCTACCTTGACACCATCCATTTCCACCAAACCCAGGTGATCTCCGCGCTTGAATTTTTCATGTTCATTGGCCGGAGAAAACAAATGCACCTTGTGATAGGTATGAACCAGTTGCCCTTCCCGATTATAAACATAGCTGGTGTTGTAAAAGTGCCCATCATACTTCGTCGCGACTGAGCCTCCAACAATGTTAACCGCATGCTCTTTTGCCAGTCTACTCAATAAAGCCCGTGTTTCAGTCCCTTCATAATCCGCAACTCCTTCGAGTTCGTCTGGGAAAAATGAAACATTCCACATTTCGGGTAATAAGATGACATCTGGTTTTTCTTTTTCCATTAACTGATTAATACTGGAGTGAACTTTTTCGAAATTTTCTTTCGGCTGATTATACATTACATCAAGTTGAATACCACTAACTTTCATGTCCTTCACTCCGTTCCTCTTAATTTTAGTACAGTCTAGCAGAGATTCTCATTATTTACCAAGTAAATCTCTTTTTTTATCAGATAATTTGGAATATGTAAAAAGGCTGCGCGGAGCAGCCTTTCCAAATGGTCTCTAATCAATATTTCACAGTGGATTAGCGACTTGGGCGTGCGAGTGATCACTCTTTTTGTTGATAGTGACTACTCAGGTTGAAGTGTTCCTGCGAGTATGTACTATGTCCTAATATAGTCCATACTCATGACTGGCTACCACTCTGGGTCCCCACTATCTCTTTACATAGTCCATACTCACGACTGAACACCACTCTGGGTCCGCACTATGTCTCCACATAGTCCATACACATGACTGAACACCATTCTGGATCCGCACTATACTTATCAGAATCAGCACACAACGTTGCAACTCGTCTTAAATAGAGAAAAACACCCTGATTTACCAGTTGAATTGTTTCTCAACCGGCTTTCAGGGTGCTTGCTTTATTATTCAGTTAAAGTGAAAAGCTTTCTTACATCATGCCGCCCATTCCGCTTGGATCCATTCCTCCGGCAGGGCCACCGTTCTCTTCAGGTATTTCTGCCACAGCTGCTTCAGTTGTCAGAAGCAGTGCAGATACTGATGCTGCATTCTGTAATGCTGAACGAGTCACTTTTGTCGGGTCAATGATTCCAGCTTGAACCATGTTGACCATTTCACCCGTAGCTGCATTGAAACCAATGCCAGGTTCTACATGCTTCAGTCGCTCAACAATGACACTTCCGTCAAGACCGGCATTTGAAGCAATCTGACGAACAGGTTCTTCGAGGGCACGGAGAACAATCTTCACTCCGGTTTCTACGTCACCTTCAGCTTCAATACTTTCCAGTTTTTCAAGAATATTGATATAGGCTGTACCACCACCGGCAATGACACCTTCTTCTACTGCAGCACGTGCAGCATTTAAAGCATCTTCGATACGCAGTTTGCGTTCTTTGATTTCAGTTTCAGTAGCTGCTCCAACTTTGATGACAGCAACTCCGCCTGCTAGTTTAGCAATTCGCTCCTGCAGTTTTTCGCGGTCGAATTCAGATGTTGTTTCTTCAGCCTGAGCACGCAGCATTGCTACACGCTGGTCAATATGTGTTTTTTCTCCGGCACCTTCTACAACTGTCGTATCATCTTTCGTTACCACTACTTTACCGGCTGTTCCCAGCTGATCGATTGTAATATCTTTCAGGTCAAGTCCCAAATCGCTTGTAATAACTGTACCGTCTGTCAGAATAGCAATGTCTTCAAGCATTCCTTTACGACGGTCTCCAAATCCTGGTGCTTTAACGGCGACAACATTCAGTGTTCCACGAATTTTGTTCAGTACTAGTGTTGGCAGTGCTTCTCCGTCAATATCGTCAGCAATAATCAGAAGCTGTCTGTTCTGCTGCATGATATTTTCCAATACCGGCAAGATTTCCTGAACGGAAGAAATTTTCTTGTCAGTAATTAACACATACGGGTTATCCAGATTGGCTTCCATTTTTTCATTGTCAGTTACCATATATTGTGACAGGTAGCCTCTGTCAAACTGCATGCCTTCAACAACATCCAGTTCTGTTTCAATTCCTTGGGATTCTTCAATGGTAATGACGCCGTCACTTCCAACACGCTCCATAGCGTCCGCAAGAAGGTGTCCAATTTCTTCATCACCAGATGAAATAGCTGCGATCTGAGCAATGGACTCTTTGTCTTCAACTTTAGTTGACGCTTCACGAAGAGATTCAACCGCTTGTTTAGTAGCCAGTTCAATTCCGCGACGTATACCGACAGGGTTTGCTCCCGCTGTTACGTTTTTCATGCCTTCGTTGACAATAGCCTGAGCCAGTACTGTAGCTGTTGTGGTTCCGTCACCGGCAATATCGTTCGTTTTGCTGGCAACTTCTGCTACTAATTGAGCTCCCATGTTTTCAAACTTATCTTCCAGTTCGATTTCTTTTGCAATGGTTACGCCATCGTTAGTGATTTGAGGTGCACCAAATGATTTATCGAGAATAACATTTCTTCCTTTTGGACCCAATGTTACTTTCACTGTATCAGCAAGTTTATCTACTCCACGCAGCATTGCTGCACGTGCGTCTTCTGAAAATTTAATATCTTTAGCCATAAGTATTCCCTCTCCTTCGATTCGTTTAAGTTAGTATTCTGATTAATTTACTATTGCAATAAGATCTGAGTCTTTTACTACCAGGTATTCTTTTCCTTGGTACTTCACTTCAGAACCGGCATATTTTTCAAACAGTACTTCGTCTCCAACTTCTACTGGCATTGCTGCGTGTCCACCGTTATCCATTAGTCTTCCTTCGCCAACTGCAACAACAACAGCTGTTTGAGGTTTTTCTTTGGCAGAATCTGGCAAGACCAGTCCGCTTGCTGTTTTTTCTTCTTGTTTCTTCACTTCAAGAAGCACTCGATTTCCTAAAGGTTTTAACATGGTGTAATCCCTCCGTATAGTTTAATTAGTTTATTTAACGCCACTTATAAAGTGACGGTCAAGCGAGTTAGCACTCTCTTGTTCCGAGTGCTAACTCCAATACTTAGTATATTCAAAACTCACAATTCTTGCAAGCCCTATCTAAAATTTTTATAGATTTTTACCCGTTGTGGAATTTGAAGCATTTTTGTGTTAAATTACTAGTATTATGTAAATTTATGAAAAAGGATGAACTCAATGTCTTCACTTGAAAACAATAAAAAAGCTGCAACACACATGATACTATTATTTCTTCTTGTTCAGATACTCTCAGGCATCATTCCTCTTTTTTTACCGGACACAATGGATGCCATCGCCTTTCTCATTCCTTCAATGGTCCTCTTTTCACTAGGTGCAATCGGAATGTTTATCATAGAGAAACGAAGAAACATGCAGTTTGAATTCGAACAACCTTTTCAATCAAACAAACGGCCGATACTGACCTGGGGATTAACAGGTGTATTCATTGCTTTAATAGTCCAGAGTTTCGCCAGTATTATTGAAGTGAATTTTCTGGGGTCACCCGTTGAATCGGAAAATACCCGCCTTTTAGTCGAAGTCGTCCGTAACTACCCGCTCTTTATTCTACTCATTGGAATTGCAGGTCCTATAATGGAAGAATTCGTCTTTAGGAAAGCATTGTTTGGCTTAATGTACGCCAAACTCGGTGGTATTGGTGCAGCGGTTATCAGCTCACTACTGTTCGCCTTCATTCACTTTGACGGCTTACTGTTAGTCTATTCATCAATGGGCCTCGTGTTTGCCTGGCTTTACTTCAAAACTAAAAACATCTGGACGCCGATTATCGCTCATTGTTTAATGAACATCGTTGCTGTATTAGCAAACCTCTACCTTGTATAAAAAAGAATTGAACACAGAAAGGAAATACTATGACTGAAAAACAGATAATGTTTCAAATAGGCTTCAAGTTTGTCTTTTTTCTTTTATTCCTCTATTTTACAATTGACTCCGTAGGATCAGGTGGCTGGGGCTTTTTCTCCTATCTGTTTGCGTTGTTTGCGACTAAGGATTTTGTACAGGGAACCCGTATGGCTGAAGCTTTTTATCGCATAAAAAAAAGTAAAAACAAAAAAGAATAAAGAAATCCACTTCCCATATTTTTATGGAAAGTGGATTTTTTTAATCATTGTAGAACATATCGTTTAGTGGATTGTCCACTTTTGCTGATTCTTTGTCATTTTCAAAGTCCTGATAATAGTTGATAAAGTAGATTAACGTCTGCAGTTCATTCGTTAGATCGACATTATGAACTCTGATGTGCTCAGGAACCGTTACACGGATGGGAGTAAAGTTCATGATTCCCTTTACACCGCCTTCTACCAATTTATCCGCCATCTCCTGTGCAATTTCAGAAGGAACCGTTAAAATAGCGACATCTATCTGCTGCATATCCAGCTGATTGACCATGTCGTCAATGGCATAAATGGGAACACCCTGATGAATAGTACCAATCAGTTCATCCTTGACGTCAAAGCCGGCACTGATACGAATGTTATTGTTACGTCGGAAATTATAGTTCAATAAAGCCTGACCTAAGTTACCAACTCCGATTAATGCGACGTTTGTCAGTCGATCCTGATTCAGTGTTTTACTGAAAAAATTCATTAGGGCTTCTACATCGTATCCATAGCCTCTTTTACCCAGTGCTCCGAAATACGAAAAATCTCGTCTGATGGTGGCGCTGTCGACTTTTACTGCTTCACTTAACTTAGCTGAAGACACTCTTTCTTTACCCGCTTCATATAAAAAACGTAGATAGCGATAATATAACGGCAGTCTTCTTGCTGTCGCTTTCGGTATTTTCTTTTCAGCCATATTTATTCTCCTCATCTATCTATGATATTAATGGCACTTATTACTTCTTAATAAGAATCATTCTAAAAGAAACTGGTTCTATTGGTTTGTGTATTCACAAACTATCTTTCTCTAACCATATAATATTATACCACTATAGCCGGCAAAATAAAGGTAAAACGTCTCTAAAGTTAAAATATTCTTCAATCCTTTTTGAAACAACTAGGTAAGTTTGCTAACAATGTACTTTCTTGTGAAGCAAGTTGTTATCATTTTCTCTGAAAGTATTCTCAAATACAACTCTTCTTATTCTTCTTGTCTTAACTTCTTTGTATGATAAACTATAAGTTAAGATTGAAACCAGTATAGAAATCGAGGACTATTATGATAATTTTACAAACACAGAAAATATCCCGTTATTTTGGCGCTGAAAAGTTATTTGACAATGTAAACGTTGAAATAAAAGATAAATCCCGTATAGGATTGGTTGGAAGAAACGGCGCTGGCAAAACAACTCTTCTTAATATACTATCGGGTCGTGAAGAGCCCGATTCGGGAACCATACACAAGAAAAAAGAATGCACCGTCGGCTATCTTGATCAGCACACAGGTCTTGAATCGTCTCTTACCATATGGGAAGAGATCATTAAACTGGCTGAACCCGTTAAAAAACTGGAACAGGAGATGCATCAAATTGAAGAGCAGTTGAGTTCTGTTAATCAAGATAAATCATCCAGCAATTATACTGAACTGCTTAACCGATATGATTATCTGCAACAGCAGTTCAGAGAAATGAACGGCTATGGAATTGAAAGCGAAATGCGCTCGGTACTGCATGGCTTTCGTTTTTACGAAGAAGATTATGATACACCGGTCGCCAATTTGTCTGGTGGACAAAAAACACGACTGGCCCTGGCTAAGTTGCTGTTAGAGAAAAAAGATCTGCTCATTCTGGACGAACCGACTAACCATCTGGACATTGATACACTTACCTGGCTGGAAACCTATCTACAGAACTATCCAAAAGCCCTTCTGATTGTCTCGCATGACCGATACTTTCTGGACAAAGTGGTGCAGGACATTTATGAAGTCAGCAGAGGTTCCGTTAGTCACTTCCCGGGTAACTATTCAAATTATCTGAAGCAAAAAGCTGAACAAATCAAACGGGAATGGAAAGTTTTTGAAAAACAGCAGAAGAAACGTGAAAAACTCGAAGATTTCGTAAACAAAAATATTGTCCGGGCTTCCACGACTAAACGTGCACAGGCAAGACGAAAACAGCTTGAAAAAATGGATACTGTCGATAAGCCTCAAAACGATGAAAAAAGTGCTCACTTTCAGTTTAGTACAGACCGAACTTCTGGGCAGGTTGTTCTTCAGACAGACAACTTGGCCATTGGCTATGATGACAAGCCTGTATCTCAAGCAATCAATCTGGATATTCGCAAAGAGGATTCCATCGCGATTGTTGGACCAAATGGTGTGGGCAAAACAACCTTACTGAAGACATTTATGAACTTCTTACCACCGCTGGAAGGCGAAATTAAATTAGGCACAAAAGTGGATTTGGGTTACTACGATCAGGAACAGAAAACATTAAATGAGAAAAAGACAGTACTAGATGAGGTATGGGATGACCATCCACTTCTTCCAGAACAGAGCGTCAGAACTTTGCTTGGTTCTTTTCTCTTCAGTGGCGAAGATACAGACAAACGCATCAGTTCGTTAAGTGGAGGCGAAAAGGCACGGGTGGCTCTGGCTAAGCTGGCTTTGGAGAAAAACAATACCCTCCTGCTGGATGAACCTACTAACCATTTGGACATTGATTCAAAAGAAGTTCTGGAAAATGCGCTGATTGATTATGAAGGCACGCTGCTTTTCGTCTCGCATGACCGCTACTTTATTAACCGCTTAGCCACCAAGGTCATTGAACTTTCAAGTGCAGGTGCCGTTCTCTATCTAGGTGATTATGATTACTACCTTCAAAAAAAAGCTGAGCTGGAAGCTCTAAAAACTCTTGATGAACAGTCCAGCTCAACAGATTCGCTCAATGAAATCAGTTCTACAAACGCTACTGATACAAAACTTTCTTTCGAAGCACGTAAAGAACGCCAGAAAGAAGAACGAAAACTGACACGTTCCATCGAATCGCTTGAAGCAAAACTCGAAGAAATAGAAAAAGCGATTCATGACGTCCAAACTCAGTTAAGCAACCCTGAATTATTTTCGGATTCAGAAGCCATTGAACGGTTATCAAAAGAAAATGAAGAACTTTTAAGAAACCAGGAAACGTTACTTGAAGAATGGGAAAGGGAACAAGAAGCATTGGACTCTTTACTCAATGATTAGTCACTCGTTAAAAGCGATATGAGAATGAAGAAAGTAAGGTGGATGCAGCAGATGGATCAGATGGATTTAAAAATTCTACAGATTTTACAGGAAAACAGCCGGGTGTCACTGAAAGAAATAGCCAGCGAGACGTTTCTTTCCTCCCCCGCTATATCGAATCGTATTTCCAAACTTGAAAAAGAAGGCTTTATTGAACACTATACAATGAGAGTTAATTTGAAAAAGTTAGGGTACCATATTCAAGCCTTTATTCAGTTAGACTTAAGTCCTAACCAGAAAAAAGAATTTTACCCCTATATCGAAACGAAGCCAAATGTCATTGAATGCAACTGTGTGACGGGTGAATTTTCAATGCTGATTAAGGTTGCATTTCCAACTACAACAGAACTGGATGACTTCATCAATGATTTGCAGCAGTTTGGGAAAACCTATACGCAAATTGTCTTTTCCACCCCTGTGCATGCTCGTGGAATTACATTAACTGACCCTACCGAATAAGTACTTCAATTAAAACACGACCCTACTGTCACTATATAAGCTGACAGTAAGGTCGTGTTCTTTTATATAAACTGAATTAATCCTAGTAGATTGAAGCTCATCCTTATACAGACAAGCCGGGCCTTCCGTTTAATGTATAGTCTGCAAATTCACCTTTTTCAAGCTGGACAAAAGCTGCTGCACCAATCATTGCTGCATTGTCCCCGCATAAATCCAGAGGTGGAATCAGCAGTTCCACTCCTTCAGCTTCATTTTTAACGGCTTGAGTCAGCGCCTCTCTCAACCCTTTGTTGGCAGCTACCCCTCCGGCCAGGACTAGCTGTTTAGCCTGCTTTTCTTTCACTGCACGAATCGTCTTGTCTACAAGTACATCAACGACAGCTGCCTGAAAGCTGGCTGCCAGGTTCTCGTCATTGAGCACTTCATTTTTCTGTTTTGCATTGTGTACAGTATTGATGAATGCGCTCTTCAAGCCACTGAAACTGAAGTCGTAGTTGTCTTCCTTAATCATCGCACGTGGGAAATGATAAGTATCTTTCCCTTTATGGGCCATTTCATCTATGTGCTTCCCACCCGGATAAGGCACACCGATTACCCTGCCAATTTTGTCATAAGCTTCTCCGGCTGCATCATCTCTGGTCTCGCCGATAATTTCATAGGAACCTGGATTATCCATGTAAATCAGTTCAGTGTGCCCCCCACTGACTACTAACGACAGCAACGGATACTTCATCTCATTAACGAGCTGGTTGGCGAAGATATGACCTTTAATGTGATTCACTGCAATTAGAGGAATCTGATGAGCAAACGCAACAGCTTTCGCAGCGTTCACTCCTATCAACAGCGCACCGACCAGGCCAGGGCCTTCCGTGACAGCTACCGCATCAAGTTCTTCATAAGTAACATCCGCTTCCCTCATCGCCTCTTCAATAATCAGCGTAATCTGTTCGACATGATGCCTGCTCGCAATTTCCGGCACAACCCCGCCAAAACGCTGATGACTTTTTACTTGTGACGCCACAATATTAGATAACATGCGATTACCATTTTCGATAACTGCCGCACTTGTTTCATCACAACTTGTTTCAATAGCTAAAATTAGTTTACTGCTCATAATGCTCCAACTTTCCAATAGTACATTTCATTAAAACAGCATCTTCAATCGGATGCCTGTAGTATTCTGGTCGCTTACCGACTTCTTTAAACCCTAACTTTTTATAAAAATTACGCGCAGGTACATTAGACTGGCGAACTTCCAGATACATAACTTCGACTCCCTGACTCTTACAATACTCGATGAATGTTCTAACTAATTGAGTGGCTAACTGCCTATTCTTGAAATCAGGTGCCACAGCCACTGAATATATTTCAGCTTCATCAAGTAAAACTTTTCCTCCAGCGTAGCCTATAATAGTATCTTCTGTTTCAGCAACAAAGAACTTCAGCTGGGTGTCTGCTAGAGTATCCGCATACTGTCGCAGTGTCCACGGGGATCCGTGAGCAAATGACTGCGTCGCTAATTCAAAAAAATCACGATATAATTCTTCTTCTGGTACATAAGCCCGGATCATGAGTTTCTTTTCTGTCATTTACTCAATACCCCTTCTGTTCTTCAATTGACTGCGGCAAGAGGTATCTCATTTCCAGTGCATCCTCGTGATCATTAGCATAATACCCGTGCTTAATACGTCCGTCTTCAAAGCCCAGTGTTCTATACAGACTTTGTGCGGTTTTATTGGATACGCGTACTTCCAGGGTTACTTCTTTAATATGTTCCTTTTCCGCTACTTGAATAATCTCTTTCATGAGATAACTGGCGATTCCCTTATTCTGATACTCAGGAATCGTCGCAATGTTAGTAATATGCGCTTCATTATCAATAACCCATGAACCGACAAAGGCAACAGGTCGCTGGTTATCGTATACGACGATGTAAAAGGCGTTTCTGTTGAATCGGATTTCATGTAAAATAGCTGACCGATTCCACGGTGTTTTACCGTCATAGCATAACTTTTCAATTGTCAGTATACTGTCCGTATCTTCTTCATGTGCAATTTTAGCTGTCAGAAACCACTCATCCGATATAGAATAAAAAGGCTGTTCCAATTTCACACGGGCCGCCAGCGGTACAAATGACTTCGCAGTTGTTCTCGTTACTTTATCTGAAAACCAGTCTTTAAAGTTTTTCAATCCACCCGCCCCCTTGTATGTGTTCAGGATTAGCCTCCATCCATTTCTGTTCAGCTTCTGCCACGCGAATATAATTCGGTTCAAAAGTATGCACGGGTTCCGGCTCTAAATCAAGAGCCAATTCCGTCAATATGCTTGCTCGTGTATACTGACGACTCATAGGCAGCTCTATGAGCGATTCTGAGAGCATTTTCTTAACTGCATCCCTGTGCTTTTCAAGATCCTCGCCTAACAGCTGTAGCGGTGCTCCCAGACGTTTCAAGCCCTCTGCCCACTCGCTGACTGAAATATGCGTATCTTTATTTACCGGTACAATTTTATTATCCTTTACTTGATATAAGCCAGTGTAAATATTCCCTCTTCTGGCATCAAAAACCGGAACGATGTATGACCCAGGGATACGTTCACCGTTTCCGGCTAATGCCTGAAGACTTGAAATTCCAACCAAGTCGCATGATAGACTGAATGCCAGTGTTTTAGCTACGGTTACTCCGATTCTTACGCCGGTATATGACCCAGGTCCTTTAGCCACCGCAATGCGGTCCAGCTCTTTAGGCAGCCATTCAGCTTCTTTGAACAGTTCTTCTATTGCAGGCATCAGCTGAATGCTGTGATTTCGTTTCACATTAACTGTTTTTTCAGCAATCAGCCGTGAATTTTCAGCCAGTGCTACCGACATTACCTGGTTGGACGTATCGATTCCGAGTATTTTCATTTCACTGCTCCTTAATCTAATCTAGTTAAAATAAGTTTAGCATATTTTGCCTGTATTGAGAAACGAATCCGCAGTGTTCAGGGCGTATCTTTTGAATTCTAAAACTGTTCATTTTAGAATAAACGGGAACAGTCAAAGACAAAAAAAATATGAAAGGTGGAATTGACGTGGGTGAAAATAAGGACAGCCTAAGACACAAAGCTAAAGGGGCAAAAGATAAGGCCGTCGGCGAAATGAAAGACTCCTATGGAGATGCAGCAGACGATAAAAAGAAAAAAGCCGAAGGAAAAACGCAGAAAGCTAAAGGTCATGGACACGATGCAGTAGGAGAAGCAAAAGAAGACAGAGATTAAGTGACAGCTGTCACGCCAAAAAAGTGTATTATTTCCATCCTTGGACCTGTTGATCTGGGGATGGATTTTGTTATAGAAATCTAACTAAAAGGAGCTATTACATGAGTAAACTGCTAATTACCGGTGCTACAGGAGAAATAGGAACCAACTTAACGAAGCATTTAAAAGCGACACATGATTTAGTACTGGCTGATATTGATTTCTCTGAATTTCCAGAAGAATTAAAAGAAGGCGCTAAAATAGTTGAAGCAGACTTGTCAAAATTGGACAAATGGGATGAAGCTCTTGAGGGAGTGGAATATGTCATTCAGTTAGCTGGAAACCCTGATCCTGAAGCCGATTTTTACGATGATCTGGTGGACTTGAACTATGTGCTTCCTCAGAACTTATTCAAAAAAGCAGCGGATTCTCCAACCTTAAAACGTATTATTTTCGCCAGCTCAATCCATGCCAGTGATGCTTATCCTAAAAATGTTCAGGTTAAAACAACAGATCAAATCAGACCGGATGATTTATATGGTGTATCAAAAGCCTACCTTGAAGCATTAGGTAGTTACTATGCATTCAAAAAAGGAATTGAATCAATTGGCATTCGAATAGGGGACTATACATCAAGCTGGGATGAACTGGATCCGAACAGTGACTTTTCGGGAATGGCTATGTATTTCTCAGAACGCGACATGAACCATCTGATTGACTGCTGTCTGAAGGCAGAACTGGAAGAACCTTTCCTGCTAGTCAACGGCATCTCAAACAACTCTTTCCCACGGCTGGATATTGATTCCGCTCGTGTTAAATTGGGTTATGAGCCTAAAGATAATGCCTTTGAGAAACTGAACAAGCTTTAATTTCTATAACGAAGCAGCCCTCACCACTGTCTATAGTGGAGAGTGCTGCTTTTGTCATGTCTTATTGTGACCATTTGGAATAAACAGTTACACTAATGCACTATACTATTGTCTTGAAGCACACGTACTTTCACGTTCAATTAAACGTGTAGACAAGATAACAGTCTTACTTGCCTCTCTTCCTTCGCTTATACGTTCGTGCAATAGCTGTACCCCAGTTCTTCCCATTTCCTCTGTATAAACCTTAACAGTGGTCAAGGCTGGGGTTATATACTTGGCGGTAGATATATCATTGAACCCTATCAAACTCATTTCCTGAGGTACTTTGATTTCCTTTTCGTACAAGGTCTTAAGACAGCCTATTGCAATGGCATCATTGGCTGCTATAAAGGCCGTGGGACGTTCTTCTTCCGATAGCTGTTCTAGTGCAGCGAGCATATTGGACCTGCCGTCTTCCACCCTGAATCGACCGGTAAAAAAGTATTCAGAGCGATAAAGTTTCTTGCGCTTCAGATACTCGCGCGCAACTTTTTCACGGGGATCTATCCATTGGCCTGTCCCATCGCTGAAAGATTCTTCTCCACCAATGAAGCCGATTTTTGAGTGACCCTGACCGATTAGGAAATCAATATTGCCTTTTATTGCAGACTTGAAATTCACCAGTACGCAGTCACTGTCTGTATACGGTTTAAAGTCGACAAAGCACACCGGCACATTATTCTGCTCAAGTTTCTTTACTTGTCTTTGACTGTATTTTCCTATTGCTACAATGCCAGATAGTGTTGTTTCATCAGTCAATTCTTCCTGATCATATACACGTATATAGTCATAGCCAAGTTCCTTGACTTTATTTTCCGCACTCATTCTGATGGACATGTAATAGACATCATTCAGTTCCTCTGATTCACTGACCCAGTTGATTATGGCAACTGTTCCTTTTTTCTTTGAAGAAGCCCGCTTTAAATTTTTGTATTCCAGAGCTTCGGCCACTTCAAAAATGCGTTTTTTTGTTTCTTCTCCTACTGACAATGTCGCATCATAATTTAAAACTCTCGATACTGTAGAGGTTGATACACCTGCTTTATTAGCGATATCCTTGAGTGTCGCCATGACTTCACTCCTACTTTCTATTTTTTATCTGTTCTCACTCCGAATTTATAGGTCGTTTGAGATGTAAACGTCTCTTCCGGTCTCAAAATGATATTTCCAAATCCAGGCTGATTAACTGCATCCGGAAGTGTCTGGGTTTCAAGAGTGATCCCTGCATATTGTCTGGCGGGTGCCCCCTCAATGGTATAATCATCCACTTCACCATTATGAGTGAAGACGACCACGCTATTGCAGTCGGTATAAAGAGTCACTTCACGACCAGATTCCGGCTCATACAAGACACCTTGAGCTTCACCTGCATTCGGACTCAAAGCGAATGGGTGATCCAGCCCGTTTAATGGTTTAATTTGTGGGTGATCAGATAACACCGCTTCCTTGACCTGTTTAGGCGTAGTGAAATCAAAAGGGGTTCCCTCAACTTTTTCTAACTCTCCGCTTGGCAGGTTTTCTTCTCCCAGAGGTGCAAAAAAATCACTCTTCAAGTACAACTGATGATTCAATATCGGCTGCTTGATGTCTCCTGTCAGATTGAAATACACATGATTTGTCGGGTTAAACAAAGTAGGTGCATCCGTGTTTGCTTCATAGTCAATAATCCATTCATTTTGTTCCGTTAATGTATAGGTCACTTTCACCCATAAATTCCCTGGAAAATTATTCTCTCCTTCAGGACTTGTATAAGTAAAGATAAGGCGTCCCTCACTCTCACCGATTTCAGTCTCTATGTGCCAGAGTTTAGTGTCAAACCCGTCCGGTCCCCCATGTAAAAGATTATTTCCCTCATTGACATCTAGCTGATACTCTTTTCCGCCTATTGCGTAATGTCCTTTTGTGATACGGCCTGCAACACGGCCAATCGTTGCGCCATAGAAGGGACGGTGCGTGATGAAGTCATCCAGATTCTCTACATTTAATGTAATATCAGCCATATCACCGTTTTTATCGGGTGTAACGATTTTTGTAAGTGTAGCCCCAAACGGAATGGCACTGATGGATACACCATTTGAATTTGTCACGGTATATTCTTCTACTTCAGAAATATTTACTTTTCCATATAGTTTACTTGTTATAAACATCTCAATTCCTCCACTAATTTTCTATTCGTCAGCTAATTCATTTATAAACTTCTTAAACGCTCTTATACCTGCCCTGTCTCTTTTAAAGACACCGGCATCCTTTAAGACCTGAAGGAAGACTTCTCCAACGGCCTCCTCTACAATTGACTCTACCGTTTCTTCTGTCACTGCATGGGCTTCTTTTATTTCATCTGCCCACTGCAAATGAATGGGATCAATCTCATTCGCTCTTTTCAGTAAATAATTCCTTACTTCCTGCAGCTCCGATTTAAGTCGCGGCGGAAGAATGGCCAGCCCCATAACTTCTATCAGTCCAATATTCTCTTTCTTGATATGCTGAACAGGAGGATGCGGGTGGAAAATACCATCGGGAAATTCTTCAGAGGTGCGGTTGTTTCGTAAAACTAAATCCAGCTCAAAGTCTTTGCCTTTCCTTCTTGCAATCGGAGTAACAGCATTGTGAGGTGTCCCACCTGTTTCAGCAAAGATTCCAACTGATTCATCAGAATACTTTTCCCATCTAGTCATAACGAAGTCTGCGGCCTGAGTTAATTCCTTTTTGTCGGAAGCTGTTAGTCTAATGACAGACATTGGCCACTTGATGATACTTGCATTGATATTGGGATAGTTTGTTAAGTTAAAAGTATATTCCTCTTCTGCCTCTTCCAAAGGAAATGTGTGACGACCACCCTGATAATGATCATGTGACAGAATCGATCCTCCTACAATAGGAAGACCTGCATTGGACCCTACGAAATAATGTGGCAGTGTCGTTAATATATCAAGTAAATTTTCAATTGCCTGAATACCCACGTTCATCTCCCGGTGTTCACGGGATAGAAAAATAGCATGTTCATTGTAGTAAGCATATGGAGAATACTGAAATCCCCATTCTTCTCCGCTAACATCCATACGAATAATGCGGTGATTTGCTCTGCCAGGGTGGGTCAGGTGTCCTTCATACCCTTCGTTCTCCATACAGAGTGCACACTCCGGATAACGTGTCGTTTTTTGTCTAGCTTTCGCAATTTCTTTGGGATCCTTTTCGGGTTTGGATAAATTGATGGTAATCTGAAGTTCTCCGTATTCTGTTTCATGTGTGTACTCAATGTTTTGGGCAATTTCACGTGTTTTGATGTAATTGGTTTGCTTGCTTAATTCATAGTACAAATCAGTGGCTTTTTTTGGTCCACTTTTGTATGCTTCCCAAAAATTCTGATTGATTTCTGAAGGAAAAGGCGTGATGATATTCATTAGTTTGGCCCCATAAACATCCTTTGAAGAAGGCAGGTCTTCAATCAGATTTTCTGCAATGGCGTAGTTAATAAACTCATCAAGCAAATTAAGTGAGGACGGTAATTCTTGTGAAGGCTCCATCATGCTAATTGATTCTTTTCCAAGAAGTTCAACCAGCCTATTGGTCACATATATCCTGTCAATGGAATCAATCATGCCGTTTTGCACCGTCGCTTCTACAAAATCTATGATTGTCTGTTCAATTCCATTCTGTTTCTGATTAATCATTTTCCACCCATTCCTTTGTACCATCTTCAGTTTCTGCAATATAAAATTCAGCTGGATGCCCTATTTCTTTTTCATAGCTCTCACCCACATTGTTGATAAAGGAATCAACTTGTTCGTTTTCGACGATAGCAATACAGCAGCCGCCAAAACCGCCACCTGTCATGCGGGCACCAATTGTTCCTTCTTGATCCCAAGCTAAATGTGGCAGTAAATTTGTCTCTTTAATTGTCACTTCGTAATCTTCATGCAATGACACATGAGAATCGTTCATATACTGTCCAAATGTTTCTAAATCGCCTTCTTTTAAAGCCTGTGCCGCTTTCTCTGTACGAATACTTTCATATACAGCGTGGCGGGCACGTCGCATCAGGACCTCATCATCAATAACCTGTTTGTGCTCTTCAAAGGCTTCTTCTGTCAGTTCACCCAAACTGTCTACAGATACAACCTCCTGCAACTGCGCAAGAGCTTCTTCACACTGTCTGCGTCTGGTATTGTATTCAGAATCAACTAGTTCTCTTCGGGTCATGGAATTCATGATAATTATCTTATGCTCCGGCAAATCCACGGGGACCTGCTCAAATTCAAGAGTATTCGTATCCAGAAGCATTGCTTTTCCTTTTTCAGCCATACCGATAGCGAACTGATCCAGGATTCCAGAATTCAGCCCCAGAAATTCATTTTCCGTACGCATACCAAGTTTAACCAACTCCAACTGACTGATTGAGAGATTATAAAGAGATTTCACAATAACTCCAGTCAGAAGTTCAAGAGAGGCTGACGATGACAGTGAAGCACCATTTGGAATAGTCCCGTAAATGTATAAATCGAAGCCGTGCTCCAGTGGATGGGTCTTTTCCTGAATATACTTAATCATCCCTTTTACATAATTCGTCCAATTGTCTTCTTTTTTATATTCAATGTCGCTTAGAGAAAATGACAGCAGGCCAACTTCTGGAAAATTGCCCGAAAAAGCATGTACTTCATTATCATTCCGTTTTTTGACTACACCATAGGTTCCCATAGTGATGGCACACGGAAACACTTTTCCGCCATTGTAATCTGTATGTTCACCTATTAAATTGATACGGCCCGGTGAGAAAAAGACTGATTCACCCGGATAGCCAAATACATCCTCAAACCCATTGAGCAGCTCGCTTCGTTTCATCTATCTCGCTCCTTTTTTATTTAGTCACTCTCATTGTACATTTTTTAGTAAATAATAACAATTAATTTTACTAAAATTTTACTTAAAGCTGTATACCCTTTCAATTTCACAATAGAGATATTAGCTACTGCTGATTTTCTGCCAAACGTAATCAGTCAGCACAGGGCGTGGCCGTCATATAACTTTCACAAATAACACATAGTTATTTTAACTGCTCCCACCCTACCAAGTGCTAAAATATGATATAATTAAGTAAGGTTCAACAAGGTTTTAAAAATAAATTGAAAGTTTAAAGGAGGTCAACATGATGCCTTTTTTCCCATTCTATTGGGATCCAACAATGATCCTTATTATTATAGGTATGATAATTTCCGGATTCGCTAGTATGTATGTACAATCCACTTACAGTAAATACGGTGAAGTCAAAAGTCAAAGAGGCTACACAGCATCTGATGTGTGCCGACAGATTTTAAATGCATCGCAATTACAGAATGTCCGTCTTGAAGGTATAAGAGGTAATCTAACTGATCATTATAACTCTCAGGATAATGTTCTGCGCTTGTCCGATACAACTCGTAATTCCACATCTGTAGCGGCCATCGGTGTTGCTGCACATGAAGCAGGCCATGCCATGCAGGATAGAGACAATTACGGGCCACTACGTCTACGTGCCGCTCTTGTGCCTGTTACTCATTTTGGACAGACTGCAGCTTTTCCTATTCTCTTTCTCGGCGTATTTATGAGCTACAATGAAACGCTAATTAATATCGGCATCCTGATGTTTTCATTAACACTGCTGTTTCAGCTCATCACTTTACCAGTTGAGTTTGATGCCTCCAAACGTGCCATTCGCGTATTGGAAGAACAAGGGCTCCTAACTCGTGAAGAAATACCACAAGCCAAGAAAGTACTCAACGCGGCAGCATTGACTTATGTAGCTGCTGCAATCGCTTCTTTCTTGACTGTTCTAAGACTCTTCCTGATTTTTGGCGGAGGCGGCAGACGTCGCAGGTAATCTTCAAAACACAATTAAGACTCACACCTCTCTATCAGGAAGGTGTGAGTCTTTTTTGTCTATCATGCTTCTAAATCCTACAATTTCTTGAGTCGCAACTCTATCTTTCTCTCATAAAGGACTGAATATAGTCACTGCTTTCACGAAGCGCCTCCGGTGATGTTTCAGTATTCAGTTCCAGTACTAAATCTGGTTCATAGGTCAGATACTTCAGAGCCTGAAAGACTTTTTTCCATTCAATGACTCCACTTCCTAAAGGCAGGTGATTATCCACCCGGCCGCTAGTGTCATTCAAATGAACGGCTAGCAAACTGACCCCCAGCCTGTCTATCACTCCACTGATGTCCCATTTTGCTAGTCGTGCATGGCCAGTATCTAATACCGCTCCAATCATCGGATGATTAAAAGACTTAACGAATGCCACATACTCTTCTTCATTGAATAATAATTTCTGAGTAACTGGACCGTTCTCAATCCCGATAAGAACACTCCAGCGCTCGGCATCTGTCAGCAATGATTCTATTCCACGCTTAGCTGACTCCCTCGCCTCCTTCAGACTGGATAAAGGCAAGTGCCTATAACCCGGATCAATGACTATATGGGAGGCATTTATTAAACCGGCAAAATGAATGGCTTTTTTGTATTCTTCAATGGCTGCTTCTCGAACCGACTGCCAGTCGCTGGCTAGGTTTAGATCAAACTGTGGAGGATGCACACTGTACTGACAGGGCAGCTGAAGAAGCTCGTCAGCCAGGTCCCGCCTCATTTCATCAGTCATCCTTGACCACGAAGGGCCTTCCATAAAGACCTCGACTTTGTCTGCTCCGATAGCCAGACATTCCTTTACTGCTTTTAAAGGAGTTAAATGTAGAAATGGGAGTGTAGAGTAGACTATAGATTTCAAATTTTCACCTCATCTTTGCTATGCATTGACCTGTAGTTTTTCAATATATTTTTTCAGTATCTGAACTGCCTTTATGCAGTCATTTAAATCAGACCATTCCTCCGGATTATGGCTGATGCCCTCTCTGCTTCTGACAAACAAGAGAGCAGACGGAAGGTGGTGACCGATAATCATTGCATCATGCCCGGCACCACTCGACAGATAATACGGTTTGATCCCAGACTCACGCACAGCTTCTGCCATCTTCTCCTGCAATGCTTCTTTTACTGGAACAGGTAGAACGTCATGAACCGTTTCATAGACGACTTCTATCTCTCTTGGTCTGGCTAATTCCTCTGCTGCCTGTTTGATGTTGTCCACCAGTTTTTGTCTGTCCTCTTTGAAAATATCTCTAATGTCCACATAAACAATGACTTCCCCTGGAATGACATTGGTTCCGTTTGGTTTCACTTCGATATTGCCTACCGTTGCAACGGCAGACTCACTTATTTTCTGAGGCAGGTGACTGATGAAGTGAATAAACTGCCCTGCTGTGACCAGAGCATCTTGACGGTCATTCATCGGTGTATTGCCTGCATGACCTGCTTTCCCTTTGAACGTCAGTTTCAGCCAGTAAGGACCGGCAATACCCGTTACAATACCACAAGGTAAATTTTCTCGTTCAAGTCGCTTTCCCTGTTCAATGTGCACTTCTACAAAGGACTCAATTTCTGAATGACTGCGCTTGGCTTGACTGAAGCCTTCCACATTTAATCCAACATCTTTTATAACCTCTTCAAACAGACGATTATCAAAATCACGCTTTTGCAAAAGCGCGTCCATATCTGAGTCGCCCATCATGGCTTCACTTCCGGTCAAACCGCCGTTAAATCGTGCGCCTTCTTCGTCAGTAAATACCGCTACTTCAAAGGGCTTCTCCGGTATATAACCGGTATCCTTCCAAGCTTGGGCTACTTCAAGAGACGATAGAACACCCAATGCGCCGTCAAAATGACCGCCATTTGGAACGGTGTCCACATGCGAGCCGCTCATAATTACAGGCTTATTCGGATTTTTCCCGTCAAGTCTGCCAAATACATTTCCTGCGCCATCCGTTCTTACAGATAAACCCGCTTCTTTCATCCATGCGATTACTTTATTCTTTGCTTCTTTTTCTTCAATAGAAAACCCTGGACGTCTAGATCCATTATCATCCGTGAGCCCAATTTTTGATAACTCCCCAAGCCGGAAAGCTAGCCTTTCCCCCGAAATGCCATCACCGGTCTCTTCTTTCTTGTACTTAGATAGCAGCTGATTTTCCAAATCGAACTCTTTTTTATTCATTACATTCTCCCCCTGTTTCGTTTGCATTCATTATAGCATGTTAAGTCATACCTTCCCTGTTCTATTCCCCAGATTAACATACCTTCAGGTTTAAAATCAGCTAGAAAAAAACCGCCTGAGTCTATAGCGAACTCGGACGGCATTTTATCAAACTATTCGTTAGTCTGCGAACACAACAGACCATTCATCTTTTTTATCCAGAAACTTCTGAGCAACTTCCTTTGCTCCTTCTAAGGTGTGATGAGCTGCCCAGCCGCATTGTTTTTCATTGCTTGCCGGCACTTCATCCGCTACAAGAATATCCTCCATCGTTTTTTCTATAACACTTAGAATCTCATCATAATTATCGTGATTCAAAACAGTCAGGTAAAAACCTGTCTGACAGCCCATCGGTCCGAAATCCACTACATAGTCAGCATGATTGCGGATGTGTTCTGCTGTCATATGCTCAAGTGAATGCAGAGCCATTGAGTCCATATGTTCCTTATTCGGCTGGCAAAAACGGAGATCGTACTTAACAATCAGATCACCATTACTTCCAGATTTTCTGTCCGCTACCCTTACATAGGGCGCTTTGACTTTCGTGTGGTCCAGATTAAAGCTTTCTACGTTCATTGTTTTCTCTGTCATAATTATCTTCTCCTTTAGTGTAATTAGATTTCTGCTTCTATCATCCAAACGAACTTGTTCATTTGACTAAAACCGATTTTCTTGAAACCTGCCTCTTTAAGTCCATCGTAGACCGTTGACATATAAGGATAATACTCCCGGTTCAAGTCATCTATCAAATCAGGGTAGTCTTGATTAGGATAACTGCCTATCAGTTTAGCTTTTTCTTCTTCCGAAATAAACAACGTATCGGCAAAAACTATCTTACCTCCGTTTATCAAAAGTGCCGCATAGTCTTTCAAAACAGTTTTCTTCTCATTATCCGTTAAATGATGGAACACGTATGAACTGACTAGAGTATCCACTCGATATGGCGGTACTGAAAAGCTCTGCATGTCTCCATCCACAACTGTTACATGAGCAGGAAGCTTCTCTTCCGCCACTCGTCTCATTTCAATTGACGGCTCAATACCCCATACCTCTTTACCTGCTAAAATCAACCTGCCGGTTAAGTTGCCGGTCCCTACACCAAACTCGATGACTGATTCACCTGATAATGACACTATTTTGTCCAAAATTTCATCATAGTTCTCAAACACATCAAGATACTGCTGGTCCCCACCTGATACAACAGCATCATAGTCTTCAGCCCAATCCCTGAAGACCGTTAAAAATTCTCTTCCCATACGTTTACTCCTCATCAGCAGGTAAAGACTGCTCATTTTCTTGTCTGGTTTTCACAATTTTCGCCGGGATTCCGACAGCTGTGACACCTTCTGGAATATCGTTTAATACAACAGCGTTCGCTCCTATTTTTGCCTGTTTACCAATAGTCACGTTACCGATTATCTGAGCGTGGGCAGATAGGAGCACACCATCCTCAACAGTGGGATGACGCTTGCCTGTCTCATCTCCCCTGCCTCCTAATGTGACCCCGTGGAAAATAATGACATCGTCGCCAATCACTGCTGTTTCACCTATGACGACACCCATGCCATGGTCGATGAATAACCGTCTACCCACAGTTGCGCCTGGATGGATTTCAATCCCGGTCAGCCAGCGGGCAAACATTGAAAGCATTCGTGCCACTAACTTGAAATTGTAATGATACAGATAATGGGCCACCCTATGGTAACCTACTGCCCATACTCCAGGGTATGTCAGTACAATTTCCAGCGTTGTTCTTGCGGCGGGATCATTTTTTTTATATGTCTTAATGAAATCTCTGAATGCTTTCATATTATCTCCCTAATACTATTATAGATTCAAAAATGCTTTGGATAAATCTTCAAGCAAATCCTCACTGTCTTCGATACCGACTGACAGTCTGATCAGTTCATCTTTTATTCCTGATTTTAGTCGGTCTTCTACTGGAATCGATCCATGTGTCATTAAAGCCGGAATTTCAACTAAGCTTTCTACAGCTCCCAAACTTTCTGCTAAAGTAATGAGCGAGAGGCTTTCTACGAATGTTTTTGCTGACAGTCCTTCCGTCAACTCAAATGATACCATACCCCCGAATCCGCTGGTCTGTTTTTTGGCTGTTAAATGGCCAGGGTGGCTTGCCAGACCGGGATAATATACTTTCTCAACTTTATCATGCTGACTTAAAAATTCAACTATTTTTTTGGCATTTGATTCATGCGCATCCATTCTGAGACCTAATGTCTTGATGCCTCTCTGAACCAGCCAGCTGTCTTGTGGTCCCAGTATACCACCAATCGCATTTTGTAAAAAACTCAACTCATCTGCGAGGTCTTCCCGGTTTGTAACAACCAGTCCGGCAACAACATCGCTATGGCCACCTAGGTATTTTGAAGCACTGTGCAGAACAATGTCTGCTCCTAAATCAAGCGGGCGCTGATGGTAAGGCGTAGCAAATGTGTTATCTACTATTGTGATAAGGTTCTTTTCTTTAGCGATTTTTGCAACCCCTTCGATATCCGTCACTTTTAATAAAGGATTCGTTGGCGTTTCAAGAAAGATAGCGCGCGTATTCTCAGTAATCGCCGGTTTAACTGCATCAAGGTTACTCGTATCCACTACAGTGAAGGTCAGTCCCAGACGTTTTAACACTTTATTAATCAGTCGGTAGGTTCCACCGTAAACGTCATCGCCTACAATAATGTGATCACCTTTTGAAAAAAGAGAAAAAATCGTGTGTGTCCCTGCTGAACCTGAACCGAATGCCAGGCCGCGAACACCATTTTCCATATCAGCTATGAGTTTCTCCAAAGCCAGTCGAGTTGGATTACCTGTTCTAGAATACTCGAAGCCTTTATGGACGCCTACTTTGTCCTGCTTGTAAGTTGTCGTCTGATGAATCGGCACATTTACCGACCCCGTTGCTTCATCGTGACTAATGCCACCGTGTATAAATGTTGTCTTCATTTTCATTTTGAATCGTCTCCTTTGTAATTATAAATATTTTTTGAAAGATACCGCTCACTGCCATCCGGAAATATCGTCACTATCGTACTACCCTCCGGTAATGCCTGTGCCTCCTTTAAGGCTGAAGCAAAAGCTGCGCCACTTGAGCTGCCGACAAGCAGACCGTTTTTTCGTGCGAGCTGCTTGGTATAATAAAAAGCTTCCTGGTCTGATATCGTATAGATGGCATCAAGTGTTAGATTTTTTAAAAAAGGCGGAATAAATTCTACTCCAATTCCCTCAGTATCATGCGGTCCCGGTTCGCCACCGGCCAGAATGGATCCTTCCGGTTCAACAATGACTGTACGGATTGAAGAGGACTGTGCCTTCAGATAGCGGGCAACACCGCTGAACGTTCCCCCACTGCCGGCTCCGGCAACAAATGAGTCTGGTAGAAGACCATCTAAATCCTTAAGCAGTTCAGGTCCCAAAGTTTCAAAATAGGTTAAGGGATTCAAGCTGTTCTCAAATTGGAGTGGAAGGTAACTATTTTCTGTTTCCTGCTGAAGCCTTTTTGCCTGAGCAATGGCTCCGGTTATCCCCTCCTCTGTTGGTGTGTGCACAACTTCTGCTCCAAGCGCCTGCATAAGCAGTTGTTTTTCCACGCTAAATTTTTCCGGTACAACAAAGACTGACTTAAGGCCATATTCCAGTGCGGCCATGGCTAAAGAAATGCCAGTGTTTCCGGCTGTCGGCTCGATAATCACAGTATCTTTATTAATGTCCCCGCTCTTTAGCCCTTCCCTTATCAGGTATCTGCCCAAGCGGTCCTTTATACTGCCTCCCGGATTAAACTGCTCCAGCTTCGCGAGAATTCTCGTCCCTTTCGGCAGGTCATATCCGTGAATGTGCATTAAAGGTGTTTTTCCTATTAACTCATTTACTGAATGAATAATCAGTTCAATCACTCCTTTCCTATTTTTCTTCAACTAAAAAAGCGCACAAGGATTTCTCCTCATGCGCTCACTGCAAAGTTATTCTTCATCAATAAAGCAACCCGTCAATCTAGTTAATTAGACAGTTTTTAAGTCGGGCACTGAATAGGCAAGAACATTTTTGAGAGCATGAGAAATAAACTGTACGTTTGTACAGCAACACTCCATTTGCTTCTCTGAAAATGACTTGATCACACTGCAGCACTCCTTGAATACTTTATTGTCTTTATTTCTCTCTGATACTAGCACGGATGGAGAGAGCTTGTCAAACACTTTTTTTATAGCATTAGCCGTTATCTTTTTTAAAAAACTTAATCTTTAGTATACTGATAGTATAAACACGTTACAAGAAAGGTGTTGTTGAACTTTGGATGTTCTAATATGGCTAATTATATTAACACTATTTGCACTGAGTTTCATTGGCCTCTTTTTTCCTTTCCTGCCTTCAGTTTTGACTATATGGGGTGGCTTTTTACTTTATCATTTTCTAATTAACGCTTCTACTTTGACTTGGGTTTTCTGGGTCTCAATGGCAGCTTTAACCATCCTTCTGCTTTTGGCGGATGTTCTGGCCGGTTCCATGGCTGTTAAACGCTTCGGAGGCAGTAAGCTCGGGGAACGTGTGGCGACCTTTTCGATCATAATCGGTACCTTTGTGTATCCTCCATTTGGGATAATTTTACTGCCTTTTATCGCTGTATTCATTGTAGAGTACTGGCAGAAAAATACAGTCGGCGAAGCATCAAAAGCTGCCGCCGGATCACTCATTGGCTTTCTAAGCGGCCGTGTTGCAGAAGGAATCATTCAGTTTATTATGATTATCTGGTTCTTTTTAACTATATGGCTTTAAACTGAATAATAAAAAGCGAGACGCATGAGCGTTTCGCTTTTTTGTTATTTTAAAAGTCAGCAAAATCAGCTTCATCCGCTGTATCCGCCTCGTGTTCCTTATATTGGGAGTAACGAGCATGCTCTTCTTTAGCCAGTTTGTTATAAAAGACAGCTTCTGCTGTATTAAGATATGGCCGAACATATAGCGCCGCAATACCCAGAGTAAAGGCTTCTAATAGGTGCCATCCAATGAAGGAGAGATGAAGGACAAACAATTCCAGCTTATGCCCATTCATCATTTCCCTACTTTCTGTAATGCACTCTAAAGAGGTCGGAAACTCTTCAGGCTGGCTGTTTCGCCGATCTTTATAGATGAAAAAAGCCTGACTATATGAGTAGCTCTTAATTATTCCCGGAATGATAAACAAAAAACTCCATAAGGTTACGAACACGACCTGCAGCATTTGAATGATAAAAATAGGAATAAAATATTTTTTTGAAAATATTTGAACAGAATGTTGAAGCGGTTGGATAACAAACTCTCTTGAACGAACCATATCAAGCAAAGTAAAGGATATCCCAATTGAGATGAAGGTAACCAGAAAGCTTACAACTAAATCCACTTGCTCTCCAGTATTATACAGTCGGGTAAGCGACATTAAATCCAACCCGTATATGCCTCCCGCAAACAACACAGCAATGGCAACAGGAATCAAATGCAGCAGAATGGCCTCTCTCCAGCGGCCGCTTAACTGATCTTTGGCTTCTCTTTTAATTTCTGATATAGATAATTGAGTTGATGCTGACATGAAACCACTCCTTAATTAAAACTATGTAAAAAACTACAGATAGCTCATTTGTAAGAGTATCTGTAGTTTTATCTTTACGCTTCTTCCGTACCCAGTTCTTCTCGAACGACACGGGCAATGCGTTCAACATATTCTTCTACATCTTCTTCAGTTGCCGCTTCTGCCATAACACGCAGTAATGATTCCGTACCACTTGGGCGAACGAGTACACGTCCGTTTCCAGCCATTTCCTTTTCAACCGTTTCAATCACTTCGCTGATTGCAGGGTTGGACATAACGTTGTATTTGTCCGTTACTGGAATGTTAACCAGTTTCTGCGGATAAGTCGATACTTCTTCAGCTAATTCAGACAGTTTCTTCCCAGTCGCTTTCATGACGTGCAGCAGCTGAATACCTGTCAGCAGGCCATCACCAGTTGTATGGTAATCAAGGAATATAACGTGGCCGGACTGTTCTCCACCAAGGTTAAAACCATTCTTGACCATTTCTTCCATCACGTAACGATCTCCAACTTTAGTCTTTACAGACTGCAGGTCATGCTCTTCGAGAGCCTTGTAGAATCCGATGTTACTCATAACAGTAGACACAATGGTATTCTTTTTCAGACGGCCTTCGTCATGCATGAACTTCCCACAGATGTACAGTATTTTATCGCCATCTACAATATTTCCGAGTTCATCAACTGCAATCAGACGATCCCCGTCACCATCAAAGGATAGCCCAACTGCTGCGCCTTTTTCTAAGACAAATTCAGCCAGATGTTCAGGGTGCGTACTGCCTACACCTTCGTTGATATTCAGTCCGTTTGGAGACGCACCGGTCACATCAAAGTCGGTATCCAGATCAGCAAACAGGCGATTAATTAAAGGACTTGCCGCGCCATTGGCACCATCCAGTGCAACATGAATGCCGGATAAGTCACCAGAGATTGTTTGAGTCAAGAACTGAATATACTTGAGAATACCTTCTTTATATTCTTCAGCTGTTCCCATGTCATCTGCACTTGGTCTAGGCAGATCATCTGTATCTCTATCAATCAGCGCTTCAATTTCAGCTTCCTGATCATCAGATAGTTTGAAACCATCTGAACCAAAGAATTTGATGCCGTTGTCAGCTACAGGATTATGCGAGGCAGATATCATGATACCAGCTGCAGCGTTCTGTTGACGTGTTAGATAAGATACACCTGGTGTAGTGATTACGCCAAGTCTCAAGACTTCTACACCGACAGATAATAATCCTGCTATTAAAGAGTACTCAAGCATTTTTCCAGATATACGCGTATCTTTTCCTACTAACACACGAGGATGATCCTCTCCTGCGTGCTGTGATAATACATACCCTCCGAAACGTCCTAATTTAAAAGCTAGTTCAGGTGTCAGCTCCTTATTTGCTACACCTCTGACTCCATCTGTTCCAAAATATTTTCCCATTGTATTGTCTCCTTATTCCTAAATATAGTCTTATTCTGATTCGCTATCTTCATTATCAGCGTCTTGATCTTCATCATTTTCAACCGGTGAAACGCGAATGAGCACATCTACTTCACTTGGACTGGATTCCGATATACCATCTTGAAGGTTGAGCGGTATGGTGCGTATAGTTGACTCGGATATTCCAGAGACATCTACACCTACCGAAAAGTTATCTAATTCTTCAAGTACATCAGATTCTCCCGTCAAGGTCACGTTTTCCGGTTCCCCTTGAGCAAATTCCAGTCGGTATTCATAATCTTCATGAGGTGTACCAGTCTCTTCAAGGTTCATCGGCAGTGTGCGCTGCGTTCCCTGAACAGGTATGGCCACATCAATCTGTTGAGGAGCAATATTGACATTTAATGGATCTCCTGTTTCATCAAGAACCAGAACATTGAGTGTCATTTCAATATCGTCGGTAATATCACTGCCCTCCGGCATCACTACAACCATCACGTCACTGATCATTTCCATAGTTGAGGCAGCACCAGAAATAGTAACCGTCTCGTCAGAGAGTACCGGCGAATCTGCATTGAAGCCATCCGCCAAATGTGCAAATTCATTGAATTCTACTCTAACTTCATGCTCTTCCACAATTTTTTCTTCAATTTCAAGTGTCAGTTCTGTCGGCATGATGCTGTAAGTCAGTTGACTGCTTAATCCTTCGGCTTCCAGCCTGACGGTATGTCTTCCCGGCCCTAACTCATTCAGGTTCGGGGTTGCAATATTAAAATTTTGAGTAGCCAGCGTCTGAGTCAGAACAGCCTGAGGACCTTCAAGTCGAATTGTTGCGGTTTCAGGAATGCCGGATACAAAATACAAATCTCTATCGATATTGATATCAATCGGCAAATTAGTGATAACTTCCGAACTGGTAATGCTCGCACCGTCTGTAGGACTTGTGGAGCGAATGCGTGACTGATTTTCCAGAGCTACAAATGAAAAAAGTGTGATAGCCAAAATCAGTGCAACTAATTTTGTAATCCATGGATTATCCATATTCCATTTCACTTACTGGACACTCCTTTCCGAACCGCTTCGATAAATCCCTGAATCGGTCCCAATGTCTCTTTTTCCTTTTCAGTCTCGACAAGTTCTTTATTAAGGTAATTAATGACATCATCGTGCGTCAAGTCAGTGATCAAATTCCCGCGTCTGGAAATGCTGACTTCTCCAGTTTCTTCAGACACAATGATGGTTATTGCATCGGATACTTCAGATAGACCGATTGCTGCTCTGTGACGGGTTCCCAGTTTCTTGGGAATAGCCGGACTTTCCGATAAGGGAAGGTAACTGGCCGCCGTTGCAATTTTATAATTTTTTATAATAACAGCACCATCATGAAGAGGGGTGTTCGGAATAAATATATTGATAAGTAATTCAGACGTCAACTCTGCATTTAATGGGATACCAGTGGCAATATATTCATCTAAACCTGTTTCCATTTCAATAGAAATTAAGGCACCAATTCGCCTTTTCCCCATATACTGAATTGCGTGCGATAAGTTATCGACAATCACTTCGCTCGGATTAGATCGCCGTTTTCGACCAAATAGTGATCCCCGACCCAAATGTTCCAGTCCTCTTCTCAATTCCGGCTGAAAAATAATTATCAAAGCCAGCGCTGACCACTGAATTACGAAATCCACAACGAATTCTGTGGTATACAGTTGAAAGACTACACTGAATGCCTTAAGTAACAGGATAACTCCAATGCCTTTCATCAACTCGACCGCTCGGGTCCCCCTCACAATTCGCATAAGCTGATACATAAAAAAAGCAACAATTAGTATATCTATAATATTAACTGCTGTTCGCCAGGCCAAAAGTCTCGACCAGTCGTAGTTTGTTAAAAAATCTATTGGCATTATGCCACCTCCAAAAATCTGCACATACACGGTGTTAGTATACCATATAAATAATAAGCACACGGTCTTCAAATGTGATTAAATTCAAAAATCTCACATTCTTATTATTCAGAAATTTACAGAAAAAACAACAGTTAAAAAACTTCAAAAAAAAACTGTGCAGCATAATGCCACACAGTTTTTCGAGACTGGGCTACTAGGATTCGAACCTAGGAATGACGGGATCAAAACCCGCTGCCTTACCGCTTGGCTATAGCC
>RECC01000041.1 GCA_007692455.1 Alkalibacterium sp. | reverse complement strand
AACTCGGCTGAGAAGAAAGAGCCGAGTTGGTACTATCCTGCGCTATAATGGCAACTCGACTGAGAAGAAAGAGTCGAGTTGGCGCTATCCTGCGCTATAATGGCAACTCGGCTGAGAAGAAAGAGCCGAGTTGGCACTATCCGGTGCTATAATGGCAACCCGGCTGAGAAGAAAGAGCCGAGTTGGCACTATCCGGCGTTATAATGGCAACCCGGCTGAGAAGAAAGAGCCGAGTTGGTACTATCCGGAGAAGCAGAAGTCCCAAGAATCAAGAATAAGAAAAAACCGCCTTATTTCAGGCGGTTTTTGTTCTCTTCAAACCATTTAGAAGCAGCTTCTACTTCAGGCGCGGTCAGCTGGTGACCGTAACTTTCCCAGTGAAGCATAACCTCTGCGCCGGAATCGGTCAGTAAATCATTCAGTTCGGTGGATTCTTCAGGCGGACAAATCGGGTCATTCGTTCCAGCCCCTATAAAAACGGGGATGCCGGATAAATTTGGTAAGCTGATTTCTCTCAGAGGTACCATGGGATGGTGCAGAATTGCTCCAGCCAGCGCATCATTGTAATGGAAAAGGAGACTACCGGCAATGTTGGCACCGTTAGAGTAACCAACGGCAATGACTTTGCGTCGATTGAAGTCATACTGTTCAGCTGCTGTATCGAGAAACTCATTCAACTCCTGTGTACGAAACTTTAAATCCTCAATATCAAATACGCCTTCCTGCAGTCGCTTGAAGAATCGGTTCATCCCATTTTCACTGACGTTCCCCCGCACACTCAAGATATTTGCATCAGCGTCGTATTCTTCTGCAAGAGGCAGCAGGTCATTTTCTGATCCTCCTGTTCCGTGAAGTAGAAGCAGGGTATAGCTATTTAAATCTGTTCCTTCTTTAAAGATATGGTTCATTATATTATCTCCTTTGCTTTAATTAATAGGTGGAAGAATACGTTCTAGTCGTTCGCGTGCCGGTTCATAGTGTTCAGGTAACTTAAGCTTCTGACCCAGTGTATCCTGAGACTCATCAACTGTAAAGCCTGGGGTGTCTGAGGCGATTTCAAACAAAATACCGCCGTACTCTCTGAAGTACAAGGCTTTGAAGTAATTGCGGTCTTTTATATCGGTTACCTGAAAACCGCTATGTTTAATATGCTGAAGCCAGTCTTTATGATCAGCTTCATCCTCAGCTCTCCAGGCAATATGGTGAACCGTCCCGACACCCATGTCTCCCGGGCGCGAGGATTCAAGCGGTATATCGATAGTATTTCCTAAGTCACCGACTGCTTTTAAGCGAACCACATCGGCTTCTTCTTTCAGGAAGGTCAATCCCATCGTATCCGTCAATGTCTGAATTGTAGCTTTAGGGTTGGCTGAAAATAAGACGGCACCCGCAAATCCCTTAATAGCCTTTTCTGCAGAAATTCCGTTGTTCGACCAGCTGTTTAGCGGGCCTTCTTCTCTTTCCACAAGTTCAAGCTTCAAGCCGTGTACATCTTCAAACTGAAGGACGTTTTCATCGAAGCGGGTCGTGTTGACATAATCTACTTCTTTGGTAGACAACCTTTTCTCCCAGAACGGTAAACTTCCGGCAGGAACAGCATAAGTGGTGATGCCAACCTGGCCGCTTCCGATAGTACCTTTACTCCCGTTACTCCAAGGGAAAAAGGTGATAATGGTGCCGGGCTGTGCCTGTTCGTTTCCAAAATACAGGTGGTAGGTCTGAGGGTCGTCGAAGTTTACGGTCTTTTTGACCAGACGCAGGCCTAAGACATTAGTATAAAAATCTGCATTCTCCTGAGGATGGCCGACAATTGCAGTAATGTGGTGAATCCCTGCTGTCTGTTTCATATCTTTTCCTCCTGATTATAACGAAAGGTATTTATTACGAATTCGAGATATTATACCTGAAGTATACAACTCCCTTATTAGTAAGTCAACTCAGAAGCTACTCACGGCAAAGGGGATAAAAAACGTTCTTCTTTTAGCCAGTATAGCGACTTAAAGAAGAACGTGCTGGATTGTTTAGGTTATCAGTTTCGAATGATCTTCCAGCTTGAAAAGTCTAGTATTTATAGGATTGGCCGCCGTCGATAGTGATGACTGCGCCATTGACGAAGTCAGCTTCACTTAGAAGGTAGGCAGTTAGAGCAGCAACTTCTTCAGGCTTACCGAATCGCTTGGAAGGGTTGGCTTTTACAAACTCCTCGCCTACTGCTTCCCAGTTTTCTTCATCAATTTGTTTAAGTGAGCCTTCTACCATGGCAGTCATGATGGCGCCGGGTGCTATTGCATTAATGCTGATGCCGTATTCACCGTATTCGACTGCAGAGTTGCGTGTAAGACCCACCACACCGTGTTTAGCAGCAGCATAGCCTGATTGGTTACCGACTCCTCGAATACCCCCGACTGAAGCGGTATTGACTATATAGCCATGTTTCTGTTCTTTCATGACCTTCAGCACATGCTTCATTCCAAAGAAAACACCATCCAGATTGATAGAAATAACTTTTCTAAATTCGTCTGAACCAAAGTCTTCTGTTGGATTCTGTTTACCTTCGATACCGGCATTATTAAAGAATCCAGTAATTTTACCGTACTTATCCACAGTTTTATCCACATAATTTTTAACATCTGCTTCCTGGGAAACATCTGCCTTCACCATTAACAATTCCGTTTCGGGAAAGTCCTTTTCAATTAAGTCCTTTGTTTCTTTCATTCCGTTCTCGCTGATGTCTACTAATGTCAGTTTAGCACCTTCAGAAGCGACGCGTAGAGCTGCTGCCCGTCCAAGACCGGATCCTGCTCCTGTGATAATGATAACACTGTCTTCAAAACGTTTACTCATAAAAATCCTCCTTCAACTTATTGTGATAGGTTCAGTATATCAGTATCGAAAAAGTGTAGCTATGCAAACGCTCTTGCTTTGATGATTTTAAAAATAGAGTATACTGGAAGCAGTAAAATAATAAATTATTATAGACTTAAAAGAGATATTAAAAGCGAAAGGAGAGAGGTACATGAAAGCTTGGACCATAACAGAACCAGGCGGTCGAGAGGTGCTGAAGCAAAAGGAATTCCCGGAACCATCACCTAAAAGGGGTGAACTGCTCATTCAGGTAAAAGCAGCCGGTATAAATCGTACAGATACGTTGACGAGGCAGAACACTTCACTTTCTTCGCCGTATCCAATTTTGGGAGTAGAAGTGAGTGGCGTGGTGGTCGCCAACCATTCATCCGACTGGACACTTGAGGTGGGGACACGTGTTGCCGGACTGGTGAATCATGGAGGCTGCGGAGAATATGTTACGATGCCGGCAAATCGGGCCATTAAGCTCCCTGATTCACTGTCATTTGAAGAAGGCGCGGCAATACCGGAAGTTTTTTTGACCGCTTACCAGACATTGTATTTGCTGGGCGAGTTGAAAGAAAAAGAGTCGGTACTGATTCATGCGGCCGGAAGTGGTGTAGGAACGGCTGCTGTTCAGCTGGCAAGACAGCTAAGTGATGCTACAATTTATGCGACGGCTGGTAAGCCTGAAAAACTGAAAATGGCAGATTCTTTAGGGGCGGATGTGCTGATCAATTACAGAGAAGCGAATTTTGACGAAGTGATAATGGAAGAGTCTAATGGTCGAGGAGTCGATGTGATACTGGATTTCGTTGGTGCATCATACTGGGATATGAATTTGGCCAGCTGTGCATTGGATGCCCGGTGGATTCTAATTGGAACTTTAGGAGGAGCAACTGTTGAAAGAGTATTATTGGCTGAACTCATGAAGAAGAGAATTGCACTAGAAGGAACACTGCTGACTCCCCGAAGTGATGACTACAAAGCTCAATTGACTAAAGAGTTCTCAAAAGAAGCTCTGCCCCTTTTCAATGATGGCAGACTTAAACCCGTTATCCATTCTATTCTTGGATTCGATGAACTTCCGGAAGCGCACAGGCAGATGGAAGAAAATGAAAACGTAGGGAAAATTATACTGTCCTTCGAATACTGAAAAGAGTTAAAGTTTCAATAAACAAATACAGACCAGTCAACTCAATAAGTGAGCTGACTGGTCTGTAATCATATATTCTAACATTTAAGCATTTGATAACTGAGTTTTTCCAGAAACTTTCTGTTTTTCTTTTTTCTTTTTCGGAACAGCATCTTTTTCAGTCATAGTAAAGCCAGTTGCTGCATAAATCAGTGTAATAATCGGTGTGATGAACGCAAGGAAAGTATACGGAAGATAAGCACTTACCGGAATACCTAAGGTTGTCGTTGCAAACATACCGGCACCGACCCATGGGAATAGAGTTCCTGAAAGGGTCGCAGCCGCTTCGACGGTTCTGGACAGGTTTTCAGGTTTCAGATTCATTCGGTCATACAATGGCTTCATAATGGTTCCTGTCATAACAGAGGAGAAGTAAATGGCTCCACCTATTGCTAAAGTAAAGTAACCGACAAGTAAAGTCATAAGTGTCAGTGAGAAATGGCCTTGAATCTTATGCGCAAATGAATTGACAATGGCTTCCAGCACACCGGACTCCGCCAGCATTCCGCCTAATCCTAAAGCGAATAGGAATAAAGCGATAAGCGGCAGCATATCGGTAATACCCCCACGTTGAAGGAGTTCATTAATTGTTCCGTTACCAAGATCAACTGTGTAGCCGTCGTACATGATATTAAAGACTGCTGACAAGCTGTAGCCCTGGTAAAAGACAGCTAGAACTCCACCATACATAGCAGCTGCGAAAATAGAAACAACGGCGGGTTTTTTCATCATCATTAACGCAACAAGTAAAATAATTGGTGTAAAGGCAATCCAGTTAATCGTGAAGTTTCCTGATAATTCTGTCAGTAATACATTAACGTGTTCTGAATCAATACGGTCAACGCTGTATTGAAGACCAATGATTGTAAAGAGTATTGCAGTAATGATGTAAGCAGGAACTGCAGTGTACATCATGTGCTTAATGTGTCCAAATAAGGTTGCACCAGTAACGGTAGGGGTCAAGTTTGTTGTATCTGACAGGGGAGATACCTTGTCACCAAAGTACGCTCCACTTAAAATGGCACCTGCTGTAATTCCTGCGGGTATACCAATAGTCGAACCGACACCCATCATTGCTACTCCTGCTGTACCAATCGCACCCCATGACGTTCCGGTCGTTGTAGCGACTACGGAAGTGAAAATCAGTGTAGTCAGTAGGAAGAAACGTGGTGAAATCAGGTTAATCCCGTAATAGACTAATGCCGGAACTGTTCCTGAAGCAATCCATGTACCGATTAGAATTCCGACATTAATCAGAATAAGAACCGATTCAAGTGACTGTCCCATCGATTTGAACATAACGTCCTGAATGTTTGAATAGGTGTAGCCCAATTTCATCATAAACGGCACTAGGACGAACATCCCAATGAACATCAGTACTTGGATGGGTGCATCAAATGCAAGAATCCCTACGGAAATAATAGATACGATACTAAGCAGCATCGTTACGGCAAATAAAAAGCCGGGTTTTTTAATGTTTTCGTTTTTCAAAATAAAACTCCTTTATAAATTTGTGTTTGATGTGTCTTTTGTCAATATAAGTGCTGAATCTGTTCAGTTAAATCTCTGAACGAAAAGAAAAGAGCTTATAGGTCAAACCAGTAAGCTCTTTTTTTATGGTCGTTTAATCTTGTGCATTTAAATCTTCGATAGATTCAATATCCATATACTCTGGAACAACTAACCCAATTACTGTTCCTTCCATATTTGGTCCCATGTCGACAATATCATCTCCATACTCCTCAAGGTAAGCGCCTTGTGTGGTTGGCAACCATGGTGCGACGGTGGCATCAACATCACCTTGTGCTAGCGCCTGGAAAAGGATAGATGGGTCAACATTAGAGAGGGTTACATCAAATCCATGTTCTTCAAGTACCTGTGTGACAACTTGTGAAGAAGCACGCTCAGAGTCCCAAGGGAATGAGCCAAGTTCAATGGACTGGTCATCGACTTCATCCACACCATCTGTCCAGCTATCAACAGTGTCACGATTTTCTTCAATCCAGTTTGATGCCGCTTCTTCAAATTCAATATCTTGAGCAGCCAGCATTATTTCCTGCATGTCGTCTACTTCCCAGGAAAAGTTTTCGAGAATGGCATAAGCTTCCGGCATGTCTTCTTCAAAGCCAATACGGGACATGGTGTGTACAAACTCGGTGTCTCCATATACGCCTTCTGGATCTTCCAGGAATTTGAGGTCGTACATTTCGAATTTATAATGAGGAGTCCATCCGGTCACAACGATAGGCTCTTCATTAGTGATAGCGGAATCGAGCTGTCCCATCATTCCGGCAGTTGAACTGGTTTCGAGCTCCCAGTCCTGAAGATTGTCATATTCTTCGAGAGCACGTTCGGTTGTTTCAGTAATGCCGGCTCCAGGCTCAATACCGGTAATAGTGTAGTCCATCTGTTCACCGATACTTGTCTCACCACTGTCTTCCGTTGTTTCTTCTTCATTACATGCTGCCAGCAGTAAAGATGCAGATGCAAGAGAGATTAATTTAATAGGTAGTGACTTGTTCAAATTATTTTACCCCCGTAAGTTGTTGTAAATTTTCATGAAATTTTCATACAAGTTTCAATCCATATATAACGTTAGCATAAATAGTTGTACTGTGCAAAATTCGATTATACATTTATAAATGATTGTAAAAAAATTAATAGCTCTATCCTGATGACGCAAATATATTTAAAGGTTTATTAAAATTTTCTAATTTTTATAAAGTCGCTGTTTTCCTTTCATGCCGGTCGAAATAACCCTACTCATTATAAAATAGCAAGAATCTGAGTGGAAAACCTTTTCATAGAAAGGTATGATGAAAGGAGAATAAATCAGTCAAGGAGGAAAACAAGTGGAAAAACGACCATTAGGTAAAACAGGTATCGAGGTAACGGAAGTGGGCTTTGGGGCGTGGCAGATTGGAAACTTGAAAGACTGGGGAGATATGACAGATAAAGATGCTGTCAAACTGGTCCATGAAGCCATGGATTCAGGATGCAATTTTTTTGATACGGCACCAAATTACGGTCTGGGTAAAAGTGAAGAGCTCCTGGGAGAGGCTTTTCAGGGTAAGAGAGACCAGGTCATTATTAACAGCAAGTGCGGACATCAGGCAGACGACCAGCAGAGTTTCGAGCCGTCCAATCTCATTCAATCTGTTGAAGGAAGTCTGAAACGGCTACGAACAGATTACCTGGATAGTCTACTCCTTCATAACCCACCGTTTGAAGCATTATCTGACGACTCTCCACAGTTTGACGTGCTTAAACAGCTTAAGAAGGAAGGCAAAATCAGAGCCTACGGGGCGTCAGTTGATACCGGAAAAGAAGTCAACCAGATTATTAATGCCACGAATAGTGATGTAATCGAAGTGATGTTCAATATTTTTCATCAGGAACCACTTGAAGCAATGAAGAAGGCTCACGAAAAAGGAGTAGGCCTCATTGTCAAAGTTCCCCTTGATTCAGGTTGGCTGACAGGGAAATATGATGCCGACAGCACCTTTTCAGGAATACGAAGCCGCTGGACGAGAGAAGATATTAAACGTAGAAGTGAGCTGGTCCACAAGGTGAGAACCATCATCGGTGAAGATCAGTCGATGGTCAAAGCCTCACTCCAGTACATTCTGTCATTTTCAGAAATTTCTTCTGTTATCCCGGGTGCGAGAAACAGTCAGCAGTTGAATCAGAATCTATCAGCAGCTGATGAAAACTTGTCCCCAGTCATGAAAGATGAAATGAGAAGGTTGTGGCAGACAGAGATTCAGAACAACCCACTGCCCTGGTAATAAAATTAAAAAACTGAATAATTTGAAAAAGTGCACCCGGATTAGGGAATAGTTCCTCTAATCACGGTGCACTTTTTTATCTCTTCGAATTTATTTTAAGGAACGCTAATGTCTTTACTTCATCAGATGATGAAAAGCCGAGCGACCGATAAAATGCTTTAGTATTTTCAGTATCATCAGTGAGCAGTACAATCTGGCGTATGGTCTGGTATTCACTTTAAAGAGACGTCATTAACTGACGGCCAATCCCTATTCGCTGATAATCAGGGTGTACCAGTATATCCTGAATATAGACGATAGAAACAGTGTCGCTTACTGCACGGATTAACCCGACAAGGCAATCATCCTTCCAGGCACTGATGTAAAAAGCGCTCCCCTCAAGCAGCCGGTTCATGTTGTCCGGTTCATCTGTATATGCTGACCAGCCGACGCTATCATATAAGTCGGTTAAAGTTTTAGTGTCAATGGATGTGTTTTTCAAGTACGAAATAGCTATGTTTTGCTGAGTCATCTTCTCCCTCCAGACATATAAATGTACGATTAGTATACCATTATAAAAATAGTTGCGTAAATTGGATACCTTCTGCTAGAAGTAGGAAATGATTTTAAAGTAAAGTAAGAGTAAGAAAAGATGAAAGGATGTTACATATGACAAATACTTTGAATTACAAACCGGAACTGATTTTTTATGCCGGGAGCGCCTTGCTGGAGGGACCGGTATGGGACGAAAAGCATGACCGTATTTATTTCATTTCGATTCCGGACGAGATGATTTACCGTTTTAACCCTGAGACTACAGAAATCAGGACTTATCTGACTGATGGGCCAGTAGGGGCAGCGGTACTGAATAAAGAGGGGATGCTGATTTCGGCTGAAAAGAATGGAATTGTGCAGATTGATCCGGAAACGGGTAAGCGTACTGAATTGGTGCACCCGAATACAGATGACCGGATGCGCTACAATGACGGAAAACTGGATTCAGAAGGACGCTTCCTAATTGGAACAATGGGGGCCGAAGAAGTTGTTGAAGGAGCCGCTTCTTTATACAGTATAGAAGGTGAGTCATATACAGAAGTTCTGACGGATCTGTCGATTGCCAACGGTTTAGGTTGGTCTCAGGACGGCAAAACCTTTTACCATATTGATACACCGACTAAAAAAGTGAGACAGTTTGACTATAATAAGGACTCTGGAAGTTTATCTAATGGAACAGACTGTATTGAGATAACCGGTGACGGCAATCCTGACGGGATGTGTGTCGATCTCGATGATATGCTGTGGGTAGCTGAATACGGAGGCGGAAAAGTCTGCAAATGGAATCCGGAAAATGGTGAAAAGATAATGGAAATACTGTTGCCGGTAACCAATGTGACGTCCTGCTGCATTGGCGGAAAAGACAAGAACATGCTATTTATCACAACAGCAAAAGAAGGGGAAGAAGAACTGTCCGGTGGATTGTTTAAAGTTAAGATTAGATGATTTTTTTGTATGCTATTCTAGAAGATAAAAGAGATCAGAAGAACTTTAATTCTGCATAATATAATTAAAAAAATAAACTGTTGACAAAAATATGGATATCGCCTATTATAAATGTAAGCGATTTTACTAAAACGTTTTCGAAAATAGGCGATATTTTTTTAGCCTATTACTAAAACGTTTTCGAAAAGATAGGATGGTTTATGAAAATGATGAATTATACTTACGGAAGTGGACAATACGAAGACTGGATAGTATCGGAGGAGGGATTTTCTACTAAACATTTAGGAAAGGCAGAAGCTATCTTCACTTTGGGTAATGGTTATATGGGCTTGCGCTCGGCTACGGAAGAATCATACTTGAAAGAGCAAAGAAATCTGCTGGTTAATGGAACGTTCAATAAATTCAGCGAAATCGAAGTGCCTGAATTGCCCAACGTTTCGGATATCACTAATATTGACATTACCATTGATGATGAACGCTTTTCACTGGAATCAGGAGAAACAACTGGCTATATAAGGTACTTGAACATCAAAGAAGCAGAGCTGGTAAGGGAATTTAACTGGACTTCAGCAGAAAACAAAAAGTTGAGTTTTAGATTCAGACGCTTTGTTTCATTAGATGACCTTCATCTGATTGGAATGCAGGTCGATATAACCAATACAGGTGAAGAAGTAACAATCGGCTTTGAATCAGGCATAAATGCTCAAATGACAAACACGGGATCTCAGCATTTCCATGAAGGAGAAAAACGGATTTACGATAAAAAGTACTTAGAAACAATTCAAACAACTACTGAATCTAATATCGATATAGCTGTCTTAGCGACACATGGAATGAAACTCAATGGGCAATCTGTTTTTCTGGAGCCAAAGATGGAAATTGACAGAAGAAAAATGACCGTCACTTACACACAAAAATTAAATAAAGGTGACCAGCTGTTAATTGACAAGACAAGTATGGTTTACACCAGTAGAGACAATGAGTGGGAAAGCGAACCATATGATTTAGCTGAAATGCGAAAATCAGCATTAGCCAATTTAAAGGCAAGCAGTGAAAAAGGGTATGACATTAATTTCGAGAACCATAAACATGCCTGGGAGAAAAAAGTATGGAATGCTTATAATTTTAGTTTAAATTCTGAAGAGACATTTGATTTACTGGCATCAAGATTTGCTATCTATCACCTGACGGCCATGGTTCCTGCTCACAGTAGTAAAATGGGGATTGGAGCAAAAGCATTAAGCGGCGAAGGATATAAAGGACATTCGTTCTGGGATACTGAGATTTTCATATTACCGTTCTTTACCTTCTTCAATCCGGATATTGCAAGATCATTACTCCTATACAGATATCACGGACTGACAGGGGCTAAAAAGAAAGCCCAGGATAATAGCTACAAAGGCGCGATGTACCCTTGGGAAGCGGCTCACCCTTCTGATGGAGAAGTAACACCTGTATGGGGAGCTGTAGATATAGTTACTGGTGAACAGACAAAAATCTGGAGCGGATTTATTGAGCAGCACATCACAGCTGACATTGCTTTTGCGGTTTATCAGTATCATTCTGCTACCGGCGATGAAGAGTTTATGAAAAATTACGGCTATGAAATCATATTCGAAACAGCTAAATTCTGGTCAAGTCGCCTGGAGTGGAATGATAAGAGACAGGTTTATGAAATTAATGGAGTTATCGGACCAGATGAATACAAAGAACATGTAAACAATAATGCATTCACGAATTATATGGCCCACTTTAACCTGTCACTGGCAGTTCAATATTTTAACAGTTTGAAAAGTAATGACAAGGAATTATTTGATAAAATGGATGAACTGACCGACATCACAAAATATATAGACGAAGTAACCGAGAGCAAAGATAAACTGTATTTACCGAAACCCGACTTAGAGTCCCTTGTGATTCCCCAGGATGATACTTACCTGTTTAAAAAAGACCTCGACATCACAAAATACAAAAATGCAGATAAAGTCGGAAAACTTTTTGATGATTATAACCTCGATCAGGTCAACGAAATGCAGATAACTAAACAAGCTGATGTCCTGATTCTATTGTACTTAATGGATCAGACGAATCAGACGATGGATCAGAAACTGAAACGAGCAAACTTCGATTATTATGAACCTAGAACAACGCATGACTCTTCATTAAGTTTATCTACACATGCAATTATTGCATCGGATATAGACAACAAAGAATTGGCCTATGACCTTTTCTCAAGAGCTATCCGGATAGATTTAGGGCCGAATATGCATTCTTCAGATGCGGGCATCCACGCTGCCTCGATTGGAGGTATCTGGCAAATTATCTTGTTTGGTTTTGCTGGAATACGAATCAAAGGAAATACTTTAAGAATCAATCCTAATCTTCCCGAAGAGTGGAATGAACTTAGTTTTGTATTCAAGTGGCAAGAATATTCAGTCCAACTCGATATAACTAAAACAGAATTTACCGTGACACCGCTCGATAATCAGGAACTATCCTTTGAAAATAATGGGGAAGTATATACATCAACTAAGGCTATTACTATTTAAAAATTATAACCTAGGAGGGTTAAAATGAATAAATTTGTCAAATCTTTAGGTATGGTTTCAACAATTGCATTACTGGCTGCATGTAACAATGGTGATGGAGGAGCTGAAGAGGCAGGAGAACAGGATGAAACTTCGACAGTTGAAGACAACGGTGGCAACGGTGGGAATGTCAATCTTGCCGTATGGGGGTCATCTCCAGCCGAAACGAATGCACTCGAAGAAACAATCAGTAGCTTCGAAGAAGAAACAGGCATAGAAGTTGAACTGGAAATCATACAGGATAATTTCCAGGATGCGATGACTGCCAGATTTGCCGCAAATAATGCACCGGATGTTTTTTACCTGGAAGCTTTTGCTGCACCAATGTTTATTGAAAGTGGCGTTCTGGAAAACATATCAGGTGAGATAGACGATGTCGATGACTTTTTTGACCCTCTAATTGATGTATTCAGAGGTGGAGAAGATGAATTGTATGCGGTCCCTAAAGATTATTCAACATTGGCGTTATATGTAAATGAAGACTTACTGGAAGCTGCGGGCTACAGCACAGAAGATATCCCACGTGACTGGGATGACTTAATGGCATTTGCTGATGAACTGCAGGGAGACCTTGAAGATAATCAAGCGGCTATGATTTTTGACCAGACTCTCGCAAGACATTATAGTGCCTTTATAAACAATGGATTAGATCCGGCAGGAGAAGAGGGAAGCGCAGACTTTACATCAAGCCCTGAAGCTATTGAGTACTTTGAATCTATCATAGAAGGTAAAGAAGCAGGATACCTTCAGAACCCTCAGATTGATATGGGGATTGACTCGGCTGGCGCTGCATTTGGGGCAAATAGAGCTGCTATGATGATTGAAGGAAACTGGGTCATCAGTGCGCTCAACCAGGAATACTCTGACTTGAATTATGCCGTTCTTGAATCTCCGACCATTAACGGAGAAGAGCAGTCAATGACCTTCAGTGTAGGATACACTGTTTCCAGAGATGCAGAAAATAGAGAAGAAGCGATTGCGTTCATTAACTATATGACTAATGATGGCTTGCAGCAATGGAGCGAATTGTCTGGTACATTACCTCCAAGAGAATCGGTTGCTGATGCAATGGATTTATTTGATAATCCAGTTCTGGAGCCTCATGTGCTGGCAGCTGAATACGGGACGGTTTGGAGTTCAGGGGAAAGTTTACCTGTAGTGGCGTCTGCTTTTGATAATTATTTCCAGGCTGCAGTAAATGGAACGATGACAGTAGAAGAAGCAATGCAGGCTGCAGAAGAGGAAGCTAATGCAGAATTAGATAGAAGATAAAAAAAGTCACTCCAGACATATTAACCGTCTGGAGTTGATTTATATTTAGGGAGTAGTCAAAATGAGAAAAAAAAGAAGTAACAATATTCAGGGCCTGACCTTTATGACTCCGGCAACGTTAACAGCCTCTCTATTTATCGTAGTACCTATCGCCTACGCCTTTTTCATGATGTTTTTCAATATCAATCTCTTGTCTGGAACGCGTACGTTTATAGGTTTTGATAATTTCAGAAAAATCATCGGAGATCCGAGGTTCTGGGCAGCATTAAGAAATACCAGTACTTATGTTGCAGTTGTTGTCCCGATACAAACGTCTATTGCTTTAATACTGGCAGCATTATTAAATAGTAAGGTCAAATTCAATCGAGCGTTTTTAACGGTAATGTTCATTCCGACATTAACCTCATCATCAGCTATGACTCTTATCTTTATGTGGCTGTTCAATAACAACGGACTAGTTGTCAATCAGCTCGAACAACTGACGGGAATGAGAATTCACTTTCTTACTAATCCAGATCTTGCTTTAAGTGTGATCATGATTATGAATATATTTTCAACAGTTCCCCATTTCATGGTCGTTTTTTTATCCGGACTTCAGGATATACCGACGAACCTATACGAGGCAGCTGCTATTGACGGAGCGACTAAAATCCGGCAGTTTTTCCATGTCACTATACCTCAACTCATGCCTATTTTATTCTACGTGATTACAATGGGAGTCGTTGGTACCTTCCAGATCTTTGATCAGGCATTTATACTGTCAGGTGGAACAGGCGGACCACAAAATTCTACTTTAACCTTCACACTGTATATTTATCAGCTAGCCTTTACAAGTAACGATATGGGTAGAGCTACTGCGATGTCCTTTATTTTAGGGGTAATCATTTTTACATTTACAGCAATAATCAACAAAGTAATGAAAGCAGATGAGATGAATGGGTGATAATAAATGAAAAAAGATAATCAAACACTTAAAATAATCGTATATACCATTTTGATACTATATAGCTTGCTCACACTTTTTCCGTTTGCTTGGAGTATTTTGACTTCCTTTAAGTCTACTGCAGAAATTGCAGGAGGAGGAACCTTTTTCCCGGAAACTGTCAGTACTTCCGGGTGGCAGACACTCTTCGATTCTCAATACACTACGTGGGTAAGGAATTCTTTAGTCGTTGCATTGATTACTACAGTATTGAACGTTATATTCAATACAATGGCTGGGTATGCCTTTGCCAGGATTGATTTCTTCGGGAGAAAATTTTTATTCAGCTTAATGCTGCTCCTCATCATGATTCCTGCACAAGTCACTATGATCCCGCTTTATATCGTAGTATCGAACCTCAATCTTATCAATACTCATTGGTCTATCATATTAACGTCTATGATAAACATTGCCTATATCTTTATGATGAGACAGTTCTTTATCAATTTTCCAAAAGAAGTGGAAGAAGCTGCATCAATGGATGGGCTGTCAACTTTAGGTATATTCTTTAAAATAGTATTGCCTAATGCTAAACCAGCTCTTGCTACTCAAGCCATCTTTATCTTTATGGGTGTCTGGAATGAGTTTATGAGACCGTTGCTGTTCATTTCCAGTCCGGATCTTTACATGTTGACGCAGGGGTTGAATGCATTATCCAATCAGTTCAGAAACATTACTGCCTGGGATATCATTATGGCAGGGGCTATTTTTTCCGTTATTCCAATATTTATGCTGTTTATCTTCCTGAATAAATACTTTATTGCTGCGAACGATAGAAGTGTAGGCGGGAAATAAACTTGGATAGAGAATGTAAGTGTTTTTATGATAAAATTGGTTAGGTACGGAATAGGCCATTTTTCAAAATTATTCAGTGAAGGAGGAAAGCAAAGTGACTACTATCAAAGATGTGGCAAAAGCTGCAGGTGTTTCGGTTGCTGTAGTATCTAAAGCCTTAAACAATTATCCTGATGTAAGTGATAAGACACGAGAAAAAGTCAGACAGACTGCTGAAAAAATGAATTACTCTCCAAATATAGTCGCCAGGAACCTTTCCTCCAAGAACCAGAAAACCATTGCGATGATAACATCCGGGTTTTTGAAGTCAGAGAGTTTAGATAACAGTAACTCCTTTGATTTATTAAAGGGTGTCTATCAGGCTACAGAAGAAGATAATTATGAATTAGCGATGTATTTCACTGAAACCGAAAAACAGCAAGAGAAAGATTATGCTAAATTTTGTAGAGAAAGAAATATCAGAGGCGTGGTATTATCAGGTATTAGGCTGGATGATCCTTATTTCAACGCCCTTCTGGACACTAACATACCTTGTGTACTAATAGATGTAAAAGTTCCGATAGAGAATAAAAACGTAGGAAGCGTAAGTATTGACAATGTCGACGCCTCCTTCGAAATGGCTCGTTATGTCATATCAAAGGGTCATAAAAATATAGCTGTTTTGACTGGTGAAGGAGAAGCTGATGTAAATGGTCAGAGATTAAAGGGTATTTGTAAGGCAACTGCCATGAATCAGATTTCTATTGAAGATAAATTGATTAATGGTGACTTTAAAGAAAACTCAGCTTATAAAAATGTAAAGGAATACTTAAATACTCATAAGGATGATTTACCGACTGCAATTATAAGTTTCAGTGACATTATGGCTTTAGGAGCATTAAAGGCAATCCGAGAGCATGGTTTGTCAGTTCCTCAGGATATCTCACTGACTGGTTTTGACGGACTAAAAATTATCGAGTACACTAATCCATCAATTACAACAGTCAATCAGCCATTCCTAGAGATGGGATATCAGGCAGCTAAATTAGTGCAGCGAATAATGGAAGGCAAAGAAGTGGAAAACGAAGTCATTGTGCCTCATGAAATGATTTGGAATGATAGCGTAAGAGACCTGAATAAAAAGTAATTGAAGATAGTTAATCTAGTTGTTTTCATTTATTAAATGCTGACCGTTTTACGTTGAAAAATCTAAGCCTTCCCAATCGAAATATAGACAAAA
>RECC01000061.1 GCA_007692455.1 Alkalibacterium sp. | reverse complement strand
GGATAGACCTCCTGATAATGTGAGTAAACTTGCTCATAAAGCCTCACTGCTTCCGGATTCGGGTGAACCTCGGATTTATAGTGAACAAACTCTTCAGAACACGTTTCAAAATCAGCAAACCAGCCCGTACCGACTGCAGCTATCATAGCCGCACCCATTGCCGGTCCCTGCTCCGTTTCTAAAGTCACCACAGGAGCGTTGAAGATATCAGCCTGCATCTGAAGCCAGTCCGGATTCTTTGCGCCACCGCCTACAGAAACGATTTGAGAAAAGTTCTTATCGGAGTGCTTTTTCATCAGTTCGTATGAATCTTTAAGAGAGAAGGTAATCCCTTCAAGAACTGCTCGTGCAAAATGATTACGTGTGTGGGCAATGTCCATGCCCAAAAATGTTCCGCGAATCGCACTGTCTGTGTAAGGTGTGCGCTCTCCTGAAATATACGGAGCAAACAATAGACCGTCCGAACCAGGCTTCACAGCTGATACGCCACTCAACAGTTCTTCAAAACTTTCTTTAGGAGCAAAGGTCTGTTTAAACCAGTTCAGACTGCTGCCGGCTGCCAGAGTTACACCCATTGTATAAAAGGCATTCGGCACCACATGGTTAAAGTAGTGCAAGTGACCGTTGTATGCTTTATCGCCTGTTTCTTCATAAGAGAGGAAGACTCCTGACGTTCCGATACTGGCCATTCCCTGATCCGGTCGGACGATTCCCGCCCCTACTGCGGCACAGGGGTTATCTGCGCCACCTGAATAAACCGGTATGCTATTAGTAAAGCCAATTTCTTCAGCCACTTCACTGCTTAATCTGCCGATCTCGTCGTGGGACTGAACGAGTTTCGGACAGATGTCAGTTGACATACCCAGTGCCTCAGCAATTTCTTCACTCCATGAACGGCTTTCCACATCAAGAAATAACGTACCAGCCGCATCGGAAAACTCCATCTGCTTGTTTCCCGTCAGACGGTATCCCAGATAATCTTTAGGCAGCAGGAAAGTTGAAACCTGATTCCATATTTCCGGTTCATTTTCTTTTACCCACAAGAGTTTTGGTAATGTAAAACCTTCAAGCGCTTTGTTTTTTGTAATTGCAATCAGTTTATCTACTTTATCAGTGATTGTCTCACATTGCTGAGTGGTTCGGACGTCATTCCATAAAATAGCCGGACGCAACACCTCATTTTGTGCACCGAGTAGAACCAGTGAATGCATCTGTCCAGAAAAACTGATGCCTTCAAGCTTGTCTTTTGCATCTGGTGTGGAGCTGACAATCGCCTTCATCACTGCTTTGGCTGCTCTAAACCACTCTGTCGGGTCCTGTTCACTGTACCCTCTCTTTGGTGTTAATAGCGGGTACTCTGAAGACGCTTCGTCTACAACCTGTCCCTTTTTATTTACCAATATGCCTTTTAATCCACTAGTTCCTAAGTCCAATCCCAATACGTAACTCATTTGTCCACTTCCATTCTTATAATGATAGATAATAGTAGATAGAAATAAAACGAACCCCAAAGAAAGTTTCAATCCAGAATCGATTATTGCTTTCGATGGTGTTCGTTCCCTTCAGTTTACTATTATTTAGTCGTTCCGCTCTGACCGACTACCGTCTTGTTCTTTCCTTTTGAACCATTTCCGAAATGACGCGCTACTGTCCAGTGATCCCGTTCATCTTCCGCCTCTTCATATCGGAAATACTCGAAGTCAGCTGCTTTATTCATACCGCTGTTATCGATACAGCTCATGCCAATAAACGCTCCGGTAAAGAAGCCGGATTCTTGAATATACTCATCAGACAGCTTCCATGAATCAAAGGTCACAGGAATGTCTTGCCATTGTTCGCCGTCAAAAGAATAGCTGAACTGATAGGTGTACTGGTCCACTGTAACTTTGAACCAGACTGCAGCAGTACTATCCGGTACAGAAATGACGTCGCCTCCTAAAGGATTGGACACATTGTTACGCTCAGAAGCATACAAGTCGATGACTTTGCCTTTTTCCTCATCCCAGGTGACATGCACACTGGTCCAGTTCTTCGTATTGTAGTAATTGACCAGACCTGCTTGCTGCTGGAATGTTTCCGGTTCAAAGACGACTTTCGTTTCAGCTTCAAATTCAAAGGCCTGCCAGCGACGGGCAACGAGTGCCTGCTTGAATAGATTTGAAAAGCCTCCGGCACCATACAAACGCAGGTGTCCCGGCTTATCTGTTAAAGAAGCAAACTGAGTATACGGAATACGCAGTGTCTGCCATTGTCCACCCAGTTCATCTGAATCAAAGGTGTCCACGATTGGGAAATCAGCGTCCCATTTCTGTTCAGGTAAATACGGTGCTTCAACAGCCACTTTTGGATAATTGCCATCGACAACATATGGCCAGCCGTCTTTCCACTCCAGTTTCTGAATCGCTGTTTCACGACCCAACTGGCAGTAACCGCGGTCCATCAGCAAAACGTCTCCCGGAGCTTTGGTCGGACGCCCTGTCAGGTGTGCCAGATACCATTCGCCGTTTTGTGTTTCAACTATTGAGGCATGACCGGCTTTCTGAAGCGCCAATCGAGGGTGTCCCCAGGAAGAAATCAGAGGGTTATCTGGATGGGTTTCATATGGTCCTTCTATGGACTTGGAGCGGGCCAGTGTCGCATGATGTTCATACATTGTGCCGCCTTCTGCAGTCAGCAAGTAGTAGTAATCATCAATTTTGTATAAATGCGGCGCTTCTGTCAGTCCGACATCAGTTCCTTTATAAATAATTTTTCTGTCACCGACGAGTTTTTCTTCTTCTACACTGTATTCCTGCAGCACAATTCCACCAAAATCGTGTTTGCCGTTGCGGTGATCCCAAATCATGTTGACGAACCACTTACGGCCGTCTTCGTCATGGAATAAGGATGGGTCAAAACCTGACTGGTTCATAAAGACAGGCTTGCTCCAATCACCGTCAATTGTTTCACAGGTTGTCAGATAATTGGTTACATCTTTATAGATTCCTCCAGTGACTTTCACGTCAGAAAAAATCAGATGGAATTTACCATCTGCATAGCTCAGTTGAGGAGCCCATACGCCACCGGAATCCGGGTTTCCTTTCATGTCCAAAAGCTCCACACGATTTAGTGGACGTGCAACTTGACGCCAGTTTTTCATATCTTTCGAATGATATATAACGACTCCGGGGAACCATTCAAAAGTTGAAACGGCAATATAAAAGTCAACCCCTACTCTCAACATACTTGGATCGGGATTAAAGCCCTTTAGTACCGGATTTTGAATCATTGACATAACCTTTTCCTCCTAATAATGCGATCTTTTAATTTTAGTAAACCTTTTATTGAAATAATTGGATATTCTGTTAACCCTTAATTGTCCGAAATACTGCCGATCTTTATTTGTTTAAACTGCCCAAGGCTTACTTCAAACGAACAAGCTCAAACTTTATGAACTAAACCAATAAGCAAAGCTTCGTATCTACTTGTTTAGGCTCATTTATTTCAGTCATTTCTTCTATCTTATAGGTCTCTGGTGTGATAGAGTTATGATATATAACCTTAAATAACAAGGGTTCCATGAACCATTTGTTTTTTAGTGTAAAATTTAATCTTTATCACCAAAGCATCTTTTATGCTGAAGGGTTGAAGTCCTTTCGTAAAAACGAAAAGAACCTTTAAAGCTTCTTCTCTTATCAAGCTGAATATGATAAACTAAAGTTATGAATAGTTAGTTTATTTAATTAACCAACTTCTTTAATAACTATAGCGAAACTGTTTTTTAATGTCAAGCGCTTCCAAAGCGTCTTGTAAAATTTTAACTAGTTTGAGAAATTTTTCTATACAGCCACTTTATAAAGCTACTCTTACTTAAAAAATAATTGAAACGAGGAACGATTATGTTTAAAATGAAAAACTCTATTCGAGAAAACAATAGTCTATTGGTCTTATCAGAGATTATTAACCGTCCTGAAGTATCACGGGCTATGATTTCTGAATTAACAGGTTTAAATAAAGCCACTGTTTCTGAGATTGTCAGAAGACTGATTGAAGATAATTATGTTATTGAAATTGGTCCCGGAAAAAGTACATCAGCTGGCGGACGCAGACCGATTCAGCTGACAGTGAATAAAAAAGCCGGCGTATCTATCAGTTTTGATGTGAGATACGACCGCATTTCATACTTAGCCACTTACCTTGATGGTGAAAAGTTAGAATATACAGTTGAAGAAAAAGAAATGAACAAAGATAATATTGTTGAAACAATTACAGATATAGTTAATACAGCTAAAGGGGAAATTGGTGATATCCCCTTCGGTATCATCGGTGTCACTGTTTCAATTCATGGTATCGTCCATGATAACAAAATAGAGTTCACTCCCTACTTCAACCTTAACGAAATTGATTTGGGAAGCAAACTTGAGGAAGCACTTGACTTACCCATTCACCTAGAGAATGAAGCAAACCTGTCCGCTCTGGCAGAATCAGCTTTTGACAATGAACATCAGAATATTATCTCTTTCAGCGCTCACACGGGTATTGGAGCCGGGATTATTTTGGACGGCAAACTATACAGAGGACATAAAGGACGCAGTGGAGAAGTTGGCCATACTGTTCTCTATCCTAACGGCAAAGCCTGTCCATGCGGCAACCAGGGGTGTCTGGAACAATACTGTTCTACAAAGGCCATTGTTAAAAGATATCAGGATCTTAGAGGCAACAGCTCCTTAACCTTTGATGACCTAATTGAGTCTTATCATCAGAAAGAATCCTCCACTCTCAACCTGATTCTTCAGTTCGCCAAGGACTTCGGCATCGGATTAATGAACGTCATTGGTAATTATGACCCGGAAGTCGTCTACATCAATTCTGAGCTTCTTGAGGAAATACCGGAGTTAATTAGTTTACTGAATCACTATTTAAGTATGACTATATACAAGCACGTTGTTATTAAGCAATCCTTACTTGGTAAACGCGCAAGTCTATACGGTGCAACTGTACTAAACCTTCAGGAATTTCTTCACGTTGACAACGTCGAATTCAGTTTAAACATGGAAAAAGTACTTGAGGGCTGATATCATCAACTTGTTTTAAATTACAGGCAGCTGCGGCTGTCTTTTTTTTTAGTTATTATCAGCCATTTGTTTCTTACTTTGTTATTCCACATAGACCGGCTACTATGGTAAACTGAATAAAATGAAGGAGGTCTGATTATGAAGATACTCGTTGACGCCGATGCTTGTCCGGTTAAAGACATTATTATCCGGCAGGCACAGAAATCTAATATTAAAGTGCTTCTTGTATCCAGTATTTCTCACTTTTCTACCAAGGATCTACCAGATGGTGTGGAGCGAATCTGGGTAGACAAAGGGAGTGACGAAGCGGATTTTAAAATAATGGGCTTGGCTTATCCAAATGATATTGTTGTGACCCAGGACTACGGCTTGGCCTCTATCTTATTACCGAAAAAATGCCGGGTTCTTCATCACGACGGCTATGAATACACGGAAAAAAGTATCCAGAAACTGGTGGATGGTAGACACCTGTCGGCACAAATGCGCAGGCAAATGAGCCGAAGCAAAGTTAAAAGCATGGATCCGTTCGCCGATGAACCTCAATATGACTTTGAAGAATTACTGGTCAGGGTAATCAATGAGCAACTAACTATAACGGAAATGATGGAGTAAATATGATTACAATTGGGCTGACGGGTTGGAGCGATCACCCCCTCATTCAAAGAAATCGCTCAAAAAAACTGGAAGATTATGCTAGTCATTTTCCAGTTGTCGAACTGGATACTCCATTTTATGCCATACCCTCTCTAGCTAACACCACAAGCTGGGCAGATAAAACACCATCTAATTTCAGTTTTATACCGAAAGTTTACAGCAAAATGACGCTGCATCAACCATTTTCACCGGAATTTGATTCAATGAAAGAAGTCTTTGATGCTTACCTGGAGGCGATGGCTCCCCTGATAGAAGCGAATAAAATAACCACCTTTCTCTTTCAGTTTCCTCCATATATGGAATGCACTCGGCAGAATGTGAACTATCTGAAATACATAAAAGCACACATGCAAAATCTACCGGTAGCTGTGGAGTTTCGCCACCCTTCCTGGTTTACTGACGAGACTAAAGGTAAGACATTGCAGCTGCTGACTGACTTGCAGTTCAGTCATGTAGTTGTTGATCAGCCCCAGACTCCTCATAACAGTATTCCCCAAGTCGTGGAGTGCACGAATGCTCAACTCAGTATGATTCGACTGCACGGACGAAATTATGAAGGCTGGGCGGGTGGAAAAGAAGTGCAGGACTGGCGTGTGCAGCGGACCCTCTATGATTATTCGGATGACGAACTGCTTGAGTTTAAAGACCATGTCGATGCGCTGCAGAAACAGTCCAGTCACATCACCATAATATTCAACAATAATTCTGGAGGCCATGCAGCGAAAAACGCTAAGCGCCTACAGGAACTGCTCGGTCTGTCCTTTGATTATTTAGGTCCGAGACAACTGGATTTGTTTTAGAGAAATAAGTTGGTCATACGCGTCGTGTACGCGTATGTTCCTATATAGTCCAAAAGGAACCCAGCCGCTCATCGGCTGGGTTTTCATTTCTGGAAGAGCTCTTTTACTTTTCTAACCATGGATAAGGCTAACCCAGCGATATTATTTTAACTAGTTACCGGAATACCCTGGTATTGCATGAAGTCATACGGATTCTAGCCTGTCAGTTAATTGAATCTTGTCTGATAACATTAACTCAGTGACATTTATCTCTCCTAGCTACCGCAATACTTCTGGATAGCATTAAGTCATGTGTTTCCTCTACTCCGAGTTAATAGAATATCTTCTAATAATACTAACCCAGTGCTATCATCCTTAATCAGTTACCGGAATACCCTGGTATTACATGAAGTCAGTTGGTTCCTTACCTTCCAGTTCGCACAATCTCTTCTGATACTATTAACCTATTTGCATCTTGCTCAGTCAGTTGATACTATAACGAAAGATTATCCCAACTCATCTTACACTCATTGATTAAACTAATTAAATCACTTTGAAACAAAATCGGATGGTCGATTTATTCCATAATATACAAAGAAACCGCTCAGGCTGACGAGTTACGTTCAGTCCGAGCGGTTTTTTCTAATCATTATAACGGTGCGTTAGTCGTCTAACTAATTTAAAGAGTCCATTTACGAAGCTGTAAAGGATAATTCCGACTGCAGCGCCTGCTGTGTCAATCATCACATCCATGACTAGAGGCGTGCGACCAGGAACGAAATGCTGATGCAGTTCATCTGAGATGGCATAGATAAAGGAAACAAAGAGGGCAATAACTATTGCCTTCCATCCAGTGACATTCGAAACAGTCAACGCATTGATAAGAAAAGTTCCCAGAAACAGAAATATAATAAAATGCGCAAATTTTCTCAATTGCCGATGAATGACCCAGCGATTCATCTGAAATATGCCTAACGCACCCACACGCGGACGGACCATCGTGTACAATACGTAAACCGCAAAGATACTAAGCAACACGAAGGCTATAAACAGCAGTGTTTTAACCAGCCAATGCGTTTTCAGACGCGCCAGCCAGATGAGGAAAACGTGGTACAAGAGAATAAAGGAGACTATTCCAACTAATTGCCAGTTCGTCAGAACATCTCTGCCTGCCTCCATCACTCCTACGCTCCACCTCACAGACTCATCTGCCGGTTGAGAAGAAAACCAGAATATCACTGCCATCCAGAACAGTACCATACCCCAGGACAAAATTTGAATAGCTCGAATTTTCACTTCATTTCTGGGCATTGCACATCATCCTTATGAGTAATTTCAGTCGTCCTACCTATCAGTCTTATAATTCAAAAGCTCGGCAAGAAATGCTTGCATTCATAATCAGTTTTTAATATATGTCTAAAGTGATGCTGATTCAACCATTTTCCCATTTTCCATAATGAGTTCTTCATCAATATAAACTGTCGGTTCCTTAACAACGCAGTCAATGTGCACGCCTGCTTCTGTAGTGCCTCCGAAGGGTTTATTCGAACCAAACGCAATATGGATTGTGCCGTATACTTTTTCGTCTTCCAGAACAACACCTGTCAATTGCGCTGATGGGTTAGTCCCTATACCGAATTCAGCGATAATTCGTCCATCACCGTCTCCCAGAAGCTCCAGTAAATCTTCACCCTGCTGAGTTGTGGCACTGACTAAACGTCCGTTTTCAATCGTCAGTTTTAAAGGAACTTTAACGATTCCCAACTGCGCAATAGAACCGTCGACAATAAGTGAACCGTTAGCTGAATCTTCAAGTGGAGCGATGAAGGCTTCCCCTGAAGGTACGTTACCTGCCTGTCCCTTTTCACGGAAGATGCCCGTGCTTGGAATGCCTTTACGTCCTTCGACAGAAAAAGTCAGCACTTCTCCCGCCTTTTCAATTTTAACATCACTCGCCTTATCAAGGACGGTGGTGAATTTCTCTGTCAGCTCAATGACTACTTTCGGATCCGCTTCGATTGCACCTTTTTCAAGCATGGACAATGTAATTCCCGGCATTGTTCCGATTCGTGTACCTGAGGCCGCTGCTTCTTTTTTGGCTCGGGTGTGCGTGATGCTCGCGCTGGTAATACACAAAGCAACGTCAGCTTCTTTCATGGCTTGGGCAACCAGTTTTGGAGGTTCTTCTCCAGATTTGTAGTGTGGTGGAAACTGTAGAAAAACAGTCTCGTTCCCTTTGATACAGGCTGCTTCATAAAAAGGAACAGCTACCTGCCTCATGCGGTCATCAGTAATGACTGCCACCTTTTCTTCTTTTCTTAAAGCAAAATTATTTTCGAACACCTTTAGTGCATTTTCAATATAGTTTGACATGTTTTTCATCTCCTATTCTCAATCTAATGTGTACTTTCTCATTACTATTTTAACGAAAACTTTGTATAATTTAAATCAATAGTTCTTTTAATGGATTTTCAACTAAATACTTTGAGGATATGATTCGTTACGTGTAAACTGATAGTAACACAAAACGAAAGGAGACTTTTCATGACCAATGTAATGAAAGCCTATGGTTTTTACGATCCGAAAAAAGAACAGGACCTCCCCCCATTTGAGGAAGAGGAACTACCAGTACCCGAACCCAAAAAAAGGGAGCTTCTCGTTGAAGTCAAGGCGGTTGCTCTGAATCCGACAGATTTCGCGACACGCATGATGAAAAAGTCCAGTGATGACTCTTTTACTATTTTAGGGAGAGATGTAGCTGGAGTAGTTGTTTCCACAGGGGAAGACGTCACTTTATTTAAAGAAGGCGACGAGGTTTTCTACCCCGGAACACCCAATAACGAAGGTGCCCAGGCAGATTACCATATTGTTGATGAACGAATGGTCAGTATAAAACCGAAAAATCTGAGCTTTGAAGAAGCTGCTGCCCTTCCATTAACCGCTCTCACCTCCTATGAAGTAATTCATGACCGTTTGAAACTGTTCAGCTTGGCAGATAAGCCGAGTAACGTCACCGTACTGATTGTCGGTGCGGCCGGAGGAGTCGGATCCATAGCCTGTCAGCTGGCTCTCAATTATGGATTCAACGTTGTCGGTACGGCCTCCCGGGATGAGAGTACTGAACACGTTAAGTCTTTAGGTGTTAACTTTGTGATTGACCATACCAAACCGTTTAAGGACCAGTTAAAAGAACATGGTCTGACGACTATCGATGCCGTCTTTTTAGCGGCCCGTTCTGACGATAATATTAAAGAAGCAGCGCGAGTTGTTAAACCGCAAGGTCAGCTCTGTACGCTTCTTCCAATTACGAAACCTTTGCCCGGCGCTTTCTTTGGCAAAAGCCTGACTTTGAGCCACGAATTAATGTATACCCGTTCAGTTTATGGAACGGACGACTGGATTAAGCAGCATGAATACTTGACTGAACTGAAAAACCAGGTGGAACAAGGCTTTATCACATCTACCCTGTCCACAGTATATGAAGAAATGACTACTGAAACACTGACAGAAGCCTATCGTCAGCTTCAAACTGAACATACTATAGGCAAGATTGTCTTGAAACATAACTAAATAAATACAAAAAAGGAAACTGCCCAGTCTAATGAGTAGTTTCCTTTTTTATTCATAAAAGCAAAAGCCGTTTTGATGGCCAGCTCTTATTCCCACGCACCTAAAAGTCCTTTAATGACATCTTCAAGCACTCCACCGATAACAAATATCAGCCAGGTCCATCCCCAGCCACCCACTAGAAAGCTGAATGCCAAATAAATGACAACGATAACAGGCCAGTAAATTTCATCAATAATATAATCCACTTTTCTTCGCCTTGCATCTGCTTTGACTTCTTCTTCGAAGTTCTCCGGGCTCTTGCCGTTTGTCAAAAGCACGTCATAAGCATGATACACATTCCCGCTGTAGACAAAAAACACGACACCGATACCCGCTAAAATGAGCATCATTCCAATTCCTACTGGAACCGATAGTATGGCTGCTGACAAGAGACCAATCAAAAACGGTGCCATTGACATAATACAAAAGGATACCCCTAGAACAATGCTTAAGGTCAATGACTTTTTGTAGGCATCTCGTTCCTCTTCCAAGCGCTCGCGACTGTCTGGAAGCAAAACAAAAGGATGATGATAGGCTTTTAAATTGCTTGTACGCATGCCTTCAACTACTAGTAAGGCTGTACCGACTACAATACCGCTTAATAATAGAATAATCCCAATGATGTTTGCTGCAGGAATAATATAAGATACGCTCAACAAAATCAGTAAAAAAGCGATGCCTGACAAAATAGACAGTATCCCTGCCCCTACTCTAATCCCCAGCTTGGATTTTGACTGAATAAAGTAGTCGATTGCCTCTTCTTCCATAGCTGGCTGCTGGCTTTTATTCTCACTAGATGTTTTCGAGATGCCCATTTCATCGAGCAGCTCATCGATATTGCCAAATTCAGCGATAACCACACCCAAGGCTTCATGTTCTGATACACCACTCTCTCTCAATTCGGTGTATTTATCTTCCATATTAGCTTGAATATCTAGTCTAAGCTGATTGGTTTCCTCCGTCAAAGGTACAGTCTTGAAAACCTGATTGACGTATTCTTTAATTATCGTCATTTTTTACCCCTCCCACTAACTGATCAACCACTTCTTTTGTTACTGCCCATTCATTCTGTTTTTCTTTTAAATACTGTTTTCCTTTTGCTGTAATCCGGTAATAGGTTCGCCGTTTTCCCTGAGTGACTTCACCGGGATACGATTCGATATAATCGTTCTTCTTTAAACGCGTAAAAGCTGAATACATGGTCGTTTCTTTAATAATATACTGGCCATCCGTCTTCTCTTTTATCTGTTTGGATAGTGCGTAACCATATGAATCTTCTTCATTTAACAGAGAAAGAAGAAAGGTATCGTTATAGCCACGAATGACATCACTGCTGATCATATGAGGCTCCTCTCTGAAAGTGTATTCTTTTACTTTACTACGTCTGTCGTTGTACTAAGTTTATCATATCATCTAAATGATTACTACACTTGTCGTAGTAAAAATAAAAAAATCAGACCAGAGACTGACTGCTGACTAGTCTCTGATCTGATGAGTGTATTGTTTTGCTGACGCACTTTAATAAATGTTTTTAGTCTATATCACGTTTACGGTATCCAATAGAGCCAATAGCCATAAAGAGGAGAGCTAGTGCCGTCAGCACAAGTGTTACCGTCCAGTTCCAGCTTTCTATCGGTTGTTCAGGAATGTGATAAAACGGCGAAAGACCATTAATCACTTCTGGAATATCAAAGAGTCCGCCGAAATAGAATACCACAAAGACGAAAAAGTGATACAGCCAGATGAGTGATGTCAGTTTAGGGAACCAGCCAATCAGTATGGCAGCTACACCAATCATAAGCAAGATAGCAGGTACATAACCCAATCCTGCGGTAATGATATCTGTCAGTGACACATCGTAGCCGACCGCAACTGCAGAACCGCCAAAGGCAAGTGACTGAAGAAGCTGAAAGACTAGGGCGACCAAGGTACTTAGTAAAATAAAGGTGCTAAATACAGTCAATCGTGAATGCGCACTGGCTATAACTTTTTCCATCCTATGTTTCTTTTCTTCGCCTCTCAGTTTCAGCATGACCTGCAAGGATGGAATGGTCGCTGCCATTGCCAGCACCCCTAAAATCACGCCGATGAATTGGTCTGTTAAATTCAAACTTGGATCAGTTGCTATAATTTGAGCAACCACTTCATTGCCTTCCAGCATACCTTCCACATCGCCTATAACTGAGCCATAGGAAACGCCTAGCAGCAGCATAGCTACCGCCCAAACGATAAGCGGAGTCTTCAACAGCTTGAATGTAAAGCCAAACAGTGTCTTTAAAAAAGAAGAGGCATGTTTTTTCCCGGCCCGGTCAGGCAGTAAACCCGCTCCCATATCTCTCCGGTTTTTCAGCCAAAGTGCCGTTACAATCAGTGCGAGGCTGAGTGCCAGCCCTATCCATATCGGGAACCAGTTATTGGATACAAAGGCTTCTGTTCCGTAAATCAATCCCAAGGGAGACAGCCAACTCAATAGTTCATAGCCTGAATCTCCCACTATTCGCATCATATAGGAAATACCTAATACGCCAAAGGCCAGCATCATCGCCCCGCGTGCATTATTTGAAAGCTGGGCCGTTACCAAAGTTACTGCTCCAAAAATCAACCCGATAGTCGCGTAACTGAGTCCGGTCAAAACTGCACCTTCAAGTGTTATACTTCTGTCTCCCAAGGCAAGTAGAACTGAAGCCGATACTACGGCAAGCAAGGCATTTGACAGTAGAAGAATAAAGATAGCTGAAGTCGTATGAGCAAGTCGTCCAGTCGGCAGTGCCTGAATCAATTCCAATATACCGTCTTCTTCTTCTGAACGGGTGTTTCGCACGACCAGCAATATAGACATAATGGCAAAAATAACGTAGCCGATTAAGGACATGGTTTGTGAATACATGGCACCAATTGTGTAATCGTCCGCTCCAATGAGCCGTCCAAACAATGCCTGCATAGCAGGGTTTTCCATTGCTATTGCCATAGCCTCACGTTCACTTGGATCGCCGTAAACTTCAACAAAGGCAAAAATACCCAGTATCACATAAAAGGCAGCCCCTATCAGCCAGAGAAGAATCTTCAGCCATTCTTTTTTTAGGGTAAAACGAAACAAACGGCCTGTCTGAGCTTGTGCCTGCATGATTAGTCGCCTCCCTTAACCGTTTCATAGTGACGCATAAATAAATCTTCGAGTCTGGGCGGTGCGCTTTCCAGTTTCAAAACCGTAAATGGTTCGATATAGTTCAGGAAGTCATTCAAGTGATCGCTGTCGAGCTGGAAGACAATTTCATCTTTTTCTCTCACAACATTATGTGCAAAGGACTGTTCTTCCAGGTTAGGCAGTTCTTCTGCTGTCTTTAGATTAATTTGCGAACGAGTCAGGTGTCTCAAATCAGTCAGCGAACCCGATTCCACAATTTCGCCTTGTCGAATAATTGCTACTTTATCGCACAGCTGCTCTACTTCAGACAATATATGGCTGGATAACAGAACGCTCGCCCCTCTTTGCTGAACTTCTCTCGCATAACTCTGAAAGACGCGTTCCTGCAGTGGGTCGAGGCCGGCTGTCGGTTCATCGAACAGATAGACATCCGCATCCGCTGCGAAAGCCGCAATCAGAGCCACTTTCTGTCTGTTCCCTTTGGAGTAGGCGCGACACTTTTTCGTCGGATCAAACTCAAAGCGTTTCATCAATTCTTCTTTTCGCTTCTTGTCTACTTTGGCTCCACGCATGCTCAAAAACAGATCGATGACCTGTCCGCCAGTCAAGTTAGGCCACAAGTTGACGTCTCCCGGAACATAGGCTACTCGCTTATGAATGGATACTGCATCATCCCAGACATCTTCCCCAAAAATTTTAGCTGTCCCCGAATCCGCTTTAATAAGTCCGAGCAAAATTCTAATGGTTGTTGATTTACCTGCACCGTTGGGACCAATAAAGCCAACAATTTCCCCTTCGTTCACATCAAAGGTTACATCAGTTAAAGCTTCAGTCTTTCCAAAGGTTTTTTTCAGTTTAGTAATTTCGATTACTTTTTTCATTCTAATACCTCACTTTCTCAAATTAGCGAAACTCTTCTTTATAGTAAATCATTTTCAGTGTATCCAGATGGTCATAAAACTCTTCATAGTAAGGCTCCAGCTTCACATTACTCAGAGCGCTCAGTCCTTGAAGCTTGATTCTCTGTTCCAGCTCCATCCTGTAGCCTTCAATCGTCCATCTAATATAGTTGAACGTTTTTTCCTGTGGAATATCGTCTCTGAATTTTGAGAAATCTATATTTTTTGTCAGGACACTTCCCCATATCTCTTCAGCCTGCTTTCTTTTCTCAAGCAGTCTCTCCGGAAGTTTATATTCATTCATATGCATGAACACCTGAGCCATGAAAGTCAATGCATGCTCCTGCTTCCGGTATACTTCCATTTTAAGTTCGCTCGATTCTCTCAGTCGCTCAAAGAAATCAGTTTCTTCAAAATTAATCTGACTCAGATACGTCTCATCAGCGATGTTAAACGCTTCTTCAATTAAGTCATGAAATAATGACTGCTTGTTCTTAAAATAATAGAATAGCGTTCCTTTGCCTATTCCGGCAGCTTTCGCAATTTGATTAGTAGAAGCCTGTTTATAGCCCTTCTCAGCAAACTCCTGAAAACCAGCGTCTAAAATCCGATTCTGTTTTTCCCTGTCGAGTGATTTAAACGCATCATTCATTGAAACCCTCCTTTCTTCAATACTATTTTAGATAAGTAACTTGACCGAATTGGTCAGTATGGGATAGAAAAAATTGACCACCCTGGTCGGCATCCTAAGTATACCCTTACTGACCAGGCTGGTCAACAATTCTTCATCTCTTTTGTGAATTATTTTTCAATTAATTTTCTCGTTAATTTTCACCAATTTTTTCCATTAAATTGAGTCCAATAGCCATGAAGATTATCCCCATAGCCAATAGAACCAGCACAGGTCCAGCCAACTGAGGTATGGATTCATTTCTCAGAATTGCTCCCGTCAGTCCTTCCATTCCGTAACGGATAGGCATTAAATCAGCAATGAACAATAGAAAGCGATTGTTTACAACTTCCAACGGCCAGAAAGCTCCTCCCAGCATGGCCATCGAGGTCCCCACTATCGGAATCACTATCTGCAGTTGCTGAGGGGTTTGCACAAGTCCCATTAATACAAGCCCCAGCGATACGATTGCAAAAACAAAGCTGAGGATGACCAGAGCGATTGCAGCATAGTTATCACCTACATCGAAACCGATTAAGGCCCTGAGAATAATCAAGGCCAGTACAATTTGAATCACACCGGCCATCCCATAATGAAATAGCTGACCCAGATAAATCCTTGCTTTGGTGAGTGGCGAAAATATCAATCTCTGCCATGTTCCAGTCACTTTTTCCTCAATTAGATTCACCATCAGAAATAAAATGGAGAATATTGAGAAATAGAGTGTCATGCCGAATACTACGCCTAGCCGGTACTGTTCATTTGACGAGCCCACCTCACTCCTGGCTACTGTTTCAACAGTGATGAATTCTCTCAGTTCTATCTCTCCAACACCTCCAATACTTGCTGCTTCTTCTAGACGATGGACTGTACGGTACTGCTGTTCTACAAAACGTATGACAGGAGAAATTTCCATATCTTCCCTGCCAATTAGAAAACGATAGCTCTGATCACTCAGTTCCAGAGCAAAAGAGCGTTCGTTCATACGTATGGCTTCCCTTACAGTTTCCTCTTCAGTTTCTTCAAAAGCGTAAATCTCCTCTTCATTTAGTCTATCCAGCCAGTCGTTCAGTTCCACACTCGTCAGATCATTAGAATAGGTTGGAACAGTAATGGTCTGGTTTCCCTGTCCACCAGCTAGAAAATAAACAAATAGAAGCGTCAGGCCAAAAAATGTGAGTATCAAAGCTGGCTGCTTCAGCAGACGTTTCCATTGAAGTATAAATATTGTCAGCATCTAGTCCAGCCTCCTTTTTGGAAAGAGCATAATACTAATTGCAAGTATAATAACCGTCATTCCCAATACCCGAATAAGCATGCCCATCACTTCCGTTAATGCAAACCCCTGCAGGAGCTGCAGATAGGCTGTCATCATTGCACCGTTTGGCGTCCAGTTTCCTATAGACCGGAGCAGTTGAGAAAAATTTTCTACCGGAGTAAAACTGCCACCGACAAA